>DJLT01000054.1 GCA_002435145.1 Neptuniibacter sp. UBA6509
CAGGTGGTACCTCTAAGTTATTTTTTTCACAAATGAATTACGCAATTGAAATCAATCTGCAATTGCGTTCGATAGTGGAATACAGAATAACAGGGTCCTGCTGACACCCTCTGTCAGTGTTCTTGACAGCGTTCAGGCCAAAACAAATTTTCTGGGGTAAGGACTATTCCTGCCCTTGTGCTTATTATTTACGTTTCATTCATCAAGCTAACAACTTGATTGACAGTATCAAGGTCTGCTAGAAGCCTTCTGTGCCCTAGTCCATCCGATATATGAAGTCGAGCTAGGGACATTTCATTGGCTAGCGTCTCCGCTTCAGAAATTGGAACTTCTTTATCCCTGCAGTCATGAACTATTAAGGTACGCATATTCAAAGTGGAACCCATAACATGCCCTTCAAAGTCCGAGGGAGGAACCCCTACCAGTTCTGTGATTTTACGAAGAAACAGCTCTGTCCCTTCGGCAGACAACTTTACGAGCGCACATGCTCGGCGCAAGTGAGACTCAACCGATACAAGTGGCGCAAGCAGTACGATTCTGCTACTGACCACTCCCTTAACGGAGGCGTGCAGAACAGCATTTGCGCCTTGGCTATGCCCAATCATGGTATGAAATGCGCCAAATTCAGAGCATGCGGCCTGAATAGCATTTGAAAAAGATAGTGGGTCCGCACGAAGTGCATGAGACCTCCCATGCCCGGGCATTTCTAAACCAACCAGTTTGAACCCCGAGTTACGCGTTGCTTCGATAACTTTTGCAAACTGACTATAACGCCCTTCAAAACCATGGGCGAGCAGAACAGGAGGGCCATCACCCCATACAAGAGCCCATGAGCCATCTAATAACTCGATGCTCTCGGTCGGCTCGGGAATAGACAGCTCCCATGTTTTTCTCTCCCCCTCACGTACAGAAAATATCTGGCTGAGAAGACCATCCGTAGCCGTGTTAATATCAAGTGAAGATAAATCTGGGTATGTGCTCATGTTAACCTCCTAAAAACCATACTCAAAACCGAGTGTAATTCGGTCAGTTTGATCAAACTGACCATAAATTCCATTGGTAGTACCGTAGAAAACATCAACGCCTGCACTCAGGGTAACTGAGCTGGTTAACTCGTAATTAGCCGATACTTGCAGTACGCCATCGCCTTGATTCAGATCCTGAATCAATAATCCTTCGACTCTAATTGTGTCGTTACGTAGTTCTCGTCGAGCCAAAAGCGTTAATGTGCCGGTTGCTTGGTCTCGGATAGCGCCATTAGGATTATCAGGTAGTACGCTCAAAAAAAGCTGACTACTAAAGAGCGTGTCGGCGTTGACTTGATAATCTAGCCCGATAACACTGCTTAGTTCGGAGCTTTTAGCAACGCCATCTTCGTCAGTTGGATCGTTGATTAATACGTATCGGTTTGTCGCATAGCCCAGTTCGGCACGTAAGGTAAATTTACCGAAGGCGTTTGAAGCTGAACCACCTATGAGCAAGGAGCGTTCATAGCGCGGAGCAATGAACAGAGTGCCGTCATCAGCAAGTTGCTGACTGATAACAGGTGCATCGCTATAAGAGTAAAGTCCATTTAACGACCAGTCCCAGCCATGAGAAAAGCCTGTTAAGCGGATGCCATAATCATCGTCGGTAATTAGGCGATTGGGTCGATTTCCTTGTACAGCTTGAATCGGCCCTGAAAAGTCGGTCGGTGGACTCGGAACCAGCAAGGGTGATGTTGGTCGAAAGGTGCCAGTAGAAGGAACTTCGTTATAAGTGTGATCAGGTATCCAAAGAAATTGAACCGTTACTGATCTGAAACTTCGTTCAAGATTGGCCATCCATAACGGAATTCGCCTATCCTCAAAGTTTCCCAGAGTAAATTCGCGAAAGCTCAGAGGATTAACTTGATCGAGAACTCGAAGACCGTCAGCTTGCCCCCAGACGACTTGTTGTTTTCCTAAGCGGAAGAACCAATCACCTGCGTAGATATCCGCATAGGCTTCACGAAGCTCGGCATCTAGATTATCCACGATAAATGCGCGCCTGTTCCAATCTGACCTAGCAGCAGATTGAGCCCCTGGATCGCCGGGCTCTATTTGGTCCTGAGTATCACCCCGCAGGCGGCCAAGAATTCGAAAACTAATGTTCGGCGTTAACGTACCCGCTAGCTCTGGCTCGAACTTTACTTCGCCTAGTTGCATATTGCCATCACGAGTCTCAACTGCCACCCGCGAAGATAGCGTCCCCCTATACTCGATATCCTGAGAAAAAGCCTTACCGGGCGGGAGTACCACCACGGCAAGGAATGCTCTAAATAAAGGAGAGCCAAGGTGTTGAAGTAACGTTGAACGACGATACCGAATCATAGACCGCGCCGTAAACGCGGCTGACTAAAAAGACTTTCTGGCACTTCAGTCGTGTAGTCAGTATTCAAAAAAGTGATCCGAGAAGAGTGTCCGGTTTTGTGATTTTCTACGAAGATCTGAGTTGTCGTTAGATAGCCGTCTATGGTTTCAACGCCTTCTAGGATGGCAGTCCTTGCATGGTTACCATTTTGGTCATAGTAATCGGTTTTTCGACTCATCCAGATTTCTGGATCGATACGCCAAACAACATGAGACAAACCGAGTTCATCTGATATGTCATCGGATAGAGGTGTGCCTTCAACGATTAATAATTCACGCCCGTCAATGATTTCGGCACCCTTCGCCTCAAATCGATAGTCTTCTGACTCGATTTTTTGTTCTTTCTTTATTTCTTCATAGGTAAAGTCCGTTCCAAGAAAGTAGTCACCTCGATCAGATGCTGAAATTCGACGTACTTTCCTAAGTGCTGGAAGGTACAGCCATTGATCATCATCAATCGCAGGGTCGGCATAATCGTATGTTAGAAACCCTGTCCCACGCACGCGTGTTGGCTCAGTGTAGAATATAATCGTACGCTTTTCGTCTCCAAAATAGCGCCGATAAGCAATCGTTTTTTCCGTCCGTGTTTTTCCAGATCGATCAGTTAGCTCAATTGAAAACCCTCGTGTGACGTAATTTCCATCATCACGTGCATTCATTTGAGCGACAATTTCATCTCCGGTCAGAGTGTCTTGCGCGATGGCAGGTAAGGCCAAACAAGTCATACTAAGTAGGCTTATGATTAAACGCATTTGGTTTCTCCTTTGGTTTCGGTGCTAGAAGGGCGCGGGGCTTGAACAGTGTGACAAGTGCGGGTAACAGGGTGACGGACGCCAGAAAGGCCACTGAAACCGCCACCGCAACCAGGCCGCCAAACTTGACCAATGGAGGTACTTCGGACGTCATTAGAACACCAAACCCTCCGGCCACCGCTACAAAATTGAAAAAGAGCGCTCGTCCAGTTTCTGGATAGAGGTCTATTAGGGCATCAGCATCTAACCCTTTGGTGCGACCAATTTCACGAAGTCGATCAAGGGCGTGGATAGCAAAGTCTATGGACAACCCAATGGCTATCGCTGCGAACATGGAGGTGCTCACACCTAATGGGATGCCAGTGAATCCCATGACGGCATACACGAGCAATATAGCAAGACCCACTGGAAGAGCTGCAAGTAGCCCTGATATTGCTGAGCGGAATACCAACATTGCGGTCAACGTGACTGCGACAAATGACAGAAGAATCGAAAATAATGTCGACTGATCGATGCCTTGTATCCAGTAGTAGCTGACAGTGACGCGCCCCGTTACGGTCGCCTTTACAGTTTCATTGTTGAACACGTCCTTCACGTATTTTTCAAGAGCAGGTACAAGTAATTTATTGTTTGTGTATCGGCCTTCTTTTATTTGCGCGCGAACCAGAGCTTGCCGGTGGTCTGAGTCGATCTCTTCTTCGAAATCGGTTGGGTCGGCACTCGCTCCATACAAAAAGAAGAGTTGAGCAATAAGGTCGGCGTTGTCTGGAATTGTGTAGAAGGCGGCATCTCCGTCATTTACGGAGCGGTGCAATTGCTTTACGTAGTCGACAATAGAAGTGGTCCCCCCAACGCTCGGCAAGGTTTCTATATAGTCTTGAAGCGCTTCAATACGTTGCAAGGTTTCAGGATCGTATAGACCGCCTGCACTTTGAGTTTCAACGAGAATATCGAGATTGTAGATACCATCGGTCGTGGAATTAATAGCCTTATCGGCCATGTAAACAGGTTCAGTGGGGCGAAAGTTTTCTATTCGATCCTCATCGACGACAACTTGCATTGCGCCGAACACTGCTACTGTAAGTATGACTACACTCAACCCAACCACGACTTTTGGGGCACCTAGGACTGTTCGGCCTATACTCGTCATCAATCGTTCAGAAAAACTCGCTCGCGTAAGCCCAGACTTAAATGGGAGGGGTATGCGTTTGGTTGGCCAAATGGTTAGCAGAGCGGGTAAAAGCGTCAGCGAATACATCCAAGCAAGAGCAACGCCCAGTGCGCCGAATAGACCAAAGGCCTGAATAGGAGGCATAGTTGAGCTGGCGGAAAGCGCGAGAAAACCCGCAATAGTTGTTAAACTTGTCAAAGTTACTGGACGCCACATTTTTGAGACAGCTAACTTGACCGCAGCTTTCTTATCTATATCCGGGTCGTCCCTTAGGATACTGTAGTATGCCGATAGGATGTGGATGGAATCAGCAACCGAAATGCCAATGAGGTTAACCACTAATCCATTGGTGATGACATAAAATGAAGTCCCAGATGCCGCCATCAACCCGAAACTCCCTAATACGGTTGCAGCCACCACGACGTTAGGCAGAATGGCCGCCCGCAGGGATAAGAAAGCCAGTAGCAGCACAATCGTGATAATGACTCCGGCGAGTGGGTTTAATCTACTGGCGTCCTTATCAATGTAAGTCGATAAATAGCCAGCTACTGCACCTTCTCCTGCAATGTGAATTTCAGTACCTTCCGGAACCACAGCCTGACTAGCAATGTCTACGACCGCGTCATAAGTAGCTTGCGCGTCGTCTTCATCTAAAATTTCAGCAATAATAAGGGTGGCTGTACCTTCTCGGCCGACCAGGCTCCCTTGATAGAGGGGAAATTCACTGATCGCTTCCCGAATTTCGGAAGCTCGCTCGGTGCTACCCCTAGCCCCTTTGAAATGTTCTGTTTTTTTATCTAGGAAACCCTCAACAATCAGCCCATCTGGGGTTCCGACAATATTATTTTCAGTGGCTAAGCTAACAACACGATCAGGGTCAACTTGTTTTAGCTCTTCAATCTTAGAGGTCAGACTTTCAACCAAGGCAAGATTATCTGTATCGAATACGCCGTTCCCACCTTTATTAATGACGGCAACGACAATTGGGTCAGTCAGGCCAAACACCTTTTCAACTCGTTCCTTATAAATGAGAGCTGGAGATTCTGGGTCGATAAATGCGTCCGCCGAAGTGTCCTTGGTTAGCGTCGGAAGCGAGAACGCCGTTGCTCCGATGATGAGTGTGGCAGCAATAATCACAAGCCAACGAAGGCTTAACATTCGATCAACGACTCCTTGTTTTTTGGGTATGGATTCCATAATTTGCACCTTATAAATTCACATTAGCGTGTATATACACTACAAATAGTGCATATACACGCTTGGAAAGTCAAGGCCAATCCTGTATATCTACCCTTATGAACGACAAATTAATGATTAAAAGCATTACAGGGCGCTGTCTGGCGGTCCGAACACTTAGCGCAGCAAGGGCAATTAGTCGGCGCTACGACACTGCTTTGCGCCCAGTTGGCTTAACGATTACTCAGTTCACTTTACTTGCCGCGATAGCACAGACACGCCCCAACTCAATTAGCGAAATAGCTGAAAGGCTTTCAATGGAACGCACCTCGCTCACCAGAGGCGCTAAGTTGCTTGAAGCGAGTGATCTTATCGAGCGAAGTGGAGAGGCGGGAACCCGAAAGCGGGCTTTACGAATTACCGATAAAGGGCTATCGCTACTGCGAGAAGCCTACCCGTTGTGGGAGAAAGCGCAGCTGGAAACAGAGGCGCTGCTTGGCGATGAGATCGATGAAACAAATCGTTTTCTGAATCTGCTAAGAAATGGCCCTTTGTCTTAAACAAGATGGCGGTCTTACTAGCGCTCACCCATTCCTAGTTTAGGGTCTAACGAACTAAACCAAACCGGTTTCTTTCTAAAAAAGTAACCTTGACCCCAAGTGTTTTGGCTTAAAACACTTCAACATTTTTCAGCGCCAAATACGAATTCCAAACCGAGCATCGAGATTACTGAGTTGGAAGTGGACAAGATAAGAACAAACATCTTGAGCCACTTACGTAGCTTCCATCACCTGTTTCGTACGAACCTTTGATGTCTTTTAAATTGATGGAATGTGCGGAATAGCTTTTATTCCGCTTTCTCGCGTACCAGGGGTTTCTCCCAACGCTTGTGCTGCACCTCTTTATCAAGTGGAGTACCGGCAATGGAGTTTGTGTAATTACTGATTAACTTTATGGAGAGCGCTAGAATTACCTCTAGCGCCTGCTGGTCTGTATAGCCTATGTCAAAAAAATCTTGTAATTGAATTTGCGAAGCCTTCCCACGGTTTGCGATTAGGCAGCGTGTAAAGATGCTCAAGGCATCATGCTTTGGATTCGAAAGTGTTCCGCCACCTCGTAAAGCGGTAACATCTTCTTTGCTGAGACCGCTTTGCTCTGCCAAAATGGTGTGCCAAGGTACACAATAATCACATTCATTTTCGTAATTAGCGGTCATGTAAACAACCTGACGCTCCTGCTCGTCTAATGTGGAGGTATTAAATCCATCCCACATAAACGTATAGCCGGCAAGCAATTGAGGGCTTAATGCCATCACTTTTTCAACATTAGGGATCATGCCAAAATTCGCTTCGGCTTTTTCTAGCCACTCAACGGAATTTTCAGGAGCTGTATCTTTTTCTAATAGTGGAAAATATGTCATAGATAAAAGGCCTTTCTGTAGTTTTTAATTTAATCGCATTGCTTCTAAACGGGAGCTTTCGGTGATTGTGGTGCCGATTTTTTGTGTTTTTCATACGAACGTGCGGCGTTTCCAATTAAAAAACCAAATAATTTTACGGGCCATGAACGGGGAATTAAACGATTTTCCCAAGCGTAAAATTTATTGATAAAGCCGGATACAACACTCATTTTATTACCAATATTTCTTAACCCTATACGCGCTACGCTACGTGGGTTTTGAGCAATCATAGGCAGTAATTTTGGGTTAACCTTCAGACCTGCGGCAAAGGGTGTTGCGGTAAGCCCTGGGGAAAGTGTTAAAACGTCGATTCCTTTCTTTTTCATTTCAAGCGTTAATGCCTCACCTAGGGTCAGAATATAAGCCTTGGTGGCAGCGTACGTCGCAAAGTGTGGGATTCCTTGGTACGCAAATAAGCTTGCTACCAGAATAATTCCAGAATGCTCGCGTTTTTCCATGCGTTTGCCAAACATATGGGCTAGCTGTGTAGGGGCATCAATATTAAGTTGCATCATGGCCTGTAAAGATGAGTAGTTTTTATCTAAAAATAATCCCATTTCATCAACGCCCGCAGCAGGGATTAATAGACCAATGTCTAGGTCGTCAACAGCATCATAAACCGCTTGTACAGCATCCTCCTTTGTAAAATCTGCCAGAATAATGCGTGTTTCGACAGCGTGTTTCGACGTGATCTCCTGGGACATTTGTTTTAGTGCCTCTTCCGAACGCGCAACAAGGGCCATGTTAAATCCTTGACTAGCGAGTTCTCGCACAAACTCTTTACCAATGCCTGATGACGCACCTGTAACCAGTGCCCAGCCACCATATTTTTTCTTTAAATTCTTCATGCTTATCTCCACAAAATTAGAACATTATGCGATTCAATCGGCCATCATTTTTTGCACATCGTCCAGGCTTAGTGCGTTTCCAGCGACGCCCCAGTGGCCATCCTTGATCTCTTCGATCACGACCCATGTTGCGGGCCTCAGCTTTTCACTCGTAAGTCGAGTGACAGTGTTTGTAATTTCTTCTATTAGCTTTTTTGATTGGGCTTGATCTAGCTCATCTTCAAAAACTTTTACTGTGATTAAGGGCATATGTTTTTCCTTTTTCAAATTAGTAACCTCTTAAGAGTTGATTTGATGGTTTCATAAATCAAAGTAACCTGTCAACATTTATTTAGATGGTTACCTTCTGGTGTCGCTACCAGAAAGTGAGGAAAGTGTTCAGATGAAGCTGATCTTTGATTGCGAATTAGGCGCCATTGGGCTTCCTGAGCTCGACTTCTGAGCCATTAGGGATACGATCAATGGTAATTACCTTGAGTGTTTCGAGGGGGGGGGATGATGAACACCTTGTTGGATTGCGGAGTGTCGAATGGCCGGTATCAGACGGGAATTTAAGGCGTTCTAACAGTCTCTGACACTTCGACCTAAAGCAGAGAGAGAAAATGGCGTCTACGAGAAAACACACTTGAGGCTTTAGGGAGGCCAAGCACACGACTAGTTGATGCTGAACCTTCTCTGTGTGACATGGGGATTCAGAAAGATTCTTACGAATGTCAAGAGGAACGCGTTTCACGGGGTGTACCGTGATGAGTTAAAAAACGACCTAATCAGTCATATTGATTATCAAGAATTGAGCCGACTAGATGATATTTAAGTTAATGTCCAAATGCATTTAATGCAAAATTCAGCTGGATCGTTTTTTTCGCGCTCTAAACGCCGCAGCTTTGGCGCGATTGCCGCATACACTCA
The DNA here is from genome assembly GCA_002435145.1 of Neptuniibacter sp. UBA6509. Classification (GTDB taxonomy): domain Bacteria; phylum Pseudomonadota; class Gammaproteobacteria; order Pseudomonadales; family Balneatricaceae; genus Neptuniibacter. The sequence continues at coordinate 8,706 of DJLT01000054.1, forward strand.
TGGTACACCATCTGCGAGTATGGTTTTTGGTCTCATCTAGATAGAAGAGGTTACACGTAGGCCCTTCACAGTTTTTGATGTATTTAAAGTTCTGGTTGCATACCAAATCCGCTATCGCGTTTGCTACAGGTAATAGCAAATCAGCGTGGCTGCGCCAATGGATAAATGGAGTTAACTGCACATGAGAACCTTCGCCAGCAAAACTCACTTGGCTATATTGTGAGCCTTGGGCGAGAATTTGATTGATCGGTTGAAGCTCGGCCATATCAAATTCTGTCAGTTCATTGCCTGCGTATGACGAAATAAAACCTCTGAACCACTCCCGCAGTGACCTTGCACTGTTACAAGCAGCTTCTAGTTCTGCTGTTGAAAATTGCGTGGATAACGCTTTTTTCTGATCTCCTGAAATTGCCTCAGCGGCTTCTAACCAATCCAATAAATCAGTACCTCTACTTAGCCATTCGATTTCTTTTCCCCAAGGAGCCGTTCGAGTGCTCAAAAAGTCTAAAGCCATGTGATCGGATACAAAAAAAGGAGCAGGTCTTGTTGTATTCGTCAAAAGTTCAATCCTTATTTAAAAAAACACATAGTAACCCTTAAAAATAAGTTTGATAAGTTATTTGTTTAATAGTAACCTTCAAATAATCTTTTAAAAGGTTACTATAAAATTCGTCAAAAGGATTAAGTTATGACTAAATTACTATACATACTCGCTTCACCTAGAGGTGAATCATCACAATCCAATCTGCTTGCTGAAGCATTCATTGAAGAGAAGCGAGCTTCAGATTCAGAGTTAGTCGTGAGCACGCTCGATTTATGGAAGGCAGATCTCCCTGAATTTGATGGGGATAAGGCGGCTGCGAAAATGACCTTTTTCGGAGTTGGCGATATGGATGATGGCTTAAAAACTGAGTGGACGCGTATCGAAGAGATTGCAGCACAATTTATGGATGCCGATCATATTGTATTCGCTGTTCCTATGTGGAATGGGGGAGTTCCGTATAAGCTCAAGCAATATATCGACATTATTACTCAGCCAGGATTACTTTTCGGGTTCAGTCCAGAACAAGGCTACTTCGGCTTGTTAGAAAACAAAAAAGCGAGTGTTTTTTATACCTCTGGGGTATTTTTCCCAGGCGCTGAAGCAAAATACGGCAGTGATTTTCACTCGACCTACGTATCTTGGTGGCTGAACATGATCGGGATTAGCAACATAGAGAGCGTATGCCTTCAGCCATCCCTTGTAACCTCTGATCCTGAGCAGGATTTTCAAAGTGCATTGAGCAAAGCTAAAAATCTAGCTCTCTAGCTGTGCTGTAAAAAGCAGAGGCGAGCCTCTGCTTTTTTGCTTTAAGTGTTTATCAGTCGCAGTGCATCACGATTAATACGAAATGCAGGTAGCTCTTCTCCATACGCTCGCCGTAGACCTTCTTCCGAAAAACCAGCTTTAACAAGGACTTTGCGTGA
>DJLT01000029.1 GCA_002435145.1 Neptuniibacter sp. UBA6509
AAAACTATGGGACAGCAGTGGCCCGTTGGCAGCTTCTTTTATAGATATTTATTAAGACTAACGCAAAAGCTTAAGGCGTTTTACGTAGCTTAATGTTCAATTCACGAAGCTGAGCTGCACTTACTTCGCCTGGTGCATTTGTCATCATACAAGATGCACTCTGCGTTTTAGGGAAAGCGATAACTTCACGAATAGAGTCAGTACCCGTCATAAGCATGATCAAACGATCTAAACCAAATGCTAAACCACCATGAGGAGGCGCACCGTACTGAAGAGCATCTAATAGGAAGCCAAATTTATCATCAGCTTCCTCATCCGAGATACCAAGAATTTCAAGCACTTTAGCCTGCATCTCTTGATCGTGAATACGGATAGAACCACCACCTAGCTCACAACCATTCAGCACCATGTCATAAGCACGTGACAGCGCATTAAGAGGGTCAGCTTTCAGCTCCTCGGGTGTGCAGCTTGGCGCAGTGAACGGGTGATGCAGCGCCGTTAGGCCTCCATCACTTGTTTCCTCAAACATTGGGAAATCAACAACCCAAAGAGGAGCCCACTCACACTGAGACATTTCAAGATCTTCACCGACCTTAATACGTAGAGCACCCAGCGCTTCAGAAACAACCTTCTCTTTATCTGCACCAAAGAAAACGATATCGCCGTTTTCAGCACCTAAACGATCCATGATCGCCATAGTTACGTCGTCGCCCAAGAATTTGATAATTGGAGACTGCAGACCATTTACGCCGTTTTCAATTTCATTAACTTTGATCCAAGCCAAGCCTTTAGCACCGTAGATGCTAACAAACTTAGTGTAATCATCGATATTCTTACGGGTCAGCTTAGCACCACCTGGTACTTTAAGTGCCGCAACGCGACCCTTAGGATCTTTAGCTGGTCCTGCAAATACTTTGAATTCAATCTCAGCCATTAGATCTGCAACGTCAACCAATTCCATTGGGAAACGTAGATCAGGCTTGTCAGAACCAAAACGCTGCATCGCTTCAGCATAAGGCATGCGCGGGAAATCACCCAGATCAACACCTTTAAGCTCAAGGAACAATTTACGAATCATTGTTTCCGTTAGCCCCATGATTGACTCTTCATCCATAAAGGACGTCTCGATGTCTATCTGAGTAAATTCAGGCTGACGGTCTGCACGTAGATCTTCATCACGGAAACATTTAGCAATCTGGTAGTAACGATCAAAGCCAGACACCATTAACAGCTGTTTAAACAACTGAGGTGACTGTGGCAATGCGAAGAACTGACCGTCATGAACACGACTTGGCACTAGGAAGTCACGTGCGCCTTCAGGTGTCGCACGGTTCAGAATTGGCGTTTCAATATCTAGGAAGCCATTGTCATCTAGGTAGTTACGAATCGCATTAGATACTTTTGAACGAAAACGTAGTTTTTCCTGCATTTCAGGACGACGCAGATCGATATAACGATGACGCAAGCGAACATCTTCACCTACTTGCTGATGCTCATCCAACTGGAATGGAGGTGTTTCAGCCTTGTTAAGAACGATAAGTTCTTTGCCTAGCACTTCGATTTCACCTGTTGGCATATCCGTATTAACGGTACCTTCAGGGCGTGCACGAACAGTACCTTTCAGTTCGATAACGAACTCATTACGGCAGCTATCAGCCAACGCGAAGCTCTCTTCGCGATCTGGATCAAATACAACCTGCGTTAAACCTTCACGGTCACGCACATCTAGGAAGATAACACCACCGTGGTCACGACGACGGTGTACCCAACCTGACAAAGTAATATCTTCGCCGATATGCTCTTTTCTTAGATCGCCGCAATAATGACTGCGCATAATTTACTGTTCCTGTTAACTTTAATAGATCTGGTAAACACCAAAACGTCTATGAATTAATAAACTTATTAAACCCCGTATGTACCGCCCTTACTGAGCTGTATCACTGGGGCCTTCTTTGTTGCCGGCAAGGTTTTTCTTCTTACCGGTTTTAAAATCTGTTTCATACCATCCTGAACCTGACAATCTAAATCCCGGCGCTGATACCAATTTAGTAACATCATCACTTGAGCATGAAACACACGCTGGCGCAGGCGCATCACTCTTGAATACAAGCTTCTCAAACTGATGACTACAGCTATTGCACTGGAAATCAAATATTGGCATTTGAATTAAGCCTTAAACCGTTCAGGACAAATCTGTGGAAAACGGCGGATTATACCTGAAATATTTGGCAGTGACAGGCCCTCACAGGGAATGAGGGCTGAAAGATTTTAAACAACTTAGTTTTAGGCATTTATTAGTAAAAATTAGAAGTCGTTAGAAGCCGAATGCATTGATCTGTAAGTTAATGAGGCACAAAATCTAGCTCGCCCGCCATCAGTGCTTCCAGCTTGCCACGTACAGCTTCTATCTCCTTCTCACTATAAGGTACTGCAGGCACTTTACCCCATACAGGTGCAGGCCATGCCTTATCGGTTTCATATCTAACAATATGATGAATGTGAAGTTGAGGAACCATATTCCCTAACGAGGCCACGTTCATCTTTTTTGCAGCAAAAATATCCGCTAAATTTGATGCTAAGAAGGAGGATTCCTTCATTAAAATGCACTGTTCTTCATCCGACAGATGATAAATCTCGGTAGCACCCGCTCTGCGAGGCACCAAAACAAACCACGGATAATTAGAGTCATTCAATAATAACAGTCGACTTACAGGGAAATCCCCCAATACAATGCAATCAGCAGCCAGTTGCGGGTGAAGTTCAAATTCAAGCTCTAACTCATCCATTTCAATACTCCTGCAAAAAACTAAATACCGGTCTGCTGATATACAGACCCTACCGCTTGACCATATTTGACATAAATTAAGCTTAGCAATTCAAAAGGGAACCTGCGACATGCTGGAACTAAAATTCAGCCATAAAATCAGTGAAATAAGTAAAACTACTTGGAATAATCTCTGCCCCACCGATAACCCTTTTATTCGCTACGAATTTCTATCTGCACTTGAATCCTCCAACAGTGTTTGCAAAGAAACCGGCTGGCAACCATTTCATCTACAGCTAGAAGATAACGGTATAATTATTGCCGTACTCCCCCTTTACTTCAAGCAACACTCTTATGGGGAGTATGTATTTGACTGGGCATGGGCAGACGCTTACCAACGCCACAATCTCGACTACTACCCAAAACTAGTCAGCGCTATCCCTTACTCACCCGTCACAGGGCCACGTTTATTAACCAAACAGAATCCACTTCCGTTACTCGCGATCATAAAAGAGCAACTGCCTAACCTATGCCAAAAGATAGGCGCACACTCTTTCCATCTCCTCTTCCCAACACAAACTGAGGTTGATGCCCTAAACCATCCTAAATTGATGACCCGTAAAGGGTGTCAGTATCAATGGTTTAACCAGAATTATGAAAGCTTTGCTCACTTTCTAGAGCGATTTACCTCAAGAAAGAGAAAGAACGTTAAAAAAGAGCGCAAAAAAATCATCGATCAAAATATCAGTCATATCCAGCTAACCGGTGAAAACATCACTCATGATTTAATGAATCAGTTTTATGATTTCTATCGCATGACTTATCTAAAACGTGGCCGTGAAGCTTATCTCACCAAGGATTTTTTCTTTGAATTACAAGAAACCATGCCAGAGAGCCTTCTGCTTGTAATCGCCTTAAAAGATGAACAGCCCGTAGCAGCGGCACTATCACTAAAAGATTCAAATACTCTTTATGGTAGGTACTGGGGATGCTTTGATGAATACGACAGCCTGCACTTTGAAACATGCTATTACCAAGGAATTGATTATTGCATTAAGCATAAGCTAGAACGTTTTGACTCAGGCGCTCAAGGTGAGCATAAAATTCAGCGCGGATTCGAGCCTGTTCCTACATGGTCTTCTCATTACGTAAAAGAGGTGGGGTTTAATCAAGCAATTAGAAATTTCGTTGATGAAGAAACTACAGCAATTACCCAGCAAATTGAGCAGTTCAGTCAGTATTTACCCTTTAAGGACGAGCTAGGTAAATGAGCTGAAAAAGCCATTCAAAAATAAAAACTTATTATCGTTCGTTCAGTAATTTCAATTAGGCTGGTACAATCACATAAACCCTTTGCACATGTGCCCTTGAGTCCCAAACAACATAATGAACGAACACGACCACATAAAACAAGCGTTTGAATTATCAGCTAAATTTTTAGCCCACAAAAGCTATAATTCATTAACTCATGCGGTACTTCATTACTTTCGTTCACTTGAGGGAGTAGAGGACGCTACATCATACGAAATTTTCGGTGATTCTAAATCTGATTCTGGGCTCTCTATAAGACGCTTTCCCATCACGCTTGACGAAACTTTTGTTGACCGTAACAGCGACTTGATGCTCAAAGCGCTACCCAAGAGCAAGGGAGGCGTTACCTGTATAAAGTTTAAAGAAACTGATTATATTTTATTAGATATAACAAAAGATGTGATGCCTAGACGTATAATCATCATTACGGGTTCAATTTCAACTGCAGATATGGTGATGTTAGAGGGCGTTTTTAGCATATATGCCAATCAAGTGGCACTACTCGACGCCAAAGAACGAGATATGCTAACCGGTCTCCCCAACAGGCAAACAATGGAATTAAGCCTAAATGAAGTTGTATCTTTTCATCGGCACCAAAAAGGCGACCATATTAAACCCTCTTGGATGGTCGTTTTAGACATCGATTATTTTAAGCTTGTGAATGATAATTTTGGACATTTATATGGTGATGAAGTCCTTCTACACTTCGCAGAATTAATGAAAAAAACCTTTCGTTATACTGATTTTTTATTCCGTTACGGCGGTGAAGAGTTTGTCGTTATACTCAACAATGTCCAATTAGAACAAGCACTCGATATTATGAACCGATTCCATCAGGCGGTTCGTGACTACGCATTCCCATCAGGAAAATTAACAGTCAGCATTGGCTTCACAATCGTAGACCCCGTGACACCTCCGCTACTACATTTCGAGCAAGCTGATCGTGCACTTTACTACGCCAAAAATCATGGCCGAGATCAGATCGTGCACTTTGCTGATATTAACTCCAGAATCGAAGTGCATGATAACGAAATAGAGCTGTTTTAGACGCCTTAAAAAAACACCCTTTCGATGAGTACCGAAAACAGCTCACACGGCTCTTTCAAACTTTAAAAGGGGCTATTATCTCAAAGCTTGATATTTTCGAAGGCTAACCCTTATCCAAATAATCGACCATCATCTGCTTTAGTTCAGCCACTTCAGCTTCCAGCGCTTCTACTCGATTTTCAAGTGCACCATTCTTCTCGCTCAAACCGCTTGGCAACGCAGTATTTTCGTCTGATACAGTGATTAGACTGTCTGCACCATTAAATAGGTGAGCATATCTGGATTCCCGTTTTCCCGGTTCTCTTTCTAAACGGGCGACCAATGACGTATCCGCACTACTCAATTTTTGCAGAACGCACTCCACTTCATGCACATCAGAAAACTCACACATGCGGTTCGTTCGACTACGTAATTCTCCAGGGGTTTGGGCTCCGCGAAGAAACAAAACAGTTATAATCGCCAACTCCTGAGCCGATAACTGCAAATCACTAAACTCTGTATTACAAAAACGATGCTTATACTTAACTACACGACTACCAAAACCAGATTCATCCCTAACTAAGCGCTTTTTAGTCAACTCATCGAGGGTTTCTTGCACTTCACTCTCTGATAGATCCATTACAGGTTCTCGATTACTTTTTTGATTACAAGCAACCGTGAGTGACTTCAATGAAAGGGGGTATTGATCAGGTGTTGTAACCTCTTTCTCCAGCATACAACCAATTACGCGCGTTTGAAGCAAACTTAAATTCATATCCACAACTGTTTCCTTTTTTCTAAACAGGATAAGTAACTTTCTTACTTCTTTTACTGCCAGCTTTCTCAAAAGCACCTATATCAATAAACATAATACTGAAGCGAAGCGAATACCATTGAAAGAGCCTAAAAATGAGCTAAAAACTCAGGCTATGCTTGTTGTTTTAAAAGGGCCCATTATTTCACTGCGATACCCTTCGACTGCCCACTTAGAAAACTTGAAACGTATTCATAAGCTCTCTACAAACTGATCAAGAATAGAAGCTTTATCATGGATCAAATTCAGTTAACTCAAATAGAATCGAACCACCCTTAAATAAGGGCATATCCAAAGGCTCTTCACGTAATAATTTAACCAAGCCCACACCTGGGGCATACCACTCCGTTTGAGTTATTTTAATATCTTGATAACCAACCCTTGGATCTACATACAAGGATAAGATAGCAGTGCCTTCGATACGTATACAGTTATCAAACGTTTCTGAATCCATTGTGACGATGTCGTTTACGGAAGATATTTCAAACAACATGTTTATCTTCTGTTCTGATGGGTCTGGCAAGGAAGAAGATGAATTACGGTGGAGCGTATAAGGCTTCGTTACCACAGACCAGCTACGTCCTACTTCTACATCAGCCAGGTTAGGCAGTATCCGCACAATTTCGTTTTCAAATCGAGGTTTATACTCAATTAATGTACGTTCAGCGACACGATAGGTTCCCGTATCATCTTGTAGAATGTAGTAGTCGGTGCCATCACTGGTATGTCGTATGTATACAGGATCTTCCGCATACTCATTTGTTAATTTAGCCTCCCCTCTGTTCTCAACATAATAAGAGCGAAGCGTCTCCTGACTACCCACGAGTTGTCTAGTTACTTGGTAATGCCAAGTAACACCCTCCTGCAGGGGGAAATACTCTGTTTTTGGAATATCTTCGTTACAGCCAAACAGCGTCATTGAAACCATAAAAAAAACAACGACTCTAAACATCATCATTTCTCCGGTAACGCAGGTGCTGGCACATTAGAAAACTTTAACTCTTTCATTTTTTGCCCTAACGCATTCTTCTGTTTAGGATCAGAAGGTTTCGCTTTGCGTGGCGCTGGCTGACCTAGCTGAGGTTGACCATTGCGTGTTTTTTTCAACGCCTCCTCAACGGCAGAATGCGCGGCTTGATCGTAAGGCAATTCATAAGCTCGCGGTTTTTCAGCCAACTCGTCATTTAACAGATCGGTGAGCCATATATAGATTTTACCTTTTTCGCCTGTTTCTTCATTAGGCTCTTCAATAACGGCGTAGTGCAATAGGAACTTTTGCGGTAGTTCCACTTGGCTCGGCCAACCTTGAGTTTCCTTCCAACCGTTATAACTAAACCAATAAAATACAACAGCAATCACAATTAAGCCCGCTTTCAGAGGCCAAGCTAACCGTCCGTATATGACTGCCAACAATACCAACGCTGTAAAAAAAACATAGGCCAACGTCAATCCTAGTAGCTCTTCACTCATTTACTATTCGCCCTAACAATACTTTTCTGAAGTTTATTAATATTCTTAACATGACCTTGAGGAGTTATCGTAAACCTTATTGCAGTTATTTCATCCCCCTCTCGTTGAATCATTTCGGTGCTGTAGCTAAGTACTTTTAATTGAGGATTGACCTCAGCCATATAAACAGTCACTGGCACCTCCTGTTTATCCTCACTTTTAAAATAATGCAAATTAACCACATAATCCCCAGGAGGTCGCCCTCTGATTGTTAATACCTCCTGATTAATAGGATTGATAATGGTCTCCCCGTTGATAAGTTGCGTATCATTTGCAATACCACGATCATCTCTATCTAAATGCATAAGTCCATGCTGTGCCCGCTTGTACCAAACCTTTGAATTTTTAGGTCCTTCCGCCCATAGATCTATATCATTTGGATTACCATCTGGCCAACTAACCGTGATTATAAACTCCGCTTTAGGGTCAATAATGCCTGCTTTAGCTGGCGGATTAAGCAACAACAGTGCAATTAAAAACAAAAAGGTAAACGTGAGCAGTGTATTAAAGAGGAGATCCGTAAAGGGGTCAGCCTCTCCTCCCTGGCGATTCCTGAACAACGTCATAACGCAACCTCAAGCGGTTCATCCTTCTGTGCTTTAAACTCTTCCCCTAAACGTAGGTTCATCGCTACAAATCTATCTGCCATACGATCTAACAGCAAATATTGAGCACTTAACAATATGCTACCGATAAGCCCAATCAACGTTGTGCTCATCGCAATACCCATACCTTCCGTCATTCTTTGCATCAATTCTTTAACATCAGCAATGGTAAGATTTTCCAAACCCGACACCGAGCTGAGCATAACAATGAATCCTATTACCGTCCCTAACAAACCTAACTTAATCATGCCCCCCACAACAAACCATCCCACTTGATGAGGACCGCTCGTTTCTTCAACTAAAAGCTCAGCGAGCAGCGACTGATCTCTCTGAACCGCAGCTTCATCAATTACATTCGCGGATGAACCAAACAAGTACTCTTGCGCTAATGACTCCCCCTTAGAAAATAATCTACTCTGAAAACATTTCTGTGACCGGTCTATAGAGTAGAAATGCTCTAACATTTTAAATTGCAGCGATAGATAGATGCTTCTATAACCACAGTGGCAGCTCATACCAATAAGCAGGAATAATATAATCAGACAAACACGCGTATTGTCCTGTTGGATAATGCTCTGCAAAACGCCCAAGTCCCAACTTAAGAAAAAACCAAAAAAAATTAAACTGCTTAGCAATAACCAATACAGCAAAACCTTGTAGCGAATAGATAAATCCATAATGAGATCACTTCCACCTAATAACTTAGAAATTACGATTATTTATCAGCTTCTGGAAGACTAAAAACCAGTAAACTATCGCCAACAGGGTATCCAGCAATACTATTTCCACCCGCCGCAACCGCTATGTACTGCTTACCGTTTACGCTATAGGTAATCGGAGGAGCATTGACCCCATAAGACTGTTGATATGACCAAAGCTTATTCCCCGTTTCTGTATCCAAGGCAAAAAACTCACCATCCCCTTCTCCACTAAAGACAAGCCCTCCTGCAGTCGCTAAGGAGCCTCCAATCATTGGGGTGCGCGTTTTATGCTGCCATTGGAGTTTGCCATTAGCTAAATCGATTGACGTCAGGGTTCCATAAGGCTTTTCACCCTTAAACTCAGGCTTAATATCTTCAAACTCGAAGTAGGTATATGTTTGCCATGGTAATGAATTGTCTCCCTTTAGCTGTTTGCGATAGTAAGTTGCAGGGCGATGTATGCCTGAGATAAACACATGAGAGGTTTCAGGGTTAACTGAAACTGGCGACCAATTGCTTCCTCCCGCAATTCCAGGAGCAATCGTGACTCCTCCCTCGGCTGGATCTGCAAATAGATTTTTCTGTGGCACAAAAGCATCAGAGGTAAAAATCAGTTCTCCCGTTTCTCTATTCAGAACATAAAACCAGCCAGTTTTTCCGGCCTGACCAACGGCTTTTACCTTCACCCCATTAACTACCGTATCAAATAAGACTGGAGGGCTAGAAACGTCATACCCCCAACGATCATGAGGCACTTGCTGGAAGCTCCACATAAGCTCCCCCGTCTGACTATCGATCGCCACTAAACTGGAAGTATGCAGATTATCACCAGGCCTTGTAGAATCATCCATGTTGGGTGCCGGATTACCCGTACCAACAAAGAGCCAGCCACTCTCCTGATCCACTGCCGGCGTTGTCCAAATAGAGCCTCCGCCTAGCTTCCAGCTATGACGAAAACGTTCCTGATCCGCTTTCTCCTTCTCTATGTCTCGGTTGTAACTTATTCCGTCAGGAGTACTCTCCTTCCATTCACCAACCCAATGTTCACCATCAACACTGTACCAACGCCAGAGCTCCTTCCCCGTTTCGATATCAAAAGCCGCTAAAAAACCACGCAAGCCAGTACGGCCATCACCAATCCCAACAACACGCAGCCCTTTATCGGTATCTAAATGCAGACCGTAACCAGCACCAGTACTACCGATAATGACCTTATTGCCAAAAACTTGAGGTGCCATATTAAAACTATGGCTCGTTCCTCCAGTGACTATAGCGCTGTCGTTTATCTCCATCCCTTGAAGCAGGCCTTCGACACTCTCTTGGATCGATAGGTTGAGGTCTTCTACTTTTCTACGCCAAATGAGTTCACCACTAAACTGATCTAGAGCTATCAAATACCCATCTACCGTTGCTTGTAGAACCTTACCCTGCGCTACAGCAACTCCTCGATTAGCAGGGCCGCAGCAGCTCTTTTGTTTGGGCGATGGATGCTGATAACGCCAAACCAAATCACCAGTCTCAGCGTTTAGCGCTACTACATGATTAAGAGGAGTACTCAAAAAAAGCATATCGCCAAGCTTTATAGGACTTGTTTGAAAACTTGCTTTTATACCTGTGTCATATTTCCACGCTAAACCAAGTGACTTGACCGTCGACTTATTAACCTGCTGCAAAGAGCTATAACGGTGATTTTTCAGGCCATTTCCATATGTTGACCAATCGCTAGCGAAAGCATTCTCATAGAAAAGAATGCCGGCAAATAATAAAACAAGATACATTGAGTGCCCCCTTAATCATCCTATTGCTGTTGTTAAATGAGTAGCGTCATAAGCTGCCCCATAAATAATTCCGTAAATAGCTCCATATAATGGATACAGCGACTTGATTCAGTTAGCGCAACTATTTAATTCAACAAGATCATTCATAGTTAGCGTTGCTATGACTTCTAAAGATTCATCCATCAGTTCATATAGCGCCTTACCACCATTATCAAAAATACTAAACAGCACAATTGCACCACCATCACCACCACACTCTGAGTGAGGCTTATCCGAAGCTTCAACTACAGTATAGGTGCCTGCAGAACGAATTTCGGAAAGAGTCCCATCCGCTTCGTAAATATGATGTTCCCCGCTCAGCACCAGTAATTTATTCAGCGATCCGTGACGGTGTAGGATAATTGGCTTATGTGGTTCTAATTTAAAAAGCAGCTCAGCCCTCTGTTGAGCTGCGTCGATATGCAAAATGCTATAGCGAAAATGCTCTAGCTCACCAAATTGCTTCCACTTCACAACATCTTCAATTCTTTGCAATTCCATAATCCATCCTTGCCATACTATTATTTTGTGACCTGTAATCTAACGAGGTTCCGGCAGAAGGATAAGTTCAAAACTGACTAATAATCCCGGGCAAATTACCCGATACTCATCTCAAACAACTTATTAAAATAATTACCTTGAAAACAACAATGCTTAGCTGGTCTCTCTAATGCGAAAAATTAGAATTAAACTAAACTCATTACTAATCATGCTTGTGTGCATTTCGGGCATATCAGCCTTAGTTTTATCAGCAGCCTTTGCACTTTATACAACCAATCAGGATTCTCGGGCTCATGCAGAGCACATTGCGCAAACAGTTCAGCAACAGTTAGCCTGGCAAATACTAAAAGTCGATAATAACTTAGCCACGATTGATAGATTTCCTGACTTTTACCTCTGGAAGAATTCAAATAGCTTTTCAGGGCTATGTGTCACATTCGAAGGGAAAGATCACGTTATAAAACGAAGTTTGTGCAGCGGTGATATCACCGAAGAATCTTGGCCTAAATCATTCGAGAATCTCTACCTTTGGCTATTCGAACCGGGTAAAGATATACAGTTTGAAGTTAAGTCTAAAAACGGCTTAGTAGGCTGGATTAAAATATCACCAAGCGTCATTGTCATATTACACAAAGCTTGGCAAAGCATCGTAAGCTTAATGACCTTTTCAGCGATCGCTATCATTATCATGTGCGCCCTACTTTATCTATCACTCCACTGGGTTCTCAACCCCGTAAGAAAAACTCAACACACATTAAAACAGATGAGCAGTGGCGATCTTACAGTCAAAGAACCCAACTTTCATATTAAAGAGTGGCAAGACACTGCTATTGCAATAAATACGTTGGCATTAAACCTAAATAAAACCATCGACGAGCGCAAACAGCTCTCTCTTAAGCTACTAGACGTACAAGAAAGCGAACGCCGTTACTTATGTCGAGAATTGCATGATGAGTTCGGGCAGGCACTCACCGGCCTCCGAGCTCTCACCTTCTATATTGAAGAGGAAATTGAGGAACGCTGTCCAGATTTAACCCCAAAAGTGCAACAAATATCGACCGTCTCTGATCACATGATGGAATTAGTTAAAGCACTACTTTTCAGATTAAGGCCTGCCGATTTAGATGAACTCGGTGTTGCAGAAAATCTAAAATCGATGATTAACGAATGGGAAGCTAAACACGAATCAATAAGCTGCAAACTGACTTTAAAAGGTGATATTGACGATATACCAACCCCTATCGCAGTTAACTTACTTAGAACAGTACAAGAGTGCCTGACTAATATAGTAAAACATGCCTCTGCAACCAGTGCTGAAGTTCAATTGCAGTATCACCCTCAATCTCACAAACTCATAAAACTGTGCATTCAAGATAATGGCAAGATGACTGTTAGCGAACCGTTCATCTCGCCAGGAAATGGAATTTTAGGGATACAGGAACGTATTGCAGCGCTTAGTGGTGAATTAAGTCTCAGTCAATCACCGCTTGGCGGCTTAAACGTCAAAGCTGTTATCCCTGTTTTACAACTAAAGAAACCTAATGAATCCAATTAATATTCTACTGGTCGATGACCACGCAATTGTTCGAGAAGGGTATCGCTCTCTATTAAATCGTCAACCGGGATTCAACATTATAGCTGAAGCCGAAACGGGTGAAGAAGCCTATACCTTATTTCGCCAGCATAATCCTGATCTTGTTCTATTAGACCTCTCACTTCCTGGTAAAGGAGGACTTGCGACACTATGCCAAATTCGCAAATTCTCACCTAAAGCAAAAGTTATAATCTTCAGCATGCATCAAAACCCCGCCATGGCTAAAAAAGCGATAGAGGCAGGTGCAGTTGGTTATATTACCAAAAGCAGTAACCCCAGCACCCTCTTGAACGCTGTAAAAGATACGATGAAAGGCGGCATATCTATAAGCGATGATATAACCAAAGCATTAGCTTTAGAGAGCTTACAAGGAAGTAAAATACTAATTAACAGCTTATCTACCCGGGAGTTTGAAATCCTGCAAATGCTGGTGAACGGCACGTCCAAACAAGAGGTCGCCGATACGCTATGCATCAGCCAGAAAACCGTTTCAAATCACTATTACCTTATCAAAAGCAAACTTAATGCTAAAAATGATATCGAACTCATTAGAACCGCAACCGAAGCGGGTTTAGTCTCACCGATCAACTTGGTAGCCTCTTGAATACAAAACCTAGACATTCAAGTATCAGCCGATCGCAGGAAGCGACCTAACCTTCTGCAAACAATGATCATTAAATTGGGGAAACAGAAGAAGCCTAAGTTTTCTGCGTTAATAATAAGCCGCTAAAATAGATCATGACCGATCCAGAAATACGTTGCACCCACTTACCTAGAACCGCGTAATTTGAGCGCTGTTTGATTATATCAATTGCTAAAGTAAGACTTATAAACCAAGCCGCAATAATGGATGCATGAATAGTGACGAGTATAAAAGCCGTTGCATACGTCGCTCCATCTTCACCCATAAACTGCGGAAAGGCAGCCATATAGAACATTGAAACTTTTGGATTTAATAATTGCGTAAAGAAACCTTCACTTAAACTACCAAAACCGCCCCCCAAGCTAGATCGTTTTTTCGGTTTAAGAGAATGCTCTGTAATCTTCTGTTTATCAGAGAGTGAATAGGTTTTAAATGAATAGTAAATAGCCTTAAAACCAACATAAAAAAGATAGGCTGCGCCTATAAGCTTTATCAAAAAAAACAGCTCCGCCGATTGCAACATAATCGCAGACAAGCCAAAAATAGATAACGCACCATGGCAAAAAGTTGCAATAAACAAGCCCGCTATATTTGAAAATGATGCCCTACGCCCTTGCCTTGACGCAGTTTTAATAATCAACGCCCCATTCGGCCCCGGGGACATAACCAACAGTAAAGCAACAAAAGAAAAGGTAATAATTTCACTCATCACAAACAGCCTTAGCCTATTAAGATCACCAGTATATAGGATGCACGAGATTCTAAAACCTTACAAATTAATAGAAGCGATTCTCGCTTCTGCTCATTTCGAAATACGCTGTAGATAGACTATATTTATTTAACGAACTTACGGATAGTCCTAAAGCACCTCAGGCTGCGACTTTTTCGCAGGGTACTTAGATGCGTTTCTTGAAGAAGACTAACCAACCGTCAATTAATGTTAAGGAGTGTTTAACGCACAGGAGTATCTATGTACAGAGATGTTTTAGTTATTCTAATTCTGGCTTTACTACCTGAAATAGTCCAAGCATGTATCATTACAATGGGATATCGTACAACTTCACGCCTACCTAATATTACAGCAGCCCCGCATAATCAAGGCTTATTTGTAGATCTATATACCGAAGCGGCCCAAGCAATAAAGTGCAAACTAAAGATCATTCGTCTACCCAAAAAACGCATATTAAAAAAGTTACAAAACGGAGAGATAGATTTCTATCCTGGCTTCACTTTCAATCTAGAACGTCATAAGTACATTCATTTCATGGAAAATGGGCTTCCTTCTTTAAATGTAGGGCTCAGCCGAGTTGAGCTACAGGAAATACATACCTACTACGACTTAAAAAATATGCGTTTGTTACTTTCACTTGGAGCCCCACGTATCGATGCAGAGAAATATGGCTTAATCATCAAACAGCCTCCTGAAGTCAGTTTCGAAGGTGCTATAGACTATATATTGGATAACAGAGCTGATTTTTATGAGGGTGAGATTTCGGCCTTCGCCTATTATTTAAAGAACCACAAGCGTTCCAAGGAACTTAAATACCACTTTAATTGTTGCGGTGGGCTTAAACCATTACTCTTAGGTTTTTCTAGAGAATCGATTCACTTTAAGCCTAAACCCAACCCTAACTACGATGATTCAATTAAAGTAACCCCCTACAATACCCCTACCCTAATCGATAAAAATTCGATTGCATCTCAATTTTCTAATGCCCTTTTTAAACTAAAAGCCAGCGGATTCACTGATAAGTTGTTTAAGTCGTATTACGGAATCGATGTATCGGAGCTAGAACAAATAGAATAACCCTTTATCACATCTAACTTTTAAGATAAGAGACCTTCTTGCTTCAAACATTGCGGCTTATGCGCTAGAGCCACTAAAGTTTTTCGATTAACTTAACTCGATTATGAAACCATCTTCAACAATGCTAAGAACTTACACTAACTTTATAACTGATAGCCATTTAGCCTAAACTCTCAAGATAGTAAACACTAACGATTAAAATCGTCACAAGAAAAACCTTGAAATTCAAACTATTACCGTTACATAATTAAACAACTTGGTGTTTTAGGTAATCGAATAAATAGGCTATTATCTATACTGACTCAAAGGACATAGACCTTTTAAATAATATCGATTTAGGCTGAAAAAAACCTACCTGATTTGTAATACCTATCTATAATTATGCTAAGAAACCTAACATTAAAAAATGGTTGAGTTTGGCAATGCGCAGTAATTCCGGTTTAGAAACAATTTGTTATACCGATGCTCAGGACGAGAACCAAGCTATAAGGGATATTTCGAACGGAATTGATTTAGCTAACACAGCGATTATCTTTTTGTTTGTTAACAGTAGTTATGACTTAGACATTCTAGCTCAAGCGATGAATGCATTTGATGATGTGCCTGTTATGGGCTGTACAACCGCTGGAAGTATCAATGCAGGTGCATTCAAAGACGAAGGGATTACAGCTGTCGCCCTGCCTAGCCAATTATTTTATGCCACTATCGCAAATTTTGAAAACCTTTCAGAACTAGAAGCTAATCAAATCGCTAACACTGCTCAAAGAGCCCTTACAACGGTCAATAGTTTCATTCATTCTGACGAGAACTTTCGTTGGTCTAAGTTTTGTGTGCAATTGATTGATGGAACGACTGGGCAGGAAGAAAAATTCACAGAGCATATTAGCCAGACGTTAAGTTATATCCCATACATCGGCGGCTCTGCAGGCGATAAATTACGTTTCAAAAAAAGCTTTGTATATACAAACCATCAGTTTCAAACCAACGCTGCAGCTGTCGCTTTCTGTGCTACAACATTGCAAGTAAAACCCTTTTTTCATCAACACTTTGATGCATCGCCTGATTATCTAATAGTAACCAGTAGCGATACTGATAATCGCAACATTAAAACCATCAATGGACTGCCCGCAAGCGAAGAGTATGCGAGGCATATAGGCGTAAGCGTTAATGATTTATCGCCGGAAGTATTTTCACTTTACCCTTTAATAGTACAAGTGGGTGGTGATAACTATATCCGTTCCATCCAAAGAGCAAACGAAGATGGAAGCTTAACCTTTTACTGCTCTATTTCCCGCGGCATTATACTTAAAGTTGCAAAAACAAAAGACATTACCATTTCACTCGATGAAGCGATGAAAACGATGACGCGTGAAATGGGGGATATTAATTTTATACTCGGCTTTAACTGTATTCTTCGATATCTTGAAATACTCGAAGGGGATAAAATTCAAGATATAGAAATGATCCATCGTGCGATAAACCTTTCGGGCTTCAATAGTTATGGCGAGCAGTTTCAGAGTACCCATATAAACCAAACCTTTACTGGACTTGCATTTGGCGGAGAGCATACAGAATGAAGCCATACTTGCCCAAATCTGATTTAGACCCTCAACAAGAAATATCAAGATTACATGATGTTATCAACGCTCTAATTGATAGACATGAGAAAGAGCAATCCACAAAAAGTGACAGTTTCGATTCCTTCCAGTCCTCTGTCATTTTAGAAAAAATGATTAAGAAGAGAACCTCTGAATTATATGAGACGCTCAACGAACTCAAGTTAATGACTCAGAAACATGAGCAAAGAGAACTTGAATTAGAAGCAGCTCATTCACTCCTTAATGAAGCGATTGAACAACTCAATGAAGGTTTTGTCTTATTCGATGATACTGATCGAGTTATTGCCTGTAACTCAAAATACAAAGAGATTTGGGAATTTAAGTCCGATATCACAGGGCTAAAATTTGAGGAAGTTCTGGATCAAACCGTCGATAGCGGCGTTTCCCTTTCGAAAAATAAAAGTTGGCGCAATATGCGTCTAACTCAGCACCAAGCTAAAGAAAGTAGCTCTATCTACCACTTTGCCGCAGGTAACTGGATTCAAATCACAGAAACAACAACCGAGGCAGGACATAAGGTTGGTATATATACCGATATCACCGATGTAAAGAATAATGAGAAAAGGCGCAGAGAAGCTGAAGTCTCGGAAAAAACAGTACTCCTACAAACCTCTATTGATAGTATTGATCAAGCTATTGTTGTCTTCGACGCCCGCGGCACCTTATTAGCACGTAATAATCAATTTACGACGATGCTAAATCTTCCTTCAGAAGTTTGTATGGTAGGGTCAAAAATTCAATTAATTAGGCCCTACAGCCCTTCTCTGTTCAACATACCTGAGCATTTAAAAAGCTCATTTTTTGTATATAAGAGACCAATTGAGTATGTGGTAAATCAAACCTCATCATTAACGATAAAAGTTAAAGCGTACCCTATGCCGAACGAAGGTAGTGTTGTCACCTTCACCGACATAAGCAAAGAAACACAATACCAACAACGTATTGAACATTTGGCTTCACATGATTACCTAACGGGTTTAAATAATCGCGCTTCATTTAACTCCTATTTACAAAAAACGCTCGAAGCCCTGATTGCCGACGAGAGTAAGTTTATTGCTTTGTTATTTTTGGACCTTGATAACTTTAAGGATATTAATGACACATTAGGGCACCAAGCCGGTGATAAAGTACTCTGCGAAGTTTCTAATCGACTACTCTCATATTCTCCAGAAAATGCATATTGCGCTCGTTTAGGCGGCGATGAATTTGGTATTCTAATCGACGCACATGATCAGGACGATGTTGTTATCAATGCGCAAAACATCCTAAGTAAACTCGTATTGCCCATGCGCATTGATGGTAATAGCATCACGATAAAAGGGAGCATAGGCATCACCCTTGCGCCTTTTGACGGAAAAGACCCCCAAGTGCTGCTGCGTAATTCAGATCTGGCGATGTACGAAGCCAAAAAGAAGATCTCTTTCCGCGAGAAATACTCTTTCTATAACTATGAATTAAACCAGATAGCGATTGAAAGAAAACAACTTGAAGTCGATCTGCTCGAAGCGATACCGAATAATGAATTTTTCATGGTTTACCAACCAAAAATCAATCTCGCGTCAGATTCTCCCCTCTATGGATTTGAAGCTTTAATTCGATGGAAACACCCTAGACGAGGGTTTGTAAGCCCTGAACTATTTGTCCCGATCGCAGAACAGTCAGGTATGATTTGTGATTTAAGCGATTGGGTTGTTGATACTGTGGGGCAACAAATTGCTGAATGGCGTGACAGCGGCTACGGCGATATTCATACCGCAATCAACCTATCTCCTGCACAATTCCATTATGGTGATCCAACTATTGAGCTCACCAATATGATAAAAAAATACGGCCTAGATCCTAAGTGCTTAGAAGTAGAAATTACTGAAAACACCATTATGGAAGGTGTGGAAAACGCTATCACATCATTACAATCCATACGCGAGCAAGGTATTCAAATTTCAATCGATGACTTTGGCACTGGGTATTCATCATTAAAATACTTAAGACGGTTGCCCGTTGATACGCTTAAAATTGATAAATGTTTCGTCTCAAAAATCGGCTGTGAGGATCGTGATGAAGCCATTGTTGATACGATTCTTTCACTAGGTAGCATATTAGAATTAAAAATTGTAGCGGAAGGTGTTGAAACAGCTGATCAGCTTGAATATCTGAAACAACATAAATGCGACCAGGTACAAGGATACTTTTTAAGTAAGCCAATGACTGCAGCGGATATTGAAGAGCAGTTTCTTTGCAAAACTCAAAGAGAACTACAATCACTGTTTTCAAGCGGCTGTAAATAGACTGTCAATTATCGACTAGCCTAGTTTTAATATGATTCTGCACTTTAGCTAAAAACCATCGTTTAAGCCTCTCTTTCAGCGACAAAAAAAAACCGGATCCCTTAAAGGGTCCGGTTAAGCAATTTGCTTCAATGACAAGAGCCATGTGCTGGAGTACCTGTAATAGATTCTCCGCTTCCCGAAACAAAGAGGTTGCAGCCTGAGTACAACTCTTTTACGAGAACACATACACGAGCATGCAATATCTCTAGTGCACGGCGACACAGCTAGTGAGGGGAGCCTGCCGCCTGACGTGTTGAAATACATATTATACGAATGATAATGATTTGCAACTGTATTTATAATTAATTTATCAATAATTAAATCAAGGCAGAGTAGACAGCATTTAGAGAATTATTTAGCTATGAGCCAAACGTAAAAAAGCCGGATCAAATGATCCGGCTTTTGTGTTTAACTGGAAGTGAGAGTCCAGTTAATGACATCAATTATCGAGGGGAGAATCGATGTCTATATAAGCCTTCTGTGAGCAGAGAAAACTTATACAAGTAAAGGCAAATCAATTGAGGTGAGGTCGTTCATTGCCTATCACTTATGAGCGACTACGATATTAATCGTATTGATAATGATTTGCAACAACATTAATAATAAAAATTTATGTTTACCTCCACCCCTCTTCCTCGATACCCTATCTACCTTAAAATTAATCACCGCTAGCACGATAGATCGCTCTTTTTCACTAACTAATAGATACCAATGCAAGCCAAAAAAATACAAGCCGATCTAATACTACTTCTCGTCGCCATTATCTGGGGATTCGGCTTTGTTGCACAACGCCTTGGTATGGAATCTCTAGGCCCCTTTGGCTTTAACGCATTCCGTTTTATGCTAGGCGCGTTATCCTTATTGCCGTTATTACTTTTTTTCAAGCCTGATCAAAACGGGAACTCTCATAATTTACTATTTAGCGGTTTCATCGCAGGCTTTGCCCTTTTTGCCGGCGCCTCTTTTCAGCAAGCCGGACTCGTTTATACAACCGCAGGTAACGCAGGCTTTATTACGGGCTTATACATTATCTTGGTCCCTCTATTAGGTTTATTTATCGGACAGCGGACCAATATTAATACCTGGCTAGGCGGCTTGTTTGCAGCATTTGGACTTTACTTGCTTAGCTTTAAAGATCTAAGTGCCATCAACGTTGGCGATATCCTCCAACTTGCAGGCGCAGCTTGCTGGGCGGCACATGTACTCATTATCGCCAAACTAGCCCCTAAGGTTGATAATCTCCAACTTGCCATTGCTCAGTTTGTAATATGCGCCCTTCTCAGCGCAGTGGTTGCCTTCACTATAGAGAACAACCTATTCACTTTAAGCAATGCTATTCAATCTTGGAAACCCATTGCTTATGCTGGACTTATCTCCGTTGGAATCGCTTATACATTACAAATTGTGGCGCAAAAACATGCTCCTCCAGCTCATGCAGCCATCATCATGAGTTTAGAAGCCGTAGTAGCTGCTTTCGGTGGCTGGTTATTGCTAAATGAATCCTTCTCAACAATCAGCACAATAGGATGCGGTTTAATGCTATTTGGTATGCTGCTTTCACAACTACCCGAGCTAAAAAAGCGAGTTCTAACTAATGACTAAAACGCTGATAGAAAATATCCCGACTAATATAATTACTGGCTTCCTTGGTGTCGGAAAAACAAGCGCTGTAAATGCACTTTTAAGTCAAAAACCTGAAGGTGAAACTTGGGCGATTTTAGTCAACGAATTCGGCCAGATCGGTATTGATCAGGCAGCAATCCATAAAGACGGCCTGTCGGATAGTGACGAAGTAGCGATTAAAGAGTTAGCAGGCGGCTGTATCTGCTGTACTTTAGGCCCTGCACTCACCTCAACCCTTGCAATACTGCTACGCCGTTCGAAGCCTGATAGATTAATTATAGAGCCAACAGGCATAGGCCATCCTAGTGGCATCATCGATACGCTGCAAAGTGACACCTTTAAAGATGTACTGGATTTACGTTCGATCATCTGTCTTTTGGATCCCCGCTCTCTCGATAATAATGATGTTATTGCCAACCCTATTTTTCAGGATCAAATAAACCTAGCCGATGTGATTGCCATCAATAAAACAGACTTAGCAACAACAGAGCAGGTTAACGTTGCAGAACAAAGGGCTAATTCCCTTTTCCCTCCAAAACAGAAAGTTGTAAAAAGCCACAATGGCCAAATCGATCTCGAACTACTTGATCTTGTTCGAAAAGATGAACTCTCCGCCGTATTTCCTGATGCCCATAGCCATAACAGAGAAGATAATTTACAAGCATCCTCTACGCCCTCGACTCCTCAACCACTCTTTGAACTACAACCTAAACCAGGAGTGCCTCTCTACAAGGAAGGCCAGGCGAAGCAAAGTGAGAGTGTTAGCCTATACACCTGTGGATGGGTATTTAATAATTCAGATACTTTTGAGTTAGATCCACTGATCGAGTTACTTCAGAATTTGCCAAATATTCAACGCATTAAAGGCGTGATTAAAACTGAACAAGACTGGCTGTTTTACAATCAAGTTTTAAATGAATCAACCTGTTCGCCTATTGCTTATCGTCGTGACTCGCGTTTGGAAATTATCAGTACACAAGCCTTGCCTTGGCAAACAATCAAGCAACAATTAATTAACTGCCTGCACCAAGCAAAGCAGAAAACTTGAACCCTTTGTGCGACAATTTGTCACTTTCTTTGTTGATCACATACTTTGTAAAATAAAACCGCATTCGGGATTGGATATATGATGAATCAGGCCAAGGGGAAACGCTCTTATATTCTCCAAATTGGAATAATAATGGCTATCGCCGTAGGTCTAGGCTTCACCCTCTATCTACCAACGCTTCTGCAAGGTACGCCCCCACAATCTCGTACTCTGCAGACAGCCCCCGGATGTGATCTTACCCAATCATCTTGTAGCGCGGTATCAGGGCAACAGCAGATTCAGCTGACGATTAATAGTGCGAAGATCAGCTCTGCGACACCACTTAGGTTTGAGGTAAAGCTCAGCAATATTCAAGCTGATCAAGTAATGCTCGACCTTAAAGGTCAGGATATGTATATGGGGCTTAACCAAGTCATGCTAAATAAAGTCCCTGGAACGACTGACCGCTGGCAAGGAGAAGCGACACTTGCGGTTTGCACCACAGGTAAGATGACTTGGATAAGTTCAATTATTGCAGAGTATAAAGGCAATATAACCCAAGCCGATTTCTTTTTTGACGCATACTAATAGGTAACTTATTTTGAAAACGCTGCGTAACCTTCTTCTATTAACAACCTTTATGTTAGTCGGAGTTGCACTTGCCTTCTATTTTCGACCTCAACCTGTTGAGCAACGTATTGCCTTAGGTGAAAAGCTAGGCGGAGACTTCATCCTAGAAAGCTCTCAAGGCCCTCTCGATCTAGAAGACTTTCGCGGTAAAGTTGTCCTTTTTTTTATTGGTTACGCTTCTTGTCCTGACATCTGTCCCACCGCTTTATCTGTGGCCTCCCAAGGTTTAAAGAGCCTGTCCCCCGAAGAACAAAAGCAAGTTGCGGGCATTTTCATGAGTGTTGATCCAGAAAGAGATACACCAGAAAAGCTCGCTAAATATGCGGCGTTTTTCCATCCTAATTTTCACGGTGCAACCGCAGACAGGACCACGATTGATAACGTTGTGAAACAATACGGCGCTTTCTACCGCATGGTAGAAATGGAGGATTCGGCAATGGGTTATGCCGTAGACCATTCCTCGCGGCTCTACCTAATAAATAAAGAAGGTAAGCTGGCTAAAGCGCTTGTACATGCAATGAACCCCAAAGAATTAGCTACAGAAATTCGTAATTTATTGTAAAGGAACTGAAAATGATCAAGACATTGATAGGCCGTGTATGCCTAGTAGGCGCATTAGGGCTAACAGCAATGAGTGCCTCAGCAGAAGTAACCGTTGAGAACCCTTATGCCCGCGCAGTTCCACCAGGCCAGATGAACAGTGCATCGTTCATGGTATTAAACAACACAGATACAAAAGATGTAGCACTTGTCGCCGCAAGCTCTAGTGTTGCTAAAGTCGTTGAGCTGCATAATCACACCAACGAAGACGGTGTGATGAAGATGCGCCAAGTAGATAGCATCGCGGTTCCTGCACGAGGTAAGGCAAACCTTCAACCTGGCGGCTATCACGTTATGCTGATCGGCTTAACTCAAGATTTGATGGAAGGCCAAAAGATCGATCTAAAACTTGAATTTTCAGATGGCAGCAGCCAAGCGCTCACACTGCCGGTACAAAAGGTAATGGCTGGAATGAAAGGGCATCATCACCATTAAGCCTGATCCCCTCAATCAGCCCATCACGGGCTGATTCCCCTACGCTAAATCGATAAAAAACCTGACATTATTCCAGCCAAAGGCTCAATTCAAAACAGTATAAATATCTGTTGAAGGAAATCACTAATAATAGATAGTCGCGTACTTTTTTATCTACTGAACTCTGTTTTAGATAAAGGACCACGGCCATTTTGTGCTGTTAATGCCTCTACTAACAGTTCAACCCGCGTAGGCAAACCAGTATCTAACAACTGATGCACCGTATTTAGTACGTTTTGCTGGAAGTCTTCACTCGCACCAATATCGGATGATAAATTATCAGCACTGAAGTTAAATTTGTGCCCCGCCGCTTGTGACATCAACCATTCAAAAGCTTGAGGGCGCACCTCAACTTTCTC
This sequence comes from Neptuniibacter sp. UBA6509, assembly GCA_002435145.1. Classification (GTDB taxonomy): domain Bacteria; phylum Pseudomonadota; class Gammaproteobacteria; order Pseudomonadales; family Balneatricaceae; genus Neptuniibacter. The sequence goes on from DJLT01000029.1 coordinate 23,752, forward strand.
AAATTCTGCTTGTTCATGAGCAGTGCGACCATCAGGTTTGTACCAGTAACCAAAATCGACTAACTCTCGCCGTTCTGGCCCTGCGACACACCAATGGGCAATTTCATGCAATGCACTGGCATAAAAACCATGAGCAAAAATTACTCGATGATGAGGATTTTCTTTATCCGCAGGAAGATAGATAGGCTCATCATCCCCTTTAACCAGGACGGTATTAAGGGAATCTTTAAAGAGTCGATTAAAAAGATTAATCAAATCATTTACTACAGGTTCTTTCACATGATGCCTTTATGATATTCAGGTTCAAACAGTCAAAATGTTACTGAAGATAAGGTTGCCAAACGTTTTGTTTTAACCACCAACTTTCACCCGTGATACGATTGATGCGTGCAGCAACATAGCCCTTAATATCCTTATCAGCACGTAACAACACAACTTCGTATTCAGCGGTCCCTGTAGCAGCGCTTTCGTCCAACTGATTCCACTGACCTTTATCAGCTAACCAAGTTTCGCCTGTAAAACGATGGAAACGTATAAGAACCCATTGCCCCTTCGCTGTATAGGCTGATACAACGCGAAAGGCTCCATCCTGAACTTGACTACTGAGTTCATTTGCCATCATCGTAATTTGGTCAAGGACACCATTAAAAGCATCCGGCTGTGCTGCTTCCTGAACAGGTACTGCTTCATTATTTAATGCCAATGCTTGTACGTCAGTCTGCAAGCTTTGCAGCTGAATAGAGAGTGCTTGGTTTTGTTGCTGAAGCTGGGCGGATTGCGACTTAATTTGCAAAAGATGATCTTGAACTGCTGTCATACGGTTACCAATCAGTTCAAACTGATCGACAGACTTATTCGATGCCTTTTCAGTC
>DJLT01000113.1:0-19742 GCA_002435145.1 Neptuniibacter sp. UBA6509
TAACTATGGGACAGCAGTGGCCTATTGGCTGCCTTCTTTTATGATATAGCACTGAGCTACAGAGTTAAGCCTCTCTAAACCAGCTAGTGCCTTCACGACTATCTTTAAGAATAATCCCTTGAGCGGCCAACTCATCACGGATACGGTCAGATTCAGCAAAGTCTTTCGCTTTTTTCGCCTCAGCTCGCTGAACGATCAACGCTTCTATCTGCTCACTATTAAGCTCACCCTCTTTATCCTCTCCCTTAAGAAAGGCATCAGGGTCCTGCTCAAACAAACCGATAGTTGCACCTAGGCGTTTTAACTGTGAAGCAAGCTTACCCGCCTCTTCTGTCCCTTCTCTTGAAGCTTTATTTAACTCGTTCACTAACTCAAAAAGAACAGATACTGCTTTAGGTGTATTGAAATCATCATCCATCGCTTCAATGAAGCGGGCATCAAAATCATTATCAGCCACACCCTCACTCAGCTCAACGCCTCTTAAAGCCTGATAAAAGCGCTCTAACATAACACGCGCTTCTTTAAGACTATCTTCGCTGTAATCAATGTAGGTACGATAATGCACGCGCGCCAAGAAGAAACGCACAACTTCTGCATTGTATTTTTCAAGCACATCGCGAATAGTAAAAAAGTTGCCTAGAGACTTAGACATCTTCTCTGAATTTACCCGAACAGGACCCGCATGCATCCATGTATTTACATAAGTACATCCATTAGCCGCTTCAGACTGGGCAATTTCATTTTCATGGTGCGGGAATGGCAAATCTGGACCCCCACCATGAATATCAAAAGTATTACCTAAGCAACATTTAGACATCGCTGAACATTCGATGTGCCAGCCTGGACGCCCATTGCCCCATGGAGATTCCCAACTAACCTCACCCTCTTTTGCGGATTTCCACAGCACAAAATCAAGAGGACTTTCTTTTGATGTTTCGACTTCTACACGTGCACCCGAGCGTAGCTCATCAACGTTTTTGTTTGTCAGCTTACCGTAACCTTCAAACTTCTCTACACGGTAATAAACATCACCGTTAGCTGCAGGGTATGCATAACCTTTTTCAATAAGCGTCGCGACAAGCTCGATAATATCATCGATATGAGCCGTTGCTCTTGGCTCTTGGTCAGGACGCAATACTGATAAGCGAGCTTCATCTTCATGCATCGCCTCGATCATGCGCTGAGTTAACTCACTTGGCTCTTCACCATTTTCAGCTGCGCGTTTGATAATCTTGTCATCAACATCCGTGATATTACGAACATATTCAACATCCCAACCCTGCGAGCGCAGATAACGGGTAATTACATCAAAAGCCACCATTACACGTGCATGACCGATATGACACAAGTCATAGACAGTAATACCACACACATACATTTTGACTTTACCCTCTTCTAAAGGGACATAAGGTGCTTTTTCTTTACTTAACGTATTGTATATCTGCAGCATGATTCGTAACTTACTATTTTAGATGGCTTAATTTTAGGAGCAGTATTGTAGATTAAATACACTCTATCCGCGAGGCGATCTTAACCAGCTCTCATTTATTATTCAGATATCCGTAACCGGCCCACACTCACATCCAACAAAGGACTCTTTTCACTCGTCAGAATTAGCTCGCTACCGCCTGATAAGGGATCCCACATTATGGCCTCCCACTGAGCATAGGGATTTAGTTTTAATCGTTTTGACCTTTCCCAGTCAGGTGTGCCATTTACAGGGATGATCCAAACAAAAGACTGCCCAAATATTACGTTTTTACCGTAACCTAACAGCGCAAGCTGCTTAGTTTTAGGGTCATAATCAGCAGCGGTGATAAGCCCATCAACATCATACTGCGCAGAAGGCTTAATCATCTGCCTAGGCTCCGAAGCATTTAGCCGATACAACTTAGTTTTCAAGTCAGCTCTATTTTTAGTAAATAACCACAATTCCCCATCCACAATAGTAACCGCCTCACAATCAAAGTTGTGATTTTTACCAACCTTAGTGTCTGCAAAATCTGAATAAGTGACCGTTAAAACCTCAGGCACGACAACGGATGACTGATTATATAGAGAGAGCCAACTGACCTTATAAATAGTTATAGTTGAACGAGTTGCACGATTATTGCCGCAATCAGCAATATATAAATACTCATGATCTTGCGCCAAAGACTCCCAATCAATATTTTTGGCACCCTCTAAAAGGATTCTCTTCTCAATTTCATAACCATCATTTATTGCATAAATGGCAGGCTCATCACCTCCATCATTGATAGTCCACATTAATCCTTCATAATATGCCAAACCAGACGTCTCACGAACCTGATCTGACAGCTGCGAGATCACTTCAATATCGCCCTGTTTTTTCTCGAATAATTGCTGTTCTTCAGTAGCTGCACATCCAGCTAAGAGGAATGCACAGCATGTAATAGCCCACTTAATATCCATTTAGTTACACCATTTTCAAAAAACGCTCAATAATACTACCTACAGACATATTTCGAATGATAATATCATTTAAAGTCATCGGGTCTTTATGTTTAACACATAAGAATCCCCCACTGATATAAAACAACAGGAAGTCGTAAGGAATGGAGAAGGACCCTCAGGAATTGATGGAATCAGGACTCGCTTTCAATAACAAAGCCACTTCAACAACTTCGTTATCTGAAAGCCAACAAGTACCTTTCCAACAGCTCACTGTTTTAGAAGCCCTACCCTACCCGGCTTGGATTAAAAATCGCCGCGCTGAATACCTGTACGCAAACAGTGCCTACGCTTCAGCTATTGGTGTACCCCTAAACTCCATAAAAGGAAGAACTGACCGACAGCTCTTCCCAAAATTTGTTCACGATCAGTTAATTGACTCAGACGCTTTAGTTTTCCATGAGAGATCAACAGTAGAACTTGATAACATCTACCTACACTCAACAGCTTCTGAAACGTACTGGATCAGCAAATCTCCGATAAAAGACAAGCTAGGCAAAGTCACCGGCATTGTCGGTATTATGAAACGCTCATCAAATAATTCTCCCTATGACTCACTTCAAGCAGAGCTAACCTCTAATACACTTAAACATAGCAATGAAGCGACAATCATTGCAGATTCCAATTTTACGATCACACTTGTTAATCCAGCTTTCATCCGTATAACCGGGTTTACAGAAAACGAAATCATTGGACAGCCAGCCTCAACAATAAATGCTAGCTGGCTTGCACCTGAGTTCATGGAAAGTATCAAACACCAACTCAGATATCACGGCTATTGGGAAGGGGAAACCTGGAACAGAAAAAAAGATGGCCAACTCTACAATGAAAAGGTCAAAATTTCGGTCATTCGCTCTGATGAAGGTGAAATTACACACTTTATTGGCCAATTCATCGATAATACTGAGCAGAAGCAAGCGCAAGAGAAACTAGAATTTCTTGCTTTCCACGATGCACTAACAGGCCTAGCTAATAGAGCACTATTCTTGGACCGTGTCAGCCAACAGCTTCAGCAGTCGAGCCGAAACGAAACACATTGCGCTATCATCTATCTAGATTTAAATGAATTCAAACCCCTTAACGATACCTATGGGCACCCGTTCGGTGACAAGGTTTTAGTTCACGCAGCGCAGACTATCCGTAACGCCGTGCGCAAAGCAGACACTGTATCAAGACAAGGCGGTGATGAATTTTCTGTTCTTTTGGAAGAAAGTGGCTCGGTAGAAAGTGTCTTACTTGTTGCACAAAAAATTATTACGTCTTTACGTGAGATGGTCGTCATTGACGATATAGAGGTCAGAATTGGAGCGAGTGCCGGGATATCTATCTACCCTGAACACGGTACAGATGCAGAAAAACTTATTAGTAATGCAGACAAAGCAATGTACGCCGCTAAATTCCTTGGTGGTAATGGGTATTATCTCTATAAATGATAGCGATTGATCAAGTAATCACCTTGCTACATTGATGGTATCTCTCTACTAACCCCACACGAATCCCAACACTTTAGATCAGCCTCTCTTATATAGCTCCAGCCTCATTAGCCTAAAGCACTCAAAAAAAGTACAAAAAACCATAGTTTTCAAGCTGAATTTTTTGAATAAAACAGTTTTTGTGCGTGAATATAAATCAGTCAGGCGATCAATATTTGGTCAATACTTAACTTACAAGGAGAAAACTTTAAACCTCACGGAGCCAGCTATGAGCGTAGAAAACAGTATCAGCACCTCGATGAATCATCTCGACAATGAATCTGTGAGCAGTACATCCACATTTAAAACCACCCCACACTTCCACGAAACTAAAAACAACTTAAACCAGTCACCCAATCGCGATGAAACAGAGGCAAGCTATAGAGTTGGAGATTTAAGCTCAAGTAGCTTTTCTAATTCTATCCAAAGCGCTCTATATCCACTGCTATACAGCGCTATACTAGAACAACTTAATTCTCAATTAGAATCCGAATTGACCTCACCTTTAGATTCACTCTACGAAGATGAAAACACGCAAAATCCCGACCTTTTTGTTGAATTGATGCTGATACAAATCAGCAACCTGTTTACACCTTTTGCCGATCAGCACCCTGAAAAGAACGAGTCAGCAACACTCGATCAGTTTTTAAATATCATCTCAGAAGGGATAAACAATGGGATCTCAGATACTAAAGAGATACTAGATAACAACTACTCCTTAGACAGTACTATCAATTCTCAAATAGAGCAGATTAATGACAAATTGTATGAAGGCCTCGAACAGTACTGCTATACCTTTGGGTATTGCGAAAATTCTATCCCTGAAGGAAATGAAGCACTCTATTCGGAAAACGATAGTGAGTACTTTTTGGATGAAGACCTTCTAGATAAACTGCGAATGTAGTCTCTGGCACCCAAGACACACCGACCAATCGCCTAAAAACTTTTTTTATTTATCAATAGAAACAAAAACGCCGCTATTAAAGCGGCGTGGAATCACAATTAAAAACTAGTGGAGCTCATCATATTTTTTACGAATAGCAACAAGCTTTGGCTGGATATCGAGTGGAGCATAGTTCATAGCCTGCTCAAAAAGATCTTTATTCTTTTCTGAAAGCCTTTCCTCTTCACTCATTGCCGATAATTTTTCCATAGCCTCTGTAAATTTAGGATGTACTTTTTCGGTGGCTGTCATAATGCGCCCTCCTATCGTGATTCTGCAGCGCAGATATTATGAGTTAATAAAAGAGATCCACTCTCAAATACAGTGTACCAATTCAGCAGCATTTTTCTATCTTATCCTCTTATGACTGAAAACTTAGCAATTAATTCAGCCTGTATAAAAAGCGCTAAGATCTTGGCTTAAGAGATTTTTGCTGTTTCCGTTTAGGTTTTGCCTTGCTTTTAACCGGACGCTTTACTGCTGGTTTTCCTGCAGCCGCAGTTCGTTGAGTTGAATTACGGCTTCCATTTTGGGTATTGCTTTTTGAACTACCTTTCGAAGATGCACTCTTTCCAACACGCGCACCTTGCGACTTAGAGTTTTTCGCATTTGTTCTTCGATCACCCGGTTTTCGTGTAGCTGACGCTTTTCTGCCTCTCTTATCGCCAGCCACCCCTTCATTCTCACCTTCAGGCGGAACTAAGCTATTCTCTCCGGTTCCAACAAGATATCCATACCCCAACTCAGGCAGCTTTTCCCTCAGCAAAGGCCAATGTACTGGATCATGATAACGCAAAAGCGCTTTCTGAATTTTACGCTGATCATCAGTTTTCGGGGTATATAGTTTCCCACTTTTATAAGTAACTTTCTTGAGCGGGTTTTTATCCGAATGGTACATCGCTGTCGCTAAGGACATAGGTGACGGATAAAATGTTTGAACTTGGTCTACCTTAAATTCATTTCGCTTCAACCATTGTGCAAGTTGCACCATATCTGAATCTTCACAGCCAGGATGTGCCGCTATAAAGTAAGGAATAAGATATTGTTTTTTCCCGGCTTCACGAGAAAAACGCTCAAACATCTTTTTAAACGCATCATATGTCCCCATACCAGGCTTCATCATCATCGACAAAGTGCCCTCTTCACTATGCTCCGGTGCTATTTTTAGATAGCCCCCTACGTGATAGGTCACCAGCTCACGAACATATTCAGGATCTTCTACTGCTAAGTCATACCTCAAGCCCGATGATATAGATACTGTATGCACCCCTTTCACTTTTCGAGCTTTGCGATAAAGCTGAGTCGTCGGGCTATGATCTGTATCCAGATTTTTACAAATGACAGGATAAACACATGATAGCTTACGACATGAGGACTGTATCTCAGGGTCGTTACAGTTAAGATGGTACATATTAGATGTAGGCCCACCTAAATCAGAAATAGCGCCAGTAAAGCCTGGCACTTTATCTCTGATCTCTTCAATTTCATTGATCACCGATTCATGGGAGCGGCTTTGAATAATACGCCCCTCATGCTCAGTGATAGAACAGAACGTACACCCTCCAAAACAACCTCGCATGATATTGATCGAGAATTTAATCATATCGAAAGCAGGTATTTTTTCCTGTCCATAACGCGGGTGAGGAATTCTTTGATAAGGTAAACCAAATACCTTATCCATCTCTGCAGTCGTTAAAGGGATCGGCGGCGGGTTAACCCACAGCTCTCGATTACCATGTTTTTGAACTAAAATTTTTGCGTTATGAGGATTTGATTCCTGATGCAGTACACGTGAAGTATGCGCATAAAGCGCTGGGTCCTTTGAAACCTTTTCAAATGAAGGCAAACGGATATAGGTTTCATCAGGCAAACGCTCCTTACCTTTTAACGGTGCAGGAACAATACGTAATGGCTGCATCTGATCGCCATCCACCGCACTATCTTTCTTATCGCAGCTTGCAGGATCTTTATATTCGTATGGATTAGGTAGCTCTTCAATATAGCCAGGCCAATCAATTCGGGTGGAATCAACCTCAATATAATCAGCCGGGATAGATGAACAAAGAACCGTTGTACCTTTAAGATCATTAATTTGCTCGATGGATTCCCCATTGGCCATTCTATGGGTCAAATCAACAATCGCGCGCTCTGCATTACCGTATAGCAAGATATCTGCTGTAGCATCCATCAAGACAGAACGGCGGACTTTATCGCTCCAATAATCATACTGAGCTATACGACGTAAACTTGCCTCAATACCACCCAACACAACCGGGGTCTCTCGATAAGCTTCTTTACAACGCTGACTGTATACAATAACGGCACGATCTGGACGTTTGCCACCCATACCACCAGCAGTATAAGCATCATCATGGCGCATACGCTTATCCGCAGTATAACGATTGATCAAGGAATCCATATTCCCTGCAGTAATGCCGAAATAAAGATTAGGCTGCCCCAGCTCTTTGAACGCATCAGCACTGGTCCAATCTGGCTGGCTAATAATCCCTACGCGAAATCCCTGAGCTTCTAGCAACCGACCCATGACAGCCATACCAAAGCTTGGATGATCAACGTAAGCATCACCTGAAATTATAATAACATCACAGCTATCCCACCCCAGCTGATCCATCTCTTTCTTGCTGGTCGGCAAAAAAGGAGCGGGGGCATAACACTCAGCCCAATATTTGGGGAAAGAAAACAGGTCGGGCGCAATGATTTGGGACATATAAAGGGCACTAATACACTAAGCTTCTAAGAAAACCATTTTCTCAGAAACTTAGGCAGACTCCCAGTGAAAACGACTCACAAAGGCAATTCTTTAATGCGTATTCCATGATATTAGAGCGTCTTGAGCACTAACCTTAGAAAACAAGAGCGGTTTGCTCTTATCCGAAACATATATAGCTAGATCGCCATCAATCAAAGTAAAGCGCTCCGCATTTTTAAGTAACATAAGATAACGCTCTTCATGATACTTAATGGAACTAGGGCAAATTTTTCGAGTAGTCACTACCTTATCTATTTCAAGAAAGACTGAAACAGAACGGTAAACACCTTGATAGCGATTGCAACCATCATGACCCAGGATACGATTATCACCCTTAAACACTAACGTCGTTTCAACAGACGAAGGAATACCCCTGCCGGACAAGTCTATCGCACGCCAATAAGTACCTTTTAAGCTAGATGAAATAGTTAACGGTTGAACTGGAACCAATTCAATTGGATTTTCTTCCCCGCGTTTTAAATCATGAGTGCCACTTAATACAGCAGCACCGTCAAGGCTCACCTTAACAATTACTTTCTCAGGGTTATATGATAGAGAAAAAGGTAATTTATAATGATAAGGAAAATGACCAACCCCCCAATATTCCGGGTAAATACCTTTTGATCAGAACCTACAAGAGAGACATCGACAGTGGCCGATTCAGGCAAACGGGACAACGGAGGGGCAGAAATAACTATCTCATCAGCATGATTGTCTTGCGATACAGACTGAACCTGACAAGCTGATAAAAAAACAGAGGTCATACAAAAGAGAGCTAACGCTTTAATATTCATATCTTCAATTCCCTTTGAAGTTTAACTTTCAGCCTTAAGCTTTTTCCTTAAGCTTTTCTCGCAAGCTAAGCCGCACTTAAATTAATAATAGGCCAAATAGAAAATATGTCTCTATTTGGCCCTAGCGCGCAGTTTAGATGTTATCTACATCAAACTCGGCAATTGGATTCGACTCAGCATCATAATCAATACTATCGATACCGAAACCAAATAGCTTCAAAAATTCATCTTTGTATAACTGATAATCCGTTAGATCGAATAGATTCTCAGTAGTTACTTGAGGCCAAATATCGCGACAAGCATCTTGCACTTCGCTCTTAAGCTCCCAATCATCCATACGGAATCGGTTGCTCTCATCAATTTGGGCTGAATCACCGTATAGGCCTGTAGCGAATAAACGCTGAATCTGTTCCATACAGCCTTCATGCAAGCCTTGCTCACGCATCACTTTAAAGCACATAGCAAGATATAACGGCATAACAGGAATAGCTGAGCTTGCTTGCGTCACGACTGATTTAAGCACGCCTATATTAGCCTGACCACCGGTCACTTTTAGCTGGCTGTCAATTGCCTGAGCGGCACGATCAAGATCCTGCTTAGCTTTACCTAATGCACCATCCCAGTAGATCGGCCAAGTAATATCAGAACCGATGTATGAATAAGCAACAGACTTACAACCATCCGCTAGGACACCCGCATCACTTAATGCGTTAATCCATAACTCCCAATCTTCACCACCCATAACGGTAACAGTTGCGTCAATCTCTTCCTGTGTTGCAGGCTCAACTTCCGCACTGATAATTACGTCTTTATTGGTATCTATAGCTGTAGACTGGTACGGCTCACCAATAGGTTTGAGGCATGAACGAACGACCTCACCTGAATCTGGCAGTTTGCGTACTGGAGATGCCAGAGAATAAACAACAAGGTCTACTTGCCCCATATCCTCTTTAATCAGATCAATCGTCTTCGCTTTTGCTTCATGAGAAAAAGCATCGCCATTTAAGCTTTTAGAATACAGACCAGCTGCTTTAGCTTCAGCATCAAATGCAGCTGAATTATACCAACCCGCAGTTCCGGTCTTACGCTCTGTTCCTGGCTTCTCAAAGAAAACACCAATCGTTGCAGCACCAGATCCAAATGCGGCTTCAATTCTTGACGACAAGCCGTAACCGCTGGATGCACCAATAACTAGAACACGTTTAGGGCCGTTATCAATCGCCCCTTTGCTTTGCGTATAAAGAATTTGCTCACGTACATTGGCTGCACAGCCCTGAGGATGTGTAGTAGTGCAAATAAAACCGCGAATTTTTGGTTTGATAATCATACTTAAACTGGTCTCAAATCCATTAAAAAAAGTTGCCACGTAAGATACAGGAATTAACCATAAATTTATAGGGCTCTAATTTCTCATAATAATACAGTTTCCTCACTGACTACGGTCACATCTACCCCATTTCTTACATTTAAATCTAACAAATTGTTAACAGCGCGATTACCATTAGCAATCAACCGGTAATATTCGTTATTATCCCCCTAATTATTGAATTTTAATGAAGGAACTACCTGATGGCTGATTTACACGGTTACTACTTAGAAGACTTAGAAGTCGGAATGAGCGATAGCTTCGCCAAAACAATTACTGATGCTGACGTTTGTCTTTTTGCGGGTATTTCTGGTGACACAAACCCAATTCATATCAATGATGACTATGCCAAAACAACTATGTTTGAAAAACGCATTGTTCACGGTATGTTTAGTGCAGCTTTAATTTCTACAGTGGCAGGCACAAAGTTACCTGGACCTGGCGCTATCTATATCGACCAACAAATTAAATTTAAAGCACCGGTATTTATTGGTGATACTGCAAAGGCACAAATCACCGTTGAAGAGATCGATACTCGCCGCAAACGAGTTAAATGCAAAACAGAAGTATTGGTTGCAGATAAGGTTGTAGCAACAGGTAGCGCAACGTTTATGGTTGATAAGCGCGAAGCATAGCTCAATGCGCTAAAACCCAAATACAAACTTAAGCACAAAGCCTGAGCACAAACCTATAAACAGCCGCTACCTCAATACGTCTTCACCGAAGAAAAGGCGGCTGTTAATATTCCCCCTATATAGATCCACACATTGATCAAAATCTACCTGCTTTCATATTGAAGCACCCTACTCCCTAAGCTTTAAATGACCGTAATCAACATTTAAGCTCGCAACCTATACTTTGGTCGATTGCTATGTTGCTAGCTATCAGTAGAATGTGCGCAAAAAAATAACAACAAGATATATGGATATGAAAAAGATTTTAATCAGTGCCTGCATGTTGGGCGATAATGTGCGCTACGATGGCGGCCACCATAAAATCAATCACCCCACTTTAGTGCGCTGGCAGAAAGAAGGACGATTAGTTCCGATCTGCCCTGAACTTGCTGGCGGAATGAGCATTCCCCGCCCCGCGGCTGAGACTCAGTGCAAATTCCCAATCTTAATTACAACTAAATCAGGGGATGATGTTACACCTGAGTTCCTTCAAGGTGCAGAGAGAACCCTTGATATAGCGAAGCGCGAAGGCGTATCCTGCGCTTTAATGAAAGCTAAAAGCCCTTCATGTGGAAACAATCGTATTTACGATGGTAATTTCACAAACACGCTGATAGAAGGTGCGGGCGTTGCCGCTGCTGAACTATTACGAAATGGCATTCCTGTCTTCAGTGAGAAACAGCTTCCAGAGCTGATCGCCTTTATCGAAGATGCCGAAAGAATCTCTGCATAGCGATTACATACTCTTAAAACCCAGAAGTTTTGACGCCTAACAACTCGTTAAAACTTCTTACGTAGCATCTTAAAATACCCTTCTAACTCCCCCAATATTTTAAATCATATCTTCAACTCCCTATGACTCTTGTCGTATGCTAAATGCCATAGGATGCATAACAAAGATGTGTGATACTCAACTTGCTGTTTAAACTACCAATTCAAAAGGAAAACCATGGAGCAAGAGATAAAAGATGAGCTGGAAACGATAACACGACTAACGAATATGGTTATCGACTTCTTTGTGAATTATAGCTTTCAGGTTATTGGCGCAATCATCATATTCCTGATTGGTTTGATCGTGGCGCGCTGGGCCTCGAAACTTGCCTTAAGGCTATGCGAAAAGAAAACAATCGACATTACACTTAGCCTTTTTATCGCAAGCTGTATAAAGCTATTAATAATCGCCATGGTTGCGATCATTTGCCTTGGCAAATTCGGCATCAGTGTCGCCCCTTTTGTCGCTGCTATAGGTGCAATATCCTTAAGCTTAGGCTTAGCGTTGCAGGGGGTTTTCTCAAACTACGGCGCAGGCTTCACGATCATAATTACACGCCCGTTTACGGTCGGAAATACTATAAATATCAACAATATATCCGGGGTAGTTAAAGAGATACGTCTAGCGCATACAGTTCTTGATACTGAAGATGGCGAGATGATAACCATACCGAACAAGCACATTGTCGGGGAAGTCATCATCAACTCTTTTGAATATAAAGTCGTTGAGGCATCAGTAGGCATCAGTAGGCATCAGCTATCAAAATAAGCCAGAAGATGCGATTGAGTTAATTAGAAATACACTCTCTAAATTTGAGACGATTCCAGACTCTCCCGCACCTCAAATAGGTATAGAAGAGTTTGCCGACTCATCCATCAACATTGCCTATAGATACTGGGTACCCACTGAGCGTTTCTTTGAACTTCAATACCAAGTTAATTTAGCGGTATTCAACCAATTACAAGAAGGCAAAATTGATATCCCATATCCCCAAAGGGAAGTCACTCTCACTCAAGCCAAATCATAATTTCGATTTTACTTGGCAGTTAACCGGCAGACACCTACAATGTTGCCGGTTTTATTAATAACTTTTTTAATTGAGTAATAATATGCGTACAAGCCAGTATCTCATTTCCACGGTTAAGGAAACTCCATCTGACGCAGAAGTCGTTAGCCACCAGCTGATGCTACGTGCAGGCATGGTTCGTAAAGTGGCATCCGGTTTATATAACTGGCTACCCTTAGGTTTGCGCACATTGCGCAAGGTTGAACGTATTGTGCGCGAAGAGATGGATAAAGCTGCCGCGATGGAAGTTTTGATGCCCGCTATTCAGCCGGCTGAACTATGGGAAGAATCAGGTCGCTGGGAACAATACGGCCCCGAACTGCTACGCGTAAAAGACCGCCACAATCGCGAATTCTGTGTCGGCCCTACTCATGAAGAGGTTATTACTGATCTGATACGCCGAGAAATTAAAAGCTATAAACAGCTTCCTGCTAATTTCTACCAGATACAAACTAAATTCCGTGATGAGATTCGTCCGCGCTTCGGCATTATGCGTTCACGTGAATTCATCATGAAAGATGCATATTCATTCCACGTAGGTACAGAATCGTTACAAGAAACCTATGATGTAATGCACCAAACCTACTGCAATATTTTCAATCGTTTAGGTTTAAATTTCCGTCCAGTTTTAGCAGATACAGGCTCCATTGGTGGTGCCCTATCTCACGAGTTCCATGTGTTAGCTGAATCAGGAGAGGACGATATCGCTTTCTCTAACGTAAGTGATTTCGCAGCCAACGTTGAGCTTGCTGAAGCGGTTTCACCTGAAGGTGAACTAGCCGCACCAACGGTTGAAATGACGACTGTTGATACACCGAATACTAAAACAATTGATGAGCTTGTTACTCAATTTGATCAACCAATTGAGAAAACAGTCAAAACACTTATCGCAGTTGCATCGGAAGAGTGTGAAGCTGATTTTGTTGCCCTACTTGTACGTGGCGACCATGAGCTAAACGAGATTAAAGCTGAGAAACTTGCAGCTGTCGCTGAGCCTTTCCAATTTGCAGACGAAGCTCAAATTCGCGAACTCATTGGTGCGGGACCTGGTTCATTAGGTCCAGTCGGTCTAGACATTCCTGTTTTTGTAGATCGTACGGTTGCAAAAACTTCTGACTTTAGCGCTGGTGCAAATACTGACGGCAAACACTTATTCGGTATTAACTGGAACCGTGACGTTGAGTTACCTGAAATTGCCGATCTACGTAACGTCGTTGAAGGTGACCCAAGCCCATGCGGTGAAGGTAACATCGAGATCAAACGCGGCATTGAGGTTGGACATATCTTCCAGCTTGGCCAGAAGTATTCTGAAGCGCTAGACGCTAAAGTACTCGACCAAAACGGTAAAGCTGTCGTTATGGATATGGGTTGTTACGGTATTGGTGTAACACGTGTTGTTGCATCGGCTATCGAGCAAAACAACGATGAGAGCGGTATTATCTGGCCTGAAGCTATTGCTCCATTCCATATTGCGCTTATTCCGCTTCAGTATGATAAATCTGAAGATGTTCGCAATCTAACTGACCAGATGTACACGGAGCTTCAACAAGCAGGCTATGACGTTATCATGGATGACCGTGATAAGAAGACAAGCCCTGGTGTTAAGTTTGCAGATATGGATCTAATGGGTATTCCTCACCGTGTTGTAATCTCTCCACGTGGCCTTGAAGCTGGAACGCTTGAATACAAAGGGCGTCGCGATGCAGAGAAGCAAGATGTTAAAGTAGATGACTTAATGTCCCTACTCGCTGAGCGCATTAATTTGTAATCACCTAGCCGAAGTATTAAGTATAAAAAAACGGGCCTATGCCCGTTTTTTTTGTATTCGCCATCTAACAAAGAACTTAGACGGCCTCTTTAATCATATCAGGGTACAGCCCTTCGAATTCCTCAACGCTCGAGCCTATTTGAGTTAAACGCCAAACCAATTCAAATTCTGTAATCTCACCCGCTTTAAATAAAGTATGCAGCTCTGCAAAACTATTACCTAAGAAAAGAGCGACAGATGTTGGTGACTTCAAATCACCCGGCTCTGCCATTTGAAACTCTAATATAGGTTGATACCAGTGATCAGGTAAATGCCACATTTCACACGCTTTTCGCGTCAACGCATGCGAATAATCATTTAGCAGATGACTAAAAACCTGAGGATGTGGATCCCCCTCACCAGCCTCATTCAACTCAACCAGCTTTTTGAAGATAATTAGCTTTCCTACATCATGAACCAAGCCAACAAAGTACGCTAAATCCGCATCTCCATCTGCTTTTTCAGCCACCTTTTTCGCATTAGACGCCACCTCGAGAGAGTGATCCCACAAAGCCTTGCCAAACATCTTAAAATGATAAGAATCAAGCTCAAATTGATCCGCCACCAATGAAGATTGAACAACATCTTTAAGGCGATTATGACCCAGTATACTCAATGCGTGCTCTAGATTTTCAATCTCAATATCTGAAGCGACAAACACGGGTGAGTTAACAACTAAAAGAATTTTTCCTGCAAGTGCAGGATCATTATGAATAGCGGAAACAATCTTACTGTGAGGGGTTTCAGGGTTAAGCAGATCACTCATCAGTGACAGTGAATTTTTGGACAACTTTGGTATGGATTTTTCTGTTAAGCCTACAAGCTCGGCGTCCAATGCAACTCTATACCTTTCCTCTTGCGCTTTTGACTCTTCAGTCTCAACCGCTCTAACCCCTAGCAAGTTACTAATAAATGCCAAACTCAGTTCACGCGCATTCTCTAAGGATTGGTGACCATATTCCTGAGGGCGACTACTTTCTGAATGAAGCCCAGTCACTTTGCTGCTGACCTTCTCGGAGAAACCGCTGGATTGACTCTTCCTGAAAAAAAAAGCTTTCAGTTTCGAAAACATCTGTTAAACCTCATGATTTAACCAACACTTAACGACTACTCTTCGATACGCCATGCGTAAGCTAATGTTTGTTGATGAGCTCTATCTCACTTCAAAGCCCATAGGTATATCAGCCGGATCTACTACTTTACTATCAACTTCAGCGACCGTTGCTAATTCAGGCCCCTGCCCTAACCACGCTTCTAACTGACGTACAGCTAACTCATCGCCAGAAGCTTTCAATTCAACACGCCCATCACTCAGATTTCTAACCCAACCATTAAGCCCCAACGCATCTGATTTTTCTTTAGTTGATTGTCTAAACCAGACACCTTGAACGCGCCCACTGACAAATACATGCAGACATATTGCCGCCATACTCCGCCCCATTGGTCTTTTTAATTATGTACACAAGCCCATAAATTTCCATAGATACTAAAAAGCATCCGTAAAATTAATCAGCCTTATGATCTATAGCAAACAAATCTTCTCCAGATTCACATGCTCTGACCGAACTTCCAGAAAAAAGCTCTTCCATATTGATAGAAAGCTTGCTCTTCTCAAGCTCATTAATAGTTGCCAAGCGCTCACCAAGCCCTCTTTCCCAACTGACAATTGATTCCACTTCATTAGGACTTGGAGTCGGCCAAGGTAGTAATCGATTCACATCAAACAGAGAGAGCGTCGACATATTGCAGCTTAAAAGGTATTCGCCTTGATCACTACGTTTGACCAAACCACCATCAATTAGCAACGTTAGATATGTATCCCAACGACCCTGATCAAGCGTTTCGACCTCTTGAAGTAAGCACTGATCTGTTAATGCCTTTCCTTCTATCTGTGCTTTCCACAATCTATACAGCACAGCGACAACGGTATAAAGGTGAGGTGTTTGGCCATTATTATTAGTTGAACGGTACACAGTAATACTACGTGTCAATTCCGCCCCCATAAGAATAATTACCCAACTAATAAATACCCATAGTAGGAATAAAGGTACAGCTGCAAACGCTCCATAAATAAGTTCATACGAAGGGAACTGCGTTACAAAAGCAGTAAACCCCCGTTTTGCACTTTCAAATAAAAGCGCCACAACAACGCCACCAATCAAAGCACTCCTAAATGAAACTCGGCAATTTGGAACAGCCACATAAATCAACGTAAATGCAGCGGCGGACATCAGCATCGGTAAAATACTTAACAAACGCCCCTTACCCACAACATCGGTTGCAGAGCTAATAAAGGGCAAAGAAGCTATATAGGAGGTTAGAACAAGGCCAACACCAATCAAAATCGGCCCCAAGCTTAAAATAGCCCAATATAATAAAAAGCTTGATAGACCTTTACGCGGCTCAGATACACGCCAAATCCGATTGAAGGCTCCTTCAATATTTTTCATCATCATTATTGATGTAACAGCCAAAAGAACGATACCCACCGCAGTTAGCTTTCGCGCTTGAGATGAAAAGTCATTTAAATAATCTTGAACAACCGCACCGGTTGCAGGGACGAAATTATCAAACACCCAACCTTGCAGCTCCTGTCCGACACCTTGAAATGAAGGAACAGCTGCAAGCATGGCATAAGATACTGTCATGAGCGGAACCACAGCAAACAGTGTGGTGTAAGTTAAAGCAGCTGCATTTAAAATTCCCTGATTGTTTAAAAACTGCTTAAACAGATACCTTAAAAAAAGGAGATAGGGATGCTGTAAAACAATATTCATAATCTTCCTCAACGCTCAGGCAAAATCGAAACCCATCGAAAAAAAGCGATCCTGCCATGAAATCTATTCGCTAGCCGTATACAATGCGGCACAGTAACCTAACAAGTTTATCTAATCATCTCTATTTAATAATCTATTAGTACGGTATAGCACAATGAGTGAAGTAATTATCTATCACAATCCACGCTGCTCCAAGTCTCGCCAAACATTAGCACTACTAGAAGAACAAGGCATTCAACCTGATGTTCGTAAATACCTTGATGATGCACCGTCTGCTGAAGAACTTAAACTTGTTCTGTCACAATTAGGTTTATCAGCACGCGAGCTTTTAAGAAAAAAAGAAGCTGAGTTTAAAGAAAACGGTCTAGATGATCTTTCTCTTTCAGATGATCAGATCATCAAGGTAATGACTGCTGTGCCTAAACTCATTGAACGCCCAATTGTAATCAAAGCCGATAAAGCACGCATCGGTCGCCCACCTGAATCCGTTTTGGAAATACTGTAGTCGTGCAACCTTATGTTTTAGTGCTCTATTACAGTCGCCATGGTGCTACTCGCACTATGGCGCAGTTTATTGCTCGCGGTATTGAGCAAGCCGGTGTAGAAGCGCGTTTACGAACAGTCCCTGGCATCTCAACTAACTGCGAGGCCACTGAGCCAGAGATTCCTGATGAAGGGGCGCTTTACTGCACTGAACAAGACCTTTCCAACTGTTCGGGTCTTGCATTAGGCAGCCCTACTCGTTTTGGCAACATGGCAGCTCCGTTAAAATACTTTATCGATGGTACGAGCGCTTTATGGCTTTCTGGTGCACTCATCAATAAACCCGCTGCTGTGTTTAGCTCAAGTTCAAGTTTACATGGTGGCCAAGAAACAACTCTGATTTCGATGATGCTACCTCTACTGCATCATGGGATGTTGATCTCAGGATTACCCTATAGCGAAAGCGCCCTATTGAAGACAACGACTGGTGGGACGCCATACGGCCCTACTCATGTTGCTGGCCAAGATAATCGAGCTGTTGATGAAAATGAGATCGCACTATGTGTCGCACAGGGAAAACGCCTCGGCGAAATAGCAGCAAAACTCATTAGCTAAATAATTCATTTAAATTACGAGAACACTCCATTGAAAGAATATATACCAGACGACCACAACTATGCACTTAAAGCTCGACTAGGAAGAATCATCTCAGTATCGAGCTATGTTGCATTGCTAGGTTGGTTCACCTTATGGCACCTTTTCCTGATCCCTATTCCGACAGGCAAACCATGGGTTATCTGGTTACTTCATATGCTGCCACTGCTTGCCTTCATCAAAGTTATCATCACTGGCAACCCTAGAGGGCACGCATGGTTATGCTTTGTCTTACTGCTTCCTTTCATTCAGTCAGTCCTAAATGCCTCAAACCCTAACACGTTCATCTATGGCTTGGTTTACGCACTCTTAGTCAGCACATTGTTTGCAAGCGCAATGATGTACGCACGCTGGCAGAGCCGTTACAACAAACAGCTGGCTCATTGGGCATCTGAAGATAAGAAAAGCAGTGAAAGTTCGGAAGGCTAAATAGCTAAATGAACCATTCTGAGAACTATATTGCGCAGCTGCGTCAACAATTTCCCATACTGAGTAAGCAGATTAACGGTCATCCGCTTACTTATCTAGACAATGCCGCAACTACGCAAAAGCCCTTGGCCGTTATTAACGCTCTACAGCAGTATTACAGTGGCATGAATGCCAATGTACATAGAGCCAGCCATACACTTAGCTCAGAAGCGACTCAAGCATTTGAGAGTGCGCGTCATACGGTTGCTCGCTATCTAAATGCAGCATCCACCAGAGAGATCATCTGGACACGTGGCGCTACAGAGTCCATCAACTTAGTGGCTCACAGCTGGGGACATAAGCTAAAGTCGGGTGATGAGATCATTCTCAGCACCCTAGAACATCATGCCAATATTGTACCCTGGCAACTCTTAGCCAAACGCACAGGGGCTATCATCAAAGTAATCCCTCTTTTAAATAATGGCGACCTTGATCTTACTACTTTTCGAAACCTTCTATGCGACAAAACGAAACTGGTTGCCATCTCCCACGCGTCTAATGCTTTAGGCACAATCAACCCTGTTAAAAAGATCATCGAAGCTAGCCACTCAGTTGGCGCATTAGTGCTTGTCGATGGCGCACAAGCACTGCCTCACTTTGAGGTGGACCTTAAATCGCTTGATGCGGATTTTTATGTATTCTCGGGACATAAAGTCTATGCACCGACAGGGATTGGTGTTCTTTATGCCAAAGAAGCACTCCTTGAAGAGATGATTCCTTGGCAAGCCGGTGGAGAGATGATCTCAACGGTTAGCTTTAATAACACTACGTTTAACGATATCCCATTTAAATTTGAAGCAGGCACGCCTAATATCAGTGGCGCTATTGGCCTAGCAACTGCCTTAACCTGGTTATCACAACAAGACCGTATTCAATTAGAACATCAAGAAACAACCCTATTGGAGTTGGCTATTGAAGGTTGTTCAACTATTAAAGGCTGGCAACGCATTGGCGCGCCTTCAGAAACGGTTAGCCTTCTCTCTTTTACTTTAGATGGTGTGCACCAACAAGATATCGGTTTGCTATTAGATCAACAAGGTATTGCCGTAAGAACGGGACATCACTGTGCTATGCCCCTCATGGAAACACTTAATCTTCCAGGCACTACCCGCGCATCTTTCGCTTTTTATAATACAGTCCAAGAGGTAACACGCTTCGTTGAGGCGTTAGATCAGTTACGAAGTACCGAAGATATCAACATATTTCAAAGCGCCTCATTTCAAA
>DJLT01000113.1:20060-26335 GCA_002435145.1 Neptuniibacter sp. UBA6509
CTCATTTCAAAGCGCATCAGAACAAAAGCCATACGCAGATAAATCTCATACTGAGATAGAACAGCAACGAGCGGCGGATACAACGTCGCCTATGTTAAAAAAACTAATTTCGCTTAAAGGCTGGAACGCCAGATACCGCGAAATAATGTTGCAAGGGAAACAGTTATCAAATCTGCCAGAAGAATTTAAAAATACGACTAATCTTGTCAAAGGTTGTGAGAGTAACACTTGGTTAGTTCATAAATTATCGCAAGATAAAACACTACTCTTATCAGCAGACTCAGATGCACGTATTATTAGAGGCATCCTAGCGCTTGTTATCGAGATTTTTAATCACAAAACAGCCGCAGAGATAAAAGAAATCGATATTGATAAAGTTTTCAGCGAACTTTCTCTCCAACAGCACTTAAGCCCTTCTCGAGGAAACGGTATTCGTGCAGTCGTTGATAGAATTTATCAAATTGCTGAAGATAACATTTAACATTCTTGATATTCACGTATAAACCTTTTAATTGGAGCCACAATGAGCAATTTTACCGATGTTTCCTTCCTTAATACTGTTTTTGGAAACGAACAAGGGGATTTACAAAACCCTAATTGGGAGAAATCAGGAAAGCAGCTTCACCTCATTCAAGAGGAATTAGCTGAGCTTGTTGAAGGTATCGAGAACAAAGACATTTCTGAGATCCGTGATGCCGTTGCAGATATCCTCGTTGTTACCTACGGTATGGCACACATTATGGGTATCGATGCAGATAAAGATATGGCCGCTGTACAAGCAAGTAACCTATCTAAGCTATGTAAAACAGAGAAAGAGATCGAAGATACCTTAGCATTCTATCGCGATGAAAAGGGACTTGAAGTTTATGCTGGCGGCGAGATCCCAGAAGCATACATTAAGTCTTCAAAGGATCAGACTGGCTCAGATGGTAAATTTTACCCCGCACACAAATTTCTAAAAAATACTAACTGGCATGAACCCGTGTTAAGCTGATTAATAGCTATCTCAGCTCCCCTTTTTTTAACAAACGGAATTGTTTATGCCTACATACGTTTATAGCATTGAAGCCCTAGGGGGCGTCATTGAAGTACAACACACAACGGCACTAACTCCGAAAAATTGGGGAGAGCTTTGCCTACTAGCAAAGCTAGATCCTTTAGACATACCTGAATCTGCAGAAATATCTAAACTCATCTCAACAACGGGCATTCCCAAAAACGCATTTAAAAAACCTCTGCCGGCTGCATGTAATACCGGTTCTGATTGTCCAAGCTGTGGTTTGTGCGGCGAGCCGATACAAATCAATTAAAGTTTGTCTGATTTTAGCCCTTACATTTTTATCCTCTAGAATTGAAACTGCATTACAAAAGTTCGATTTCGCTTCTACCCTTTAGAGTAACCCTAGACGTCGGATACCTTGTTATGACATGTAAACGAAAACTGATTCTTCACTGGGCAGAACAAGGGCATATAAAAACCGAGGATATCCAATCTGCACTTGAGGCATCTGATGCGAATCCAAGCAATCAAGAATGGTTACATTTTTTAAAAAGCAGTTGCCTTTGGCTTGGCATAACAGCGATTGCGGCCGCTATAATCTTCTTTTTTGCTTTTAACTGGCAATCCATCAGCACTTTAACAAAGTTTGCGCTGCTTCAAGGCTTTATGGTCTTTACAACAATAGCTTACTTAAGAGTAACGCCCCTTGAGCGTCCCAGCACAGCCATCACTTTTCTAATCGCCATCCTTACTGGCGCCCTGCTGGCGCTAAGCGGGCAGATCTACCAAACGGGCGCTGACCCATGGCAACTATTTGCTATATGGGCATTACTGATAACACCGTTTGCACTCCTAAATCACTCAAGTGCACTGTGGATACTTTGGATTCTTCTAATTAATCTAGCATTACTCCTCTACTCCCAAACCTTTAGAGGGCTGTTTGGTTTTCTATTCAGGGAGGAGGAATTACTAGGTATCTTTCTACTGTTTAATACCCTATCGGCCATCGCCTTTGAGGTGATGTTACAGCTGAAAAAACCACCATTAAAAAACAGATACGCACCACAATTATGCCTCTTAATATCCGGTTTTATAGCCACATGGTTAGCTATCTGGGCAATCTTTGATTCTTCAGAACTACAATGGGGTGGACCCGTTTATCTCATCTGGATTGGCACTGTTTTTTATTACTATCGTCACCGGCAATTTGACCTATTCATTCTTTCAGGATGTGTGGGAAGCGGGATTGTTGCTATTAGCTGCTGCCTCATCAACCTTTTAGGAGACGCGATGGATGGTGGAGCATTTTTATTTATCAGCCTAATCATCATTGGCTTGTCGACGTCGGGTGGAATGTGGTTAAAAAAGTTAAGTCAGATTGAGAATTTGCCCAGTACAACAGTCGGTAATTCTGCTGAAGAGGAGCAAATATAATGAATCAATCAGATAAAGATCTTTGGCTCCATTTGCAAAATAAAAACCTAATTGACGGTGATTTTTCAGCAAACGCTATAGACACAACTCCTTGGTACATCAAAACGATGCAAGGCTTTGCAGGCTGGATTGCAGCTCTATTCATGCTCGCTTTTGTTGGAACGCTTTTTGGCACACTATTTTTTAATGATAATGAAATGCTTTTGGGTATAGGCGGACTAGGTTGCTGCATCACCTCCTTCTTAATATTTAAAAACAGAGGTAAAAACAGGGGCCAAGCAAACTTCTTCGAACAACTTGCATTAGCTCTGAGCCTTTGCGGCCAATTTATGATGGCCTGGGCGCTTTTTGAGTTCTTCTCCATGCGAGAAACCACTGTATTTCTCCTTCTTGCTGTCATCCAAGGTGCACTTGCCCTTTTAATGCCAAACTTTCTTCACCGTGTGATAAGTAGTTGGTTTGCAATGGTTGCGCTTTTCTGGGGGCTTAATCAGCAGGGAATTTTTGGTTTAGATAGTGCCATCGCTGCAGCATTATTTACCCTTATTTGGATAAAGGACACCACTGGGTATAAGTACCAATCGATACTCATACCCATTAGCTTTGGATTCGCTATTTCACTTGTACAGTTTAGTGGCCACTTTCTTTTCAGTAACGAATTAGCTGAATTCTTTATGAGAGAAAACCCAAGCTTTTTACAGCACTACGGTCCGACAATCGGCAGTGCCATTCTTGCATTAACTTGCATCTATTTAGTCTTCTGTGTTCTTTCTGAGCAAAAAATAAGTCTTACATCTCGCTCTGGGGTTCTTTCCCTTTCAGGTATTACCTTACTACTAGCAGTCAGTGTTCCTATTACAGGCTTAAGCAGCGCTATACTCATTTTGATCGTTGGCTTTTTAAGGCAGCGCATCACGTTGATGGCCCTAGGTGTCATCGCGCTAATTAGTTTCATTTCTTGGTATTACTACAACCTAGCTGAAACATTACTGATTAAATCTATATACCTGTTTAGCTTAGGCAGCCTATTTCTATTGGTCCTATGGGGTTTACGCTACGTTAATAAATCCCCTAAAGCACATTCATCCAGCATCCAACATCAAGAAAAGAGAAACCTACGTAAATGGCTCACCGTTGGTTGCGTATGTCTTGTTTTAGCTTGTATAAATATTAATATTTATCAAAAAGAATCGGTTATTAATGAAGGGAGAACAGTCCTTCTAGAACTCGCCCCTGTTGACCCTCGCTCACTGATGCAGGGTGATTACATGCGCCTTCGCTATCAAATAGGCAACCAAGTTCATAATGAAGCAGCAGAAAATGAAATCACTGATGGGTATGCAGTCGTTGAGCTAAGCGATCAACAGGTAGCAACATTTATCCAGATCGAAACTGACAAACTTGATGGAAGTGATCAATTAAAACCGAATCAACTTTTTCTACAATTTAGAATACGAGATAGAAGATTAAAATTCGCAACTAATGCCTTTTTCTTTGAAGAAGGATCAGCTGAAAAGTATGAAAAAGCTAAATATGGCGAATTCAAAGTAAGTGATAAGGGTGAGATGTTACTTGTTGGCATGCGTGATAAAAATCACAAACTGTTAGGAAGGAATAACCCCTAAGCACAATAAATATAGAGAAGACCGATACAACAAAAGTGTCAGATCGGCCTCATTTTTTACTCTGGAGTGTAACCTTCAGGTAAAGTTATACCTTTTTCATCTGCACGTTTTTGAATGAGTAAATGGTACTCTGTACGGATCTTGTCACGCTCTTCTGCTGATTTTGCATTTTTAAGTGAAGTACGATGATCTGCGCGCTCCTGTAACGTCACGAGCTGACGAACATTAACTCGCTCTTTTTTATCAGCCGCATAAACACCCATTGCAGGTGTAACTATTAATATTACGCTGAGCATTGATGTTAACAATGATTTGTTCACTGTAGTGACTCCTTGATAAGTAGAGATGCCTATAATTTGCATCTGGAAATATGCGCTTGAACTACATGGCTTTTATATAGCCAACATCCTCAGTCCAATTGCTACTTTTCTATCCTCGGTTAAAAGCCTGAGGATCGTCTGAAGCCGAATAATAACGAAAGACACTATAATAACCAATAGATAACTAAATCTTATCTACTGCCACGTGCCTATGACTTCGAAATTAAGTCATCTAGCTAACTCTACTTCTCTAAGAAACGAGTTAACGCTTGATCGGGTGCATTAACAACATAAATAAATAGGCTTATTTATTTATGTTTTTTATAAAGCTATCTAACTTTTGAGCACTTAAGAGGCAAAAATACTCCTTTTCAGAAACCAAGACTGTATAAAAAGGTTTAAGCAATCAAGAAATTGCCCTAGACTTAAAGAAGGACATTAAGGGGAAGGAATATGAACAAGAAACTTAATCTTATGACAGCCAGCCTAGGCTTTGTTGCTGCCACTATTTTGCCGAGCATTGCCCAAGCAGAAAGTATAAATTACCAGTGTTCTTACACCCATGCAGTGTATACCGCCCCTTTTATGAAAACCCCTGGTACACGAAACTGCCCAGAAGGACGCTGTAGTTATTCAGTGCAAATCAATGGTAATTCTGCAAAAGTAAACGATGTAAGCGGGTTCAGTGTCGAGCAAACAGACACCTCTATCCTTCTGACACGTACTGCGAAAGATCCGGTGATGGGTGGCATGGATACAACAAAGATCACTATATTAAAAAGTGACATGAGTTTTGAAGCGGTTAAAACAACGACGCCATCTGTTGTTTTAACAACAAAAGGCAGCTGCTCTTAATATAAACTGCTTTCAGTACTGACTTAGTGTGACGAAACGTAGTTAGTTTTCTCTTTAACCTATTTAGTAGCTCTATGAATCTAAATGATGTAAAGCTGTTCATTCAAGTCATTGAGCACAATAGCTTCACTGCGGCCGCAGAGAAGCTTGGTATTCAAAAATCTACTATTAGCCGACGTATAGCTCAGTTAGAAGATGAGCTAAGCGTGCGCCTTCTACAACGTACTACGCGGAAGCTTAACTTAACCTCCGAAGGGCAAGAGCTCTTTTCCCGTTGTAGGCCCCTACTCGATGAATTAGCGTCAGTTGAAGATCAGGTCGTATCGAAGCAAGAAGAACCACAAGGTCGGTTACATATCACCATGCCGCCTGAGCTAGGCATTTTTATCATGAATGATATCGTCGCTAGCTTCATGCAAAAATACCCTCTTCTACAAATTGACCTTGAGCTGAGTCCACGTGTAGTTGACCTAGTAGAGGAAGGGATCGATCTCGCTTTACGCGTGGGTGAACTGACTGATTCGAGCCTTATAGGACGAAAAATTGCGGATGCCGAAGTTCAGCTATATGCGAGTAAAGAATACTTGCGCAAAAACGGTACCCCTCAAACACCTGATGACCTTAAACACCATCAATGTATCGGCTCAAAATTAACCTGCCAAAGCTGGACCTTTGAGAACTGGAATGATGGGAAGCCTGTTAATGTTCACTTTAAACTACGAGCAAACAGCCTAAGCTTTTGCAGAGAGATGCTGAGAAAAGATCTAGGCATTGTCACTATGCCTAGAACGCTTTGCAAAGAGGAGATCGCATCAGGCGAGATAGAAGAGATTTTGAGTGACTTTAAAATACCTACGGTTGGCATACACGCCCTCTATCCAAGCAGAAGGCATTTAAACCCAAAGGTCCGTTTATTCATCGATCATCTGCTGACTAATTTAGACAGCCCTGTTTGCTAATTAAGCGGCAGATTCCCATTCAGGAATGACGTCTTCAAACATGCCAAGTAGCGTTTCTATACCCGCCATAGATGCAGCATCT
>DJLT01000113.1:26614-28769 GCA_002435145.1 Neptuniibacter sp. UBA6509
TAAAACATGCCAAGTAGCTTTTCTATCCCCGCCATAGATGCAGCATCTTTATGGGTTATCAATAACGTAGGCACCTGACTATATTCTGGAGCTAGCACTTCAAGGTTTAAATCATCAATATACTTTGATTCCTCCACTACCTTACGTGGCACCAGCGTAAAGCCAAGTCCCACAGCAACGCAGCCTAAAATCCCCTCTTGAGTACCCATATTCATCACTTCGGTATCAATACGGCCATTATCTCGCAGCCAACGCAGGGCTCTCTCTCTGTAGGCACAGCCCTCTCGAAACATGATCAACGAATCAGCAACAGGAATATTCTTAGCAGAAACCAGTACAAGCTCCTCCATAAGCACCTGTCTACAGATCAGATCTTTATGCTCTACAGGCCCACCCACAAAAGCACCATCAAGTCGGTAATCCAAAATATCTTGTATTAGAGCACCACTGGTTTCTGTCTTAATACGTGGAAGTAATTTGGGATGCACTTTTCTCAATGTTTGAACCAAACCAGGCATTCTGACGGCTGCAAATGATTCCATAGAACCTAATCTAATCTCACCAGCGGATTCACCAACTTGTTTAACCGCAATACCCGCCTGTTGCTCCAACTGAATAAGTTTATTTGCATACTCCAGCAATGTAGTGCCAGCTGGCGTTAACTTCAGTTTACGCCCTTTACGATAGAACAGAGCGGTATCCAACTCCTCTTCTAAGCGTTTGATCCGAGCTGTTATATTAGACTGTACCGTATGGAGTAACTTAGATGCTGCTAATACGCCCCCTTGCTCGGCAACCGTTTTAAAAGTTTTTAATGAAATCAATTCCATAGCAGCCTCTCAAACCAAATAAACAATTCTCTTAAAGTGAACTATTCATTCTCTAATATTCATTTGTAGTGATAGTTTAAGCGGGTTACCCTACTTTATACCAGTTTTTTATATACCCACTGAGTTCATATGCCCTCACAGATTGAAAAGCTTAAAGTACTCTTAGCCGGAATCTTCAGCCTAATCTTAATGCTCGGTGTTGCACGCTTTGCGTACACACCGATGCTACCAATTTTACAAGCACAGGTGGGCCTCAGTGATGCCCTAGGCGGCTGGTTAGCCACATTCAATTACATGGGCTATATGAGCGGTGCGTTGATTGCAGCATCCATAAGCGATCTTCAATTAAAAGATCGTCTTTATCGGTTGGGATTAATCGTAGCAATTGTTACCACCGCAGGAATGGCCATTACAGATAACGTAATTGTTTGGTCGATTATGCGTTTCTTTGCGGGTCTCTCAAGTGCAGCGGGATTGCTCATTGGATCAGGTTTGA
Source organism: Neptuniibacter sp. UBA6509 (assembly GCA_002435145.1). Classification (GTDB taxonomy): domain Bacteria; phylum Pseudomonadota; class Gammaproteobacteria; order Pseudomonadales; family Balneatricaceae; genus Neptuniibacter. The sequence continues at coordinate 27,941 of DJLT01000113.1, forward strand.
TCCTGAACTGGTTAATGAGAAATAACTTCCGTAGTGAACTCGGTATCCACTTTTCTGGGATAGGACTAGGCATCGCCTTTTGCGCAGTTGTTGTAGAACTAATGGCTGTAAGTTTTAATTGGAGAGAGCTTTGGTGGCTTTTCACCGCTCTAGGCGTGCTTTTAGCCATACCTGCATGGGCTTGGTTGCCAAAACCAAACACCAGTGGAATGACAGTGTCAGGTGCAGAACTCGTTGATAAACCGCCGAGTAAGCGCTTTTTATATTTAATGCTTTCCGCATATTTCTGTGCAGGATACGGCTATGTTATCAGCGCTACGTTCATCGTCGCTATTGTCGATCGACAAGAGTCGCTTCAAGGCATAGGGCCCATGGTATTCCTTATCTTAGGCCTAGCTGCGGCACCTGCTTGCATATTCTGGGACCATGTAGCCCGCCGTGTTGGCGTACTTATGGCGCTATTACTTGCTTACGTCATCCAAATTTTCGGCATACTGCTACCCGCGGTCAGTGAATCGGCGACAGCCGTTATTCTAAGTGCCATTCTTTTTGGGGGTACCTTTGTTGGCATCGTCAGTTTAGTCCTGACCATGGCTGGACGCTTTTATCCAACTAAACCTGCAAAATTAATGGGGAAAATGACCTTAACTTATGGTGTCGCTCAGATCATTGCACCGGCAATTACCGGTAATTTAGCGGAACGCCTAGGTAACTATGATTTAGGATTGTGGATCGCTGCTGCAGTTGTATTGATCGGGGCAATTATTTCCGCTGTGTTGATTGCGACTGAACGAGATGCGGTTTAAATCAAGTTAAGGGGCACCGCCCC
>DJLT01000063.1:0-29303 GCA_002435145.1 Neptuniibacter sp. UBA6509
CTGCCTATGCGGCAGTGAACAAATAAAGCCGATGCTATGCGATTTGCTACATTTTCTAAGCTGCCTATGCGGCAGTGAACGATGAGCTTATCCATGTAATCGAAAAAGTTAATTTCTAAGCTGCCTATGCGGCAGTGAACCATTCGATTGAGGGTGTTAACTGGTTGCTGGTTTTCTAAGCTGCCTATGCGGCAGTGAACGAGGCTCTTGCCCGCCCGCGTTGGCTTTCTGCTTTCTAAGCTGCCTATGCGGCAGTGAACCTAATCTCAAAGCCTTTCAGCTCTTGCCAACTTTTCTAAGCTGCCTATGCGGCAGTGAACGGCGATGGTATTATGATAGCGATAAAGTGAATTTTCTAAGCTGCCTATGCGGCAGTGAACGGGGTATGATTATTTTTTCCGACAGAAATCATTTTCTAAGCTGCCTATGCGGCAGTGAACAAGATATGGATGGAGGGCACTACATCGCAAAATTTCTAAGCTGCCTATGCGGCAGTGAACGAGGATAGGCTAATGTCATTCGATCCATTATCTTTCTAAGCTGCCTATGCGGCAGTGAACATCAGCTAAGTAAGAAACCCACTCTTCAGCGATTTCTAAGCTGCCTATGCGGCAGTGAACAGCTTACTATCTACTACGACTGTCCCGGCTTTTTTCTAAGCTGCCTATGCGGCAGTGAACAAGAACAGGATATAGTTAACTATTTGATTTTTAAAGAGCGTAATACAAAAAAAGCTGACAAACCCTTTTTAGGGGCTGCCAGCTAACTTATTGATTTTTATAGGATCAGTTTAAACATTAAAAAAAGGGTTAAAACCAAGGCACGGTCGCACCCTGACTTAAACCATAACTATTAAACTGCCCTACTTGTGGTTCCGAAACAGTTTCACTCTGGTTTATAAATAACTGAAAAGATTGCCCTGTACTCTGACTGCGTAAGCTGACAAAAGGGAGATCCGATTTACGTTCAATCGTAACCGGAATATGAGCAAGCGCCTCTTCATAGCTTTCACCTTTACGCTTCATCCGTCGTCTGCGTAAACGATCAGCGTTGGTTTTGTATTGCTTACGATTAAAATTTATATATTCCACTTGTTTTGGAATTTCAGTTATATCAGCACAATGAGCGTGATCAGACATCCCCTTTAACCAACTAAGCCCCATAAGCATATCTAGTTGAGCAGCACTCGAGTGGATACGCAGCCTTCCACCTAGACTTTTGGGTTTTAACTGATACTCGGGCCAAGCCACTCCTATGTCTGTGGTATTTAGCTCGACCAACGCCCGATGCAGCTTATTTAACAGCGCCCCCATCAACATGGGCTCAGAGAACTCCGGATCAGGCAGAATTTTGATCTCAATATAATGAGATAACATTACCCAGCCTCCCCAAAGACGCCACCACGAATCAAAATCGACATAACAAAATGCTGATTATCTGTACTTGGTTTTTTGTCTTTCAGTAACCAACTATCCAGTAGATTATAGAAATCTTCTTTCTGTTTTGGCTGACGATAAGCTGCACCGCGAGTAGTTACCGAACCATAAGGTTCTGCAGCAATCGGCCCTAAGTCCTCTGTGCTTTCAGTCTGTGGATACCAATCATCAATAGTGCGAATCGCATTACCCAATTTTTGCGAGTGAATACCCGCTGTACCATTTACAGCGTATAACACCTTACTTTTATCGCCTTTGCCACGTTCTAAAATTAGTTCTTGAGACGGAAAAACTTCTTGTCCGCTACCGATACGAACAAATGCAACAACCTCTAATAAAATATGGCGTTCGTTGCACAGTCCTTGTTCAATTTTATCTGCTAGTTCTTTTAACGCTTGCTCACAGGGCGAATCGGTCTCAAAACCACGTAAAGATAAATTTAATGCATCAAACGACCAGCTCTGTACCGCTTGCCCCCCCTCTAAAAGATTAACCTGCACCTCAACCTGTTCTGCACCGATCCTGTTGCGCCATAAAAAGCGACCATTCGCTAAGTTATAAGCATAACGATAAGCTAAGGTTTTAAAGCCATGTTCACTCACGTAGTCGCGTACCACGGTTTGTAAACGTTCCTGATAAGCCGCATCATTACATGCTGATGGTGAACCCGCGCCACCTAAAATCCGCAAGGTAAAACGTGTTTTTAGTGTATCCGTACTAGCGGGCAACGCCGCCACATCAACTGTTTGTAGGTTCGGTTTATCAATTTGCGCATCAAGCTTAGCGGGATCCTGATCTTTCGCTTTTAAACGGTTAGAGATCGTACCTCTAACTGACTTTTCTTTCAGTGTGACTTCAGCCCAGTCTGCTGAACTCTGTCTCTGTTCCCAATTACCTGCATACATTAGTGCATCTGAAGGGTCCAATTTACGCTCAAAAGCCAATACAGATGCAGTTTTTAAAGTAGCCATCATTCAATTCCTTTTTCATTCGCCTTTGCCGCTAAATCGGCATAATCATTATTTAAACGGTACAGTCCTTGTTCTTCATCGTTATGGACATACCACATAATCTCATCAATGCTGTTTATTCTATGCGGACTTACCCATTGCCCCATTGAATAGAGTGTTTCCACAAAACGAAACGGTGTTTCTGAATCACGTGTTTTAGCTACTTGGCCGGGCTCATAAAGCTGTGACAATGCCCCGTAGCCAACTGGAAGTGGGACTAACCAACCCGGCTTTTGACGTACCTTCCATTCAAAGCTAGGCTCTTCTTTTTCAGCATCAACCTCTACACATTCATGATTAAAACGAGATAGGTCCAACCATGCATCCAATAATGTTGTTTTAGGTTTAACGCTACGCATTGCTTCACAATGACCTTGTAAAAGATCATCCCGTAAGACCAATGCAAACCCTGGTAACCATTGATAACGTAAACGACGAAACAAAACAGATTGCTTTTCATCATCCTCTGAAAACATAAGCAACTGAGGTGAAGCAGATGACGCTAGCACTGAACCACCTGCTATCCTCATTCCAGCAACCAGATCTGCTACCTCATCAGCTACCTTTTGGCGATCTTCATCGGAACCTAAACAGCTACTACCACTTGCGGATAGCAACAGTGTTACTTCAAGGTGAATCCGCCCTTCTTCCACGATCGCCGCAGTTTTACCGGATTTATCAACTGGATTACGCGTTAAGTTAAAACGGTGAACATAATCTTTATCTGTTTGTAGCTCATGCTGATGGCAGATAATGCCAACGGCATCAAATTCTAGATCCAGATGTTCAGGCAACTTACGTATTAACGCCTGCATCCAACCAACAAATGCACTCATCGACGGAAAGCCCCATGTTAAAGGGCTTGAGATGCAATTAGCGTGCTGTATCCGTAAACGAGGTAATGCCAACAAATACTGAGTATTAGACATAAGGTAGCTCCTCCTGCAGTAACGCTAACTTTTTATGCAAGCGAACAAACCAATCCTGATAGTCTGCACTCCCCACAGATAAATCTGCTCGGCGCATTTTAAAGTTTAACCAGCCAGCAAAAGCTTCAATGACCGCCTCAGACCAAGTCGTCAATGCAGGCACACTGTTTTTTAAGCTTTCATCATAGTGATAAGGGTCTAACCAATGCTTTTGATACTCTGGCAAACGGCAATCTGGGTTCGCACTCCACCCCGGAGTCAGTTTACGTATTTCACTGGTAAACATAACTAATTCATCTAACAGGACAGCAACATATTCATCTACTTCATTTCGTGTATGTACATTTTTAGGAGGATTCTCTTTTAAAAACCCAACCAAACCCCGAATACTTTTTGTAACAGCGGGCCTTTTAGTAAAACGCCAATATGCCGTATCAATATTTAACAGCGGTGAAACCTCAGCTGAGCGCCAAGAAGGGGGTAATGAGGCGAGCAAATAGTTAGTACCGCCACGCTCACTATTTAATTGAGAAATATTCTGTGGTTTTGTCCCCCCCAGTTTTTGCACTGCCAAATCGGGATATACACGATAGCCTTGCTCCGAAAACGAATCTTCACGTGCCGCTTTACGCGCTTCTTTAGCCTGCTCACTAAATCGATCTGCGTTTAAGGTTTGATAAATCCGATGGGCCAGCGATGTCGCATAAAGCGGAGATAACAGATGATAGTTTTCATTCGCTCTTGGATCAGAGCCTATCCACCAATACAGCTGTTTGGCACGTGTATGCGACGAAAGATCACCTTTTGCTTGGGTAATACCCGCAAAAGCCTCACACAGTAGCTGCCCCTCTTTTTTATCATCAGATAAAGCCGCAATAAAATCTGGCGTTTGCGCTAAAGCTAGCTCCAATAAAGGTCGCTCTTTATAGGTCAAACGTAGAAATTTATACACATCCAACGCCGCCGCATTACCGACTACATCACGCTCAAACTCTGCGCCTAGACACGCACTACTGACCAAGTCGAATTTTGGTAATTGCTCCGCAGGACAATAAAGGTTAGTCCCTTTTGCATCTGGGTGAATCGCTTTTAGTGAATGTGTCACCACTTGCAGCTGCCCCACCCTACGGGCGGCATCAGCAAGCCAGCTATCATATTGAAACTGTTCTTGTAGTTTTAGATATTTGGGATCATCTGGCGCAAGCTTTTCAGTTTTAGTCAGGAAGCGCTCCTGAATAAAGCCCCGCATTAGCTTGCGTAATTCACCCTCCCTATTTCCATGAGCTTCCGTCATTGCAGCTCCTTTTTAGCATATTCCCTACTCCTTGCTTTATTTCCAACTATTATTTTTTCTCACAAAACCTAAAGCAGGATGAAAGTACCAACCATACTCCATCCCTTTATCTGGCAAGCTCAACAGGCTAAACCTTTTAGCGGACTCTTCTAGTGACTTGTCTAAAGATTCAGCTAGCTTCCTCAATGCCTGCATATAATCTGACTGCCCCCAAATACCAATACCCTCTGCCATTTGGCTTTCGATATCTAATCGATGACATAAATGCTGCTGATCACTTTTTCCTATAACTTGCCCCTGCACTTTATCCAAGGCGTACAGAATAAAATCATCTTCATCCTCATTAGGCAGTAACACTAAATCGATATCTGTCTCATAACTTTGGCGGAAAGGCTGCGCCTTACTCAATATACTTGTCAGCTGAGCGACAGGCTGTGTATACCAACTATAAGCTCCGAGCTTAGGTATGTTCTGCCCCATCTTTTTAGCGCGTTGACGCGGATGGAGCTTTTCTTGTTGAGTATTTTCCTCTGCAAGCATTTTCCTACGCATAGCAACGTGCTCAAGATCAACTAAACTTTCACTCTCCCTTAGTAGCTCACCTTCCTGCACTCGGGGTTGCGCATCAATTCTCTGCCACTGTTCCGGCGTAAGCAATTGATTAAGATCAGGGTAATTAAGCTTAAGCGTTTGAGTTTCAAACCCCGGCTTACAATATGCTGGCACACCGTTTAGTTCGCATGCTTTTAAATTTTTACTGAATATATGTACATTGGCTTGAATACAAGTTTCAGGCCGATGACGCTTCACTCGACCTGCCAACTGAATAAGTGAACGCATAGATGATGGCTCTACAATAGCCCAATCATAGTCATGATCCCGACCAACTTCTGTCACTGGACTTCCCAATACGACAAACATTTGATCTTCAGCCACAGTAGCATCAATTTTCTGACGAACATCTCTTAAGTTAAAGACCGCATCAGTATCACGCCGATTCAACGCGTTATCTAACTGCTGCTCGATTGCTGAGCGCAGCAATAACGGGAACTGAGAATGATAAACACAAAGATGGATATGTGTTCCTGCGGGTGAACCTTCTTGTAAAAGCTCCTTCGCAACATCAGTTAAAGGTTCAATATTAGCCATACGCAATAAACCAAATGAAACACGTTTACCGCTAACGGGATCCACACTGTGATGTTGCTGATGTAGCTTTAGCATCTGCTGTAGTGCAAGTTTAGAAAACTCTTTACGAACCTCTGCAACCGAGCCCTTTGGAGGATTGAAAGGGATGATCTCTCCGCGCCTGCGTACCTCTGCTTTTTTCAACTTCTGCAGTCGTTTAGATACAAACTGCTGATGCTGACCTTTAAACAATGCTTCTGTAGCGCAATCCTGCATTTCGGTATTAAACTCATCGTACCAAGCACAGCAGATATCTAACTGTTTGTCTGGTTCACCACGATTATTTTGGTACTGCTCCCGTCCATGTCTATACGCTCGAAACAACCCCTCAACCAATGAAGGCGGTAGTGTTGCTGAAGACAACAATACGCGACTACCCAACAGGCCAGCCCAGTGCACTAAACGCGTGAGCGCGGGCATATCATTGATATCAAAATCATCAATTTCATCCAGTACCAAATCACTACTCATAAGACGTAACATGGGAGCAATTTGCCGACCACCTCTTGTACCTTCAGTCGCTGGAACCAAATGGTCCACTGTACAACTTAGAACGGGTGCTGAAAGTAATGCCTTAAGTTGCGGGTTATGCTGAAAACGCTGAAGTACGCCATGTTCATTAAAATTACCTTCGTAGTAAACGTGCGAGCCATCGGCCAACAAGTCCATTGAGGAAACGGAACCCGATTTTTCAGCCTCATTTTCATGATGCTCAAACAACTGGCGGCTAGCGCTACCACCCACCCTGATTGCGAGTTCCGTATCATCTAGATTTAAGCGCTCACGTAGCGCACTACCCGTTTGCAACGTAAGCGTTCTTAAGCCCAATGCAATACTAAAGCGAGCACCGTGCTGGGGATTTGCCAAAGCATACATCACTCGCGCATTAGCTAGTGTTTTACCACATCCCGTCGACGCCATATTGACCCCAAAAAAACCTTGTAGCTCGGTTCTTTCACGTATGACTTCCGTTTGTTCAAATGCGCGATTTTGCCACTGAAAGCGTTTATCTGCCGTTCGTTTCCTTAATCCCGGATGGCGCCCTAAACTCGGAAGATGACAGGCCATCGTGGGGAGACTACGTACCAATGAATTAGCAACTTTAGCAACCCCAAGCAAATGAGCATCCAGCTTTTGATTGATCTCGCCGGTCTCACGTAATGTATTGGCATTAAGTTGAAAGTCATTATCCCCCTTAACCCAATCTCGCTGCTTCTGATTCTTAAGGCTGGAATAATAATGATCGGCCAACATTAAATTCAACCGTGCAAGATGCATCACATAAGCATTATCCAGTGTGAAAAATGTAGATTGATCCAATCGAGCTAACAGCTGTTCTGAAACGACAGATACTCTTTCCTTCCATCGTTCACTTACCGTAGGTAAGCCTCTGCTAAAACACCAATAAGGCTCAATAGCTTTATGATCAGTCACATCACTACGCTGGTTCCATTGCGCATTGATACTGCCAAGTAAACTTGGCAATAGCTCGCTTCTAAAATTACTTAAACTATTCGGAAATTCAGGTAAGCGGTGATGGCTTACCACCAGCCACGCAATCATTTTCGCTAACGGCGGCATAACGCCATCAGCAAAAGGCTGACTAAGATTTTGATCCAGACCGTCCCGTTCTAACCCATTTAACCAGCGCTGCTCATCGCCTGCATTAGATACTAACGCTTGCAACCACTCTTCATCCGTTTGCTTACCTACGAACGCCTGAAAAAGTCGTAAAGAGATCCATTCATGCCGATATAAATTTTTTTCTCGCACACCCGATAGAAGTTTATTCTGGAAGGCATCGCAAGCTTTACCTAAGTCATGTAGTAACCCTGAAAACGTTGCTAAAAGCTTAAGCTCCTCTCCACTATGCCAATCGTTTTCACTCTGACTTCGCAAAACGTTACGCCCTGTCGTATTGGTAGGTGTCCCACCCATACTGTTAAAACGCTTTGCATCGCCAACGATCCAGACCAACTCAGTGCGGTTTCTCCCCCTAACCCAGTGACAGGCAACTGCCGTATTTTTTCGCGCAGTTTTACGCAACAGCTTACGTAAAGTATCTAATCCGGCCTGTGTAATAGGCGTTTGCCAAGTGCGATCCCCTCGCCGTTCAGCAAACTGATCTAATATGCGCCTTGTTTCTTTAAGCGCATTCTTATTACATTGTGAAACCAACATGATGTTCATGGATTATCAGCCACGTAAGACAAAGCTATATCCTGTAAGGTTTCAATTATGAAATCCAACGCTTCAGTACGCGTTAATTGCTCTATACAAGCCTGCCGAAAAGTTTGCTCATCATCACCGCGCATAGCAGATACAAAAGCTTGAGGAAGAATAACCGAATCCTTAATTAAGTCTGCCGCATCGAATACCAAGCCACCTCGACGTGTTTTACCATGTAATACAGCCAAACCATGAGGTAACCCCAGAACCCAAGTAGCCGTTGCCCCCAAGCCATAAGCTAGATAGTTTCCATGATCAAGGAATCGATTAGCCGGGTCGCTGCCCTTTCCACGCTTAGCCCGAGTAAAACTTCCATAACCAACGGTTTGCACCGCAAGCTTAAACAAGCCTTTGGTTAAACGAGCCTCACTCGTTAACAACAAAGTAGTTGAGCTAGCCTGCTGAATATCCTGTTGATTACGCTCTAATAATTTTAATAACTGCTTCGTATCCGGTTTAAAACCTGCCTCATTCAAAGCTCTGTTATCCAGCCACAACTTGGTAATCCGCTGAATCCGTGCAAACTGAATTTGTTTCGCTGCAGACAACCTCTTGTCATCATCAAACCAAAAATTTACCCAATGCTGTAGATACTCGGTTGGACGGTATTCGCTTTGCGGTGAAAACCAAGCGGCCTCCACATCCATTTCATTAGCGCTGAATAAAGGCGTGCCGCCTCCACCGCAAAATCCAACTAGGACACCAGCCTTTGCAAGTTCACGCATCGCAGCCTGTGTAACCGAAGTTCCGGTACCTAATAAAACGCAGGTTGTATTAGCAATGGGAATATTCCAATAACGAGAACGACTGCCCTCATCTGTTACATACTCAACCCGCCCACCATTAACAAGCACACGGCAATATTGAAGATAATAAAGATTGGCACGTTTAGAATGTAAAACGGACTTAAGATCAGAGGGTGAGAAGTCTTCCATTACAACAAGCATCCATTTGTAAGCGTAATTAGCTAAGAATTAATCTACAGTAAAAACCACATACAGCGCCACTACAAAGAGTTGGACTCTGATTGGCCATAAGTTCTATGAGCTGCCTATTCGGCAGTGAACTTGAAGTGACGCCGAAAGCTTGCACCTTGTAATTTCTAAGCTGCCTATTCGGCAGTGAACAACAACGGAACCCCAGTAGTCATATCCCCTATTTTCTAAGCTGCCTATTCGGCAGTGAACTCGAAGACCTATTACACCCAGACGGTTCAATTTTCTAAGCTGCCTATTCGGCAGTGAACGCGTCGATCTGTTCTGTTTTCCAGCCGTTTAGTTTCTAAGCTGCCTATTCGGCAGTGAACGGACCACCAGTTCTACAGCTTCAAGCCGGAAGTTTCTAAGCTGCCTATTCGGCAGTGAACGACTTCGAACTTTGATACCTTCGAAGATTCGATTTCTAAGCTGCCTATTCGGCAGTGAACTCCAGCTCTGCCCCGTCTTTGTATTCTTGGAGTTTCTAAGCTGCCTATTCGGCAGTGAACACCAAGGGCGTAAATTCGGCATGATTTATCATTTTCTAAGCTGCCTATTCGGCAGTGAACCGTCCACGATTAAGCGCCTTGTTATTTTGGGCTTTCTAAGCTGCCTATTCGGCAGTGAACCCGGAATCTCTAAATTATGGCGAATTAATCACTTTCTAAGCTGCCTATTCGGCAGTGAACCTCACGAACTAAAAACTGATCCAGATGTTTTTTTTCTAAGCTGCCTATTCGGCAGTGAACTTAGCCACTACCGCAATGCGGGCAAGCTGTCGTTTCTAAGCTGCCTATTCGGCAGTGAACGCGTAGGTCGAACATTAGGCCCGCACCGTCAATTTCTAAGCTGCCTATTCGGCAGTGAACAATTAGCTGAGGTTAGCCCGACTGCTGAGATTTTTCTAAGCTGCCTATTCGGCAGTGAACAAGAACCCTAGCATCCTAACAGTTTGATTTTGTTCGGTCTTCACCCTAATAAGGGCTTTTGACCCTTTTTTCACTGCCTTATATCCCCTCCATTTAAATCAATAGCTTAAGGGGTCTGGATTAAGAAGGGGATTTCAGGCAAAAAAATACCCCATGTTTTCACATGAGGCATAATGAAGAGGGACCGTTTAATCCTGATAGGGGAAATTAAGCAGTGCTACCCTCTTCAACTCTTAAAACGAGCAATCGATGTAACTTTTTACTTCCTACTTCCTACTTCTTACTTCGGGTGTTTCTATTTACTAGGAACTTTCTTCTCCTAATAAATTAGAAAGTATCGCCAGGAATGCGAATATTGCCTTCCATTATGACGCGTGCGCTTCGGCTCATTACGGCCTTTTTCGCTGTCCAATCACCATTAACCTGTTCCGCTGCTGCACCCACACGTAGTGAGCCTGACGGGTGCCCGAACGTCACTGCATCACGCTCACCACCGCCGGCCGCTAGATTAACCAATGTTCCAGGTACGGCAGCAGCGGTCGCAATAGCGACTGAAGCCGTTCCCATCATCGCATGGTGAAGCTTACCCATGGATAAAGCACGTACACATAGGTCAATATTATTAGCTGAAATCTGTTTCCCACTAGACGCTTCATAATCAGTAGCAGGGGTAACGAAAGCAATTTTTGGCGTGTGCTGACGCGCAACGGCCTCAGATATATCTTCAATCAGACCCATCTGAACCGCACCATAGGCACGCATCGTTTCAAAACGCGCTAACTCATCCGCATTACCATTAATATCTTTTTGCAGCTCAGTGCCTTTATAGCCAATCTCATCGGCATTAACAAAGATAGTTGGTATCCCAGCATTAATAAAGGTTGCTTTAAAAGTCCCAACGCCTGGTACTTCAAGATCATCGACTAAATTACCGGTTGGGAACATTGAGCCCTCACCATCAGCAGGGTCCATAAACTCAATCACAACTTCCGCTGCAGGGAAGGTAACGCCATCTAGCTCAAAGTCGCCAGTTTCTTGTACTTCACCATTAGTGATAGGGACATGAGCAATGATGGTTTTCTTAATATTTTTCTGCCAGATACGTACAACACAGATACCGTTTTCAGGAATGCGTGCAGGGTCAACAAGACCGCCACTGATAGCAAAAGCACCAACCGCTGCTGTTAAATTACCGCAGTTACCTGACCAATCAACAAAAGCTTTATTGATAGCAACCTGCCCAAATAAGTAATCAACATCATGATCGGGCTCTGAACTTTTATCTAGAATAACTGTTTTACTGGTACTAGAAGTCGCACCACCCATACCATCAATCTGCTGGCCATAGGGGTCTGGGCTACCAATAACACGCATTAGAATTTTGTCTCGCGCCTCACCTGGCTCTTGAGCAACTTCAGGCAGATCCTGACGACGAAAAAAGACCCCTTTACTGGTCCCACCGCGAATATAAGTCGCTGGAATTTTGATCTGTGGTACTGCGGGTGAAACGTTAGCCATAACAAATTATCCTGTGCTATCTGAGATATTCTGCAGTTTTACTACTGCTTAATGTTCAGAAAATTCTTAGTAACAATGACTGACATAACTCCATAAAGAGTTACGCGCAGTCTCTACTCTGGCCAGTCATTGTTAGTAAAAACATTCATGAAAAAATGAGCGCCGCTTGCTCGACTTTTTAACTTTTTCAGCCATCCCGCACGTAGACGATACGGAATGACTGATTACAAGCAGCGCTTATCTGTTTACTTGCTATTAACTACCTTCTAGGAAGTCTTTAGCAAAACGTTGAAGCACGCCACCAGCGTTATAGACATGCACTTCAGCAGCAGTGTCTAAACGACAGGTTACAGGCACTTCAACCTTCTCACCGTTTGCACGGTTGATGATTAGGGTGAGATCACAACGTGGTGAGATATCACCTACAACATCAAATGTTTCAGTACCATCAATGGCGTAAGTGTTGCGTGTATCACCTTCCTTGAACTGGACAGGCAATACACCCATACCGACAAGGTTAGTACGGTGAATACGCTCAAAGCCTTCAGCAACGATCGTTTCTACACCAGCAAGACGAACACCTTTAGCAGCCCAATCTCGTGATGAGCCCTGACCATAATCAGCACCGGCAACAATGATTAAGTTCTGCTTACGCTCCATGTAGGTTTCAATCGCTTCCCACATACGGCTTTCAGTACCTTCTGGCTCAATACGCGCCAAAGAACCCTGTTTAACATCGCCGCTTGCATCACGACACATTTCGTTCAACAGTTTCGGGTTAGCGAAAGTTGCACGTTGTGCAGTTAAATGGTCACCACGGTGTGTTGCGTAAGAGTTGAAATCTTCTTCCGGCAGCCCCATTTTCGCGCAATATTCACCCGCCGCACTGGACGCCTGAATCGCATTAGATGGAGACAAGTGATCTGTAGTGATGTTGTCACCCAGAACAGCTAGAGGACGCATACCTTTCATCGTACGCTCACCCGCCAAAGCACCTTCCCAGTATGGAGGACGGCGGATATAGGTACTCATTTCACGCCAGTCGTAAAGAGGACTATCAGCACGCTCAACATCACCTAGATCGAACATTGGAATGTAAATCTGGTTGAATTGTTCAGGTTTAACACACTTCTCTACTAGCGCATCAATCTCTTCATCACTTGGCCAGATATCTTTCAGAGTAACCGGATTACCGTTCTGATCTTTGCCTAGTACATCGTTCTCAATATCGAAGCGAACAGTACCCGCAATCGCATAAGCAACAACCAGTGGCGGTGAAGCCAAAAATGCCTGCTTAGCATGAGGATGGATACGACCATCAAAGTTACGGTTACCAGACAGTACTGCTGTTGCGTACAAGTCGCGATCAACCACTTCTTTCTCGATAACAGGATCTAGAGCACCCGACATACCGTTACAAGTCGTACAAGCATAAGCAACGATACCGAAACCTAGCTTCTCCATCTCAGATAAAAGACCCGCTTCTTCCAAGTATAGTTTTGCAACTTTAGAACCCGGCGCAAACGAAGACTTAACCCAAGGTTTACGGATAAGACCTAGCTCATTTGCTTTCTTAGCCACTAAACCAGCAGCGACAACGTTGCGTGGGTTTGAGGTGTTAGTACACGAGGTAATCGCAGCAATAATAACTGCACCATCTGGCATTAGACCTTCAGCTTCTTCTGCTTGAGCAGCAGACAGCATCTCATCACTCGCAATACCACGCTCGTTCAACGCAGATGTTGGCAGACGACGGTGCGGGTTAGAAGGACCAGCCATATTACGTACGACAGTCGACAGATCGAATTCAATCACACGCTCGTATTCAACATTTTCTAAATCGTCAGCCCATAGGCCAGTCAATTTAGCGTACTGTTCAACCAGTGCAACCTGCTCTGGCTCACGACCTGTCAGTTTCAAATAGTCGATAGTCTGCTCATCAATGTAGAACATACCTGCTGATGCGCCATACTCTGGCGTCATGTTAGACAGTGTAGCTCGGTCACCAATAGATAGCGTTGCAGCACCCGGGCCGAAGAACTCAAGATAAGAGGAAACAACTTTCTCATTACGCAGGAACTCGGTCATCGCCAAAGCGATATCTGTAGCAGTAATACCAGGCTGGCGCTCACCAACAATTTTAACACCTACGATGTCCGGTAGACGCATCATTGATGGTAAACCCAACATAACGGTTTCAGCTTCTAGACCGCCTACACCAATCGCGATAACACCCAGTGCATCAACGTGAGGCGTATGAGAATCTGTACCTACACAAGTATCTGGGTAAGCAACACCGTCACGCGACTGAATAACCGGAGACATCTTCTCCAAATTAATCTGATGCATAATGCCGTTACCGGCTGGGATAACGTCTACGTTATCGAAGGCAGTTTTACACCACTCGATAAAATGGAAACGGTCTTCGTTACGACGATCTTCAATCGCACGGTTTTTGTCGAACGCATCTGGATCAAAACCTGGCGCTTCAACCGCCAAAGAGTGGTCAACAATCAACTGCGTAGGCACAACAGGGTTTACTTTAGATGGGTCACCACCTTCATCAGCGATCGCATCACGCAAGCCCGCTAAATCAACCAATGCGGTTTGTCCTAAAATGTCATGACATACAACACGCGCTGGGTACCAAGGAAAATCTAAAGTACGTTTAGTTTCAATAAGCTGCTTAAGGGAATCAGTTAACGCAGTTGGCTCGCAACGACGTACTAGCTGCTCAGCTAATACACGTGATGTATAAGGCAACTTTGCGTATGCACCTGGCTGGATCTCTTCAATCGCAGCACGAGTGTCGTAATAATCCAGATCAGAACCTGGTAACGATTTACGGTATTCAGTGTTCATGTAACACCTGTATTTCTTAAATTGATAATCAGAAAGGGACTGGTCAGCCCCCTTCCTAGTAGTCGCATCGTTCTATGGACGATCAGCTATATCGATCCACTCAGAGCTTTCTGGGCCTGAATAGTCAGCTGATGGACGAATAATGCGGTTATTAGCGCGCTGCTCCATTACATGTGCAGTCCAACCCGCTACACGCGAACATACAAAGATCGGTGTAAACAGTTCAGTAGGGATTCCCATGAAGTGGTACGCTGATGCATGGAAAAAATCTGCATTACAGAACAATTTTTTCTCACGCCACATAACGGATTCAACACGCTCTGAAACGTCATATAGGTACTCATCACCTACTTGATCAGACAGTTTCTTAGACCACTCTTTGATAATTGCATTTCGAGGGTCTGATTCACGATAGATCGCATGTCCGAAGCCCATGATTTTATCTTTGCGCTCAAGCATACCCATGATCGCTTCTTCAGCTTCGTCAGCTGAATGCCACTGTTCAATCATCGCCATTGCAGCTTCGTTAGCACCACCATGAAGCGGGCCACGAAGTGAACCAATAGCCGCCGTTACACAGCTGTGAATATCAGACAAGGTCGATGCACAAACACGCGCAGTAAATGTCGAAGCATTAAACTCATGCTCTGCGTAAAGAATCAGAGAAGCATGCATTACATCAACGTGTAATGGCTCTGGCTTTTTATCATGCAGCGTCCATAGGAACTGTTCGCCAATCGAGTCAGCGCCTGTTTCTACATCTATGCGCTTACCGTTATGGCTGAAGTTATACCAATAATTAATAATGCCAGGGAACGCTGCCAACATACGATCAATATGATCATGCTGCTCTGAGAAGTCTTTCTCTTCTTCTAGATTACCCAACATGGAACAACCTGTACGCATCACATCCATTGGATGAGCGTTTGCTGGAATCTGTTCCAACACTGTTTTTAAAGCATCAGGTAAGGCACGCATGCCTTTTAGTTTCGCTTTGTAAGCATCTAGCTCTGCTTGATTCGGAAGCTTTCCGTAAAGCAGTAGATACGCCACTTCTTCAAACTGCGCTTTGTCAGCCAGTTCTTTAATATCGTAGCCACGGTAGGTCAGACCTGAACCGGTTTTACCTACGGTGCACAGTGCCGTTTCACCAGCGGATTGTCCTCGAAGGCCTGCGCCGCTCAGTTTTTTATCGACCATAGTGTGCTCCTATCTTATATACAGGCAGGCTCTAACGGCCTGCTCTTTAACAATTAAAATATTTTCTAACCGTCGTACTTGCCTTACCAACTTTTCTCTAACTTACTTATTCTTGCCTTCAGCAAACAGACCATCTAATTTCTGCTCGAAATCGTGATAGTTCAAGAAATCATATAGATCCATACGTGTTTGCATCGTATCAACAACAGCTTTCTGATCACCATCACGTAGCAATGCTTCATAAACATTTAGCGCTGCTTGGTTAGCCGCACGGAATGCGGATAGAGGATAAAGCACCATCGTTGCTCCGTTTGCAGCAAGTTCCTCTGTATTGAAAAGAGGTGTAGCACCAAACTCAGTGATATTCGCCAATAGATGCGCTCCGTTAATACCATCTGAAAACGCTTTGTAATCGTCTAAGGTATGTACCGCTTCAGCAAAGATGCCATCAGCACCTGCTTCTAAACATGCTTGAGCACGTTCAACAGCTGCATTTAAACCATCCATCTGGAATGCATCTGTACGCGCCATAACAAAGAAGTCATCATCTGTTTTAGCATCAACTGCTGCTTTAACACGGTCTACCATCTCTTCCAAAGATACGATCTCTTTATTAGGACGGTGACCACAACGTTTCTGCGCTACCTGATCTTCAATATGAACCGCAGCAGCGCCTGCTTTTGTCATCTCTTTAACTGTACGAGCAATGTTAAATGCACCACCCCAGCCCGTATCAATATCAACCATAAGCGGTGTTTCAACAGCGCTTGTGATACGGCTTACATCTGCAAGAACATCATTCATAGATGTCATACCTAAATCAGGCAGACCATACGAATGGTTAGCAACGCCACCACCGGATAGGTAAATCGCCTTATGGCCAACGCGCTCTGCCATCATGGCGTGGTACGCATTTGTAGTACCTACAATCTGTAATGGGCTAGTTTCAGCTAGTACTTTTCGAAAACGTGCACCTGCAGATAGATTTGTAGACATTTTATTCCCCTCTGGATTCGGTCGCAGAGTTCAGTTTATCCTCCACATTTTTTCGGGCTGCTCCAATATGCCTGCGCATAAGCATTTCCGCCAATTCAGGATCACGAGACTCTATTGCGTCTATGATCTGACGATGCTCTTTTAATGCGCGTTTCGGTCTAGAGCTGGATACACTGAACTGATAACGATACATTCTTACTAAGTGATAAAGATCACCACCGAGCGATTCCAGCAGCTTTTCATTTTTGCTGCCGTTTACGATTCGGTAATGGAAATCTAGATCACCCTCTTTTTGAAAGTAAGAGCGGCCATCAAGCTGCTCAATACTTCGTTCATGTTCATCGAGTAAAGTTCGAAGGCTATCAATCTCTTCCTGAGGCATGTTCTGGGCCGCTAAACGGCAAGCCATGCCTTCCAATGCTTCCCTAACATGATAAATTTCGATCAACTCTTTTGCCGACAAGTTCACAACTCTGGCACCAACATGAGGCTTTCGCTCCACCAACCGGAGTGCTTCTAATTTACGCATTGCTTCACGTAAAGGTCCGCGACTAATTCCGTAAGTCCGTGCTAGTTCAGGTTCACTAATCTTTTGACCCGGTGGAATATCACCCACCACAATCGCGGTTACAATTTGCTCACAAACGCGGTCTGCCAAAGTACGTGTTTCAGATTGAGACTCTTTACTTACTGTAGTTTCACTCATAACAACCCATATTTGAGATTGTCGACAATCTCGAACTAAAACCAAGATACTCTTGCTAAATATCGCAGTCAACTCGAAAATGTCTAATTATTGTCAACACAATACAAAAGTTTAAGGATATCCCCTCTCCTTTCTGCATTTCTAATTACTTAAATATCTCGCCATCTCTTCATTCATAATTTTTGCTATCTGACGTGGCTTTTGAAATGGCAATGAATGATCAGTACCGGGCATCAAAAAATAGTGCCAATTGGGTAAACGCTCTGCTAACTCTTGTTGATATTGGTGCATCAGGTCCACACTATTACCACCAATAAAGCTACTCACATCCCCCTGCGCCGCCACCAAACTCTCTCTATCAAGGTGCTTAATCGCTGTCGTCACGCACTCCAGAGCGTTGGCAAAACCTTCTGGCCGCTGACCTAAGCGCTGAATGGTGAGAGTTTCAACCTGTGGAGATACTCTTCGATTTGGGGAGATGGCATCCAGAAAATTAACAACTCCTTTATTAATATCTGATTTACCACGCAGATGAACGGTAGCGGCTGAAAACTGCTGTCTTAAATCAACGGTAGTCTCCCAGCAGGGCCGATCCAACACTGCCGATTCAAGTAAAAACTGCTTACCCACGCGATCTGAGTGCTGCTGTTTAAAAATCAGTGATACCAAGCCACCCATTGAGTAGCCAGCCAGATCGAAAGTCCACCAGCCTAAATGATCCACCAGCGCATTAAGATCGCCGACTAAAGCTTGCACCTCATAAGGGTGCTCTTTGCCATCAGGATAATGCGTTTCTCCCGTGCCTCTTAAGTCTGGAACCAATACCTCAGACCAATGCGTTAAAGATGAGAGTATAAATTCCCAAGTATCCACACCTGCAACACCGGCGCCATGCAATAGAACTAAACGCCTTTTCGTATCCGCCTTAGGGTTACGATAGATGCGATACACAATATGCTGGTCAGGAAGATGATATTCATGCTTCTTGATCGAAAATTCGTGCTTCATTAATCAATGTTCTCTTTAGAAAACGCGATCCGCCATTGCGTTTCAAGGTTACTCGCCCTAGCGGTTTACAATATTCATTAAAACCATACTATTCTAACTTAATATTATTGATACCTAGCCACTTTGTCGACAATCTTTGATCTAACATCAATTATAGACAGCACTTCATGGGTTACATACAATCTACGTTCTTGTAACTTGTGATTTAAGTTGATTCCTTGATTATTCAGCGCTCTCTTCCTTATCTGGCTAACAGCCAATCTTACTTTGAAAAAATTCGCCATTTAGGGGATGCAGTATTTCTAGATAGTGGACGACCTAAGTGCCCTTGGGGAAGGTTCGATATTATTGCCGCCGCCCCAGTAGAGGTACTGGAAGTATCTAGCGAAGACGCTACAGCGTTCGATAAACTGCAACAGCTATATAATAAGTATCAATCTGATCATACTGAGATAGAATCACTGCCTTTTCAGGGAGGGGTTATTGGTCATTTTTCATATGACCTAGGCCGTTCCAATGAATCCCTACCCTCTTTAGCTGATGATTTTTCCGACTTACCCGATATGCGTGTAGGAATGTACCTATGGGCGGTTGTAGCTGACCATCACGAAAAGCGCACGACTCTCGTGACAGATAGCCGCGTTGATGCTGAAAGCCTGCAAAAGATCGAAGCTTTATTGGCCCATAGCACAACCGCTAAGAGCACACCCGCTAAGAAGAGCGCTTCATTTAGCTTAAAACGGCCCTTCAAAGCCAACATGACAGAGCCCGAGTACACGCAAAAACTTGCTAAAGTGGACGACTACATTCACTCAGGTGATTGCTACCAAGTTAATTTTGCACAACGCTTTAACAGTGAATACACAGGAGATGCTTGGAGTGCTTATAAAGCCCTTCGTGAAATAGCCCCCACTCCTTACTCGGCATTTATTGAATCTGAAACCAGCCAGATACTTTCGCTTTCGCCTGAGCAGTTTTTAGAATCCAAGCAACAACAAGTTACGACTAAGCCGATAAAGGGCACGCGCCCACGCTCAGCAAACGCTTTAGAAGATCAGCGTCTAAAACAAGAGTTAGCGGATTCCATTAAAGACCGCGCAGAAAACCTAATGATTGTGGATCTAATGCGTAATGATTTAAGCAAAGTGTGCACACATAACAGCGTTAAAGTCCCAAAGCTTTTTAACATTGAAAGCTATGCAAACGTCCATCATAAAGTCAGCACCGTAACAGGCACCTTACAAAAGAACTGTTCACCTATCTCGCTGCTAGAGAAATGCTTCCCAGGCGGTTCAATCACCGGCGCACCCAAAATACGAGCAATGGAAATAATCGAAGAGCTAGAACCCCATAGACGGTCGATATATTGCGGCTCTATAGGCTATATCAGCTTATGTGGAAGAATGGATACCAGCATCACCATCCGTACACTCCTATGCGAAGACAACCATGTATATTGCTGGGCCGGTGGCGGTATTGTTGCTGACTCAGTCAACGAGATGGAATATGAAGAAACCTTCGCTAAGGTAAACAATTTGCTAGATTGCCTTGAGCGAACTATTTCTTAAAATAGAAAGTTCCTGAAAAATAGGAAGCTACTGAAAAATAGAAAGCTCCTTAAAAATAGACGCTAAGGAAATATCAACTACAGCAGATCGTTTGAGCTAATAAAATGGCAAAGAATAAAACACTAACAAAAGGCAGTGCTCTCGCAATCTTAGATAAGATCGCATTCTTCGATGATTTAAATCATGCTGAAAAGAAGCTTATTTGTGACTTTAATTGCCACTTTATGACCTATGAGCGCGGCCACTTCCTGACTGATGAAAACTCACTAGATAAACGCTTTTTTATATTACTCAGCGGAGGCGTCAATATAATTAAAGGTGCCCAAGAGCAGCTGATTGTACAGCTCAAACCTGGTGAGATCATTGGTGAAATATCGTTTCTAAGCAACGAACCTCGTACCGCTAGCGTTGTTGCCAATTGCGATTCATCTGCACTTGTCATTGACCCAGACCTACTTGATCAACTGCCTATCGAAGTGCGAGAAAAAGTCAAAGATCAAATAATACTACGTATGGCACAGCGGTTAAATCACATGAATAACCGTTTAGCTTTAGGTCATTTATAATCACTACTCTCCGTTCTTAAAATATCACCTATACTGTTATCAGTATTGTTGAACGGTAGAACTATGTATTTGATAAAAAACGCAGCAGCATTTTTTCTATTACTGCTCTTAACCCCCGCTATATTGGGGGATCCTTTGCGTGCAGAAACAAAAACCCCAATTGATGTGATGTGGGCACGTACTGACTTTGCACCTTATTTCATTGTAAAAGGGGAGCATCAAGGCAAAGGAATCAGCGACCAAATCATCGTCCACCTAACAAAAAAAATCAGCATCGTAAAACATCACCCCGTGAATATGAGCCTCAAGCGCATGCTTAAAAATGCGCGGTCTGGGGTTGCTATCTGCCATGTAGCTCTTCTTCGAACGCCTGAACGAGAAACCTTTATAGATTACAGCCTCCCGATAATGAAGAGCTACCCCAACGGCATCATTACAACAGCTAAAGGTTTAGAGAAATTTGGACTTACACCAAAAACAATCGCTCCCCTCAACCTAGAAAAACTTATCGATAAAAATCTCTCAATTAGTGTTCATGATGGGCGCTCATACTCTCCTTACATTGATAACATCATCAAACAAGAACTTAGCAAAAAACATTCAATATTTAGGGTAAAAACCGGCCTAAAAGAACATGAACGTCTCGTTCTCATGATGGCAAATAACAGGCTCGACGGTTTAATTGCTCGGCCGGAGGAAGTTCAATTCATCAACATTGATCAAAAATTAGATCAAACACTCTACTTTGTGAAAATTATAGATAACAGCAGCACTGACTTTTCTCATGTAGGCTGCAGTAAAGGGGATTGGAATAAGGAACTAATAAAACAAATAAATACCCTAATTGAAGAAGACGAGGTACTTATAAAAACAATTAATGATGCACAAAACAAATGGCTACCGACTCACCTTCATAGTAGCCATATATTTCATTAGCCTCTTCCTAAAACCCAAGAAGCTATCTACTAAAACTAGCCGGATATCATTTAGATACGTTATTCAACGCTATCTAGTCATGGACTACCGCATCATTTTTATTAATCAAATCTGAGATAGAGTGCAATGTCATATCAGCGGTTGATGGAAATACATCTTCTAACTTGAACGATATACGATCAAACATATCCTGTAGATCTAAAAAAGCGGAAACCACGGTCGGATCAAAATGTGTACCACTCCCACCTGATATAACGCTGGTTACATAATTATGATCCATTGCGCTTTTATAAGGGCGTCGAGAAATCATCGCATCATACACATCAGCAACAGCCATCAATCTTGCAACTAAAGGAATCTCTTCTCCTTTAAGGCCTTGAGGATAACCACAACCATCCCAACGTTCGTGATGACTTAACGTTACCTGCTGGGCAATTTCCAAAAACTTAGCCGCACGACCACTGGATTCCCTTTCAAGTAAAAGCCTCGCTGAATGAACAGCTTGAAAACCTAACTCAGTATGGGTTTTCATAACCGCATACTCCTCAGGCGTTAGCTCACCCGGCTTTTGCAATACGCTATCAGGAATACCGACTTTGCCAATATCATGCAAAGCTGAGGTTTTATAAAACAGATCGATCGTTTCACTGTCCAGTTCATCACAATATTCAGGGCTTTTTCGCAGATGCTCCGCCAATGCCTTAACGTAATGCTGCGTACGTAAAATATGATTACCTGTTGAGTGATCCCTAACTCTAGCGATAGTGGCTAAACATAAAATAGCAGCATCTTGCACTGCCAGAAGCTCTTTCGCTTCAACATACTCAACAGCAGTACTGCTTACACTCTTATTATTTGCTGAGTAATCCCTCTTCAGCTGCGCCAAACTAATATGAGTTTTACATTTTGAGTTAACAACAGAAGGAATAAAAGGGGGGGCCAGATAATCACAGCAACCCGTATTGATCGCTAACTCACGATAATCAGCTTCTTCATCAGCCCAAGTCAGAAATACAGGTATGCCCTGCTCATCATGGGAACTGATTATTTTGCCCAACAAAGCACTATCGGCAGATTTTATTAGGCCGACATCAAGTATTAATAGATGATGGTCCGTTGAGACAATAGCCGACTCATCTAGAGAAGAATAGCGAGCAAACTGAAATTCATCACCTAACAAACCCATCAGTCGGTTTGGTAGATCTGAACATGTGGTTACGAATGTTGCCACTGGCATAGATAGCCCCTAATTCCATGGGAACTATCAAGATAGCCAATATGGAACCTAACTGCAAAAAAACATAGCTCTGAAAAAGCTCTAGTAAAACCGGTCAGAATAGAGCACTGATCAGAGCTTATAAAACAAAACCCCGAATCAGAGTGGAAAAAGTCACATCCAAAGCGGGGTTATAATCAACCGTTAGACTTAAAGAGTTAAATCACGGTTACTTGCTTTAATGAACTCTTTCTTCAGATCTTCAAACGTCTGAACTGCAGGGAATTGCGGGAATTCCGCAATAACGTTATCAGGTGCATGGAACAAGATACCTGACTCAGCCTGTTTCAACATCGTTGTATCGTTATAAGAATCACCCGCAGCAATAACACGGTAGTTCAACAACTGGAACGCGCGAACAGATTGACGCTTAGGATCTTTTTGACGAAGCGTATAGTCAGTAATACGACCCTCTTCGTTAACTTCCAGCTTATGGCATAACAACGTAGGGAAACCTAGCTGACGCATAAGTGGCTGAGAAAACTCATAGAACGTATCGGAAAGGATCACAACTTGGAAACGCTCACGTAACCAGTTAATAAACTCAACCGCACCTTCGAGCGGTGCTAGTTTGCTGATCGTTTCCTGGATCTGCGGCAGTTTAAGGCCGTGTTCATCCAGAATACGCAAACGCTGCTGCATTAACTCATCATAACAAGGAATATCACGGGTAGTTGCTTTTAGTTCTTCAATACCAGTTTCTTCAGCAAAAGCGATCCAGATTTCTGGGATCAAAACCCCTTCAAGGTCAAGACAAGCGAGTTCCACGCGCGACTCCTTAATAAATAAATGACAACATCAAGTTATATCGCCATGGTTAGCGATGATTACGCGCCAATTTACCTTCTATCCCCAATGCTTGCAAGAAGCGTTAGATGATTCCAAGGCCCAAAATCAGCAGTCAATTGATGTAGATTAAATCGATATAAAAACCCCGCATCAATGTGCGGGGCTTTCAAGAAAAAAGCCACCCTATTGGGTGGCTTTTAGAATCTGTATTAAATATCTTTTGGTTGAACAGGGATCGCCTGTTTAACACCTGTAAGTACATTTCGCTGATGAAGCTCTTCATCAGTTGCACCTACACCGCCATCCGCTTTGGCATTTTCGAAGTAGCATAATGTCGGTTGATGCTCGTCCGCTTCTTTATCGTCCAATTGGGCGTAAGCAGCGATAATCAACAGATCACCTTTACTAGCTTTATGCGCGGCAGCGCCATTAACAGAAATAATTCCGCTATTGTCTTCACCACGAATTGCATACGTAGTGAAACGCTCACCATTATTGATGTTGTAAATATGAATCATTTCATATTCACGAATGCCTGACTTATCAAGCAATACACCATCGATCGCACATGATCCTTCATAGTGAAGCTCAGCGTGAGTGACTGTTACACGGTGTAGCTTGCACTTTAAAAATGTCTGCAGCATAGACTAAATCCTGCGTTTGCTCATCTATACCGAGTTGCCTCGGTTTCCCCCTTTCGCTACCTAAACTCAATCTAAGTAGCACGTAAACGCCACGTAATTCCGCCTTTTGACTTGGAAAAACGTGTTTATTTCTATACTGGCTATATCAACCAGCTTTGTTGCGCCGCACATAATACTAAAAATTGTTTAAAAAATTAACTAAACAAATGATTTTTTTGTACCTGCAAGCCGCAAAGTGCGCGCATTCTACCACCATCCACAGAAATTTTAAGCTCTACTCACCTATTCTTTAGATCAACAAAGACTAATTATGTAATTTTCCCTTAAAAACTATGCTCAAATTGAACGTCACTCATAAAGACTTTAGCTTTACTCACTCCCTTTCTTAACTAATTGATTTACAATAGCCCTCTTAATTTTATAGTCGCTGATTCAGGTATTTTGCTGTGACAGATAAATCGCTAAATGAAATCCTTTCCGAAAGCTTAAAAAAACGCATTATGATTTTGGATGGTGGCATGGGCACCATGATCCAAGATTACAAACTGGAAGAAGAGGATTACCGTGGTGAACGCTTTTCCGATTGGCATATCGATGTCAAAGGAAATAATGACCTTCTAGTACTCACTAAACCTGACATCATTAAAGCGATCCACCGTGAGTACCTGCTTGCCGGTGCAGATATTGTTGAAACCAATACCTTTAATGCCACTCAGATCGCAATGGCCGATTATGAGATGGAAGCCTACAGTCGCGAGATCAACGTTGAAGCGGCACGCTTAGCACGTATCGCTTGTGACGAGGTGACAAAAGAAACACCTGATCGTCCACGTTATGTCGCCGGTGTACTTGGCCCAACAAACCGTACTTGCTCTATCTCTCCTGATGTTAATGATCCATCTTTTCGTAATGTCAGCTTTAATGAGTTAGTTGAGGCGTACACTGAATCCCTAGATGGTTTGATCGAAGGTGGTTCAGATATCATCTTGATCGAAACCATATTCGATACGCTTAATGCTAAAGCCTGTATCTACGCGGTTGAAACTTATTTCGAAAATAACGATGTCCGCCTGCCTGTCATGATCTCCGGTACCATTACCGATGCATCAGGCCGTACACTTTCAGGACAAACAACTGAAGCCTTCTGGAACTCAGTTCGCCATGCGAAGCCGATCTCTGTCGGCCTTAACTGTGCACTCGGCCCTAAAGAGCTACGTCAGTATGTAGAAGAGCTATCACGTATCTCTGAAACATTTGTTTCTGCTCACCCGAATGCGGGCTTACCTAATGCCTTTGGTGGTTATGATGAAACGCCGGAGCAGATGGCAACCGAGATTGGCGAATGGGCTAAATCTGGTTTTCTAAATATTATTGGCGGCTGCTGCGGTACAACACCCGATCATATTAAAGCGATCCGCGAAGCCTGCGAAGTTGAAGCCGCACGCGCACTACCAGAGTTACCAGTTGAATCCCGCTTGTCCGGCCTTGAACCAATGCACATTGGCGAAGACACACTTTTCGTCAATGTCGGTGAACGTACCAACGTTACCGGCTCTGCCATGTTCAAGCGCCTTATTAAAGAACAAGATTACGAAACGGCCCTAGACGTTGCCCGTCAACAAGTTGAGAACGGTGCACAGATCATCGACATCAACATGGACGAAGGGATGTTAGATTCCCACGCGGCGATGGTTAAGTTTCTAAACCTGATCGCATCAGAGCCTGATATCTCTCGTGTGCCGATCATGATCGACTCCTCCAAGTGGGATGTTATCGAAGCGGGCTTACAATGCATTCAAGGTAAAGGCATTGTTAACTCGATCAGCTTAAAAGAAGGCCATGAAAACTTTGTTGAGCAAGCACGTAAGCTTCGTCGCTATGGTGCAGCTGTTGTTGTCATGGCATTTGATGAAGACGGCCAAGCCGATACTTACCAGCGCAAAATTGAGATCTGTGAACGCTCCTACCGCGTACTCGTCGATGAAGTTGGCTACCCACCTGAAGATATTATCTTCGATCCAAACATCTTTGCCGTGGCTACAGGTATAGATGAGCATAACAACTATGCGGTCGACTTTATTCAAGCAACCGGCTGGATTAAAAAGAACCTCCCTTACGCTAAAGTTTCAGGCGGTGTTTCCAACGTATCCTTCTCTTTCCGTGGTAACAACCCGGTACGTGAAGCGATTCACTGTGTATTCCTATACCACGCCATCCAACAAGGCATGGATATGGGTATCGTTAACGCAGGCCAGTTGGCTATCTATGATGACCTACCTGAAGAGCTTCGCCTTGCAGTTGAAGATGTCATTCAAAACACCCGCGATGACTCTACAGAGCGTCTACTCGATATTGCAGAAAAATATCGTGGCGATGGTGCGCAAGTAGAAGAGAAAACACAGGAATGGCGCAGCTGGGAAGTCAATAAACGTTTAGAACATGCCCTAGTAAAAGGCATCACCGAGTTTATCGAAGACGATACCGAAGAAGCACGCCAAAACCACGACCGCCCACTTCACGTTATTGAAGGACCATTAATGGACGGCATGAGCGTAGTCGGCGATCTATTCGGTGCCGGTAAGATGTTCCTGCCTCAGGTAGTAAAATCAGCGCGCGTAATGAAAAAAGCGGTGGCTTATTTAATGCCGTTTATCGAAGAAGAGAAAGATGGCGCGAGCCAATCTAACGGTAAAATCGTTCTCGCCACTGTAAAAGGTGACGTACACGATATCGGTAAAAACATCGTTGGCGTCGTACTACAGTGTAATAACTACGAGATTATCGATCTTGGCGTTATGGTGCCTGCTGAGACTATTTTACGTACCGCCCGTGAAGAGAATGCAGACCTAATCGGTTTATCCGGCCTGATCACCCCCTCACTTGATGAGATGGTCCATGTAGCCAAAGAGATGGAACGCCAAGAGTTTAACATCCCGTTATTGATCGGCGGTGCAACAACCTCTAAAGCGCATACCTCGGTTAAAATTGATCCTGCTTACAACCGCGACCAAGTGGTACACGTTACCAACGCATCACGCGCGGTAAACGTTGCGTCTAACCTGCTGGGTGAAAAGAAAGCCGGTTATGTAAAAGAGATACAGGAAGAGTACCAAGCTGTACGTGACCGTCATGCTGCACGTATGACAGACAAACGCCGAGTCACACTAGAGGCAGCAAGAAAGAATAAATTCCAGATCGATTGGGATGAATACACCCCACCGGTTCCTGTCAAAACAGGCATCACCGTATTTGATGATATCTCGCTAGAAGAGATTGAGTCTTACATCGACTGGACGCCGTTCTTCCATTCATGGGAACTGGCTGGCCGCTACCCTCGCATACTCACAGACGAAATTATCGGAGAAGAAGCCACTAAGCTTTTTGCCGATGCAAAAGTTATGTTGCGTAAATTGGTGGATGAGAAGCTACTTACTGCGAAAGCCGTTGTCGGCATCTTCCCTGCTAACACGGTTGATCATGACGACATGGATCTTTATACCGATGAAGAGCGCTCTGAAACGTTGATGACGATCCATAACCTGCGTCAGCAAACAGAGAAAATTGCCGGTAAACCCCACATGTGCTTATCTGACTTTATTGCGCCAAAAGAGAGCGGCAAACAAGATTATCTAGGCGCCTTTGCGGTAACCGCAGGTCACGGCTGTGATGAATTGGTAGCAGAGTATGAAGCGGATCATGATGACTACAACTCCATCATGGTCAAAGCATTGGCAGACCGTTTTGCCGAAGCTCTAGCGGAGATGATGCACGACAAAGTGCGTAAAGAACTTTGGGCTTACGCAGCAGACGAACAGCTGAGCAACGATGATCTAATCGCAGAGAAGTACAAAGGCATCCGCCCTGCCCCAGGTTACCCAGCGTGCCCAGAGCACACTGAAAAAGGCCTAATCTGGAAACTGCTAGACGTTGAGAAAAATACTGGCATGACCATCACCGATGCGTACGCCATGCTACCAACAGCAGCTGTAAGCGGCTTCTACTACAGTCATCCTAAATCACAATACTTCGGTGTTGCGAAAATCAGTGAAGACCAAGTAGAAAGCTATGCAAAACGTAAAGGCATGGAGATGAAGGAAGCAGAACGTTGGTTGGCGCCTAATTTGGGGTATGAGCCAGAGGAAGGGTAACGCCGGAGGCGTTTAGAACGCCACTTTGTGGCTGCTAGTTGTTAGAAGCTAGTGGCTAGAAACAAAAAAACCGAACCTTTTGGGTTCGGTTTTTTTATGGATTCCAGCATGCGCTGGAAAGACGAATTCTCTTTATTAGCTACATAAGAAAAAAATAGTTCAGCTTTTAACGCCGTCATCCCAAACTTGTTTTGGAATCCACTACAACAATGGTTTAAGTAAAGGGAGCTGAGGCCTTTATTCCCTACTTATGACTTTATGCCCAAAACAACGAAATGTAACTACAAATAAAACGGTTAAAGGGTAACCCTGAGTTTTATCTCATAGAGCACGGCTGACATCCATGCTTTTATGTAAAATACGAACAATCAATATTTGATTTTCTTTGTGATCTTTATAGTAGATTACGTGACTAGCTTGAGGGTATTTACTATATCCCTCTCTTATATAATCGCAACGAAGTCCGATTTCAGGCTCGTCTGCCAACAGTTTAAATGAACTATCTAATACTTTTAAGTAGTCATTTCGTTGAGCCTGCCCCCAAGTTGTTTGAGTGTATTTTGCAATTTTGATTAAGTCTGTTTTTGCTTTCGCAGATAATACAAACTTATTCATGAATGGTTATCTTTATCAAGTTCAGCGATTAAAGAGTCGTAACTGTAATCGGCTATGCCACTTTGTTCACCTTGAACAAGCATGTTACGTAAATTATGTAGTTTGGCTTCCTGGTCTTCTAAAGCGCGCAAGCCAGCACGAACAACTTCACTCGCAGATCCATAGCGTCCAGAGTTTAGCTGCTGGCTTATGAATTGATCAAAATGATCACCTAAGGTTACGCTAGTATTTTTAGCCATAATTTTACTCTTTTAGCCTGTACCAATATATATTGAATTATGGTACAAAAAATATAACAAGACAATTAAGTCGGACAAAAAATTTACGGGGGGATTACCCCAGAACGCTTCGCGTTTAGGACGCGGCTGCGCCGCTAGAGTGGTTAGAAAAAGCCTAAAAGCCAAAAGCCAGACAAGGCAGTTGTCTGGTTTTTTATTGCATGGATTAAGGGACTTTGCCCCTTTGAATATGTCACTCAT
>DJLT01000063.1:29667-31224 GCA_002435145.1 Neptuniibacter sp. UBA6509
TGATAATCATATAGTCGCCTCCTCTGAGCAAGCACTAAAATTGAGACTCTAACAACTCACTTTTAATCACTCAAAGGAGGAAACCACTATGAAACTATATGGTGGAATTGACCTACATTCAAATAACAGTGTGTTTGCTATTAGTAATGAAGAGGGCGTAATTGTTTCACGTAAAAAGCTACCTAATGATCTTGATAAAATATTGAGCTTTTTAGCTCCCTTCAAAGATCAATTAATTGGGCTTGTTGTTGAATCTACCTTTAACTGGTATTGGCTTGTCGACGCGCTCATCGAGAATAAATACTGTGTTTATTTAGCTAATACAGCAGCAATCCAGCAATACTCCGGGCTTAAACATGCAGATGATAATAGTGATGCAGCTTGGCTTGGAGAAATGCTAAGACTCAATATTCTACCAACAGGATATATCTATCCTAAAGAAGAGCGAACTGTACGTGATTTAATGCGAAAGCGAATGCAGTTAGTTCAGCAGTCAACTAAGAACTTACTGTCGATTCAAGGGGCTTATATGAGGCACCTGAGCCATAAGTTGAGTAACAATAAAACCAAGAAACTAACTTCGCTTAGAATAGAGCAAGATTTCAAATCAGAAAATACAGTCATGGCAGTACAAACAAATTTGGCTGTAATGAATTGCTTGGCAGAGCAAGTTAAGCTCATCGAACGCGCTATTATCCAGCAGGTTAAGCTAAGGCAGGAGTTTCAAAAGTTGACGAGCATTGATGGTATTGGCACTGTCTTAGCTCTTACTATTATGTTGGAAACCGGCTCTATCAAGCGCTTTGAAAAGGTAGGGAATTACGCTTCTTATTGCCGTTGTGTTAATGGCGCGCGTTATAGCAATGGTAAAAAGAAAGGCTCCACAAATTCAAAGAATGGTAACAAGTACTTAGCTTGGGCTTTTGTTGAAGCCGCTAATTTTGCAATACGCTACAACACCACAGTCAGAAACTATTACCAACGAAAATTGGCCAAAACGAATAAGACAGTCGCCATCAAAACTGTCGCACATAAATTGTCTAGAGCTTGTTTTTACGTATTACGCGATCAAGTACCGTTTGAGGCAGAGAAAGCCTTCACTTAACTTGGTTGGTTGGTTAGGGAAGTGCTTAAGGTGATGAGTTAAACATGGGGTTGGCATAACCACTAGACCTGATTAAACATCATCTTAATCACGCTAATTTTAAGGTAGTGAGTATGCTCAACAATAAAGCCATGACGGGTTGGATTACTTTTTCGAGTAAAGCCAAAGACTTGTTATAAAAGCAGATAACCTGCTTAGAATTGGATTAACGTTGGTACTGAATAATTACTGAGGCGAGATGCCAAGGGTCGTAATCGATTAATCAATACGTCGATTACTTAACCTAAAATCAGATGGGTGACTGGTGCATATTACATGACACCAATCGAGTAAATTCAGGTGATACTTAGACCGAATAAATTAGCGATAGAGTGTGCTACTTGATTTATTATTTATAAATTCAAGGGAGCACTTACGACTGCTTGACCGGAGACCTCTAATGGGTGACCCCG
>DJLT01000114.1:0-23761 GCA_002435145.1 Neptuniibacter sp. UBA6509
GTTAACCCCCGCCTGCTTATTCTTGATCAACGTTTGTAAAGTCGCGGCCAATGACACAGCTTCATTTTCAACCTGATTAACGTTTTTATCGAAAGATTCATAGCGACACTCTATAGGGAAAAGCTCGGTATAGGCTAAACGATCAGGTACAACTGGGTACGCACCTGCTGCGGCGCCTTCTAACACAGCAATACCTTGATAATCATGTAACGCTGTTGATAACACCACATCTGATTGCTGAAGCAATGCTTGATATGCACTGCGAGATTCCATATAACCCCAATGACCAATCTTAGACCCGAGCTGAGTTTTTAGCTGCTCAAACTGCTTCGGTATTTTCCTAAACTGCTGACCCACAACATGCAGGGTAAAATCGACACCCGCTTGATCCAATTTAATCATGCTATCAAGCAGGAGCTGCGGGTTTTTATCAAACTCCCAACGATGGTTCCAAGTGATATGGAACTCACCCCTGCGCCCTTTATGGTCCAGAAAGCTATCCTCATTTAAGGGCACCGGCAACACGCATGAACGTTCTTCTATGCGTTCGACAATACCTGCTGGAACATGATCAGGAAGCTTAGCCAACAGTGCTTCAGCACCCTCTAGTAGCGTCCTACGGTTGTATTCACTATTGAAAAGACAATAATCCGCGGACAACGCTGTGTAGAGGTTGAGTATGCAGGGCCCAACACTTTTAAACTCTTTACCTGAACTAGGATAGGCAAACTGGTTTTCGTGGAAATACACAAGCGTAGGCGTATTTGCCAAGGATGGAACAAACCCTCTCAGCGATGACAGATCCGTCATTGAGGTTGCAATAACAAGATCATAGGGCTTGGACAAGGTTTCTGCTTCGCCAAAGGCCCAGCTCAAACTATTACCACGCATACGCCAGCTGAAATATCGCCCTGGCAAGCTTAATACTGTCCATTCATGCTCGGGCAGATTTCGCACTAATCCTTCCCGCCAATAGATATGGCTATCAGCATCATAAGCAGACAAAAGAAGAATACGCATGAAAAATCACTCTGAAGGAATAGAAGCGCCACATTGTACGCGTTAGCTTTGCACTTGTTTAGATAGCGGGTATTAAGAATAGCATTGCATACAAGTAGAACTTTACTGGGTCATTTTTTATGAAATCCCTACCAAAAGCATCAACAGATAATACTTTGAAGGCTTCTTTGGTGATAACACTGTAAAAAAACAATACTAGCTCCATACAAAACGGGCAAACGATATACCGATTAATCCACTGCCACTTTATAAGAGAATTAGGAGTTAAAGATGCACGACTATCAATTAGACCTGCTAGAACATGAAGTAAAGAGCAAGATTAGCGAAGGCGATATTATTTTTATCTCGATTGATAGTTTCCTATATCGCCAAGTTGCCAAAGGAACAGGAAGCTGGACATCGCATGTGGGCTTTATCGTCCGCGAAAATGATCAATGGTATGTGATGGAAAGCGCAGTTCCTACAGTAACTCGCTGCCCACTACGTAAGTTCTTAGCCCGCACCACCGATAATGAAGTCAGCATCATGCGTGTAAAAGGTGGACTCACTCAAATACAGGTGGAGTAGCTAAAAAAGGCAGCAACCCCAAGAATGGGCAAGTTTTATCATTTAGGCTTTAAATTTGATTCAAAAAGACAGTTTTGTTCGAAGTTTGTTTACTTAACATTTAAAGAAGCACTTGGACTAGAAATTGGCAAGGTACAGACACTGGAAGCATTACTAGAAGAAAACCCGCAAGCCAGTGTTAACTTTTGGCGCTGCTGGTATTTTGGCATGATACCTTGGCAACGAAAAACGATTACACCTGCTAGCCAGCTAGTTGATCCGCAATTAATGACAGTTTTAAGCACCCGCTAACAAGCGGGCGCTTAAAACCTAAAACGAACTCATTTAGAAATAGCAGCTCATTTATAAGAAGCTGCTGTAATAAACTGAGAAAAGGCCTCACACCAAATAATCACGGTTGAGTAGCTGGAAACATCAACCGTACTTGGAACAGGCACCACGAAATTGGTAAAGGTTTTGATATCTGCCACCTGCACCATTTCACTCTTATTTTTAAGAAACTCAGCTTCGGTCTCAATGAACTTTGTCGATAGGTAGAGTTTATAATCAGGACCGGGCGCTAATTTCCCTTCTAACGCGATCTGCTGCTGACCTACCAGCACTCGCCCCTCACCCCAGTGCAAGAAATCACTATCTTTAAGTGATTTGACGAACTCGCCTTCATACTCACTTTGAGTCTTCGCTGTAGCCATCGTCTCTTGCGTTGGCGCAGGCGCGTCAATCAATACAGGCAGGATATAAATACCACCAGCGAAGCCCATAGCGGCCACCATCATATGCGTTATCAAAAGAACAATAACCTTTTTCATATCTCTACCTTGCTATAAAACTATTCCATAAAGAAAACATAACACATAAAAAAACCACCCGAAGGTGGTTTTTTTATGTCAGTAAATCGTAATTATAAACGCTCAATTTCCGCTTTAGATTTCAATTCAGCGATATAGTCCTGATAAGACTGCTGACCCTTACGGCTATTTAGCATCATACTCATGTACTTCTGCTCTTCAGCCAATAATTCAGTTTCTGCCTCAGTCACTTTATCAAGTGCAATGATTGCTTTGCTACCATCCACCATATCAACAGATGCAAAACTAACATTGCCTGCTGGCTTAGGAAGCTTGAATGCAGCAGCACGTAGCTCTTGTGCGATACCCGGTTGATTACGAGTAACATCGGTATGAGTGCTTATCTCATTACCTAGTGCAACAGCTTCAAGTGTTTCACCTTGCTCTAACTTAGCAACAATCTCGTCGGCTTGAGTATTTAATGCCTCAGCTACTTGCTCTTCAAGCAGAATGCCTTTGATCGATGCTGATACTTCTTCAAGAGACTTTTCACGAGGACGTTGATGCTCAACGATACGCAACACAACAACACGACCCGAATCTAGCTCAACAGGGGAACTGTTTAGGCCTTCGCTAATTAGCTCTTCATCAAAGGCAACGTTAATTACTTTTGAGTTAGAGGTGATTTCAGCTTCATTGCCACTGCGAGAGAACAGCCCAGACTTTTGAATTTCAAGACCTAATACTTCAGCAGGCTCAACCAGATCACCCGAAGAGAAAGAGATATCAGCTAAACGTTCTAGCTGTGATACATATTCTTCCTCAGAAAGCTGAGTGACTAAGTCCGCTTCAAGTTCCCCTTTCGCTTCATCGAAAGATGGAATTTCAGTCGCTACTACATCTAAAAGTTTGATGATGTGGTAACCAAATTCAGAGCGTATAGCCGGTGTTGTTTTATTCACTTCGAGAGCGAATAAAGCATCTTCAAATTCAGAAGAGAAAACACCTTTCTCATTAACACCTAAATCACCGCCCATTTCAGCTGATGATGGGTCATCCGATTCGGTTTTTGCTAGCTCTTCAAAGCTCTCGCCCGCAGCCAAACGCTCAACAATGCTGTCAGCTTTTTGCTTAGCGGCAGCATCATCTTGCTGATCAGAGATTTCGATTAAGATATGCGCTGAATGACGTAGCTCTTGAGCCTGAAAATTATCAACGAGCAACTGATAAGCATTTTGCAGTTGATCATCCGACACTTTAATTTCAGCTTGCAATGCAGAGCGTTCAAGAAGCAAATATTCAATCGCAACCTGCTCATCTGTTAAGAACTGAGCACTATTCGCATCAAAATACTCAGCCACATCTTCATCACTTACCGTTAAGGAAGTACGAAGTTCATCTGCGGATAAGGTGAATGCACGAATGTCTCTTTTTTGACCGTCAAGCTGAGCAATCGTCTTTAATTCAGACGGTAGCGTAAATGCAGATAGCATAAACGCAACACGCTCTTGCTCTGTAACCTTCTCTTTACGCAGAAGGTCACGATACATAAGTGGTGTCAGGCCGGCGTTTCTTAACGCTACTTCAAACTGCGTACGATTAAATACACCGTCCTGTTGAAAATCTGGAGTGGTTAATATCAGCTGATCAATCATACCATCAGAGAAACTAAGTCCTTGATCTGAAGCTGACTGTACAAGAATTGATTGTTCAATAAGCCCTTCAAGGACCATATTGCTGATTAGGCTATCATCAAGCGCTGCTGGGTCTGCATCGTCTCCCATCTGGGATAGCATCTGTCTACGCTGAAGCTGTACACCCTGCATGAATTCTTGTTGACTGATTTCTTCGCCGTTGACTGTTGCTGGCGCGTTACTTCCCGCTGTTAAGCTGACAAGTGATTCAACACCAAATAAAGCAAACGTAACCGCAATCAAACCAACAATTATTTTGGCGACGATTCCCTGAGAATTATCCCGAATGGACTGTAGCATTATGCCCTAATACCCCTGGCAATTTTTTAGGCAAAAAAAAAGCGCATTCAATAAAGAATGCGCCTTTCTTCATTTTTGGCGGAACGGACGGGACTCGAACCCGCGACCCCCTGCGTGACAGGCAGGTATTCTAACCAACTGAACTACCGCTCCTTAGAAGTAAGATCGTGACGCGATCAGATCTTACTTATTAACTGCGTCTTTTAAAGCCTTACCAGGTTTAAAAGTTGGCAGTGTCGCAGCGGCAATCTCAATTGGTTTGCCTGTCTGCGGGTTGCGACCTGTACGAGCTGCGCGCTCTTTTACAGAAAATGTGCCGAAACCTACAAGTGCTACAGAGTCTCCGTTCTGTAGAGCACCAGTAACTGCTTCAAGAGTCGCATCAAGTGCACGACCAGCAGCTGCTTTAGGAATGTCGGCTGAAGCTGCGATAGCGTCGATCAGTTCAGACTTATTCACGTTGTTCCCCTTTAATAGATCATTATTTTTAGTTTTCGTAATCCATGCCCAGCAAGATGGTAAGCATTTATACCAAGTGGCAGAAAGGGGTGTCAAGACAACTTAAGCACCTTTCTACCCCTTATGAATACTAATGTGGCTTTATTTGCTCCGGCTCAGCTTTTGCAGCCTTTTTCTTCGTAGAAGCCACTTTTTCATCATCTTGCTCTAACGGTTTTGGCTGATACTTAAGTGCTATCTCTAACACCTCATCAATCCATTTAACCGCCTTAATATCTAGATCCGCTTTGATATTGTCAGGAATTTCCTTCAAATCGCGCTCATTTTCATGTGGGATAATTACAGTTTTAATCCCGCCACGATGCGCTGCAAGCAGTTTCTCTTTCAATCCACCTATAGGTAAAACTTGACCTCGCAAGGTAATTTCACCCGTCATTGCCACATCTGCCTTGACCGGAATATTGGTCAAAACCGATACTAAAGCAGTACACATTCCAATACCCGCACTCGGCCCATCTTTTGGTGTAGCGCCTTCAGGTACATGAATATGTACATCTTGTTTCTCATGAAAATCTGATGCGATTCCTAAAGAACCTGCTCGATTTCTCACAACAGTTAATGCCGCTTGGATTGATTCTTTCATGACATCACCAAGGCAACCTGTGGTTACCTGACGCCCTTTACCCGGCACAACCGCTGTTTCTATACTTAGAATTTCGCCGCCAACTTGAGTCCATGCTAAGCCCGTCACAAGACCTACTTGATCCTGCTCTTCAGCAATACCAAAGCTGTGCTTACGCACGCCGCTGTATTGCTCAAGTTCATCGGTGCCTATAACAATTGTTTCTGACTTTTTCGCCAGCGCTAATTCCTTAACAACCTTACGGCATAGCTTAGCGATCTCTCTCTCTAAGCCACGAACACCCGCTTCGCGCGTATAGTAGCGGATAAGCCCAGTAATGGCACTATCTGTAATCTCTACTTCGCCCTTTTTAAGGCCATTATTTTTAAATTGTTTCTCTACAAGGTAGTTTTTAGCAATATTTAGCTTTTCATCTTCCGTATAGCCTGGAATACGTATGATCTCCATACGGTCCAGCAATGGCCCCGGAATGTTCATTGAGTTAGAAGTACAGACAAACATCACGTCTGACAGATCGTAATCAACCTCTAAATAATGATCATTAAAGCTACCATTTTGTTCAGGGTCTAAAACCTCAAGCAATGCGGATGCAGGATCGCCGCGCTGATCCATACCCATTTTATCGATTTCATCGAGTAGGAAAAGAGGGTTTTTAACGCCCACTTTAGCCATTTTCTGTAACAGCTTACCCGGCATAGAACCAATATACGTACGACGGTGACCACGTATTTCAGCTTCATCACGAACGCCACCTAATGCCATGCGAACATATTCACGGTTAGTTGCACGCGCAATAGAACGACCCAATGAAGTTTTACCTACACCTGGAGGTCCAACCAGACATAAAATCGGGCCTTTAAGCTTTTTAACACGCTTTTGAACAGCCAAATATTCAAGAATACGATCTTTTACTTCTTCAAGGCCGTAGTGATCTTGATTTAGGATTGTTTCCGCACGCTTCATGTCGTGACGTACTTTAGAGCGTTTTGACCACGGGATCGATAACATCCAATCCACATAACCACGCACAACCGTTGCTTCTGCCGACATAGGCGACATCATTTTAAGCTTGTTATATTCAGCCATGGTCTTATCAAACGCTTCCTGAGGCATTTTAGCCGCAGCAATACGCTCTTTAAGCTCATCCATATCATTAGTGCCGGATTCATCAAGATCGCCCAGCTCTTTTTGAATGGCCTTCATCTGCTCATTCAAATAATATTCGCGCTGACTTTTCTCCATCTGCTTTTTAACACGGCCGCGAATACGCTTCTCAACTTCGACCAAGTCAATTTCAGATTCCATCAACGCCATCAGATGCTCAAGACGCTCTTTATTGCATAGCATCTCTAGAATTTGCTGCTTCTCTTCAAGTTTAAGAGACATATGCGCTGCAATCGTGTCCGCAAGACGTCCTACATCATCGATATTCTGTAGAGATGTGAGTACTTCTGAAGGGATTTTCTTATTGATTTGTACGAAACGCTCAAACTGCTCAAGCACTGTACGCTTGTAGAGTTCTTCTTCAGACTCAGTTAATTCTTCTATTGATAGAACAGAGGCCTGAGCTGTAAAGAATCCATCATCTTCACTTAGATTAGAGATCGTGGCTCGATAATCACCTTCGACTAAAACCTTAACCGTACCGTCAGGTAGTTTCAGCATCTGTAAAACAGATGCCACGGTTCCGATTGCAAATAGATCTTCTGCTAAAGGTTCATCATCAGAAGCATTCTTCTGAGCAACAAGCAGGATCTCTTTCTCACCAGCCATTGCCGCTTCAAGCGCTTCAATTGATTTTTCCCTACCTACAAATAAAGGGATAACCATGTGCGGATAAACGACTACGTCTCGTAAAGGTAAAACGGGTAATTCAATAACTTCTGACTGAGATTCGTCATGTTGAGTCATTATGCAAAAGCCTCATCAAACAGGTCCGCGATGGTCTGCGGATAAATTCTATTAAAACGCGATTAAAGGTTACATGGGGGTCTTAGTTTATAAATGCAACCTACTATTAAAAAATTTGTTGCGTTCAAGAGGGTTTAGGTACCGGTTAGATTCCTTAACTTAACAACCTTCGTTAAATAAAGAACCTCCTTAATCTTATAGCAGCATCAAGGTATCGAGACAATTACAAAAAGGGGAAGTCACTCCCCTCTCAATAAGTTGGCATTACTTATAGTAAGCGTTTTCTCTAACACTGTGATCAGTTACATCACGAACACCAACTAAGTCAGCAATACGCTCAATCAAAGTAGCTTCAACGCCGTCTTTAAGTGTCATATCTACCGCACTACAACCCTGGCAACCACCGCCAAATTCAAGAATTGCAATCTGGCCGCCTTCCTCTTCAACCACTTCCATAAGCTTCACTTCACCACCGTGAGACGCAAGGCCTGGATTAATTTCAGAGTAAAGAATGTAATTAATCTGCTCATTAATAGGGCTATCAGGTGAAACCTTAGGCACTTTGGCGTTAGGTGCTTTAATCGTTAACTGCCCACCCATACGATCTTTTGCAAAATCGACATTTGCTTCATCTAGGTAAGGTACGCTGGTATTTTCAATATAAAAACGCAGCTTAGACAACTCCATCACTTCATCATCTTCGATGATTTCATCAGGTCGGCAATAGGCTAAACATGTTTCTGCATAAGAAGTACCAGGCTGGGTTACAAACATACGTACAGCCATGCCTTCAACATCTTGCTTACTAAGAAGCTCTACTAAATAATCTTCTGCCGCTTCTGTTACGATAATATTCATACGTTATCCTGATTAGACTCAATCTTATATACCCCTAGGATACACTCAAACTAATTCCGAGTAAATTGATCAACTATTAACCAAACCCTTTAATCCCACAGACTTTAGCCGCATTACTGAGACTGTTTAAATGTTAAATTCCTTCGGTTAAGGGCTAGAGAATCTGATAGAATCATCTTTTTTTGTATCAGAATTCATGTCCACATTCATCCAACAGAAAACAATTCTAATCTTAGGATTACCGATTATTGCCGGCATGCTCTCCCAGAGCGTGCTGAACTTGATCGATGCGGCACTTGTTGGACAACTCGGAGCAGCCTCACTCGCCGGTGTCGGTATCGGCAGTTACGCGAACTTTGTCGCCATTAGCCTGATACTTGGCCTATCCTCAGGAGTGCAAACTCTTGTTGCAAGAAATCGAGGCCAAGGCCTTCACGATGATGCTGCCACCCCGGTACATTGGGGGCTTCTAATCTCGTTTGCGTTTGCCCTCCCCCTTAGCATCCTTTACATCACTTTTTCCGATTCTATCGTTTCTTTCTTGTCAGAGGACTCAGCGGTAGAGGACATTGCAACGTCTTACTTTGATTATCGTACTGCTGCGATGCTAGCTGTTGGCCTGAACCTTTCATTTAGAGGTTGGTGGAATGGTAACAAAACACCGATGACCTATTTTAAAGTCTTACTGTTCACTCACATACTCAATATTGCTGTCAGCTACTGCCTGATTTTTGGTTATTTGGGTATGCCCAAAATGGGGGCTCCGGGTGCTGGGCTCGGAAGTGCTATTGCCCTTTATGCCGGCGCTATAATCAACGCCTTTTTCGTCTACAAAAATGCAACGACAGCGGGATTCTTCCGTTGGCGCCCTCAAGGGTTATCAAATCTAAACCGGCTAATTCGCTTATCGTTCCCACACTCTCTTCAGCAGCTCTCTCTGGCGTTATCTATTTGTATACTGATATGGATAATCGGTCAGCTTGGTACTAATGATCAAGCTATCGCCCATGTACTTATTAATTTGTCTCTATTTTTAATTCTACCTGCGGTGGGGTTTGGCGTGGCTTCCACATCACTTGTCAGTCACGCGTTAGGAGAGAATAAGACTCTGGAAGCTTTAAATTGGGGCTGGGCGGTTCTTAAAACAGCATTAGGGTTTATGCTTCTTTTAAGCATTCCTTTATGGCTTTTTCCTGAAACTATTTTAACTCTATTCCTGCAATCAGACGCCTTGATCCAAAAAGCCGCAATATTATTACAACTTACCGCCTTAGCGATCTGCCTAGATACCGCCACCATTGTATTAACTCAATCGCTATATGGCGTTGGCGCAAACCGAACCGTACTCGTTATTTCAACCTGTGCGTTGTGGGGTTTCTATCTTCCTCTCGCTTGGCTATTTGGCCCCATACTAGGTTATGGTTTATTTGGCATATGGATTGTCCAAATCATATATAGAGCTGGCTCATCTCTTATTTTTATCCATATATGGCGACAACAGAATTGGCAAAAAATCCGGTATTAAATCATTACACCCGATCATAGAGAGCCACAACATTTAATATCTCAGATCATTATTTCTTCTAACTGCGCTTTTATCTTATTGAATAAATTCATTTAAACTATTCTAATGTAGGTAAGAAAATAATAGGGTTCTTTTGATGGCTGAACAGTCACTGGTTTTTTCATTCTTTTTAATTTTCACTGGCGCAGCCATCGTAGCGTCATTAGCTCTGTATACCCGACAACCTCTTTTAGTTGCTTATATCGTCCTTGGTGCTTTTCTGGGTCCTTATGGACTTGAAATGGTCACGGACACTAAGCTTCTATCTGAAATTTCCCATATCGGTATTATCTTTTTGCTCTTTCTACTTGGCTTAGATATGCAGCCATCCCACCTGATTCATATGCTAAAGAGGGCAACATTGGTTGCAATTGCCAGCTCTATGCTATTTTTTGCTATGGGCTATGGTGTGGGTTTTAGCTTTGGCTACACACAGACTGAAGCGATGATTATCGGTGCTGCGGTCATGTTTTCTAGTACGATCATCGGCATTAAACTATTACCCACAACCGTGTTACATCACCGGCGTACAGGTGAGCTAGTAGTGGGTCTATTACTGCTGCAAGACGTTATCGCTATTATGGTCCTTTTGTTCCTCTACAGTGGAACCGGCGACTCTGCTCAAGGCGACACTTTAACGCAGTTTATAAAAACACTGATCGCCCTCCCCCTCATCATTGGCGGGGCATTCATTTTCGTCAAATATATACTACTTAAATTAATTCAGAAGTTTGACCGTTTTCACGAGTACATTTTTCTATTAGCGATTGGCTGGTGCCTAGGTC
Organism: Neptuniibacter sp. UBA6509; assembly: GCA_002435145.1. Lineage (GTDB taxonomy): Bacteria > Pseudomonadota > Gammaproteobacteria > Pseudomonadales > Balneatricaceae > Neptuniibacter. The sequence continues at coordinate 10,590 of DJLT01000114.1, forward strand.
TGGCTGAGATCGCAAACCTTGCAGGCCTTTCAGCAGAGATTGGCGCTTTCGTTGCTGGAGTTTCAATCGCAACCAGCCCTATTTCTCAATATATAGCTACGAGCCTTAAGCCACTCAGGGATTTTTTCCTTATTCTGTTTTTCTTCTCGATCGGAGCGAGTTTCAATTTATCTTTAGTCGGTTTAATCGCCGTACCAGCGATTATATTGGCAATACTCGTACTGAGTTTAAAACCGATTATTTTCCGTTTCTTACTTAGCAGAAATAGTGAATCAGCCTCACTGGGCTGGGAGGTAGGCTTTCGTTTAGGACAGATCAGTGAATTTTCATTATTGATAGCCTATATCGCAGCCGGCTCAATGATGATTGGGGAGGAAGCGTCACATGTTATTCAAGCAACAGCTATCCTAACCTTCCTACTATCAAGCTATATCGTCATCTTTAATTTCCCTTCACCTATAGCGGTATCGGATAAATTGCGCCGTGATTAACGGCGCATAACACTAGAAGCGAATCACCCAAACAGAGAGATTTGTCTGCTTTCCCATAGCTTTTCAGAACGCGCGAGCAGGTCGTGCTCGTCACTTTCATCACCTAGAAGCCTTAACATAACCGCCATGGTAGAGATGATGGCCTTCTCTCCATACTCGTGCTGAACATCCCCCTTCCATACAGAAAGCAGAACTTGTGGATCTAACTCGGCCTCTTTAACAAAACGCTTGGGGACTATGCGTTTCCAGTCATATTCTTTGAGCTCTCCATTTTCGACCCACTGCAGTAAGCACTCTGCATCGGGGCGAATCTCAGCCTCCCCACCATCACCCTTCATCGTTAGATTTCGCTGCTCACCTAACAACTGAGCCGTTTGCTGATGCATAGGCCCATACGCAGGGTGAAAAACCCCATCAATACTCGCTGGCGCCCTTAGAGGGTTCAACATTCTACACAGCGTATGTACCGGCGATCGCAGGCCAAGTATAGGACGTAGCTGAATGATCTCTCCTAGCGGAGGACAAAAGCTGTCAACCGACATGTAAGCAAAGTTAAGTCGGCACAGTTCGGCATCAACATCAGCCCAGCTTTCACAAGGCTTCAAGTTAAATAGGCTCAACATATCTTCTACATAGATTCGTCCGGGGGTATGCCCTTTAGAGCCATGCATAAAGACTCTGTAACCATGACTGGCCAAACATAAGGCAACCAAAAGGTACCAAGGGTGGCGATTCTTTTTGCCTGCGTAGGTCGACCAATCTAGATCCGCACGTATTTCTCGTCCAACGGCATAGCGTGTACGGACAGCATCAGCAAACCCAGCCAACTCTTCTGGTGCTTCTTCTTTCACTCTAAGCAACATGAGAAAAGCGCCCAACTGCTCTGGCCTGACCTTCCCATCAAGTATCATACCCATGGCTTGAGCGGCCTCTTCACGTGTCAGTGAACGAGTACCTGTCTTACCTTTTCCGAGAATCCGAACGAACGGTGCAAACTTATGCTCTTCAATCATCTGTTACTTCTAACCTTGGCCTTTGCAAAAGGAATTAATACGCTAAAATCAATCTCTACTATCGCATTTTACGTGTAAGCTTACGAAAAAATCTAGAAACAAGGCCTGCCAATTCATCTTTTCACTGGCCTTGTTAAAAACAATTCATTTTCAATATATGTATTTGGACTTACATTCTAATGAAATCATATCCTCGCCAACTACATCTTTTCTTTAATGCTCTCACCTATTATACACGCTTTAATGCGCCCTCTTGGGTCGAGTTCTCAGCAGAAAGTCAGGCTCAATCAAACAGGTATATTACCTGGATCGGCTTGCTTGTTGGTGCTTATACGGCACTTATTTACTGGTTGGGCAGTTTTATCCTGCCAGATAGTATCGCCATCATTCTCTCCATGGCTACCAGTATTTGGATGACCGGAGCCCTGCATGAAGATGGATTAGCAGACAGTTGCGATGGTTTTGGTGGCGGCTGGGATAAACAGCGTATATTAACCATTATGAAAGACTCGCACTTAGGTAGCTACGGTGTGATTGCTCTATTACTTGTCCTACTCTTGAAATACAACGCCCTGCTTAGCGTTGAAGAAACATTTCTTGTAATCATCATAGGTCACTGCATAAGCCGTTTTTATCCACTGCTAATCATTTACAACGGTAAATATGCTGGAATTGAAGAGCAAAGCAAAGCCAAAGTCATGACGGCCCAACTTAGTAAAACGGACTTATTTGTTGCAGCACTTCCCGTTTTAATATGCTTTTCTTTTGCTCCTTGGACTTATTTAAGTGTTGTATTGCCGTTACTCTTTATCACAGTATGGCTTACTGCGTATTTTCGCACTTGGATCGGAGGTTATACGGGGGACTGCTTAGGTGCTTGCCAACAATTAATAGAATTAACCATCTATATTTGGTTTTGCCTACCTTGGTTTATCAGTTAGCGTATATCAATAGACTCATTCTCTGCTAAAATCGCCGCCTCATACGTAGATGAGCTTTGTTGAGACAAAATAATGAACCGTAAGAAAAGCCTTTTTAATCGCCCTTCTAAGTCCAAGACAAAGTCATCCAAAAAAGCTATCGACTATCCTGAAGTCATTGATGTCGTCGGACTAAGTCATGAAGGTAGAGGCATAGCTAAACACGAAGGAAAAACCCTTTTTATCTCGGGGGCACTTCCTGAAGAACAAGTACGTTTTGAATTAGACGCCAAACATCGCCGTTACGATGAAGCGACTTGCACTGAGATAGTCACCTCTTCCGAACATCGTGTAGCCCCGTACTGTGAATATTATGGCCGCTGTGGTGGGTGCGATCTACAACACCTAGACCATGCTGAGCAGATCACAACAAAGCAAACCTTAGTGACTGAGCAACTACGTAGGCTCGGTAAATTTGAGCCCTCCTCAACCGAAGAGCCTATTACCAGCCAAAGCTGGAATTACCGCAGAAGCTGTCGACTAGGAGTCAACCAGCTCACCCGTGATGGCAGTGCCATCGTAGGATTCCGCAGAAAGGGCAGTAGTAAACTGATCAAAATTGAACACTGCCCAATACTAGCCGAACCTTTAGACAAAATTCTAAACGAACTACCAGCAGTACTGGAAACGAGCGGGAACTTTAAAGAGATTACCCATGCAGAGATCAGTATGGGTGACACGGAAGGTGCTCTAACCCTAAGAGTTAAGAAGCGCCCTAAGGATGCATTAGCTGAACGTTTGAACCAGCTAGCTGAAAAACACAACTGCCGTCTCTATTTCGATTACGGCCAGCATATTGAAGCATTTGAAGCAGAGGCTGCTTTAAGCTATAAAATCAGCGATACAGCAACCGAGATTGCCTTCAAGCCAGGTGATTTCATCCAAGTAAACGCACGGGTTAATGAAAAAATGATCAGCCGGGCACTCTCTTGGTTACAACTCGATAAGGACGATCGGGTGTTAGATCTATTTTGTGGAATCGGTAATTTCACACTTCCAATAGCTAGCCAAGTAAACCGCGTAGTGGGTATAGAAGGCGTCGAGGAGATGGTTGATAGAGCGAGAATTAATGCCTCCAACAACAAGCTGGATAATTGCGAGTTTTATAAAGCCAATTTAACCCATGACCTTCGCGCTATGCCTTGGTACAAACAAGGGTTCAATAAGATCCTGTTAGACCCCCCACGTACAGGTGCACTTGAAATCATCAAGCAGCTTGAGCAGCACGCTCCTGATATGGTTCTTTATGTTTCCTGCAACCCCGCAGCACTTGCCCGCGATGGTGCAGAACTCATCTCTCAAGGTTATAAGGTGACTAAGTTTTGTGTAATGGATATGTTTCCACACACGTCACATGTCGAATCCCTAGCACTTTTCGAGCGCACATAATGGTCGATATAATCTACTCTGATAGTTCGCTTGTTATAGCAAACAAACCTTGGGATATGCTTTCTGTCCCTGGACGCGGTGAAGATAAACAAGATTGCTTATGGAGACGCGTACAGGCTGAATTTCCCACAGCTAGAGTCGTTCATCGACTCGATTACGCAACATCAGGGCTCATGGTCTTAGCACTAACACTTGAAGCCCAAAGAGATATCAGCCGAAGCTTTCAAGAACGCAAAACAGGCAAGCTTTACCAAGCGATAATCTCAGGTAAGCCATCCGAAAAGCAAGGCAGTGTAGACCTTCCATTAATTTGTGATTGGGAGAATCGGCCGTTACAAATTGTCGACCACGAACATGGTAAAAACGCATTAACCCACTGGAAGGCAACAGGTGAAGACAGTAGAGGTACGCGAGTTGAACTCACACCGATTACTGGACGTTCGCACCAACTTAGGGTTCATATGCAGGCGATGGGGCACCCTATCATTGGAGATCGATTCTACGCTGATGAAGATAGCAAAGCCCTTTCTGATCGTTTACTTCTTCATGCTGAGCGTTTGTCCTTCCCCCACCCTGAAACAGGAAAGGTTGTAGAGTTCACTGTGCCCTGCCCTTTTTAATCACTCTTTGTAATCGCTCTTTTTAATGACATGACCTATGAGCTGATTCTAACCGGACTGTTTTAATGCTTTAAACTAAACAGTCCGAATTGAACGACCTTCCATGAAGGCTTTAATATTTTCAGCTGTCTGCTGGATAATTCGCGTTCTTGCCTCAACACTGCCCCAAGCTATATGAGGTGTCAGGATTAGGTTTGGAATATTAGGGGCGAGCAGTGCATTTCCACTTTTTGGTGGCTCAACGGTCAGCACATCAACAGCGGCCCCAGCTAAGACGCCATTTTTTAGTGCTTGCGCCAAATCAGCTTCATTAACAATACCGCCTCTTGCTGCATTAATTAGAAATGCCCCCGGCTTCATTTTTTCCAAAACGGCGTGATCAAATAAATTATTTGTCTCATCGGTCAAAGGGCAATGTAGGCTAATCACATCCGCCTGCTCCAGAAATTTAGCAAAAGGCAATCTCTGAGGCGGCGCCTGATCTAATCCTTGTGTTTGCTCACCTTGTGTTTGCTGACCTATCTTTTGGCAAACAATCACATTCATACCGAATGCTGCTGCCACTTTGGCTACCGCCTTACCTAAACTACCGTATCCGATAATTCCAAGAGTGCGGCCACTTAACTCGACAATGGGATGAGTTAAAAAACAGAACTGATCTGACTTTTGCCACTGACCGTTATTCACATCAGAAGCGTAGCTTAATAAGTTCGTATGCAGTGCTAAGATCAGAGACCAAACATGCTGTGCTACTGAATCTACACCGTAAGCAACGCAGTTAGATACAGGAATCCCCAATTCTCTCGCCGCATCCCTATCAATGACATTAGTGCCAGTAGCCGTCACAGAGATAAACTTTATCCCTTTAGCCGCGGATAAAACTTTTCGAGTTAGAGGGGTCTTATTGGTAATCACAATATCAAACCCTTCAATGCGGTTTGCAATCTGCTCCACTGGCGTTAAATCATAGCAAACCAATTCATCGACAAGCGCCTCTATGGCGTGTAAATCCAATGAATCTAGGCCTTTTAAATCCAGAATAACTGCACGCATAAGCTCTAAACCTTTTTAAAGATCATAAAAAAGGGCCATAAAGGCCCTCTCACTTAATCTGCTATATCAACTTCTTGGAAGATTTTCTTTGATCGTCCAGAGAATCTCTTCTGCAATGATAGCAGGCGCATCTCCGCCCTCATTAGAGAGAACACTCAGATAAACACCTGTGCGGGTTCTAATAAGCTTCAGCTGATATTGACCAGTATGTTCATATTTCTGAGTAGCCTGGTTGTATACGCCAGACTCTTCACCGCCAAAGATATAAATAGGCTTACCGGCAAACCAAATCTTGTAACCTTTCTGGTTCGCTTCATCTAATGGATCAATCAGAGAATCACCCGCCTCTTGGGATTCAAGACCATTTAAATAAGCTGCTGTCTTACCACTGGTATAACTAATCCCTTCAGAATCATCTCCACCCACACCTAATGCAGCAGAAATTGTGCTCGTGTCTAAGGAAATAGAACCTCGGTCAGAGTGAAGCCATTCAAAAAAGCCCATCTCTTCGACATTTTCAAAAGGTGTCGACGTAGTATAAGTCATATAGAAGTAGCCCGTTGACGCATCGCGGGTACCTACATCTAAATCACCTTTATCTAACGCTATATTAAGCTCTTTCCAAGCTGCATCGATATCCGTATTAAGCTTAAGTACTGGATTGCCGCGAGAATCTCGACCTAGCTGCGTACCAACGCGTCGCTGCTCCTGAAAAGCAATCAACGTCTGAGCACTGCGCTCACCCGTAGCCTTACCCAAGTAACGCAGCATCTCAAACATCATGTCAGACTTATAGCTGACCGCTCTAGCTTGGCTATCCCAATCCACCTCAGCACCCTCTTCCTCTTCAGAGAAACGTGTATGCTGCATGGCAATAGAAGTACGAGTCGGATCACCATCAACAGGCTTTAAGCTCACTTGAAGCTTATCCTTAGTCGCGCCTGGAATATCCTGGAAGGTTAAATGCTTCACCCAAGTATCGACAAAACTTAACTCTTTGGCATCATGATGCATCCATTGCGTTTCCATAACCCCCTGGCGAGGATCGGACTTAACAATATCAATGCCATTAAACTGCCAAAATTCCTGTAGTTTAACCCATACGTTTGTAATGCCTTCATCAACGATAATAACTTTATCACCGTTTTCACGCTTCAAACTTACCGATTCACTACCAGACTCAGCATAGAAAAACTCTGGGCGAGGAACGATAAATTCACCCGTACGCGCCGTTGCCACAGAGCTTAGCTCTGACACTTTTAGAGAGTCCTCTGTCGTCTTCGCATTTAAGTGCTCTGGCACTTCTAAGCGAGAACCTGTCTCTGCTAACTCATAGTCTTGACTTCGATCGCGAACAATTCCGCTATCGCCATAAATAGGGTTGTCATCTAAAACGCTACACCCTGTCATCAAAAAGCCAACGACAGAGATAGATAATATTTTTTTCATTCTAAGGACCGCTTAAATAATTTCACTACTACGCAACGCATCACGCACAGTCGCATGATAGTTATCAGCCAATACAGTCAGTGGTAGTCGAATACCAAGCCCCATCAACCCCATTTCAGCCATTGCCCATTTAACAGGAATCGGGTTAGCTTCTACGAATAAATTGTCGTGCAATGGCATAAGGCGCTCTTGTAAGGCACGCGCTTCATCCGCTTTACCCGCCATCGCCAACTGACATAGCTCTGCCATCTCAGCTGGTGCCACGTTAGCTGTCACAGAGATATTACCTTGACCACCGGCAATCATTAACTCAACAGCTGTCGCATCATCACCAGAATAAATAGCAAAATCAGCCGGAGACTGTTCAATTAATAGACGCGCACGATCTAAATCACCGGTCGCCTCTTTAACACCCACGATATTTTTGACGCTGGCCAAACGGAGCACTGTCTCTGGCAACATATCGCAAGCCGTACGGCCAGGAACGTTATATAGAATCTGATCAATATCAACCGCTTCTGCAATCGCTTTATAATGCTGATACAACCCTTCTTGGGTGGGTTTGTTGTAATAAGGCGTCACCAACAAACATGCATCAGCACCTACATTCTTAGCCTCACGAGTTAACTCAATCGCTTCAGACGTAGAGTTAGCCCCAGTACCAGCAATAACAGGTATACGCCCTGCAACACGATCAACAATACGTTTAATGACCTGACAGTGCTCATCGCAGTTTAAAGTAGCTGACTCACCCGTAGTGCCAACAGCGACAATAGAATCTGTGCCCTTATCCAGATGCAGGTCTACGAGTTTATCGAGGTTTTCCCAATCGATATCGCCGGTAGTATGCATCGGGGTAACAAGAGCAACAATGCTGCCAGTAATCATTTTTTTCTCCATGAGATTAATATCAGGTTTGCCATGCACAAATTACTCTGACGCATTGCGCATTACAACCTTAAAACTTTACAATCGAGCATCTACTATCTGAAAGTAAGACTTCATTAGCAAGAGCCCAGTAATTTAATACATTAACGATACCAAAACTATTGAGGCTTACGAGTTTATTTAACTTTGACTCGTTAAAAATTGCCCTCTTAAAATCCAAATAACCATTGGTATCGTAAAAAGACCGTTATTCTATACGATTTTGTACTTTGTTGAGTAGCCATCATCACTAAGGATTTACTATGAGCAGCGTTTCAATTGATAAAAAAGTGCCATCTTTCACCTCTGAAGCAACAAGTGATCTAACAATCAGCCTATCCGAGTTAAAAGGGCAGAATGTTGTCATCTACTTTTACCCAAAAGACAGCACACCAGGATGCACGACCGAAGGGCAAAACTTTAGAGACTCAATCAATGAGTTTAAAGCCGCTAACACGGTTATTTTTGGTGTATCACGCGATAGCTTAAGAAAGCATGAAAACTTCAAAGCGAAACAGGAGTTTCCTTTTGAACTGATCAGCGACCCAGATGAAACCTTATGCAAACTTTTTGATGTGATCAAACTGAAGAAAAACTATGGCAAAGAATACATGGGCATTGAACGCTCGACGTTCTTAATTGACGCTGAAGGCGTTCTTAAAAACGAATGGCGCGGCGTTAAAGTAAAAGGACATGTGGAAGAAGTTCTAGCAGCGGCCCAAACCATCTAAAGGCCCATTTAATAAAGCAGCACTTATGTGCTGCTTTCTTCTACCTCTACAGTCGGCGCTTTTGATTTAGGCCAAGCATTTATTACCGCTTTGAAAAGTGTTGCAAGTGGTATCGCAAAAAACAGCCCCCAAAACCCCCAAACGCCACCAAATACCAGCACCGCTACGATAATCGCAACCGGATGAAGATTAACGGCTTCTGAAAAGAGTAATGGAACTAATACATTACCGTCCAGCGCCTGAATAACACCGTAAGCGACCATCAAGTACATGAACTCATTGCTCCAGCCCCACTGGAAGAAACCAATCAAGGCAACCGGGAGCGTCACTAATGCCGCACCGATGTAAGGAATCAAGACAGATAAACCAACTAAAATAGCCAGCAACGCTGCGTAGTTAATACCTAAGAATATAAAAGTAATATAAGTGACCACACCCACTACGATAATTTCAATCACTTTACCGCGAATATAATTAGCAATCTGGCCATCCATCTCGACCCAGATATTAGTCAGCATATCGCGCTTTTCAGGCAAAAATGAGATCCACCATTTCGAAAGAGAGCCGCCATCTTTGAGGAAAAAGAAAACTAGAATTGGCACTAAAACAAGGTAGATAAGCAACGCAATAATGCTAGTAATAGAGTTTAAAGAGAATGTGACAACCCACTGCCCCATCTGAGAGAGTTCAGCCGCAGCCAAGTCAATCAACTCAAGAATTCGTTGCTCAGATATAAACTCAGGGTATCTTTCAGGAAGCAGCAATAAGACAGACTGAGCCTGAGACAGTATCCCAGGAAGCTCATTAAAGAGATTAACGGACTGTCGCCAAGCCAGCGGCATAACAATAAATAATAGTGCAGCAACACCACCGATAAACGCTAAGAAAACCAAAACAACTGAAACGATATGCGGTACTTTATGCTTTTTAAGTCGGTTTACCCCGCCCTGCATTAAAAACGCCAAAATAATACCTGAGAAAACCGGCGTTAACGCCTGACCTAACGTTATAATAACAAGCAGCGCAGCCGCTAAAAGAACGAAGAAAAGCAGCGCTTCTTCATCAGAGAAATAACGTTCGACCCACTTACTTAGTATTTTACGCATCGACGCTCTTATCTAACCTCTTCTGATAATATAAACGTAAGGTTCTTTATCAGTGAACGATTCCAACAATTCATGGTCTGATTGATCAGTGAAGGCTTTAAAGTCACGAATAGACCCACTATCCGTCGCAATCACTTTCAAAGTACAGCTGGATTCCATTTTATTAAGCGCCTGCTTAGCCTTCAAAAGAGGCAAAGGACAGTTTAAACCGGAAGTATCCAGCGTTTGGTCGATTTCGTATTGGCTCATTAGTGTTTTTCTTATTTTTAATAATCTAAAACGTTTATAAAAAAGGACGAATAACGTTTTTTAACATAATTTTCATTGTCGAACTCAATGTAGTTGAGCACTATATAACATTATCGTTTACATTAGCACGGGCTTTTTCGGATACAACATATGCGCAACCTTTGTCAGTTTTTATTATTTTCTGTCATTTTATACATGCAGCCCATCAGCTTACATGCTGATTCTCAATTACCTAGCATTGGAAGTAGCGGATACAGTGTTATCTCTCCCCAGCAGGAATATCAGCTTGGCAGAGCTTGGGTACGTGTTTTGAGAGGTAGCACACGCCTCTATGACGATGCAGTGGTTAGCCAATATGTTGAAGACCTTACCTGGAGCTTGGTGACCCATAGTCAGCTTTCAGATCGCAGAATAGAGGTTGTTGTTTTAGATAATCCTACAGTGAATGCCTTCGCAGCTCCCGGCGGAATTGTAGGTGTTCACACGGGTCTTTTGATTACCGCGCTCAACGAAGCTCAACTCGCCTCAGTTCTTTCTCACGAATTAGCTCATTTAAGCCAACGTCACTTTGCAGCACAGCTAGAAGAGCAACGACGAAACCAACCTCTATTTATTGCATCTTTACTGGGCAGCATCCTGCTAGCAGCCGTTGATACCGAGGCAGGCATTGCCGCTATGCAAGGCTCCATGGCTGCATCAACCTCATCCAGACTATCCTTTAGCCGTCAAAATGAGCGCGAAGCCGATTACATTGGTATGCAAACTCTCATACAAGCGGGTTATTCTCCAACCGAAATGGCCGAGATGTTTGCACAGTTACAAAAGGCAGCTCGCTTTAGCCGTGTCCCCCCTGAATTTTTACTCACTCACCCGGTCACTCAAGCGCGTATTTCCGATTCTTTAAATAGAGCACAAAACTTTAAGGGGATGGCGCAAAAAGAGAATACTATTTCATTTGATATAGCGAAGATTCGCATTCAAGTGAATTATGCTAAAGACCTTAAAAAGCTACTCGCTAATTATATAAGTCATCTTGAAAAATACGCTAACGACAGCACATATTATGCCGTTGCTTATGCTGCAATTAAGAATAAAAAGTTTGAAATAGCTCGTCAGCATATGAATAAATTCACAAAGGCTTTTAAGACAAAGTTAAGCGCTCGCCTTTTAGAAGCTGAATACTATATCGCTAAAGAAGAATTAAATAAGGCGGATAAAGTCCTCTCAACACTAATGTCAGTATATCCCGGCAGCCATGCTGTCAGCTTTATCTATGCCAAGAATTTATTGCTATTAAACAGACCAGATAAAGCGTCTCGTGTTTATCAAGATCTGGTTAAAAATAACCCAAATGACAGCCGTGCCTGGTATCTACTAGCCGAATCTTATGGACTAGAAGGCAACATAGTCGGTGTACATGAAGCGCGCATCGAATACTTTTTACTAACAGCCAATATAGATACCGCACTTCGCCAGATCGAATATGCCCTTAAAGAGCCAGGCCTAACGAACAATGAGCGAGCACGCATAGAACAACGCAAAGAAGATGCTAAAACGATACGCCAGTCTCTAGAATTTGACCTATAAAAAAAATCCCGCATTGCGGGATTTTTTTCGACTGTAAATTGGTAGATTTTTTTATTTAATAAGCTGCGCGGAGAAATCTAGCATACGCTGTAATGGTTTACGCGCATCGACAATTAAAGAGTCATCCACATGGATCTCATCCTGCCCAGTTTCTAGGGCATTCAGCACGCTCTCTAGACCATTCATTGCCATCCAAGGACAATGAGCGCAACTACGACAAGTCGCACCTGAACCGCCTGTAGGGGCTTCAATAAACTGCTTACCCGGTGCAGCCTGCTGCATCTTGTAAAAGATTGCATTATCTGTCGCAACGATAAACTGCTGATTAGGCAAATCTCTAGCCGCATTAATAAGCTGGGTTGTTGAACCCACAGCATCTGCTATTTGGACAACAGAATCAGGAGATTCTGGATGAACTAAAACAGCAGCATCTGGATAGACGTTCTTAATATCTAAAATGCCTTTTGCTTTAAATTCATCGTGCACAATGCAGGCACCATCCCACATCAGCATTTCAATGCCAGTCTGTCGCTGAACGTATGTACCTAGATGCTTATCAGGCGCCCAAATAATCTTTTTACCCTGCTCTGCCAAATGCTCAACAACATCTAACGCGATGCTCGATGTTACGACCCAATCAGCACGCGCCTTAACTGCTGCTGAGGTGTTGGCATAAACAACCACTTCATGATCTGGATGTGCATCACAAAAAGCGGAAAACTCTTCGATAGGGCAACCAATATCTAAAGAACAGGTCGCCTCAATTGTAGGCATAACGACACGTTTTTCAGGCGTAAGAATTTTTGCAGTCTCACCCATAAATTTCACGCCCGCAACAACAAGTGTACTGGCAGAATGAGCATTACCAAAACGCGCCATCTCAAGAGAATCAGATACGCAACCACCCGTCTCATCAGCCAGTTGCTGCAAGATAGGATCAGTGTAGTAATGCGCTACAAGACACGCATCTTTTTCTTTCAGTAACTGCTTAATACGGGTTTTATATTCATCCACTTGCTCAGCGGTCATATCCAATGGCAAATGTTCTTTTGCGAAATGCTCCTGCACGAGGATGCGATCTGAAATATCCTGTTTGCTCAACATGTGATGTCTGTACTCATAAATCAAGGTATGAAACGCTACTTAAACTCACCAACCAACAGCAGCATGACCGTTCAGCTCGTTATGAACGGAAAAAATGATTATATCACAGAGAACAAAAAGCAAACGAGTTCGAAATAATAGATTTAGGCATGAAATCAATCGCGAGGAAAATTAATAGAAAGCAATATAGCAAAGGAAATGCTGGCTCTGCCTTGTAAATCGGAAAGAAAAACCTCGCTCAGAGGCTGAGCTCCAACAAATAAATTGCAGGCATAAAAAAACCAGCTCGAAGGCTGGAGTTTTTAAGTGGCTGAACGTAAGAGGCGTATAGGGTTACTATCACCCTTAGCGCGCCCTTTGGTTTACACCGCAAACTCCCATATTTATAGATGATAGTTTTCTACAGGCTTCGCCCTCCGAATCGAGCCTTTTAAATCAATAAGTGACGTGGTTCGCTCCACATAAAAAGCAAA
>DJLT01000114.1:24068-24427 GCA_002435145.1 Neptuniibacter sp. UBA6509
GTTCGCTCCACATAAAAAGCAAAAACTCGCTCAGGGGCTGAGCTCCAACAAATAAGTTACAGACATAAAAAAACCAGCTCAAAGGCTGGAATTTTTAAGTGGCTGAACGTAAGAGCCGTATAGGGTTACTATCACCCTTAGCGCGCCCTTTGGTTTACACCGCAAGTTCCCATATCTATAGATGATAGTTTTCTACAGGCTTCGCCCTCCGAATCGAACCTTTTAAATCAATAAGTGACGGGGTTCGCTCCACATAAAAAGCAAAACCTCGCTCAGGGGCTGAGCTCCAACAAATAAATTACAGACATAAAAAAACCAGCTCAAAGGCTGGAATTTTTAAGTGGTGGGTCGTATAGGAT
>DJLT01000109.1 GCA_002435145.1 Neptuniibacter sp. UBA6509
ATGCCCCAGAGAGGCTGTTCGAACAGAGAACTAAAATATGAGGCACAAAAAACACAAAAAAAGCCACTAAAAAGTGGCCTTTTAAAATAGAGTGATTTACACCTCTTGGTTGGCTAAGAAAAACCAAGTATCCAAAACAGAGTCAGGATTTAGCGAGATGGTATCAATCCCCTGATCCATCAACCAGCGAGCTAAATCTGGATGATCTGACGGCCCTTGGCCGCATATGCCCACATACTTTCCTTGTTTTTTACACGCTTTAATAGCCATTGATAGCAGCTTTTTAACCGCAGCATCACGCTCATCAAATAGATGCGCTATGACACCTGAATCACGGTCTAAGCCTAAGGTCAGCTGTGTCAAATCATTTGAACCTATAGAGAAACCATCAAAGTGCTCTAAGAACTCGTCAGCTAATAAAGCATTAGAAGGAATCTCACACATCATAATAATACGTAAGCCATTCTTTCCACGCTTCAAACCATTAGCAGCAAGAAGATCAACAACTTGTTTTGCCTCACCCGGAGTGCGAACAAAAGGGATCATCACTTCAATATTGGTCAACTGCATTTCGTCGCGTACACGCTTCAATGCGCGGCACTCAAGTTCAAAACAATCCCTAAAGTTTTCAGAGATATAACGTGCAGCGCCTCTGAAACCAAGCATTGGGTTCTCTTCGCTCGGCTCGTATTTATCGCCACCAATCAGATGTCCATACTCGTTCGACTTAAAGTCAGACATGCGAACAATAACTTTCTTCGGATAGAAAGCGGCCGCCAAGGTTGAGATACCCTCAACTAAACGATCAACATAAAAATCTACAGGGCTCTTATAACCAGAAATACGGCGTTGAATTGTTTGCTGTAACGCAGGTGTTTGCTGATCAAAATTAAGCAGCGCTTTAGGGTGAATACCAATCATACGATTAATGATAAATTCTAAACGCGCTAAACCAACACCGGCATTAGGCAGTGCTTGGAAGTCGAAAGCACGATCAGGGTTACCCACATTCATCATAATTTGGAATGGAAGATCAGGCATGGACTCAACACTATTGGATTGATGTTCATAATCCAATTTTCCTTCGTACACACGCCCAGTATCACCCTCAGCACAAGAAACGGTCACCAACTGCCCATTCACAAACTGCTCTGTTGCATCACCACAGCCCACGATCGCAGGAATTCCAAGCTCACGTGCGATAATTGCAGCGTGACAGGTACGCCCACCTCGGTTAGTTACAATCGCAGATGCGCGTTTCATTACAGGCTCCCAATCAGGATCTGTCATATCAGTTACAAGCACTTCACCCGGTTGAACCTGGTCCATATCATTAATGTCGTAAACAATACGCACATTACCTGATCCGATACGGTGACCGATAGAGCGGCCTTCGACAAGCACTCTACTTGTTTCTTTCAACAAGTAACGCTCGATAACGGCTTGGTTGCTACGGCTTTTTACTGTTTCAGGACGAGCTTGTACAACAAAGATCTCACCTGTTTCACCATCCTTAGCCCACTCAATATCCATAGGCCTGCCATAATGCGCTTCTATCTCTATCGCTATTTTGGCTAAGGTCTCTACATCTTTATCGTTAATTGAAAAGCTTTGTCTATCTTCAGCGCTTACATCAACAGTGCTGACAGGGTTAGATTCTTCGGGAGCTGAGTACACCATTTTAATGGCTTTAGAACCTAGTGTTTTGCGAATAATCGCAGGGGCACCCATTTTAAGTGTTGGCTTGTATACATAAAACTCATCAGGGTTAACTGCGCCCTGCACAACCGTTTCACCCAAACCATAGGCCGATGTAATAAACACAACATGATTGAATCCAGATTCAGTATCTAAGGTAAACATAACCCCTGAAGAACCTGATTCACTTCTAACCATCTGCTGAATACCCGCAGACAAAGCAACTTCGCTATGTTCAAAGCCATGATGTACACGATAAGAGATAGCTCGATCGTTATACAAAGATGCAAACACCTCTTTAATAGAGTGCTTGATCGCAGTTAAGCCACGTACATTAAGAAAGGTTTCCTGCTGACCTGCAAAAGAAGCATCTGGTAGGTCTTCTGCCGTTGCTGAAGAACGAACAGCCACTGCCATCTCGCTGTTATCAGCTGACATCTCAGCCCAAGCGGCTTCAATTGCACTATCTAGTTCAGGCTGAAAGTCCGCCTGCATAATCATCTCACGAATAGATTGGCCAGCATTTTTGAGTGCCTTAATATTATTCGTATCTAATTGATGCAGATGCTCATTGATTCGATCTTCTAACCCACCATGAGCGAGAAATCCACGGTAGGCATCTGCGGTTGTTGCAAAACCATTTGGAACTTTAACGCTCGCACCCGTTAGCTCTTGTAACATTTCACCTAGAGAAGCGTTTTTACCACCCACTTTCTCTACATCATTCATACCTACTTGATCGAGGCGCAGTACATAGTTCTCCAACGGTCTATCTCCTACTCTGGTGCAATGCCTATCGTGGCTTTTATAATGTGGCGAACGAATAAATCTATCAACTTCATCGCCTAAGTTAGGCACTTACATTCAGCACACTGCACGGTTAATTCATTGCTTTGGATATTACTGTAGTGCGTTATAAAAATCCCGCATAACTGGATGTTTTAAGCGGTTTAAATGAGATTCGATTGATCTTAGTAATTAAAACCGGCCACCTACTAAATATTTCCCTGAATAATTACTTATAAATTTAGGATATAGAGTGATTTTTGATCCCTTTATCCTTGGGAAGTTATCCTGTATTTATGCGATATCTGTTATAGTCCGCTCTCTATTTTTTAGCTGTGTTTAGTGTAATCATTATGAAACGAACTGCTTATTTTATCTCCGATGGTACAGGTATTACCTCTGAAGCTTTGGGTCATAGCCTGTTAGCTCAATTTGATAGTATTGAATTTGAGCAAATTACATTGCCCTATATCGACAGCCCTAGTAAGGCAAAAGAAGCAGTTGCATTGATAAATAACGCAGCCATTGTCAACGGTATCAGACCTCTTATTTTCGATACGGTTGTTAATGAAGATATCCGTAACATCATTGCAGAATCTAATGCTTTTAAGATCGACGTGTTCTCAAGCTTTCTAAAACCCTTAGAAAACGAACTCGATGCTCATTCAAATTATTCCGTTGGTAAGTCTCACGGAATTGTAGAGCGTACTCGCTATAAGGATCGGATCGATTCAGTAAATTTTGCTATCGACAATGACGATGGCGCAAAAACACGACAATACGCTAATGCGGACATTATCCTTGTGGGTGTATCCCGTTGTGGAAAGACACCTACTTGCTTGTATATGGCGATGCAGTTTGGCCTTCGTGCTGCTAACTACCCACTGACTGAAGATGACTTGGAATTCAACAAATTACCGGAAGTTCTTGCAGAACATAAACACAAGTTACATGGTTTAACTATTGATCCATTTCAGCTATCAGCTATTCGACATGAACGACGCGCCAATAGTAAATATGCCTCTCTAGATCAATGTGATTTTGAAGTGCGGGAAGTTGAAAAGCTGTTTAAGAAACTAAATATCCCGATGATAAACACCACTAACTTTTCGATAGAAGAGATATCAACACGCATCATGGCTCAAACAGGCCTAGAACGTAAAATGAACTAAACTGCATTAAGTGAGTTAGTCTGCTTATCTATAAAAGATCGTGATACAGGTTATGAGCGTTAAACTCAGAGATACGCACTATCGTCATGCGCAACTGTTTATAGCGTTTGTTTTAACTGTATTCCCTGTAACATCATGGGCTGAAGGTGTCGGTAAGGTTATACTTACACAAGGACATCCAATCGTTGAGCGTGAAGGTCAGCACCTGTTACTTAAACGTAATGATGCCTTATTTATTAAAGACACTCTCATCACCTCAACTGACAGTAAAGTACTGTTCCGCTTAAAAGACAGATCCACTATTTCTCTCGCTGAGAACACCCTATTCACTTTGACTCAATATGATTATAAAGAAGGGAGTGAAAAGTCCATTTCTCGCTTCAACATGCTTAAAGGCGCATTCCGAACTCTCACCGGAAAAATAGGGAAACAAAAAGAGCCTAATTTCGAGATCCATACCCCTGTAGCCACGATTGGTGTCAGAGGCACTGAGTTTTGGGGTGGTTTTATCTTCAGTGATTCATTAGATGTCACCATGCTTAAAGGTAAAGGCGTATACATCACAAATGAACATGGCACGGTTGAAATATCAAAGCCTGGTGAAGGCACTATGGTTAGTGAAGGACAAGCACCTTCACCGATTAGTGTATGGAGTCAAAAGAAGCTTAAAGCAGCTGAGGCTGCTACCTCTTTGAGAACAGGTTCAACTCCAAGCTTCTTTGATTCAAGCTACTAACACTGGATTTCACTACACTTTGCCTTCGATCTGAACACACACATTATATACGATCAATTTTGATCGTTATCTGCTGTTTTACTTTTTAGAGAAGTAATTAATTGTCGGCATTTCTCAGCGTGCTTTTCTCTATTGGGCAAATTATCTAAGGCTTTAGCCATCAATTCATAAGCAGGTATTAAATCGGCAAACTCTGGTTCATCGCGGTGTAACCCATTGAGTAACTTTACAGTGAGTTTTTCTTTACCTGAATGGAAACAGGATTGTGCTAACTGATACCGTGTAATAGCTAAGCTAGGTATGTAATTCATGTCGAGTACTAAAATTCGCTGATAAGAAGTACTGGAAAGTTTTGTATGCCCGTTGTTCTTTAAAAGCTCAACATATACAGGTAAAAAGATATC
This sequence comes from Neptuniibacter sp. UBA6509, assembly GCA_002435145.1. Classification (GTDB taxonomy): domain Bacteria; phylum Pseudomonadota; class Gammaproteobacteria; order Pseudomonadales; family Balneatricaceae; genus Neptuniibacter. The sequence continues at coordinate 4,797 of DJLT01000109.1, forward strand.
AATCTCATGGATATTTTTCATACCTACTAAGAAATCAAAAAAACGATTATGCAATTCAAGATCATTAGGATTGCCAGTCACGCCTTCCTTAAAGCACCTTAAAACCTCGTCAAACTCCCCCTCTTTAACCAATACATTGATCTTCGCCAGAAGATGCTCTTTATGCGATCGCTCCTCCTGCTCATCAAGGGAGCTATCAAGACGACTTGTAAAACCTAAGACTCGCTGTTTCTGGAATAACAAGTAGCCCATCAAATGAAAGGTAACGATTAGGTAATAGTAAGAAACAATACTTTCCGGAATAGCAGAGAAGAAGCTGAACTGACTCTCAAGCAGCTGATGCAGAGTACCCACGGATGCCAACATAATCATAATGAATAGCAACAGCATTAGGTACGCCCGACCTAATGTAATCACCAGCCGCCCTATTTCTATAGGGTTAAGTGCCGGTAATATCTCTTCAAAACGTGCATAATTAATAAAAACCGCAGGTAAGCTAATCATCCAAAAAAGAGAAAAAAGCGTAGAAATTAGGGGACCAAATATTTGATGGACTCCGGCAATCATGACGCTGATACCGATTAAAATAATGACGATATGCAACAGCATTCTAAACCCGCCAGAAAAAGCCTCTTGGGGTTCTGGGGCTTTAGCTTCACCATTTGTAGTACTTTGTAGACACACAAAACTATATTTTGTCATTACCGCAGTTACGGTTAGGGACAAGATAAAACCAAGTAAGCCACCAATGGCCGCACTGACAGTAGCAAGTCCCGCGGCAATAATAATCAACAACAAAGTTTGCTTGTTCATCGGGTACTGAAAAGCACTGTCTAAACGCCGCCAAAACGGAGCAACATCACTACCCGCCCCTAAGCTTTCAAGTGCGGCACCACAAACAAAACAGCGATGTTCATTACTTTCTTCTAGGTGTTCGACACAACTATCGCATTGGCTAATCTGACAATGCTCGCAATGATATGTAGATGATACAAGCGGGTGATACTTGCAATAGTCCATTGTCTATTTAATCCTGAATTAAGAAACAACTTAAAGCGTAACTATAATTTTAAAAAAAAGATGTAAGAAAGAGATGCAAGAAAAATAGTCAAAGAAAAACACCTATCTCTTCTCCTATATTTTGCGGGATCAATAGCGACGACAGCGCTCATAAATCTCACTTGCGGCGGTATCATATTTCTTACGTTTAGCTTCATGCTCCCTTTCTGCAAAGCCAACTGAAAGTTTCCGTGCAAAATGGCTTAATGTCTCATTTTTAATGCCGCGGGTATAAAGCATGATAAATATCTGCTCAGACGTACTTAAGCTTGGCAAAGAAGATAGACGCCATCCTAATTGTAAGATCGCATCATTCGACATCTGCTCTTTTGCTTCATGGCTAGATAACCAATGTTTTTCAACTTTTAATAATTCTGCATCATTCAGTTTTTCAAGAGATAGGAGGCTAATTAATGCTTGAACGACATTCTCTTCATTCTCATCGGCCTCATTAGAGTTATGGGCACGAGCGCGTAAAATTTTATATTTCAGTTCTAGGAGCTCAAAAGATGGGCCGTATGTCGAAATAACGTCTTCAAGTGATGATAAGGCCCGATCAAATGAAAAAGTTTCTAGCGCTTTATAGACCTTATTGAGATCCTGCTGCAGAGGTGATTCAACTTCATCCTCTGCTAGATACTCCTCATTTAGAATTTTAGGGCTCACCATAGCAGCGGTTAAAATTAAAATGGCACCACTAATAAAACCTCCAGTGTGTGCCATAAACGCAATATTTGAATCTAGCTGTGTGAAATAGCTATATAACTCGTTAGCAATATACAAAGGTAAAACAAAAAGAGCGGGGGCTCGAATAAAGCCAACAAAAATAAAGAACCAGTAAAAAAACTCAATTTTACGGAGTCGAAAAACCCCTAGATACATAGCCATAACACCAGATATTGCACCTGATGCGCCAACCAAAGCGCTTGGGCTGTATTGATTGACCATTACAAATAGCACGCCACCTGCAATTCCAGTGACTAAATAGAATAAAAGGAAACGCATATGGCCAATAGCGGCCTCAACGGCAAAACCAAAAATGACCAAGAAAAACATATTACCTATAAGGTGCAACGCATCACCGTGTAAAAACTGATAACTAATCAGGTTTTTAACAGCCAGATCTTTTGGTTTTAGCCCATAACCATACAAGACAGTAGATTCAAACAGCTGATGTATGCGCTTTCTATCCTTCCAATAGTCACCTTTTTCAGGCTCTTGGAAGCTAACCCAGTTAGCATTAAGATAATCGAAAAACCTTAAGTCGCTAAGTACGTAAAAGACAAGTTGTCGGCGATGTCCTTCATCGAACATCTCCTGATAGTCCTCAATATTGCTACTAGGAACATCAGTGCTTTCTAGATAATCGAGATAGACTGGCCATTCGGTTTGAAAATACTCGAGCTCTTCATAATGAGTAATCGCACTCTCAATCTTCTCTCCATCGTCCTGTTGATAGATGAAGAATACCAATACGTTCGTTAAAACGATGAGGAAAAGCATGATCGGAGGATGCTTCCAATCAAAACGTTTTTCAGTTGGTATAATTACCATAGCAATCAGAATCCTTCCAAATATGCGGAGTAAATTGGAGACAGGCTAAAACAACTTCTAAATCTATAGCAAATAAGACCTAACCTCACCAATAAGTAACTGATAATAGCCAAATTAATTATAAAAGTAGATCGCTTATGACATAAATCATATTGTGAATAGTCACTAATAAATGAACGGCTAATTTATGTAGAATTGATTTTGCGTATCAATTTTATACTTATGCCCCAAGCAAAAGTCCCTAAAAGCCCACCTTGAAGCCCTCCAACAAAAACATCTGTAGGCGTATGAACGCCAAGCATAGGTCGTGAGAAACAAACAGCGACTCCCCAAGGGAGTAGGACATAGATCCAGCGAACATTTCTATCCTTAATGAGGGTTGAGCAAATCAAAAAAAGAAAGATCGCAAAAAACATCGCTGAGAAAGAGTGGCCTGAAGGAAATGAATAACCTGTTTCATACCCCCAATGCAGCTTAATGGGAGAAGATAACGGTATAAAATCGTTATTATCAAGCACAGCGGACAATACTTCGCGTCGTACCTCTTTATCCCCCACTGCATAAAAATCAACAGCGCTCATGCCCAACAAGCCTGTACCATTTTTACCGGCTAACCAAACAATATTGGGCCTTGGTACTTCAAAGTGAGTTTTGATAACCCGCTCATTAATGACAGCCCCAGCGCCTCCTAGTATGAGAGCAACAACGGCAATGACTATGACTTCATTGATTTTATCTTTGCTGCTCTGCCCTTCTCTTCTAAGTAAGGTAATTAAAACCAACAGTACGATCAGCGTTAATCCATATTTCCCTGACTGAGAAACGAAGTAAACAAGAGCCATGTAGGGTGAGGATAGATCAAAAAAAGGAGGAACAATATTTGTAGATACAGGGATTAGATAGCTCAATCCAAGAAAAATATAAGCCAGTAAAATCGGCAAAAATATACGCCCCATAGATTCTGATATCCCAAACAATAAGTGACGTACAAACTGCCTCATTAATTGAGACCCTTATTAATGTACTTTAAAAAAGCAGCTCTATTTATTTCAGTTTACGTGATAAGACTTCAGTTTCCTTTAAGCGTCTTTCTAATTCCCTTGTCTGATCAGATGAGCTACTGGATTCTTACACCCAAGTAATGCAATAACCGCTGCAAATATACGGCTCTAGCAACACGGGTAACTAAGAATAGATAAGAGCTTGATCAATTAACCTAGGTAACTTATTGTTTAAACTAATCATATTGTTCTATCACTTAGTTTTAAAAACATGGCCAAGCTGTACAGACCACAAGAACAAGAATAAATAGACCAAGTAATTATGCTCATATATAAATTATTCTTCTATTCTGGATTCAATCATAAAATTGGAAAGCACTTAAGGCCCTAGTCAAAATTTATACGCTTCCAGGCGACATCATAGCTTTTCGATAACTTCACGGAGTTTAGTTTGATTAGTAAAAAGATCCGCCATGTTTCTTCGGATTTATCTCATTCTCCGCTAGCACAAAAAACCTTGCTGCAGATGAGTATCCGTCTCTCTGTCGTTATAACACTCGCCGCTCTGATCAGCTACGCGCACATTTTCGGTATTCTGCACGATCAGGTAGAAGACAGTCTCCGTGTCTACATCACTGAACGAGGGGAAAAGGAAAGTCAGATATTCCTTAATGCTCAACTCAACCATCGCCTCTTCGAAGAACAATTCTTAAAGCAATGGCCGAGCAGGTCAAAACAACCTAAATCCGAAAATTTTGATGATTTGTTTGTGTGGCGTTCGGATCAGACCCGTCGTTTAAGCGAAGAGGCTTTTAATGGCATACAGCGTCCTGACGGAACCTACAGCCAACACATCAGCGCATTTGTAGGGACGAATGCTCCTGATACCGCCGAGTTTGCTAATAAACTCCACTTAAGTTACCAATTGATTGATCGCTACGCCGATGCGTTTACACAGCACTATGCCAACCTTTACGTATCAATGCCCGAAAACGTAAATATCGTTTACTGGCCATACATTCCTTGGGGGGATCAAGCGGAATCAGACCTAGATGTAAACTTAGAAGAGTGGGTGTACATCTCAACGCCAGAGAATAATCCTCAGCGAGATCATACTTGGACCGGGCTTTATTTCGACCCAACAGCAGATGAGTGGATGGTATCACTTGTCACTCCTGTCGATTATAAGCAGCAACACCTGATTAATGTAGGTCATGATATATTGTTAAATGACCTGTTCGACAGCGTTTTAAATGACAAATTACCAGGCACTCATAACTTTGTCGTGAGAGAAGATGGCCGCATCATTGCTCACCCGGATTTAACTGAAGCGCTTAATCGTACTAAGGGCATTTTACATGTTGATGATAGCGATGATTACACCATCACCAACCATGTAAATTCTGTGCTATCTCATGGGCGTACTCATGACGAATCAAACTTTATACTGGAACCCGATTCAGCAAATGCCTTGC
>DJLT01000116.1 GCA_002435145.1 Neptuniibacter sp. UBA6509
GGCGCGGCTAGATTTTTCAGATCTCCGAACAGATCATCGTTGACGAAATCAAGCAGTTCATCGCCGGTGATGCCTTGATCGTCAGCGGCCCAATTACGCCACAGGTATTTCTCGGGAATAGGAAAACGGTAGTTATCCAGCTCCATCTCTAGCTCTTCTTCCTGAGCATCAAACACCTTGAGAAACAGCATCCATGAAAGCTGGCCCAAACGCTGAGCATCGCCATCAACGCCGGCATCTTTACGCATAATGTCTTGGATAGATTTAATAACAGAACTGATCGACATAATTCTCTCTTAGAAAGCTTTCTTTTAACTAGCCACGTTTAAGTAGCAATAACCCACGTCGCCTGATGGCTGCCACGTGGGATGAAAAATAGATTGTTAGGCGCTACGCGGTTCGGGACTGTAGATCTCAGCCTCTAATTCACTCACCGCTTCGAGGTAGGTTTGTTTGTTACCAAAACCTTTTTTGACGATCTCGATAGGCCGCCCGAGCTGATCAAAGGGCTTCACCTTGAGTACATGGATGTTTTCGATCTCCTGCACCCCTTCATCGGCGTACTTATCCAACAACGTGCTGAGCACGGTCTGAGCGGTATCACTGTACTTGGTGAAGTAGTTACGTTTTTTAACGTTATCGACTCGTTCTTGACGGGTGAGCGGCGGCTGATCATAAACCACATGGCAGATCAGGTCGAATGGATCGAGGTCTTTGCCGACCTCTTGGGCAAGCACATCCCAGAGAATGCCTTCGCCTTCCAATTCATCGATGATCACCTGTTTACGTTCGGCGTCATTCCAGCGTTTAGTAAACTCATCCAGCGAGGTGTAATGCTTGGCCATCGTTTTACGGGTGTAATCTTTAAATGACTCTGTCACTAACTTGCCGTCGGTATCGTAATACTGCACTCGCTCGGCAATGGCTTTTACCTTTACGCCATTGACATAAAACTTTGTGACTTTAGGTTCATCATCACCCCACTCGCCATCACCACCTCCTTGAGGGAATGGCTCATAAACTCCTGGCTCTTCACCTATGGGGCCTTCGCTTATTGGATTTTCACCCCCATCAACAGGGATTGATGGATCTACTCCGTTAATAATGTCATCCAGTTCACCGCCACCCTCGATTATGTCACCTGGGTCAGCGGTCATTATCCGCTCAGGGATACCATCAAAGCGCTCATCGGCAAACAGTTCGGTGGCCTTTTTAAAATCAAGGATGGTAAACCACAGTTTGTTATAACGATCATCAATACGGGTGCCGCGCCCGATAATCTGTTTGAACTTGGTCATGGATTGAATGCTTTGATCCAATACCACCAGTTTGCAGGTCTTGGCATCCACACCGGTGCTCATCAACTCTGAGGTGGTGGCAATCACGGGGTAGGGCTTTTTAGGATTGATAAAGTTATCCAGCTGCGCCTTACCTATCTCATCATCACCGGTGATCTTCATCACATACTTTTCGTTTTTGGCGACTTGCTCGGGGTTCAGATTAACTAACGCACGGCGCATTCGGTCCGCATGGTCGATGTCATTGCAGAAAACGATAGTTTTAGCCATCGGATCGGTGCGCTGTAGATAGCTGGTGATGGTTTGCGCCACCAGCTCGGTGCGCTCATCAATCACCAACGTGCGATCAAAATCTTTCTGATTGTAGATTCGGTCTTCGAGCATTTCGCCCTTTTTATCCACCTGCCCTTTCGTTGGCCGCCAACCTTGCAAGTCGATATCGATATCTACCCGCACCACCTTATAAGGCGCTAGAAATCCATCTTCGATGCCCTGTTTAAGTGAATAGGTATACACCGGCTCACCGAAGTAATCAGTGTTAGACACCTCTTCCGTTTCTTTAGGTGTAGCCGTTAGACCCACTTGAGTGGCGCTGCTGAAGTATTCCAGAATCTCACGCCATGCGCTGTCATCTGCGGCACTACCACGATGGCACTCGTCGATAATGATCAAGTCGAAGAAGTCGGGATCGACTTGTTTATAGGCCTTCTGTGATTCTTCTGGACCGGTGAGTGCTTGGTACAGGGCAAGGTGGATTTCATAGGCCGGATCAACTGTACGACCGGTGATTTTGGTCATAGCCTGACCGAAGGGTTGGAAATCGTTAATACGGGTCTGATCGACCAGAATATTGCGATCTGCCAAAAACAAGATGCGTTTTTTATTTTTAGCCTTCCACAAGCGCCAGATAATCTGGAATGCGGTGTAGGTTTTACCGGTACCGGTAGCCATCACCAATAGCACACGATTCTGCCCGAGTGATATTGCTTCTAGGGTTTTATTGACCGCTTGCAACTGATAATAACGGGGCGACTTACCGCTGCCGTCATCATGGTAATCTTGGGTAATAATCGGCAACTGAGCTTCAGTGAAGCCGCGCCATATACAGAATTTTTGCCAGAGCTGAGCGGGGCTAGGAAAATCGACAAGACTGATCTCTGTTTCCAGCTCATCAGGATTGGTTTTGTCATGAAAGATAAACCCATCGCCATTGGTCGCGAATACGAAAGGCACTTCGAGCAGACCGGCATAATCCAAGCCTTGCTGCATCCCCTTACCGATCTCATGCTTATTGGCTTTAGCTTCGATTACCGCCAATGGCATACCGGGCTTGTGATAAAGGACAATATCAGCGGACTTAACTTTCTTACGTGCTGCCGCCTGACCACGGACAACAACCTTACCATCACGCAGTTTCACCTCTTGGCGAATCTGACTCATATCGTCCCAACCAGCTTCTTTGACCGCTGGAAGGATAAACTTGCTGATAATATCGGTTTCGGTAAGTTGCTTTTTATCCATGCCTAACATCCTGTCTGCGTAAGCGACTTCTTTTGAATAGGCAATATAACACTCGAAACCAGCGTTCCCAAAGTCTTAGCTCCATTTACTATAAGCTCCGACCCCATCCGTACAGTTCCACATTCTCGGTTTCTTCTTGAATAAGCATGCAGAAAGAGGGTAAACGCCGCATTCACTCATTATCAACTAGCAGCCAGATATAAGGAGGGGATAATTATTTAGCTCTACAGAACAAACAACCAAGGGGGCTTAAACGGGGGCCTATAAAAAAGCATACAAATACAAGTTATTTAATAACAATAAGTTAAGCAAGCTATTCGTTAGACGCCATCCCACCAAATTGAGGGTTTTAAATCAAAGATTTAAGAGCCTAGCTGATGCAAGGTGTTAACTAAGTGTCAGCAAAATAAAAAAACCGGCTTTGGCCGGTTTTTTTATGTCTAAAATATGAGGCACCTTGCCTGTTTATATCTTTTGTAGGAAGCCACCCCGTGTGCGAGGTTTTTTCTCTTTTAGGCTTTCAGCCTTTAAATAAAAAAGAATAATATGTTGGAAACCAAACCGCGTACGAAGTACTGCAACTCTTCAGTAAACGGGTGATCATTCGCTCTAGCACCCTCCGGGTATAAAGGGCTGAGCTCCTACAGGTCATCGAAACAATCGGGTCCAGAGCAAGATTAGGCCCCTCTAAGCAAAACCCGCAACCCAAATCTGGCACGGACTCAAACACCTTTGACGCAGCCGAGTATCGAAAAGAATAAACCTCGCTCAGGCACCCTCCGGGTATAAAGGGCTGAGCTCCAACGGGGAATTTCGCGAAGCGAAACAAGGAATAGGCTGCTGTTTTTACGGGAGTGTATTCTTAAGGGAAAAAGCTGTTGTTTTCCCATAAGGGCTGAAAGCCTATAAATAAAAAAGAATAATATGCTGGAAGCCAAGCCCCGTACAAGGCTCCGCAACTCTTCAGCAAACGGGCAATCATTCGCTCAGAGGCTGAGCTCCTACAGTTCCCCCCGACCAACCTTCAGTCTATAACCGAGCCTGTTACTAGTGTATTTCATATTAACTACTCACAAACCGTACACGCAGTGAATAGGCTATTCGATATTCAGCGGGGCTGATGAAAATTAACCCTATGATTTACAAGACAAAATAACGTATGACCTTTTATGCACTATCCATAGAAAACTCAATAGCTGTCCCTATTCGTTCATTAATCTATGTCAAAATGGGACACTGATGAGTAAGCATTCAACAAAGTATTCTGATCCCTGATCCTTTTGACCGACTCTTTTACCCTAAGGTTGGAGATTTATTGCTCTAAAGACCACTTTGCCCCTTAGCATTGAACGCGGTAATATAGCCTCCGCTCAGGATTGTGTGCGCTGCAACATAGAGTTAGATACACGTCATGCTAGTAACCTGTCAGGCCAAACGCTGATTTTACAAAAAAGTCGAGTTTGGTCAGGTTATGAAACGTTACTAGGCGTAGATAGTATAAAAATGATCAATTTTTATGCTATTTCGACAGGTATTTAAAAAACACATAACCTGATCCAAACACAACTAATCTTAAAATCGGATTTAACCATGAACCTGTCGATGTCTTTTCCACAGATCAACATGCCGAGTCTACGTTTTCTGTTGACCGTCTTTGGTCTTTTACTGCTTCCGGTTACTGCCTTTGCAGAATCTGGCGGCACAGCTGCTGATATTCCGGAATTGAGTGCCTCTTTCTATGGCTATTTGAGTGTAGCTATTTTTATTTTGGCCTACTCATTGGTTCCATTGGAAAACAATATCCATTTACTTAAGAGTAAGCCGGTTCTAGTGGCTGCGGGTCTTATTTGGATTCTGGTTGCATTAGCCTTTAACGAGATTGGTGCTTCAGAACAGGCGCACAACGCAATTAAGCATGCCATTATTGAATACGCAGAGCTCTTCTTGTTCCTGTTAGTCGCGATGACCTACATAAATGCGCTTGAAGATCGTAATGTATTCCAAGCGCTTCGGGCTTATCTAGTCTCTCGTGGCTATTCATTGCGTAAGGTTTTCTGGGTAACAGGTACACTTGCTTTTCTTATCTCTCCAATTGCAGATAACTTGACTACTGCCCTACTTATGGGCGCGGTTGTTATGGCTGTTGGCGGTAAGAACATTCGCTTCGTCTCTATTGCTTGTATCAACGTTGTTGTAGCAGCAAACGCAGGTGGTGCTTTCTCCCCATTCGGGGATATTACAACCCTGATGGTTTGGCAAAAAGGCAAAGTAGAGTTCTTGCAATTCCTACCACTGTTTCTCCCATCTCTGGTTAACTGGTTAGTGCCTGCGGTTATCATGCACTTTGCTATTCCTAATGAGATTCCAGAAGGGTCTCAAGAAAAGTCCTTTATGAAAATGGGAGCGAAGGTAATGATCGTTCTGTTTCTTGCGACTATTGTTACTGCAGTATGCTTCCACAGTTTCCTACACCTACCGCCTGCAGCTGGCATGATGTTTGGTCTTGGCTACTTAGGTATGTATTCGTTCTACCTGAAAAAGGTTGAAGGTCGGACGATTATGGCTGATTCAATATTCGGTGGACGTAGAGACACTCATCCAAACCCTTTAAATATCTTGCAGACGTTTGGTAAGAATATAGGTGAACACCTGAATGATCAGCCTTATCCAGCGTTCATGATTGATAAAGAAAAAAATGTTACCCATTGGAATACCGCTCTGGAAGATTTAACGGGTATTAAAGCCGATGAGATGATTGGCACTAAAGATCACTGGAAGGGCTTCTATAAGGAGCTACGTCCAACGTTAGCCGATGTCGTTCTGGAAGATGAATCAGGCGCGGGTGTTCGTCAGCATTACCATAATCACTATCGTGAAAACCCTATGGGTGACAAGTCATACGATGCTGCTAATTATTTTGAAAACGTTGGCAATTCCGGTGCATATTTGATGTTCAGCGCCGCACCTGTAGTTGATGATAATGGTGAAACAATTGGTGCCGTAGAGTTGTTGGAAGATATGACTGAGTGCAGGGAAGAAGTTAAGCAATTCGACGTTATGGAGCGTGTATCACGTGCCGAATGGGACACCTTATTGTTCTTCTACGGCGTGATTATGTGTGTAGCAGGTTTAAGTCAGTTTGGTTATATGGCCATCGTTTCCGAGCTAATGTACAACGATCTGGGCCCAACTTGGGCTAATAGCCTAGTGGGTGTATTATCTGCCATTGTCGATAACATTCCGGTTATGTTTGCAGTATTGACCATGGACCCAGCCATGTCTCTAGGACAGTGGCAATTAGTGACCCTGACAGCGGGTGTCGGCGGCAGTATGCTAGCCATTGGTTCCGCCGCAGGTGTAGCACTGCTTGGTACCGCTCGAGGCGTCTATACCTTTGCCTCCCACCTAAAATGGACCCCTGCTATTGCACTAGGATATGTAGCCAGTATAGGCGTGCACTTGCTTTTTAATGGTGTTTAAGCTCTCTAATAGGCTTCACTTTTAATCCTAAAAGACCCACTACTGAGTGGGTCTTTTTTTAGAATTCGCTGTCTGAGCTCTTCAACGACTAGGTTCAGAGTAAAATTAGACCCACCGAAATATTCCTCACAATTCTGATTTGGCACTGACTCAAGCACCTTTAGCGCAGCCAAATATCGAAGAGAATAAGCCCCACTCAGAAGCTAAGCCTCCACAAATAGCACTAGCTAACCTTTAGTCTAAATCCAAGCCTAATATTAGTGCATTTAATATTTACTGCCCACTAATTGTGCACCGCAATATTCCTTTCAACCTCAGCCCCTCCCCAAAAAAAACACATAACCAAATGAAATATAAGAAAAAATAAAACATGGCATTTTTTGTGCTCTATAATTTAACAAATTTATAAAACCCAGTGAGAACTTAGGTGCGATAAACAGGGAATTCAAATAATGAATTTTCTTCAACCTAAAACTTGTAGGGCAAATAACAGAATCACGTTTTGCTGAACGTTTATATTGATAAATTTTTCTCAATATAAGCGCTCAGCAAGATCATTTTTTAAAAATTGCAGGAGTTAGTGTATGGCTTATTTAGAACCCAGCGAGTTTGCAACCAAAATGGTTGATGCCGGTGAACAGAAGATATTCATGTCCACCAAAGACACCTTTATTCGCGCATTCATGGCGGGTGCCATTCTGGCATTAGCTGCGTTTTTCGCGATTACGGTTATAACCAAAACAGGTAACCCACTACTGGGCGCTGTTTTGTTCCCTGTTGGTTTCATCATGCTTTATTTGATGAAATTTGACTTACTGACAGGTGTATTCACGCTGGTACCTTTAGCCGTTCTAGACAAACGTCCGGGCTGTAATATGAGCGAACTAATGCGTAACTGGGGCTTAGTATTCCTGGGTAACCTATGTGGCGCATTGACGGTTGCCTTCTTTGCCTCTTTTATTCTAACTTACGGTTATCAGGTTGATGGCGGTGCAGTCGCAGCGAAAGTAAGCTCCATTGGTGAATCCCGAACATTGGGTTACCAAGAGCAAGGCATTCTAGGCTGGTTCACTATCTTTATCCGCGGCATGCTATGTAACTGGATGGTATCTATGGGTGTTGTGGGTGCAATGATATCTACGTCTGCTGGCGCTAAAATGGCTGCGATGTGGATGCCAATCATGTTGTTCTTCTACATGGCATTCGAACATTCCATCGTTAACATGTTCCTATTCCCATTCTCTATGATCATGGGTGGTGACTTCACAATTATGGATTACCTGATCTGGAATGAGATTCCTACAGTATTAGGTAACTTGGCAGGTGGTTTACTATTGGTTGGTTTACCTATCTACCTGACTCACGTTAAAACGAGCAAAGAAAGAAAGGCTAAAGCAGCGGGTCATACTGTTGCAGCGCTTTAATCCTGTGAATCCAACAGAGATATAAGCACAACAGACCCCGGCCTTCAGGATGATCGCCGGGGTTTACTTCAGAGCCAGTCTATATTTTACCTTCACTATTAATACCTTAAATAAATGTACCCTTAAATGTCCTTCTAAATGTACCGTTAAATACAAATAAGAGCAGAGCTATCCTGATGAAGAACCAACTTAAAATCACTACAGGGCAGTACAGCGATAAGGGTATTAAAGAACTCAATCAAGACTTTCACGGCTCACTGATTCCTCGCGAACCTCAATTAAGTCTCAAGGGTGCCGCTGTGATTCTGGCTGATGGTATCAGTAGTAGCGATGTAAGCCAGATTGCCAGTGAAACCTCCGTTAAAAGCTTTCTAAGTGACTATTTTTGTACGTCCGATGCTTGGTCTGTACATACATCAGGTTTAAGAGTTATTGAATCTATCAATGGCTGGCTACACTCCCAAACACAGCGAAGCGAAGCCCGTTTCAATAAAGACAAGGGTTATGTTTGCACGTTAAGCGCAGCCATTTTCAAATCATCCACGGCACATCTTTTTCATGTGGGTGATAGTCGAATATACCGACTACGTGATGATGGATTAGAACAACTGACAAAGGATCATCGCCTATGGTTATCTAAGGAAAAAAGTTACCTAAGCCGAGCAATGGGGATCGACCTTTCTGTTGAAGTCGATTACCAAACGGTCGCACTTAAACAAGGAGATTATTTCCTTCTTTGTACTGATGGTGTGTATGAATACTGTGATACGGAAGATGTACTAAACACCCTGAAAGCCCATGAGAACGATCTAGATAAAGCGGCGGAAACCTTAATTAATCTAGCTCTTGAGAAAGGTAGCGATGACAATCTGACATTGCAGTTTGTCAGAATAGATCAACTGCCCAGTATAGAGAGCAGCACACTGCAACAGCAAGTCGATGCTTTAGAACTCCCCCCTGTATTACAGGCGCGAGAAGAGTTCGATGGTTATATGATTCTGCGTGAGATGCATGCTAATAGCCGAAGTCATGTTTATCTAGCGGAAGATTTAGAAGATAAAACCCGTGTCGTCATCAAAATACCTTCTGTTGAACTCAGAAACGATCAAGCCTATCTAGAACGTTTTTTAATGGAAGAGTGGGTCGCGCGTCGTATTAATAACGCCCACGTGATGAAAGCGGGCATACAAAGCCGCAAACGAAACTATCTATATTGCGTAACTGAGTATATTGAAGGCATTACACTTAAACAGTGGCTCATAGACAACCCCTCCCCCTCACTTGAGGCCGTTCGAGGAATTATTGAGCAAGTAGCTAAGGGGCTGCAGGCGATGCATCGCATGGAGATTCTGCATCAAGATCTTAAGCCCGATAACATTATGATCGACACAAACGGTATCGTTAAAATCATTGATTTTGGCGGCGTAAGGGTTGCTGGAATCATTGAAGCGGAAAGTATTCTTGAACAGGACGACATGCAGGGTACTGCATTGTATATGGCACCGGAGTATTTTGTCGGTGAAGCAGTCTCCAGCCGTTCAGATCTGTTCTCTTTAGCGGTGCTGACCTACCATATGCTGTCCAACCGTTTCCCATACGGTACCAGCATTGCCAAAGCTCGTACGGTGGCAGCTCAAAGGCGACTTAAATATGAGCCGGTTCTCGATGATGAGCGCGAGATTCCCGCTTGGATAGACCATACGCTGCGTAAAGCCCTAAACCCTAATTCATTCAAACGCTACGATGAACTGAGTGAATTTATTTTTGATCTTAGGAATCCTAATCAAAAATTCTTAAGTGAAACAAAGCCCCCTTTACTGGATCGTAACCCGCTACTTTTCTGGAAGAGTGTGTCCCTCATTCTTGCAGGAGTTATAGCGGGGTTACTCAACTATATACATAACTTGCTAGCCTGATTAGCTACGAATGAGGACTCACCATGATTAGTAATCGAGAAGAAGTAACAGCCCTGATTCTTTCGCAAAAAGTTGCCAAAGGTATCAAGTGGAGTGAAGTAGCAGAAGCCTTAGATCTATCGAAAGAATGGACAACCGCCGGTTGCTTAGGACAGATGACTTTCGATAAGGAACAAGCAGAGAAAGTGGGTGAAATCTTTGCTTTATCCGATGAAGCTATTGCTTGGTTGCAGATTGTACCTTACAAAGGCTCACTGCCAACTGCGGTTCCAACTGACCCTCTTATCTACCGCTGGTACGAAGTCGTCAATGTATATGGCAGCACAATTAAAGAGCTGATTCATGAAGAGTTTGGGGACGGCATTATGAGCGCTATCGACTTTTCAATGGATATTAAACGTGAAGAGAACCCTAATGGGGATCGTGTAAACGTAGTGCTATCTGGGAAGTTCTTACCTTATAGACAGTTTTAAGTATAAGCGCCGTAACAAACACTTACGGCGCTACATTACCTTATCTTACCTATAGTGGCTTTTAAGCAAGAAGCTAGTTAGATAAAGACAGCGTCACTGTATAGAAAGCACTGTATAAAAGCTAAGAAGCCATACCCAATACAGTATCAAATTCTAGATGTTCCCAACCATCGATATCATACATCCAAAAAGTATTGCAGCATGAGCAACGGTAGATAGAACTTTCAGGTATGGAACTGATCAGTTTTAGATCAGCATGAGCGGTTTGCTCTGTAGACTGCTTTTCACAGCAGCTGCATATTTTTTTATCATCCATGACTTTAATCTTTACAGGTTAATGAAGCAAGACAACCATAACGGATTATATCCCAACTTAAACTAGGAAATATTCCTAAATCGTCACTTTTTATCTATTTCAAGCATCTATAAATATTTATAGCCTCCCCCCTACCTTTTGATGACTCGTCATTCCATTACTGATGAATTCAGCACTATTTTTTGTGATTAAGCCCTCTCTTAGCTATTCTAAAATTACTTCATTGCTGACAGATACCTAGTTTGTTATGTCCGATGCTCACAACACAATAAAGCAGCTAAAAACTCGCGTACAAGAAACGGAAAAAGAAAACGAGCTTCTTGTAGAGTTTGCAGAACTTTCCACCGAGTGGTTTTGGGAGCAAGATGAGCACTTTAAATTTACGCGTTTCTTTGGCTTTTCTCCGCAAAAAATGCAGCGTAATCAAGAGTTATTTATCGGTAAATGCCGTTGGGAGATGCCAATCTCGGGCGTATCTGACGAAGAGCTTCAAGCGCATATAGACTGCTGCTCACAACACAAGCCTTTCCACGATTTTGAATATGAAGTGTTCGGTGATAATAACCAAATTCAACATTATATGGTCAGCGGTAATCCGAGGTTTGATTCAAATGGAAACTTCGCTGGGTATCATGGTGTTGGCAGAAATCTAACAGAGTTGCGCTCCGCTCAAAATGCAGTGGCGAATAGCCAACGTCAGCTATTTCAAATACTGCAAGGCACACCAACACCGACCTTTGTGATTGATAAAAACCACACTATTACTCATTGGAATAAAGCCTGTGAAGTGCTATCTGGCATACCCGCTAAAGAAGCTATCAATGGTAGCAACACATGGAAAGGCTTTTACATGGAAGCACGTCCAACTCTGGCCGATTTAGTCGTCGACCGAGCATCTATCAAAACTTTGAAGCAATTCTATGGAGAGAGCCTTACACGATCCGCACTGATAGAAGGTGCTTATGAAGCGGAAGATTTTTTCCCTAACATGGGCGAATCAGGGCTTTGGTTAAACTTTAGCGCCTCCCCTTTACTCGACGCTCAAGGAAATATCATTGGTGCCATTGAAACCTTAAAAGACATCACTGATAGGGTGATCGCAGAACAAACAATTCACAAGCAGTTCCTAGAACTACAAGAAACACATCTAGAGCTTCAAGGCACGATAGAAAAACTTATTGAAGCGAAGAGACTTGCAGGGCTCGGTCAGTTAGTCGCTGGTGTTGCCCATGAGTTAAATACACCGTTAAGCAATATGCTGTTAAGCCTCAGCAGCTCACAAGAGTCACTCTCTCAACTAGCCACTAGTTTCAATGACCAACAACTAAGCCAAAATCAGATGCAAGAGTATTTAAAAACTGCGGAAAAGTCTGAGACGCTAATAGAGGAAAGCCTTACCCGCTGTATTAAATTAGTGGGACGGTTCAAAGAACTGAGTAATGATCAAACTCACAACGTACTAACTCAATTCCAACCTTATGAAGTGATCAATGATATTTTCAAGCTCGTTCAAAATGAATGCTTAGGCCGCAACATTAATCTAGTGAATAATGTTCCACATAATCTCTTCATTACCAACGATCAAGGCGCCTTTGAACAGATATTATTTAGCCTACTGGAAAACAGCTTAAGGCACGGCTTACAAGATTCGGGATTTTTTAGTGTGGACTGTTTAGAAACGTCAACAGCACTGACCTTCAACTTTTCAGATAATGGCTGCGGACTTGATGAAGCCATTATAAAACAAGCCTTTGACCCCTTTTTCACATCACAATTAGGCGTGGGAGATTCAGGACTAGGTTTATATAGAGTGTACAACCTTGCCAATGCAGTCTTTGGTGGCAATGTATCCATTCATAACGCCTGCCCAGGACTCACCATTAACTTTACATTTCCCCGCAAGGCCAAACTTTCAGAATAATAACTTTAACTCGCGAAAAAACTAGCCGTAGGCCCACTAACGGCGAAACAATAGTCTTTAGCAAAATTGCACTCGTTTCTAGCTTCACCTATTCTCAAAGCAATAGAAGGGATCTGAAGTTACTTTGTAACAAATATCTTACAAAAGCCTCGCATAGAGTCAGCGGAGAGTTATATGCATCAGCCAAGCCCTATCATTCTCGATACAAACACCCCACAACTTGCAGATGTTGATTTCCGCAATGCTATTGTAACGGACAAAGACGAGTATCAAAAAAAGCTAAAAAAATGGCAAAAAAAGATGCTTCAAGTCCAGCAAGCCTATTACCACCAAAACCGTAGGGCGATTATCGTGCTTGAAGGATGGGATGCAAGTGGCAAAGGTGGAGCTATCCGCCGAATGACCGAAAAACTAGACCCCCGAGGATTTACTGTACACCCCATTAGCGCCCCCTCTTCTGCTGAGCAAAGTAAACATTACTTGCAGCGATTCCAAGCTCGCCTACCTGCAGCCGGCTCTATCGCTATATTTGACCGCTCCTGGTATGGAAGAGTACTAGTAGAGCGCGTCGAGGGCTTTGCATGCTCCAAGGAATGGCAGCGCGCATATCAAGAGATCAACGAGTTTGAGCGTAGCCTGAGCGATGACGGCGCAAGAATTATCAAAATCTTTATTCACATCACTCCGGATGAGCAACTTAAGCGCTTTGAAGAGCGCTTAAATAATCCCGTAAAACGCTGGAAACTCACTACGGAAGATATTCGAAACCGTAGTCGATGGTCTGACTATGAGCATGCAATTGATGACATGTTTAACTACACATCAACTAAAACAGTGCCTTGGAATATTATTCAAGGAAATCATAAATGGTTTTCTCGAATCGCTGTGTTGAAAACGGTGGTGAATCAACTGTCGAAAGACGTTGATGTCAGCCCCCCTGATATTAACCCTGAGGTAGTAGAGGAAGCCTATCAAGCCTTAGGCATAAAAATTGGGGGCGATTCTTAGCCCTTGCAATAATTCTGCAATAATTCCCGTGCATCATTAGCCTCACATATAAAGAGGCAAATAAAAAAATGAGAGAAAGTAATTTAAAAGTACAGCTAAAACAGCTGTTAAACCGAGGCTATTCTGAGATTGATGTTGTCAATCTTGCTATTGCGCCTAAACATGTTGTTGATCAAGCGATCCATGAGTATAACGCTGAGCAAAAAATTCAGGCTCAAACTCTTCGCACACAACACAACCAAGCCAGTTTTGCGATGCAATTAGGTAGCTAATTTAGCTACCTCTCATTCCTTAGACCAATTTCCCTATATTCTTTAGCATCATTCGATTCTTCTATTGGTTTCGTTCAGATACAATTCACCCTAGTTGGTGTACTAATATAGTCAGCTAGGAATAGCCGGCTTATGTTTTGTGGGGAAGCCTGTTAGTCCCAATAACCAATCGATGAGCACTTATAGGAAAATTATAATGAAAAAAGTACTTATTGCAGCAGCGGCTGCGACTATGATGTTACCTGCAGCAGCAATGGCTGAGCGTGATGGCGCTGCTGTATACAGTAAAACATGTGTTATGTGCCATGCTGCGGCTGGAACTGGCGCACCTGTAATGGGCAACGCTGAAGAGTGGGCACCACGTGCCGCTACAGGTATAGAAGCTCTAATGGTATCCGCAACTAAAGGTAAAGGCGCTATGCCTCCTAAAGGTTTATGTATGGATTGCACAGATGGCGAACTTCAAGCTGCTGTACAGTACATGCTAGATAACTCTAAATAAGTTGTGATCAGACATAAAAAAATCGCCATTAGGCGATTTTTTTATGTCTGTAATTCAAGATTAGAAGATCTCTGTCGGCGACAGATTTAAAAGCTCTGCATCAGGATCATCTTCAGAACTCACCTTAATCTTATCCGGTGATTCTTTATCTTTTCCTTTCTGAACAATAATCTCAACACGACGGTTTTTCACTCGATTCGCACGCGTATCATTTGGCGCCAGCGGTTTAGTATCCGCCAATCCCAATACTTTAAATCTAGACTGATCAATACGTGGATCACCAAACAACTCATGCGCGACAGCCAATGCACGCGCTACAGATAGATCCCAGTTAGATTCAAAGCGACGCCCAGCATAAGGAATGTTATCGCTGTGCCCTTCAATCGCCACATTACCTTTTACATCTAGAAGTACATCACGAATCTTAGCTAACACTGGAATCGACTCAAATTTAAGCTCAGCAGAACCTGAATCAAATGCCCCTTTTTCTTTGATACGAATAATAATTTTCTTACCATCCGTTTCAACTTCAACACTGCCGTCACCAATCTCTTCCGCTAAGGCAGCGGCAAACTCTACCGCTTCCTCTTTAGCCTCCTGCTCTTGCTGTTTTTGAAGTTCTTGATCTTCGCCTTTCTCTTTATCAGGGGCATCACTCTCGCCCTCTTTTGAGCGAATATCGAGGGTATTCATATCGTTATTAGTCGTCATCTGACGAATTTCATTTAACGGCGTTGGCTCAGGACGTCCAGGGCTAAACTCCTGCGCGATAATAGAAGTTCCTTTCGGTATGTCTTCTACCTTGATCTGATTTTGCACACCAAATGCTTCTCGCATCGAACCGGCAAGCTGCTTGAATTTCAATACATCCATCTCTGAGAAAGAGAGAAGAAGTACGAAAAAGCACATCAATAGCGACATTAAGTCGCCAAATGTTGCCAACCAACCGGGGAGCCCCGCGGGGCAAGGAGGGCATTCTTGTTCTTCGGTATCACTCATCGTTCAGCTCCTTACCGAATTAACCTTCAGCCGCCGCACGTTTTTTCTCTGGCAGATAGTTTCTCAACATCTGTTCGATAACACGTGGGTTCTGACCTGCTTGAATGGCTAATAGACCATCGATAATTAACGCTGCATTGAGCGCTTCTTCGTCTTTACGAACATTCAGTTTGTCCGCAATAGGTAACGCAACCATGGTTGCCAACATTGCTCCGTAAAGCGTTGTTAGTAGTGCTACCGCCATCGCAGGACCGATAGACTTAGGGTCACTCATGTTAGAAAGCATCTGTACCAGACCCACCAGAGTACCAATCATTCCCATCGCAGGGCCAACATCACCCATTGCGGAGAAAACCGTGGCACCAAATTCATGGCGGTCATGGGTTAATTTTGCTTCTTTATTTAGGAGTGTCTTCACGACATCAGGATCGTGGCCATCAACCAGCAGCTGAATACCGCGCTGCATAAAGTCACTGCTTACTGTTTTATCTTCTAGAGACAGTAAGCCACCTTTACGAGCGGCATCCGCTAACTCAACCGTTTCAGCAATAATATCTTCAGGATTGAGTGACTTAAACATGAAAGCTTTAGCAGCAATTTTACCGGCGCCTAAAAACTGCCCCAGCGTAAATTTCATCAATACAACGAAGATACTACCGCCAATAACGATTAACAAAGATGGAGGGTTAATAAACACCCCTGCATCGCCACCGGTGACAATCGCGGCGATTACAATACCAAAACTACCTAACAAACCAACGAGAGTAGCTATATCCACTCAACAATCCTCATTACAAGCATTAAAAGCACTGCTAAATACTTACTATACGAATCTTCTATCATAGCAAAAATAGGCCAACAATCACCCACCATACAAGCGTTTAAGTCTTATTCTTTAGGTATATTTGATTCTAGAGCCATGCTTAGGTAAGTTTAGCGCTTTCATTGTGAATTTATTCCCATGCCTCGCAAAAAGAAAGTAACAGATTTTGAGCAATCGTTGACCGAATTAGAATCTCTTGTGACACAAATGGAACAAGGTGATCTATCTCTGGAAGATTCTCTTAAAGCCTTTGAAGAGGGCGTAAGTCTGACACGAGACTGCCAAAACATCCTCGCTCAAGCTGAGCAAAAAGTACAAATGTTAATCGAATCGGGTGGTGAACTTAAAACCAAACCGTTTCAGCCTACTGAGGATATCTAGTCTTGGGCATCAGCAACCTTCTGGCTCAGTACAGAGAACGCGTCGATACATATCTAGAAGCCTGCATTTCTGAACAGAGCATAGATCCTGAACTACAGAAATCTATGCAGTATTCGCTGTTCAATGGCGGAAAACGTGTCAGGCCTACATTAGTCTATATGGTCAACGCGATGCTCGGAGGTGTACCTCAACAAGCAGATTCTGCAGCAGCGGCTATCGAATGCATTCATAGCTACTCCTTAGTTCATGATGACCTACCCGCTATGGATGATGACGATCTCAGGCGTGGAAAACCTACTTGCCATATTGCCTTTGATGAGGCGACCGCTATTCTTGCAGGCGATGCATTACAATGCCTTGCGTTTGAGCTCATCACAAGTGACGCTCAGCTAGACAACGCAACTAAAGTTAAGCTCATCCATAAACTAAGCATATCTGCTGGGCATCAAGGCATGGTTGTCGGGCAATCGTTCGATCTTCGTAACGTGGGTAAAATGTTATCGTTTGAACAGCTAGAAGCTATGCATCAACATAAAACAGGCGCTTTACTCCAGTGCTCAGCCATTATGGGCGCGATTACCTGCGGTAAGACTAATGCTGAACAATTATCAGCGATAAGTAACTACGCAAAGGCTATCGGCCTAGCTTTCCAAGTTCAGGACGACATTCTTGATATTGAAGGTGATTCTGAAGTAATTGGAAAACCTCAAGGCTCCGATCTAGAACAAAACAAGCCAACTTATCCTGCGCTATTAGGCCTTGAAGGTGCTAAGCTGTTGCTACAACAACTACATACTGAAGCAGTGCAAGCATTAAAACCTTTTGGTTCGAATGCCCGTGATTTAATCGCTCTGGCTGACTTTATTGTGCAACGCGATCACTAACTTCTCGATCACCTAAAAGACCCGTTATGTTCCACATGATTCCAACATGCCCTCCTGATACACCTCTTTTAAATCAGGTAGAAACACCTGAGCAGTTACGCACGCTTACCACCAGCCAACTACCCGAGCTAGCCACGCAACTACGTTCCTTTTTGCTCTATAGCGTTGGCCAAAGCGGCGGGCATTTTGGCGCAGGCTTAGGGGTGATAGAGCTCACCATTGCACTGCATTACAGTCTCAATACGCCTAACGATCATTTGGTATGGGATGTTGGCCATCAGTGTTATCCACACAAGATTCTGACAGGGCGCCGTCAGGAGATGCCGACCATCCGTCAAAAAGAGGGCCCCTCCCCTTTCCCTAAACGTTCAGAAAGCATCTATGATGATTTTGGCGTGGGTCATTCCAGCACATCCATCAGTGCTGCACTTGGTATGGCAATAGCTGACAAGTTACGTGGTAAAAACAACAAAACTGTTGCGGTGATTGGCGATGGAGCAATGACTGCCGGAATGGCCTTTGAAGCTCTCAATCATGCGGCACATACCAATACAAATCTGCTGGTCATTCTAAATGATAATGATATGTCTATCTCTGAGAATGAAGGGGGATTAGCGACATATCTAGCCAAGAACATTAAAGATAAAAGTGCCAAAGGTCGAAGCGATGGAGAAACGACGGCGGCTTTATTTGAAGCATTGGACTTTGAATATACTGGCCCAATTGATGGTCATGATCTGCCTCTGCTACTTAAAGCCTTATCCAAAGTACTGAACACACCTGGGCCACAGTTTTTACATCTGATCACAAAAAAGGGGAAAGGCTTTCAGCCTGCGGAAGATGACCCAATTGGCTACCACGCCATAACTAAGATCAACCCTATCCACCAACCGAAACAATCCAAAGTTAGTTACTCTAATATTTTTGGTCGCTGGATATGTGACCTAGCCACTACAGATACAAACCTAACCGCAATTACTCCAGCGATGCGTGAAGGCTCGGACCTGATTGAGTTTGCCAAACGTTTTCCTGATCGTTTTTTTGATGTAGCCATCGCAGAGCAACATGCGCTCACGCTAGCGGCAGGAATGGCGTGTCAGAAAATTAAGCCCGTTGTGGCTATCTATTCTACATTCTTACAACGCGCTTTCGATCAGCTAGTACATGATATCTCTATTCAAGACTTAGACATACTACTTGCTATCGATCGAGCTGGCTTAGTCGGTGAAGATGGCGCAACTCATAGTGGCGTAATTGATATCGCAATGCTGAGGGTGTTACCTGAAGCCGTTGTTATGACGCCATCAGATGCAACTGAACTCAGGAACATGCTGTATAGCGGCTACCAATTTAATGGACTCGCTGCTGTACGCTACCCCAGAGGTTCAGTGCCTGCACACGTCTCCGGCGAAATGACTCAATATAAGATCGGGACAAGTAAAACTATTTCAAAAGGCAACAAAGTCGCCCTGCTCAATTTTGGCCCCTTAATCGAAAACGCAAAGGCCGTGGCAGAACAACATAATTACACTCTGGTGGATATGCGCTTTGTGAAGCCACTGGATCAAACAGCTATCACAGATTTAGCTAAGTCACATGAACTACTGGTGACCATAGAGGACCATAGCATTATAGGTGGCGCAGGATCTGCGGTAAGCGAGTATTTACACCGTTCAAAAGAAAAGACCCCTTTATTGACGCTTGGCATACCCGATCAGTGGATAAGCCATGCATCAAGGGCCGAGCAACTATCTCAATGCGGTCTAGATGAGAAAGGAATAGAGCAGGCCATTCAGCGCGCTCTATCTATTTAGCTTTTACTTTAAGCCAAGTAGCTTCAAACAGTCTGAAGAAACCAGAAGTAGGCTGTTATCTGCAGGATAGCAGCTGCCATAACACCCGCAATAATATCGTCGAGCATAACCCCTAAACCACCAGAAACTTTCTGATCCGCCCACTTAATAGGCCAAGGTTTCAGGATATCGAAAATACGGAATAGCACGAAGCCATACACGATCCATATAATCCCCGCTGGGGCTAAAGTCATAGTGATCCAAAAGCCTACAAACTCATCCCAAACGATCCCACCATGATCTTTCACACCAATATCTTTTGATGTGCGATCACACAGCCAGATACCGATAACCGTAGTTACCGCCAGCATCACTAAGTACCAAGGCAAACTTAACTGCTGAAACCAGAAATAAGGAATAATCGCGGCTAAAGTTCCAAATGTCCCAGGCGCCCAAGGCGCTGCACCACTACCTAAACCAAAGGCTAAAAAGTGAATCGGGTTTTTCCATACACTCGCAGGCACTTTATTCACTGGGCATCCTTACTAAAATTAATTGTTACTGTGAAAATGATTATAACCAGAGCCTTGTATTTCACACTTTTCACCACGCAGATAAAGCTCTACCTTTGCAGTCGGCGTAATACTACCCACAACCGTCACAATGGTTTGCAATTGATTAAGAAGAGGTAAATACTCAGGCGCTAGAGTGAAACATAACTCAAAATCCTCCCCCCCTGTTAATGCCCACTGACGAGCATTTTCTTCACCAAACGTGGATACCAGCGCTTTAGATAGAGGTAAAGCTTCCAGCTGTAAACGAGCACCCAACTGACCACTAGCTTTAAGAATATGCGCCAAATCTGATAGCAAGCCATCTGAAATATCAATACAACTGCTCGCTTTATCTAATAACGTTTTACCCAACTCGATACGCGGTATCGGTGCATAAAAGCGCTGTAGTAACTCTTCAGCGTAAGTATCATTTTCAAAACCTTTGAGAAGTCCCTCTAATCCACCTCGGCTATCGCCCAAGGAACCACTCACGCAGATGAGATCACCAACATGAGCGCCCGACCGGGTCAAACGTTGGCCATTAGGCACAAAACCATGCACTTGTGCAGATAAGGTAAGCGGCCCTTTAGTGGTATCTCCCCCTACCAGCGATACACTGTATTCAGCACACAGCTCTGACAAACGATGGCTAAACAACTGTAGCCAATCTTCATCTGCCTCTGGCAAGGTTAATGCGAGTGTTAACCACGCGGGGCTAGCCCCCATAGCAGCGAGGTCACTTAATGCAGAACCAAATAATCGACTCGCTAACAGATCAGCAGATGTGCCTTCGAGAAAGTGGGTGCCTTGAACCAAGGTGTCAATCGACACCGCAAGCTGCATCCCCTCTGGGATAGACAGCACCGCACAATCATCACCTATGCCTAATGCAACAGAAGCATCCGAAGATGCTCCTGAAAAATAGCGCTGAATGAGTTCAAATTCGCCTAGTGACATTCGATCTTATGATTTGCGCTGACGCTGTTCACGAATCTCATCCATGCGAACACGTTGTGCTAGTTTATCTAACACCCCGTTTACATAGCGATGACTATCCGTAGCACCGAAGGTTTTTGCTAGTTCAACACTTTCGTTAATGGCTACGCGGTATGGCACTTGAATGCGATTAGACAGTTCAAACGCACCAATACGTAATACACTTAACTCGATCGGGTCTAGCTCTTCTATCTGACGGTCTAGGAAATCCGTATAAGACTTGTCTAGCGCGCTTTTAGAACCGGCAACACCATGTAGTAGCTCAGAGAACAGTTTGATATCCGCATTGCGCATATCGTTGTCTACTCTAAACTGAGCTTCAATTTCATGAACAGCTTGTCCTGCTAGCTCCCATTGATACAGGGCTTGCAAGGCAAAACTACGCGCATTGCGACGCTGTTCAGTCAGTGATGCTTTTTTCTTAGACGCCGGTTTTTTATCGTTGTCACTCATTTAAACTTAAACCTCAAGCTGCTTAAGCAGGCTAACCATTTCAATGGCAGATAGCGCAGCTTCAGCACCTTTATTACCCATTTTAGTACCGGAACGCTCAACCGCTTGCTCAATGCTATTTACAGTTAAGATACCGTTTGCAACAGGTAGGTCGTAATCCAAAGATACTTGAGCCACGCCTTTTGAACTTTCACCCGAAACATATTCAAAATGCGGTGTACCGCCACGAATAACCGCACCTAATGTGATGATCGCATCATCTTTTTTCTGTGCAGCAATACGTTTAACAGCTAAAGGAATTTCAAATGCACCCGGCACACGGATAACACGAACATTCTCATCGCTTACACCGTGACGCTTCAGTGTATCTAAAGCACCTTCAAGTAAGCTTTCCACTACAAATGCGTTAAAACGGCCCACTACGATAGCGTAGTTGCCATCAGCATTTACAAAATCACCTTCAATGGTTTTCACAGACATGATTTATTTACCGATCCAATTAGTCTTCACAAGGAATGTATTCTTCAATCTCAAGATCAAAACCTGAGATTGCATTAAATTTCATAGGTGAGCTCAGTAGATTCATTTTACTGACACCCAGATCACGCAATATTTGAGAGCCCGTACCTACCGTTAAGTAAGCTCCAGAAGCACTCACATTTACTTTAGATTTTTGGCGGCCATTAAGCATCAGATCGACTGAATCGCTCATATCGATACGCTCGCCAGTATCTAATAGTAATACGACGCCCTGACCCTCTTTTGCGACGCGCGCTAACGCTTTACGCATGGTCCACTTTGGCTCTTCGCCTGGCGCTACTGCACCGACAACATCACGTAACACTTCATTACGGTTATGTACACGCACGAAGGTTGCCTGATCTGCTTTGATGTCACCCAGAGTCATCGCAATATGCGTACAGTTCTGGATCTCATCACGATAAGTAATATAGTTGAAATCGCCGTACTCAGTTGCCATTACGCCCGTATCATCACGCGTCACTGTATGCTCATTAGCCGTACGGTAATGAATCAAATCAGCAATCGTTCCGATCTTAAGGTCATGCTTCTGCGCAAACTCTTCAAGATCAGGACGACGTGCCATTGTGCCATCGTCATTCATGATCTCAACAATCGCCGCTGCTGGCGTAAAACCTGCCATACGCGCCAAATCACAACCAGCTTCAGTATGACCCGCACGACTAAGTACACCACCCGGCTGAGCCATCAATGGAAAAATATGACCCGGCTGCACAATATCTTCAGCTTTAGCATCCGCTTTAACCGCTGTTCTTACCGTATGTGCGCGATCTGCTGCAGATATACCGGTTGTTACACCTTCTGCCGCTTCAATTGACATCGTAAAGTTAGTAGAGAACTGCGCGCCATTGCTTTGTACCATCAATGGCAGATTAAGCTGTTCACAACGCTCTCTTGTTAACGTTAAACAGATAAGACCACGCGCATGGGTTGCCATAAAGTTAATATCATCAGCACGCACCATCTCTGCAGCGATAACAAGATCACCTTCATTCTCGCGATCTTCATCATCCATCAAGATAACCATCTTACCTTGGCGGATATCTTCCAATAATTCTTCGGGTGTATTCAGATTCATTACGCTCTTACCATCGTTAGCGGTTAAAACCGCAGGCAATCAGTGTATCCATTGTCAGACCCTGATCACTCTGTTCATTATTAGTTTCTTCTTTATGGCCGATCAGACGTTCCAAGTAACGCGCAATAATATCCACCTCTAAGTGAACCTTACGCCCTGGAACATAATCGGTCATTATTGTCTCTTGTGCTGTATGTGGCACAATATTAAGCTCAAAACACTCACCGTCAATCGCATTAAGCGTCAAGCTAATACCATCAACCGTCACAGACCCTTTTGTCGCAAGGTATCTTTGTATATTAGCAGGTGCCTTCACACTAAAACGAATTGAGCGCGCATCTTCCTTACGCTCAACGATCTCGCCCAGACCATCAACATGCCCTGTGACGATATGTCCACCTAAACGACTTGTCGGCATTAAGGCTTTTTCCAGATTAACTTTTTCACCCACAGTAAGCGTATGAAAACGCGTATGTGCCAGTGTTTCCCGTGAGACATCAGCAATAAAGCCATCACCCGGCAACTCAACAGCGGTTAGGCAAACACCATTAGTCGCAATACTGTCACCGAGTTTAACATCACTTAAATCGAGCGAGCCGGTACGGACATACAAACGCATATCACCCGACTGTTCCTCTATTGCGGCAATAGAGCCTACCGCTTCAATAATTCCGGTAAACATCTACTTATCTCCATAAACAGGCTGCAATACCAGTTTCAGATCGCGCCCTAACATACAGCTATCGATCTGCCTTAATTCAACCTGCTCTGACATTTTAGACAATGGAAGTGTAAATACAGGTCTTGCATCACTTCCGAGCAATTTCATCGCCATATAAAGCTGAATCTCATCCGCCAGCCCCTGCTTAATAAATTCACCCGCCAGTGTCGCCCCTGTTTCAACCAGTAGCTCATTACACTGCTCTTCATCGGCTAACCATTTGAGTAACGCTCGCAGAGATACCCGCTCCTCTTCGCTAGGCAGCACGATAATGTGTGCTCCCCCACTCTCTAACTTTTCTTTTTTCAGACGATCATCTGAACAGGTCGCTATCAACGTGCGGCCTGGCTGTTTCAGTATTTTGGCATCCACGGGCATTCGCAAAGACGAATCCAGAACAACCCGCAGTGGCTGCTGCTTAACAATATCTGACGCATTCGGTAGATCTAACTCGGCTTCGCGAACAGTCAGAGATGAGTCGTCTAACAAAATAGATTCGATACCGGTCACGATCGCAGAACTCTGCGCTCTTAGCTTTTGTACATCACCACGCGCATCGGGGCCTGTAATCCACTGAGATTCCCCAGATGCCATCGCCGTTCTTCCATCAAGGCTAGACGCCATCTTAATTCGTACTTGCGGCAACCCGGTTTCCATTCGTTTGATAAAACCAGGGTTTAACGCTTTCGCTTCGGTTTCTAACAAGCCT
The DNA here is from genome assembly GCA_002435145.1 of Neptuniibacter sp. UBA6509. Lineage (GTDB taxonomy): Bacteria > Pseudomonadota > Gammaproteobacteria > Pseudomonadales > Balneatricaceae > Neptuniibacter. The sequence goes on from DJLT01000116.1 coordinate 24,063, forward strand.
GCACTCGTTTCGATCCCTTGGGCTCGCAGCATCTCTAACCCACGGCCAGCAACTTGAGGATTAGGATCAACCATTGCAGCGATAACTTTAATCACTCCAGCATCAATCAAACCCACTGCACAGGGCGGTGTACGTCCAAAATGACTACAAGGCTCTAATGTGACATACGCTGTTGCCCCTTTAGCGTTCTCTCCAGCTTGAGCAAGCGCATTAACTTCAGCATGCCCTTCACCTGCGCGCAAATGATAGCCTTCGCCTACGATCCGACCCTCTTTTACCAGAACACATCCAACCCTTGGGTTCGGGTGCGTGGTATACAGACCTTTAGCCGCCAACTGCAATGCTCGTGACATATAGCCACGGTCTGCATCGGACCATTGAGTACCGAGCGCCACTTACTTCCCACCCTCAAGGTTATTGGGTTTGGAAAGTCGCTCGATCTCTTCTTTAAATTCATTTATATCTTGGAAACTACGATAAACCGAAGCGAATCTAACATACGCAACTTCATCTAACTTGCGCAGTTCAGACATAACTTCTTCACCAATTTGTCGAGAAGGCAGCTCACGCTCTCCAGTCGCACGTAAACGATGTTTTATGCGGCTGATAGAGGCTTCAACTTCTTCAATAGATACGGGGCGTTTCTCTAGTGCACGGTGGATACCTGCACGCAGTTTATCGTCATCGAAAGGCTGTCTAGAGCCGTCAGCCTTGATTAGGCGAGGCATTAATAGTTCGGCAGCTTCATAGGTAGTAAAACGTTCATTACAATTTACGCATTCACGACGACGACGCACCTGCTGACCTTCGGCCACCAGACGGGAGTCGACTACTTTGGTTTCATTGGCATTACAAAATGGACAATGCATCAACTTTTCCTGCGTAAAGAGCGAGAGGGTTAGCCTTAATTGAAAAAGGCCCCCTTAGATAACTTCTCTCACGTTGAGAAGCCACTAATAATAAGTATTTTCTTATTCTCTAAAAGCAACAATTCTAAGAATAAAAAGGGGCTGTCAGTGACAGCCCCGCGATTGTACATTTTTCCGGCTATAAGTTATAGCCGTTGACCTGTATTACTTGTATACAGGGAAACGTGCACAGATCTCTGTAACTTGTGATTTAACACGCGCGATAACATCTTCATTATTGATGTCGTCTAGAATGTCGCAAATCCAGTTAGTCAATTCAGTCACTTCTGCTTCTTTAAAACCACGACGCGTAACAGCTGGCGTACCAATACGTAGACCTGAAGTTACAAACGGAGAGCGCGGATCATTTGGCACAGAGTTTTTGTTTACAGTTATGTTCGCACGACCTAGGGCAGCATCAGCATCTTTACCTGTGAACTCTTTGTCGATCATATCCACTAGGAATAGGTGATCATCTGTACCTTCAGAAACGATTTTAATACCACGTTTCATGAATGTTTCAGCCATTGCTTGCGCATTCTTAACAACTTGAGCCTGATACGCTTTCCATTCAGGATCCATTGCTTCTTTGAAGCACACCGCTTTACCTGCGATTACATGCATCAAAGGGCCGCCCTGAGACTCAGGGAATACAGCAAAGTTAAGCTTTTTCTGTAGATCTTCATCAGCATTTGCAGACAAGATCAGACCACCACGAGGACCACCTAAGGTTTTATGCGTTGTTGTCGTAACAACATCAGCGATACCGATTGGTGATGGGTAAACGCCTGCAGCTACAAGACCTGCAACGTGCGCCATATCAACAAAAAGGGAAGCGCCCACTTTGTCAGCGATATCGCGGAATTTCTGCCAATCAACAACACGAGAGTATGCAGAGAAACCCGCAACAATCATGGTTGGTTTGTGTTCTTCAGCTAAACGCTCAACTTCAGCGTAATCGATCTCACCTGTTTCTGGGTTCAATCCATACTGAACAGCATTGTAGATACGACCAGAGAAAGAAACTGAAGCGCCGTGAGTTAGGTGGCCACCATGTGCCAAGCTCATGCCTAGAATCGTATCGCCTGGCTTACAAAGCGCCATGTATACAGCAGCATTAGCCTGAGAACCTGAGTGAGGCTGCACGTTTGCGTATGTAGCGCCAAACAATTCTTTAGCACGATCAATCGCTAACTGCTCAACAACATCAACGTGTTCACAACCGCCGTAATAACGTTTGTTAGGATAACCTTCAGCATATTTGTTAGTCAGCGCAGAACCCTGAGCTTCCATTACGCGAGGGCTTGTATAGTTTTCAGACGCGATCAGTTCAATGTGCTCTTCCTGACGCACAGTTTCTGCCTGCATAGCAGACCATAGGTCCGCGTCGAAATCAGCGATAGTCATATCTTTGCTAAACATTGGGTTTTCTGTCCCCTAAATACAATGTGGGCTCTGTTCAACTGAAAAGACAACGGTAATACCGCTGATGCATTAGCAGTTAAGAACAAATAGAGAGTTGGGAAAGGCGCTATTATAGCGAAACATTTGCGGGGTTACACTTGAAACAGCCTCAAAACCACTTCAATTATGCTCAACTTGCCCACGGAACAATCTGAAATGGGAAATATTCAGGCTTTTAGATAATCATTCCCTTTTAAAATAGCCTTCGACTGCCTGTTTCAGCTAAAATCGCGTTATTAATTTATGAAACAATAGACAGGTTACTGCATGGCTCAGTTCGTTTATTCAATGAACCGCGTTGGCAAGATTGTTCCGCCAAAACGCGAGATTCTGAAAGATATCTCACTTTCATTCTTCCCCGGTGCAAAAATAGGCGTATTAGGTCTGAACGGCTCTGGTAAATCTACCCTTTTAAAGATCATGGCCGGCCTTGATACAGAGATTCTAGGTGAAGCTACACCTATGCCTGGTTTGAACATTGGCTACCTTCCTCAAGAACCTGAACTGGATGAGACAAAAACAGTTCGCGAAATCGTTGAAGAGTCTGTTTCTGATGTTAAAGAAGCTCTTGATGGCCTAGAAGCCGTTTACGCAGCTTATGCAGAGCCGGATGCTGATTTTGATGAGCTAGCAAAGCAACAAGCTAAATTCGAAGATCTGATCCAAGCTAAAGATGGCCACAACCTTGAAACAGCGCTTGAACGTGCAGCCGATGCAATGCGTCTGCCGGAATGGGATGCTGAAGTAAAACACTTATCAGGTGGTGAGCGCCGTCGTGTTGCTCTATGCCGTCTACTATTAGACAAGCCTGACATGCTGCTACTTGATGAGCCCACCAACCATCTGGATGCAGAGTCTGTTGCTTGGATTGAACGCTTTCTGCAAGAGTACCCAGGTACCGTAGTAGCGATTACCCATGACCGTTATTTCCTTGATAACGCTGCGGGCTGGATCTTAGAACTAGACCGTGGACGCGGCATTCCATACGAAGGCAACTACTCCTCTTGGCTTGAACAGAAAGAGCAGCGCCTAGAGCAAGAAGCGAAACAGGAAGCAGCTCATCAAAAAGCCGTTTCTTCGGAGCTTGAATGGGTGCGCCAGGGCCAGAAAGGACGTCAGTCTAAATCAAAGGCACGTCTAAAACAGTTCGAAGAGATGAACTCTAAAGAATTCCAGACGCGTAACGAAACTCAAGAGATCTACATTCCACCTGGACCTCGCTTGGGTGACAAAGTTATCGATGCCGTTAACATCTCTAAAGCTTACGGCGACAAGGTTCTATTTGAAGACTTAAGCTTCTCCATCCCACAAGGCGCTATTGTCGGTATTATCGGTGGTAACGGTGCGGGTAAATCTACCCTGTTCAAAATGATCAGCGGTGAAGAGACACCTGATAGCGGTGAGATTGAAATTGGCTCCAGCGTAGAACTTGCTTACGTTAACCAGTCTCGCGATCTAAACGGCGACAAAACAGTTTTTGAAGAGCTATCTGACGGTCAAGACATTATCACCGTAGGTAACTATCAAACACCATCGCGCTCATACTGTGGTCGTTTCAACTTTAAAGGCGGCGATCAACAGAAGTTTGTTAAGGACCTTTCCGGTGGTGAGCGAAACCGCTTACACATGGCTAAGCTACTTAAAGAGGGCGGCAACGTACTTCTTCTCGATGAGCCTACCAACGACCTGGATATCGAAACGCTACGTGCGCTAGAGGAAGCGATTCTTGCCTTCCCAGGCTGTGCGGTTGTTATCTCCCATGACCGTTGGTTCCTAGACCGTATCTGTACTCATATGCTTGCTTATGAAGGTGACTCTAAAGTTGAATTCTTCGAAGGCAACTACACTGAATATCAAGCAGATTACAAGAAACGTTTTGGTAAAGAGCACCAACCTGAGCGTATTAAATATAAGCGTATGGTTGATCTAGGCTAAGCGAAAGCATTGCACAAAAAAGCCGATACATTTGAGTTAGATCTCATATGTATCGGCTTTTTTATTTCACATT
>DJLT01000095.1 GCA_002435145.1 Neptuniibacter sp. UBA6509
AAGCCGGTGATTCATGCAGACAACTCCTCAACCCCCGAGTAAAAACAAGCCTTATATCCTCAACAATAGACTTCCATGCCGAGGCTGTAGAAAAACATGCAAACACTATCTCACCTGCGAAGGTAAGCCTTGGAGAAATAGCAGAGCAGTTTCTTAAGTGCTTTCTTAAGTGCTCTCTTAAGAACTCGCTTAAATACTATAGAAATAAACCTGAAGCTAGTTTGGTTGTCGCGTAAAACCCAAAATGACAGGAAATATTATGAAGTCACTCGTCATTGTAGCCCACGGCAGTAAACGTGAGCACTCCAACAACGAAGTGTTTGAGTTGATGAACTCACTACAACACAAGATTAAAGATGAATACCCGATCATTGAAAGCTCTTTTTTAGAGTTCGCTAGCCCATCGATACCGAAAGCGATAGAACTATGTATCCAACAAGGGGCTACCCAAATTAAGGTCCTACCCTATTTTTTATCCGCCGGAAAACACGTTCATAAAGATATCCCTCAAGAAGCTGAGAGAGCAGCAATGAATAATGAAAATATCAGTGTCGAGGTACTTCCACATTTAGGTAGCTCACAAATGATGGTTGAATTACTCCATAAAGCACTTATTCCGCACGAGACCACAAACCGCACCATCGCTAACTAGATTACTCTTTACTAATTACTGACTGGCTAAAGAGCGTTGATGATATACAGAGGTATTTAAATGAAATTTAAAGGTCAGACAAACTATGACCATAAAGGTACGAAACCTAAGAAAGGCGTACTTTTAATCAACCTTGGAACACCAGATGAGCCGACACCTAAGGCCTTACGTCGCTATTTAAAAGAGTTTTTAAGTGATCACCGTGTGGTAGAAATACCGCGTTTGATATGGATGGCTATCCTTCATCTTTTCATTCTCCCCTTACGCCCGAAGAACTCAGCCAAACTATACGCATCTGTTTGGACTGATGAGGGCTCACCATTAATGGCTATCACTCAAAAACAAACTCATAAGCTACAAAAAAACTTAAATGAACAGTACGGAGAAGATCAAATCCCTGTAGTCATGGGAATGCGTTACGGTAACCCATCTATAAAAAAAGCATTAGCTGAGTTGGCTGATAAAAATGTTCGTGATATTACGGTGTTGCCCTTATACCCCCAATATTGCGCCGCCACGACCGGCTCAACCTTTGATGCGATTACAAAAGAACTAACAAACTATCGCTGGGTGCCTTCACTGAGATTTATCAACGGTTACCATCAGAGCAGTGCGTATATTGAAGCCATTAGCCAAACAATAAGAGATTACATTAAAGAATCAGGTATGCCCGAGCGCTTGATTTTTTCATATCACGGAACACCTAAGCGGTATCTAGAGCAAGGTGACCCCTACTTCTGTTTTTGTATGCAAACAACTCGCTTAGTCACTGAATCACTCCAATTAGACGAACTCAGTATAATAACCAGTTTTCAATCTAGATTTGGTAAAGCGGAATGGCTACAGCCGTATACTGAAGAAAAGCTCAAATCCCTCCCTAATGAAGGCGTAAAACATGTGGCTGTGATCTGCCCAGGTTTCTCCTCTGATTGCCTTGAAACGATTGAAGAGATCGAAGTTGAGAATAAAGAGTACTTTATTGAGGCCGGTGGAGAGCAATACGATTACATTCCATGCTTAAATGACAGTGATGATCATATCAAAATGATGCGGGAACTGATTGTAGACTGAATGCTTAAAAAGCCCTGAGTGCAGGGCGATTTCCAACAAAAATATTATACCTATTAAAATCCGTAGGACTTCATGCTAAAACTACTAATCAGAAATATTTATTGATCGGTTAGGAGAATTAGACATCAAGTACCTATGGGTTCTAATCTTTACATCTGTATTGATCTGGTCAGGCATTAACCCAAAAGACCAATTCACTTGGTTTCTTGAGGTTTTGCCTGCGCTTATAGGTGGAGCGCTACTTGCCTCTACTTACCACACATTTAGGCTCACTCCTCTACTCTATGGCTTTATTCTCTTACACTGTGTTGTTCTTATGGTTGGCGGGCACTATACCTATGCTGAAGTCCCATTGTTCGAAAACCTATTTAATTCAGAGCGAAACAATTACGATAAAGTAGGCCACTTCTTTCAAGGCTTTGTACCTGCATTATTAGCGAGAGAGATTCTAATCCGTAAAAGAGTTGTCAATGGTGGAATTTGGCAAGGATTCATAATCATATCGATCTGCCTCGCTTTTAGTGCTTTCTATGAGTTAATTGAGTGGTGGGTTGCCCTCCTAACCGGTGAAGGAGCAGAAGCGTTTCTAGGGACTCAAGGTTACGTATGGGACACACAATCTGATATGGGATTTGCTTTACTTGGCGCCTGCTGTTGCTTAGCGATACTCTCCTCTTTACATGACGAACAACTCAATAAACTTGAAGATATATGAGTATCTAAAGCGCCTATTCAATAGCAGGAACTAACTACCTTCTTATATTTAAGCTTAAAAGGTTAGAATTAAGGGCTAATTACACATACTGCAATTATGGGATATTTCACTAAATTTGTATTAGATCAACAAGGGTAAAAATAAGCTGATGACTGCACCCAAAGAGATACAAGAAGAAAAGGTTGTTGTTTCTGCCCCTTCCTTAGAGTCGGAAATTAATACTGCACGAATCAATCAGCTTGAATTGAAACTTGAAACGCTCTCTCTAATTACTGAATCTATGTGGAATATTCTAAAGCAACATGGACTAGAAGATTCAGTAGACCTTAAAACTGAAATGGCCGCAGTCATCGGAGCGAGAGCAGAACGTGATGCGATAACAGTTGAATGCGCTAACTGTAACTCAACCGAGAAGGTCCTATCGGGGGTTTGTGGTCAATGCGGTGAGCCTTTAGGATATAAAGGTCACATTTCGCCTTTTGATTATTAACACCCAATCAAATAGATTCACAGTTTACTCTGCAAACAGGCTTAGGATGAGCATTAATGTTTGGTCCGCTCTTAGAATTAAAACAGCAACAACATAAATTATTAGGCCGCTTTAAAAACTGCCAGCGCTGTGAACTGCGCTTTCAAGAAAAACTTGAAAACTGCCCTTATTGCGCACATTTAGATGAAACAGGGCTCGCAGAACTTCTACATAAAAAAGAGAAAATGTACCGCTCTAGAAGAGAGCTCGGCATATGGTTTTTCTTGTCTAGCTCAATAATAATTGCCCTACTTCTATTATTTAATCGTCTGTTCTAATAAAAGTCAGATGCCTCTTAGATCCGAAGTCATTATTCAACAAGAGCGAAAAATCATTTCTTGAGCGTTACTCTAAAGTCCCTTGCGCCACTTCACTAATCACTCCTCGTATCCACCGATGAGCTGCATTGTGCTGTAACAAAGGGCTCCACGCCATTTTCAGTTCAAATTCTGGTACATCAAAGGGTGGTTTTTTAACGATTACACGAGGGTTGTTATACTGAGCCACTGCGGCTTTGGTTGGGATAGTCGCAACTAATGCTTTCTGCTCTGCCAAAAGCGCTGCAGATTGATAATGTCGAGTGAAAACAGAGATATGTCGCTTTGCACCTATGGCTTCCAATGCCTCATCGACCCAACCTAAGCGTTTAGTATCCTTAGGCGTGATCCCCATACCTGCACCCATACCGGTTTTACTCACCCATACGTGGCGTGCATGCAGATATGTTTCTAAACGGAAGTCATCCGCTAAAGCGTTATCAACGGCAAATAAACAAGAGAAGCTATCCTTCCATAAGGTTTTCTGATGAAAAGATTGAGGAAGGGTATCAAAGCGGTTAATTACCAGATCGACTAAGCCTTGCTCTACTTCCTGAAAGCTCATATCACTGGGTGTCAGAATGTCCAAAACCACATCAGGTGCTTCTTTACGTAAGCGATTTAATAGCCGTGGTAAAAGAGTCGCTTCACCGTAGTCACTGGTCATAATACGAAAAACACGATCACTGGAACGTGCATCGAATTCAGTAATTGGTTCAATAACCTGTTCTACGGAAGCTAAGACCTGCCTTAAGAGTGGTTGAATGCTCTGCGCTCTCTCAGTAGGCATCATTCCTTCGCTCGTTCTTAGCAGCAAAGGATCGCCAAAAGTTTCACGTAAACGACGCAGGCCATTACTCATAGCCGGCTGTGTTATCCCCAACAAACTTGCTGAACGAGTTACATTTCGCTCACGCAAAAGCACATCTAGATAGACTAAAAGGTTCAGGTCAATTTTATCTAAGTTCATAACAAAGCCAAACAACTACGGTAGAGATCTAATAGTATCACATCATCATTCACATGATAAATACTGCAAATAACAGTCATTTATTTCAATTATGTAAGCGAGAGGTCTAGAATCACTCTCGAAACTTTTAAGCGTTAGCCGAATACTGGCTTGCGAACAAATATAAGGAATGACCATGTCTACACTTAATAAAGACATCGAAACTATCGCAGCTGCTAAAGCAGAAGCTGGTAGCCCTTGGGATGCTATTAACCCAGAATCTGCTGCTCGCATGCGCGCTCAGAACAAATTCAAAACTGGCCTAGACATCGCTCAGTACACTGCAGATATCATGCGTGCTGACATGGCTGCATTCGACAAAGACAAGTCTCTATACACTCAGTCTTTAGGTTGCTGGCACGGTTTTGTAGGTCAGCAGAAACTGATCTCTATCAAAAAGCACTTCGGTGGCAAAACTGATCGTCGTTACTTGTACCTTTCTGGTTGGATGGTTGCAGCTCTACGTTCTGAGTTCGGTCCTCTTCCTGACCAGTCTATGCACGAAAAGACTACTGTAGCTAGCTTGGTTGAAGAGCTATACACATTCCTACGTCAGGCTGACGCACGTGAACTAGGCGGTCTTTTCCGCGCACTAGACACTGCTCGTGAAGCTGGCGATTCTGCTGAAGAAGCTAAAATCCAGGATCAGATCGATAACCACGTGACTCACGTTGTGCCAATCGTTGCTGATATCGATGCTGGTTTCGGTAACGCTGAAGCGACTTACCTAATGGCTAAGCAGATGATCGAAGCGGGTGCTTGTGCACTACAGATCGAAAACCAGGTTGCTGATGAGAAGCAGTGTGGTCACCAGGACGGTAAAGTAACTGTTCCTCACGCAGACTTCCACGCTAAGCTACGTGCTCTACGTTACGCTTTCCTAGAGCTTGGTATCGACAACGGTATTATCGTTGCACGTACTGACTCTGAAGGTGCTGGTCTTACTAAAGAGATCGCTGTTGTTAACGAACCTGGCGACCAGGGCGATGTTTACAACTCTTACCTTGACGTTGAAGAGATTGATGTTGCAGACATGGCTGAAGGCGATGTTGTATTCAACCGTGGCGGTAAGCTAGTACGTCCTAAGCGTCTACCTTCTGGTCTATACCAGTTCCGTCAGGGTACTGGCCACGAGCGTTGCGTATTCGATTGTATCGAAGCTATCAATGCAGGTGCTGACCTTCTTTGGATCGAGACTGCTGTACCAACAGTTCACGAAATCAAAGGCATGATGGACGACGTACGTAAAGTACACCCAGATGCGAAACTCGTTTATAACAACTCTCCATCTTTCAACTGGACTCTAAACTTCCGCCAGCAGACTTACGATACTTGGGTTGCTGAAGGTAAAGACGTTTCTGCATACGACCGTGCTAACCTAATGAGCGCTGAGTACGACGATTCTGAACTATCTGCTGTAGCTGACGAACGTACTCGTACATTCCAGGCTGATACTGCACGTGAAGCGAACGTATTCCACCACTTGATCACTCTTCCGACTTACCACACTACTGCGTTGTCTGTAGACAACCTAGCTAAAGAGTACTTCGGTGAGCAGGGCATGCTTGGTTACGTTAAAAATGTTCAGCGTGAAGAGATCCGTCAAGGTATCGCTTGTGTTAAACATCAGAACATGTCTGGTTCAGACATGGGCGATGACCACAAAGAATACTTTGCTGGTGAAAACGCTCTTAAAGCTGGTGGCGCGAAAAACACGTCTAACCAGTTTAACTAAGACACCGTTCATAGTGGACAAACCGAGTGATTGCTTAGGCATCACTCGGAAGATACTCCACTCTTGAATATAAAAGCGGCCCCTTTTCAAAGGTGTCGCTTTTTTTATGAAAATTTCTAACTCCCCCTCGTAACACTCGAATGGCTTTTTGCGTTAGAATCCAACCTGCTCTCTCAGATAACTGAATTAAGTGATTTCGATTATGGCTACTACACCGACTTTTCTTCAAGATTCTAAAGATTTATTAACTCAACAAGGGTTCACTATCGGTGAAACTTGGTATCACGGAACCTCATCGGCACTGGTCAGCTCGATTAAAGAGAACGGATTAAAACGCTCTGGCGATCGGGATTTGAAAGCTGCAGCTAAAAAAACCATGGCGACAATCGGTAACAACTACACAGAGTCTGTAGAGCCTGTTTTTTTAACACAAAGTAAAGAGCTAGCGTTTTACTGGGCTGAACAAACAGTACGTGACCGTAGTGTACGTATTGAAGGCGAAGAGCAGCCTGTTGTGCTTGCGGTTAAGCTTTCTGAAGAGCTAAACAGCAAAGTTAAACCTGATGTGGGTGCTGCCAGCTTACTGCTTGTAAAGGAAGGTGAGCACTTTATGGCTTATTTAGCAGGTATCTACCAAGCCAATGGCTTTGATGCACCTGAGATCGATCTAATGAAGGCTGATCGCCTAGAATACCTTAACAAGTTAGGTATGGCTTATTATGACGCTGATATTGATGCAGCCTGCCTTAACCTCGTTTCTGAATAAACTAATAGTTGAATAGACTGATATCTTAAAAGATCCGGTTTGCACCCTCTATGACAACCGTCATTTTGGAGTGATCAGATGAAGGGCGCATATAGCGCCCTTTTCTTTTGGCCACATTTTTAAACACCAAACATTTTCAGTTTAAGCCAAGCGATCTCCTTAATGTTTCCCAACTGCACTATCTAAAGCTATTCACTTAATCTGCCTATAAAACATCTATATACTTAACATATTAGAAACTATTGAAACACGTCCCTATGCCCTTAAAAAACATTCATTACGCTTGGATCATCATCTTTTCAGGTGTGCTCACTCTTTTTGCTTGTTTAGGGCTGGGCCGTTTTGCATTAGGCATGCTACTTCCATCAATGGGTGACAGCTTATCGCTAAGCTATACCCAAATGGGCGTTATTAGCACCGGAAACTTTATTGGATATTTAACTGCGGTTCTTATCTGCGGAAAACTGATTGCTAAATTAGGTGAACGTAGGACGATATTTACCGGTTTAATATTGGTTGGCTTAAGCATGCTATTAGTCAGTCAAAGCAGTGAATTCAAGCTCATCACCCTACTCTACTTTGTAACCGGTATAGGTAGTGGGATCGCAAATATCACCGTAATGAGTTTAGTCGCGCACTGGTTCTCGCCTAAATACAGAGGTCGTGCAGCAGGCTATATGATTGTCGGTAACGGCTTAGGCATTGTGCTGAGCGGATTACTCGTCCCTTGGTTAAATTCAGCCTGGACAGACTCTGGCTGGCGTATAGGCTGGGGCTTATTCGGCGCCAGCATTATTATATTATCTGGAATTGTTGTATGGCTCATTCGCAATCACCCTAGAGAACTCAATTTAAACACATTCGGTGCGCAAGACGCTGACATCAGCAAAGCCGTTAAACTAGAGACGGGTAAGCCTGAAAATATTAGAAAACTGATCTTTCATATTGGCTCTATCTATTTCTTATTCGGGTTTACTTACGTTATCTATGCAACATTTATCGTCACAACCCTCATCCAACAGCATCACTTTACTGAAAGTAAGGCAGGTTTCTTATGGATGCTGATAGGTATTCTGAGTATTTTTTCAGGTGCACTTTTTGGTGGGGTTTCCGATCATTTTGGCCGTAAAAAAGGACTCATTGCAGTCTTCGCAATCCAAACTCTTTCATACGCCCTAGTCGCTTCTGAACTTGGCCAAATCGCGCTATACCTTTCAATGTTTCTATTCAGCATTTCTGCTTTTAGCATTCCAGCCATCATTGCCGCCACTATTAGCGACATGCTACCTGCAACAGAAGCAGGTAAAGCCTTTGGCTTTGTCACCTTCTTTTTTGGGGTTGGTCAAATAGCAGGCCCTACATTAGCGGGCTACCTCGCAGAAAGT
>DJLT01000080.1 GCA_002435145.1 Neptuniibacter sp. UBA6509
GTTCACGTTCAGCAGAATACGCACGCTTTTCCTCGAAAAGTTATTCCTTTTGTATTAGCTGCATTTGATGAGTTTGAGAATGTAAATTACCGAATACAACAATCGATACTTAATGGAACTATCGATGGAGAAAAGTTTAGAAGTGAGCTGATAAAGAACCAAGGAATGATAATTCCAGCGGACTGGGGTGAAACTTTCGAGTTGAAGGTAGATGGCAAAGTGGTCCTGGTAGATTTAATTCCCTCGTTATTTAATCTTATCGAACTTGATGATAACGGAGAAAAGCGTATTTTTGCTTTTAATAGTGTGTTTAGAATGCTTCGTTCAGCCATGCATATCGGTAGCCGTGTACAAAATACTCAGTGGTTGGATATTACGCTTTTTGATCAATTTAACTTCACTACCGAGCAGTACTTTTCAAATTTGCACGTCACAGTAGATAAGACCAATCCTCATCGAAATGTAGCTATACCCTCGTATGTATTTAAAACGCTGTTGCTAGAGAAGCAGTTTCAATTAGAACAAATTCCCATGGGACCTGTACGAATTCCTTACGAGGGTAATGAGAGTGACGGAACTTACCACGACGGCATTACTCCTCTCTTTAATAATCCTAATAAGAATCAGCCATTTCATGACAGTGTGTATAACAAATATTGGTTAAAATTCATGAAGTTTATTGACGTGGAGTATAACAAATTTTGTCGTTCCGAGGGGAGACGAGAAGATTGTCATCGATTCGTGTACATAGATTGCCGACGGGAAAAGGGTAGAAAAGACAGCTCCCGTAACCCCAAGATGATAAATACAAAATATGTAGATGCCAACGGAATCGAATATGAAACAGAAGCATCAGAAATTGTATATCGCCCAGTACATACTCCCCATGCTATGCGTAATACGTTTACAGTAATGAGACGTTTTCATCTCCACGATGCCGTTTTGATGGAGCAACAAGGTTGGTCCGCATCGGCTATGGTTGATCATTATGCTAAGGGAGAGTATGAGCAAGACCGACTTGAAAGATTAGAAGCAACAGACCAAGCAATAAGAAAAGGTCTTACTTTCAGGGAGCTGAAAGAACAGACTAGATTATTAAACAGTGACAATGCTATTAAGCCAAGCGCTAAACACTCTGCGATGAGAGACGCTCTAAACACCTCGGCTGAAGATGCGATAAAGTCTCAGCACTTGCTATCGATTAAAATTCCAGACTTAGGAGACTATGGTGGCAAAGATGGTATTGAAATTTTTCGCAAATCTCAAAATAAAGCAGATATCGCTGTTTATGATGACTGTGTTTGCCCTGTTGGAGGGATGTGTCCAGTTGAAGTTTTAAACATAATCAAAGAAGAACGACGATGTGCTTTATGCCCTATAGCAATCTTTGGTCTTGACCACATTTCGGGACTAAAGGCCAAGGCTCGTAGCCTAGACTTTGAATCAAAAAGCAAGCAAAGAGTTTTGAAAAATGCAATACATCGGAAAGTATCTTCGCAAACGATAGAAAACATAGATGATCGGCTAATGAATGATAGATTAGAAATATCGGCTTGTGTTTTTATCATTAATACACTTGAGCAGCATGCTAAAATGGACCCGGCACAGGGAGAGTATGTTTGTAGAGATCCTGACTTACTAAGAAATGCATTTAAAATTTCTTTGGATTGCGAAGATGAAATTCAGAGTTTTCTATCTCGGCTTGTTGACGCCAAAGCTTACCCGCAGTTCACATCTGGAGACTTTTTAGCAAAAGTTGAAATAGCAGCTAGAAGATTTGTGCATGGCGGCGTTCAATTTGGTGAAGAGAGCTTCAGCGATATTGACGTCGTTGCCGGTCACATAGCTGCAATTATGCGTAAAAATAAACTGACTTTTGATGAATTAAGTAAATCGGAAATACTCCCACAGTTGCAAGGCCTCTCAAATGGGAGCTAAAAAAGGTACGAATAACTTCAAGTCATTTCAACAAAATCGTATACAAGCAAAGCTAGATGCAATTGATGAGTTTATTAATTCTCTGCCCAAGCGTATGAAACTTGAACGCTTTGAAGACCTGTTAGCTGACTGTTGCGAGTATTTAGGATGTCATAGAACAACAATTACTCGTCAACAAGTTTACGTTGAAAAATTGAAAGACGAATTTCAGAAAAGAAGCTTGTTTTTATCTTCTGATTCAATGGGTCACTATTCGACAAGTCAGCTTGAACAGCTAATCGAAGCAAAGGATGCAGAAATTAGCAGTTTAAAGGGAGAGCTAGACAGAACTTCGGCAGCGTTAAAAGACGCAAAAGCTCAAATTACTTATTATCTGAGTGATGATTACAAGGAATCGGGGTTTGTTTTTAATAAACCTGAAGATTCAGTTCGAATAACTGAGGAAAAGCAGGAAAGTACTTTTCAAAAGGAATTTGAATATACTGCTCACGCGTTAAATCTATTGCTGCAATACTTGGAAGATCAGCGATTTGGTATTGGCCTGAGAAATGAAAATGGTAGTTCAAAAGTCATTCTTGCTGATGATGGGCTGGGAGCAATACCAAAAAAAATTGCTGATAGTAAATATCTTGCAGAGTTCGTTAGGTATTTGAATAAATCGGGTGCGAAGTATGGAGCAAAATAAGCTGACTCAACTAACGCTTCAAACTGCAAAGAGTAATAATGCGATGAAGTTAGTCGCTTTTCTTAAATCAGCTATAGAGAACGGGTATAAGCTTCCAGCTCGAAAGAACACATTGGATGTCAATAAGTCACTTTTGGCAGAACTTGCGGGATTTGACCGACAAGCTCTCGACGAGGAGCGAGGTGCGAAAGATACAATTAATATACTGAATTGGGCCATTGAGCATATAGGACTTGACTCTTGTTTGGTGCATGAGAGTTTTGTTCGACAGAGTGATAGTCCTGATTTGAAAGCGCTCAAAAAAATCCTGGATAAGCAGGATAAAGAAATTCACAGGTTAGAGTCGTTATTACTTCGTGCAGAAGCAAAAAACAACTCGTTGGTCTATGAAATAAAAAAGCTAGAAAGGACTCTTAGTCAAAAAAATGAAGCTGATGCTTATATCTCTTCGGGTTATAAAATAGTCTTGTTTGATGATTTTGAGGAATTAAGTTGAGTGCTAATCGATGGGTAACAATCCGCTTGGTTGTTACTTCCGTTTCTCCAGGCTACAAAAAGCTTAGGATAAACGGAAGCTTCAATAGCAAACGTCGAGAGGTACACGTTCCAGCCGAAATTGACGCCCCTGGACTTGGTGATTTAATTGAAGTTAGGGGAGTTGTTAGAAAAGGTGAATACGGTTTTATCCTTGATGCGTCAGACTGGAAACTATGTTGTGTAGATGAGCATGACATCTTTCAGTTCCTACGAAAACAGAGAACAAACCAAATACAGGGATTGGGGAGTCAGAAACTTAATAAATTAGAAATGCATTTTAATCGTGATCCTCACCGATTTCTGGATGCCTTAGTTTGTTCTGACTCAACTGAACTTGAAGGTATCATTGGAAAGTCGCTAGCCGATAGGCTTATAAAGTTCTGGCAGTCTTACAAGACTGAAAAAGAGCTGATTTTAGCACTGATGCAACTTGGCTTGTCGTTTAAGAGTGCTCACTCTGCGTTGACTGTATTTGGGGAATCTTCCGTCAAGCGTATAGAAGATGACCCATTCGAGCTTGTGCCAATTGTTGGGTTTGATGCATCCGATGAGATTGCCAAAAGTTTAAAACTCCCAATGAACGACCGACGTCGAATCAGTGCGTTGAGCAATGAAATCCTGCTGAATTACCAAGAGCAAACTGCTAGCAGCCTGATGCATCGAGATAAATTTGTTGAGCAAGCCGAGTTTTATCAAGTAGATGGAGAACTGGCTTTATCAATCGGTATCGAGACAAAAGCCATCATTTTCGACAGTGGTTATATTACAAATCCTGCTTTTTATGAAATGGAAACTTCGATTCGACAATTT
>DJLT01000110.1 GCA_002435145.1 Neptuniibacter sp. UBA6509
CTATTAACATAATGGATGTTTTTAAGATGCTTGATTCTCGTTATACTGCAAAGCAAAACGCCTGACTGAGATAAGAATATGGACTGTTTGTTTTGCAAAATTATTAATAAAGAGATACCCGCGCAGATCATTTATGAAGATGAGCATGTTCTCGCGTTTAATGACATAAGCCCACAGGCCCCTACTCATGCGCTTATAATTCCACGAAAACATATTTCAACACTTAACGATATTGAGTCCGGTGATGAAGCTCTTGTGGGTCATATGATAAAAACCGCTGCTGATATCGCAAAAAAAATGGGTTTTGATGAAAGTGGATATCGCACAGTTTTTAATTGCAATGAAGATGGTGGCCAAACCGTTTACCACATTCATTTACACCTACTTGGTGGAAAAGCGATGGGGTGGCCTCCATACCAAGATACACTGAAGCAATCGATCACTTAAAGCTGCTCAGTTATGGTTAAGCTTACCTATGTAAGCTTGCCGCCGATAAACTTATTAATAAAAGTGTAAAATAAACCCGAGCTAAAGCACCCACTTTAATAATAGCTCCCCCTTCTAAACGGCTCTGTAATTGGAAGTAGTATCCAAAGAGAATATAATTACAGTTAATAATGTAATACCACGTATAACAGAGAATAAGCGTTGCCCATGTTTAAGGAAAATCAGCAACCAAGCGACAATGATAACGGAATAGAGACAAGTAAATCCTCCTATACTGCTCCCTACCGTCATCGCGGATATAAGAAAGCACTTTACGCGCTACGTGATGCACTTGATAACCAAAATGCAGTTATTCTAAAAGGTGTTGAAGGGACTGGGAAAACAACTTTAATCTCTGAACTGATGAGCGATTATCAACGCAAAGGCGTTCCTGTTATTCGCTTTAGCTCCAAATTAACTAAAGTTTCTCAATTTTATTCCCAACTTGCTGACTGCCTCGAAGTTCCTAAACATAAGAAAGACTTAATTCGTGCTCTTCGAAATACAAAAAAAGCGGGGCAATATTGCTTAGTTGTTATTGACCAAGAAGCTATAGAATCATCTGCAGATATTGCAGAGACCTTAAAACAGCTCTGCCTGACCTCCGAAACAACGGCAAGATCCATTAAACTCGTCGTTGTACGAAAAGACTATTTAGTAATCCACACGGAAGGAACCCCCGAAGCGGATTTTCATAACTGGATAAAAACTGAAGTCACCTTAGATCCTCTTCAAACAGATGATATTGAAGGTTATATCTACTACCTTTCTGCCATCAAAGGACTACAGCCTACTCCTTATGAGATAGGCACTGACTTTATCATGATTGAGCAGTCAGAGGGCCGTATTAGCCGCCTGAAAGCGCTTTTACTTCCCCTTATTCATAAGGATGTGATTACACAGCGAGATTTTAATAAATCAGAAAAAGGAAACAAACCCCTCCATTCAAACCATTCTGGAGTCATTGCTTTCACTTTCATTATTATTCTCGCTATTGGCGTAGGCATTAATCACTTTCTTTTTTCCGATACCCCCAAACCTAAAGAAGCATTAGCCGCGGCAAAAAATAACACCGTTCCTGCTGAGCAAACTGTATTCGCGGAATCTACCGCTAGCGATAATTCAAACTATATTGTGACGCCCCCGAGCATTTCGAATATAGAAAAAGCTGAA
Source organism: Neptuniibacter sp. UBA6509 (assembly GCA_002435145.1). Taxonomy (GTDB): domain Bacteria; phylum Pseudomonadota; class Gammaproteobacteria; order Pseudomonadales; family Balneatricaceae; genus Neptuniibacter. The sequence goes on from DJLT01000110.1 coordinate 1,660, forward strand.
TATACTGATCTACCTATTCTAGATAGCGACATAGCGGCAAACGAACAAACGCAACTAATCGAGAAACAACTTAAGGAGCAGCTTGAAGCAACTGCTCAGATTACGTCTGAAATAAAATCTGACAACGATGTTGAAATAACTGCCTCAATCCCTGCCACTCAAACTCAGATAAAACAAACCTCTGAAGATATTTCAGCGCTCACTCAAGATGAATTCCAAACTGAGATGAAAATACGGCTGTTATTACTAGAGCAGGAACTCACAGAAGCCGTGGTTGAAAACAACCGCCTCAAAATTGCATTACTCGAGACAAAAAATGAGAAAACCACCGAGATTATCGAGAAATCTCAACAGCAACTTCCCAACGCTGCACAAAAAAACTCAGTCACTCCTGTCAACCAAAACATCATAGACTCACCGGTGGTATCAGCCACGGAGAAGACTGAAGAGAAGACTGAAGAGAAGCAAATGGACGTTGACCGTACACAAGACTCTAACAAAGAAGCAGCGTTTAATATTACCAGTGCAGAAACAAGCGAACCTGAAGTTAGCGTTTCAAATTCAGGCGATAAAGAAAAACCAATGAATGATCTAGAAGCAGCCTCTAACGCTATCGCTCGTTGGGAAGAGGCGTGGCAAGCACAGAATCATGAAATCTATTCAGACAGTTATACGGCCAGCTTTAACGGCGCTTACAAAACTCACCAGCGTTGGCTAAAGAAAAGATATGACGCCCTAACCTCTCCGGGCTGGATAAAGCTGTCCCGTAGCGAGCTTACAAATATCCAACACTCCAACTCTGATATAAAGGTAGATTTTTGGATAACTTATGAAGCAGACAATGGCTATAAAGATAAAACGTTGAAACGGCTCAGCTTGACAAAGGTTGATGGCGAATGGCTTATTAATAAAGAACAAAATTTGCAAGTTAAACCTTTCTTTTAAGCTGAAACGAAATATCACTCTAGGATAACTAAGCCGAGCAATCCCAAAGCCTCCTTTCAACTGTGAAAATTAAACCACCTACCACCTACACAGGCGGTGGTTTAATTATGATGTGACGGAAAGTCCGCAGCATGCTTTCCGATCCACTCTAAAGCTGCTTCTTCAGAACTCAATTCACGCCCTTCACGCGTTAATATCTCTTGACGATACTCTTCGATATAACAAACCTGTTCAACCATTCTAACGGCATAGGCCGTAGCTAGATCAGAAAACCCTATGCCAATTAAATACCGATCCCCTTCTCCTTTACACCATACGATATGACCTATCGTTTTGAACGGCGGATGATCGAGGGAGATCTCAACTTCTACAGCCTCCCCTACATTCATTAATCTATCAGATACGCAGGACAAACCACCCGCACTGACATCACAGGTACTCACCTGCTGCGCGCCGGTTTTAGAGGAATGAGAAGATGATAGTTCGGATAAGCACTGATGGGCAGAATCAGGGCTAAAAATCTGTATGGGTATACTTGCAGGGTGTCTAATAAAACGTCGAGGCATAACAACTCTCCTCTCTACACATATTATTAAGTGTAGACCTTAAACAAAAATAGGGAGCTATTTGCTCCCTATTCACGCCCAAGTTTGAACACTCAGTCAACAATTCCTAATTAAAAGAATTCCCTGAGCGGGTATTTGTGATTAACCGTTCGCAAGCAGCTCTCGCAAATCGATAATAGAAGCATTCGCTCTAGATATATAATTGGCCATAACTAATGAGTGATTAGCAAAAAGCCCAAAGCCCCCGCCGTTTAAAATAACAGGGCTCCATACCGTTTCCTGAGTCGCTTCAAGCTCTCGGATGATTTGACGTAAGCTAACTCTCGCATTCTTTTTATCCAATACAGGACCAAAATCATGTTCAATAGCTTTCAATATGTGCAACAAGGCCCATGCAGACCCACGCGCTTCATAAAACACATCATCAATTTCTAGCCAGGGCGTTTTCACTTCCGTTTCATTGGTAGCCTGAGTTGATTGCTCTGCAGCAGTATCTCCAGCCAAATCGGTATTCAATCGCTTTTGACCTACACTGGCACTCAAACGCTGGGACAAGCTACCCAAACGCGTTTGCACATCACCTAACCAATTATTTAAGTTATCAGCGCGCGCAAAAAACTGCGCTTCAGACTGTTCAGTATTTGCCAAAGCAAGCTGGTAGCTCACTAAGGCTTCCAAGCCTTCTTTATATTGCGATTCAGTTGACGGAATTAACCAACTATTTGAATCAAAATTCAATTGAGGCTCAGTTACCGTCAATGCAGGGTATTCAACTGACTGAGACTGTGAACGACTAAAATCTTTGCGCATTGCACGAGCGAGATCTCTAGACTGAATCAACACCCCGTATTCCCAGTTACTTATATTATCCAACCATAAACCAGGAGGAAGTTTATCGTTGGTGATATAACCGCCCGGCTTATGAAGCAAAGTATCAACTACTCGATGCAAAGTATAAACAGAGCTATACCCTGTGGTGACTTTAACCCCTCTAGTCTCGGCATCCAATTTAGCTTCATCAACCGGCTCAAATGAATTAGGTGTGATACTCCAATAAACCCCGAGCGGTAAAGATATGACAAGCACCAACAGCACAACTGATAAAACAGCGCGGCTAATTTTACCGCCTGGCATGTTATCCCAAGAATCTAAACACCAATCGACCAAAAATCCCATGATCATCCCTCAACTAAAAAAGCGTCATTGCAGCGTTGACTGCAGTAATTACAAATATCTCTCAGCAATAAACTGTTTATTACTCACGGTACCCACAAAAACTAGCATAGGCTTATAACTATTCTATCTTCAATCACAGCTCTCGACACCTATAGATAAGATTTTCCAGAAAAGAAGTGGATTAAAGCAGCAGGTCCAGCCTTTAAAAAAGACAAATATAGAACCCAAGTCAGTATTTAGGACAACAAAATCTGCTTTTTCTGTAGAACCACCCTAATTTACACACATCGTTTGCTATAGTGATTGAAAACGTGCGGCCATGAATAAAACTATTTTAAATACTTTACATAGACCATATGCGCACGACTCTTCTGCAACGGACCGCAGCTAGGTAACGAAATGAGTAAAAACGAAGGCATTAAGCCACTCAAGATTCTATTTACGATTTTATCAGTCATTCTCATTTCTGCACTTGCAGTCTTCAGTTATGCCCTTTGGGAAGATGTAAAAAGCACTGAGCTAGATAAGCTCTATAAAGAAAACCAAACACTTATTAATCAAAGCCTCTCATTCTTTGACCAACAAACACGATTGATCGTCAAAACAGTACAACCTCGCTTCATCTTCCCCAAACTACAATCCAAAGCCGTTAATAACATATTTGATTACTTAAGCTCGGCAACAGATGAAGTTGCAGTCTACTCACTCATTGATCTACAAGGCAATACGTTACTCAGTAGAGGATAATTACCGCACCTAAGCTATCCGAGCAAAGCAGCACAATTATTGAGCGTGTTAGAACAAGCCAAACGGCTCAGATAGGCTACCTACATAAAGCGGGGATCTTAGGGGAATCATTTCTTCCATTTTACGTTCCGTTATTAGATAAGAATAAGGCGGTTTCGTCGATCGTGGTTGCGTTTTATCGAATACAGGGCGATAAGTCGATTATGAAAAACCTCATCACTCCTGACGGTAACACCATTTGGTTACTTGGCGAACGTGGTCAAGTTCGCCTTTCTTACCCTATACCCAGAGGGTTTGTTTCAGATCTATTTGGCTGGCGTTTATCTACAGAAACCACTTCCACGATTCAATATAACCTTCAATCAGGGTTGACTAAACAAGGCCTAGCATTAGAAGTTAAAGGACAGCATGTTTTAGCTAATGTGGGTTATATTCCTGAATATCAGCTGATAACTTTAAATTCCCATCCCACAGGAAAGCTTTTCCATACGTGGATCGAACGCATGCAGCCCGTGGCAGCCATATTCGCACTTTTCCTATTAGCCGCACTGTTTGCTTATCGTGTTGCTCTACAAATAAGTAGCAAAATATCAGATGCGCGCCTTAAAGCAGAAGGAAATGTTCATAAGCTTTCAAAAGCAATTGAGCAAAGCCCAAACAGTGTAGTTATAACGGATAACAATTGGAGCATCGAATACGCAAATAGCCATTTTGACCTTGCTAACGCTAAGCCAAACGCAAGAGATGAAGCGAAAGGCCACAATATAATCGATTACCCTCCTTACACCGTTTTAACGAATGAGATAGATAAAATAAGTAACGAGATCTCTACTAGTGGCAACTGGTTTGGCGAACGTAAAACTGGACACGATGGGAAATGGTACTCTTTTTCTATCAGCCACATCACCAACCCAAATGATAAAATCACCCACTATGTCACAGTTGTACAGGATATTAGTGGCCGTAAACAAGCAGAAGCTGAGCTATTCAAGCAAGCAAACTTTGACCCCCTTACAGGACTTCCTAACCGCCGTAGAACCAATCAAAATCTTACGAAAGAGTTACAAACCGCCTGGAAAGATAAAAAGAAAGTTGCTGTGTTATATCTTGATATAGACAACTTTAAAAACGTGAACGATACCTTCGGCCATATGGTTGGCGATCAATTATTGCAATTAGTTGCCGCAAGGTTACTTAAAAGCTGCAAAGGCAAAGCCAAAATATGTCACATAAGCGGTGATGAATTCCTTGTATACGCCACATACAGCGATAAAAAGGAGGTAACAAAGCTAGCTGATCAAATACTCAAAGATGTTGAAACTCCGGTGCTGATCGAAGGTAAGCAGATTTTCATATCGGTAAGTATCGGTATTTCACGCTACCCTGAAGACAACAATGATGTTGTGGGCTTAATCAAATTTGCTGATATAGCTCTTTTTGAATCTAAAAAATATGGTCGTAATTGCTTTAGCTTTTTCAATCACGACTTAGATCGGCGCTTAAAACGTAAACACGCCATTGAATCTGAATTGCGTACAGCATTGCAGCACAATGAAATTCAAATGGTTTACCAAAGCAAAAATGATGTGAATACAGGGCAGATCATCGGGTTTGAGGCACTTATGCGATGGAAAAGCTCCGTCCTAGGCCCGGTCAGCCCCGTAGAGTTTATCGAAATAGCTGAAGAGATAGGTGTAATTAGTGCCTTAGGAGAGTTTGCCCTCCATCAAGCCTGTAACGATCTAATAGAGTTTCAAAAGTTTAGTGACCGTATGTTACGCATGGCTGTGAACCTTTCTATCCGACAGCTAAATGATGACAGTGTTATCGATATGGTCAGCAACGCTATCAATGAAACAGGTGTTGACCCAAGTACACTTGAACTCGAAATTACAGAGAGCCTTTTAGCCGAGAACATTAATAAGCTTCTTCCTCGGTTAGAAAAACTGCTTGAGTTGGGTACCTCACTGACAATCGATGATTTTGGAACGGGCTATAGCTCATTGAGTTATCTCACCACGTTCCCAGTTTCCACCCTAAAAGTAGATCGCGCATTTGTGAAAGACATGGTTTTTAACAACAACGATGCAACCCTAACGCGTACCATTATATCGATGGCTCACGCGTTAAAAATGAAAGTAGTTGCGGAAGGTATCGAAGACAGAGATCAGTTGGCGATGTTACAGGAATATGGCTGTGATATTGGCCAGGGGTATTTATTCAGTAAACCCATTCCTCGATCAGAGGTTATTACGCTAATTGAAACAGAAAATCTTCCAACAACCGTAGGATTTAGAACTAAATAAACGGGAAAAAAATAAAGCCCCCGTTTAACTTGCTTATTCATGAGTTTTAACTTGCTCGTAACGAGGGAGGCACTGAGCCTGCAAGGGTGCTGCTAAGCCCGCAAGGGTGCTTGTAACTGCAGCCGCAACGTAGGAATGCGATTAGAACATCAATGAAAAATGGATTTTCAAGACTGAAAATACTTACCCTTGCACTTATCCTTAGTCTGTAACCTTACCTCTCAATACATAACTGAACAGAATCCACACAAAAACAAAATTAAATTCGATCCTCTGTTTCTGGGTATTGCTGACGAATATAATTAAGATCATCCCCTTCCAATAAGGATAAGAAAACATCAACTAAACGCCTATCTAGATGAGAGCCTGAAATTCTCTTGAGTTCACTTATAGCTTCTTCATCACTCCAAGCGTCCTTGTAACTCCTTTTTGATACGAGTGCATCAAACACATCAACAACCGCAACAATGCGAGCAGCGAGAGGAATTTCATCTCCAACCAGCCCCTTTGGATAACCCGAACCGTCAACCTTTTCATGATGGTAATGCGCTATATCTCGAGCCATATTAAAAAAGGAGCTATCACCCAATATTTTTGAACCGGCACTAGGGTGCATCCGCATAATACTCCATTCATCCTCGGTCAAAGAACCCGGTTTATTAAGAATATTATCAGGTGTCGTTATTTTCCCTACATCGTGCATCATACTTGAATAACCAAGCCTACGAACAACCTCAGGGGATAACCCAATCGCTTTACCTAACTCTTCACAGTAAGATTTAACACGGTTGATATGGTTACCTGTATCTAAATCTTTATAATCACAAACCAGAGCCAGCTTTTTAATGGTTTCTAAGTTTGCTTCATAGAGATCCTGCGTACGCTCCCTAATACGATCCTCTAAGCAAGCATTAATCTCATTTAATTCCTTATTCAGCCTTTGTTGCTCTTTATATAGATGTCGAGTTCTTAGATGTGACCCTACACGCGCTCTAAGCTCTTCGTGACTAAACGGCTTAGTAATATAATCATTAGCACCATCACTTAATAATTCACACAGCAACTCTTCTTGATCATGCTGGGTAACAACAATCAGCGGTATTTGATCATAGGTTGAGCAAGAACGAACTAAATGTGTAAATTCACGTCCATCCATCTCTGGCATTTCAATATCAGTCAAAATCAAATCAATATCATCATGCTTCTGTAACTCTCGCCACGCCTCTTGTCCATTAGGGCAAAGAATTGGGCTACATCCTAACTGCTCAAGCATCTGTCCATATAATGCCAATAAAGCAAGACTGTCCTCAGCCACTAAAACATTAAAGCGCTCACCGGAGATGTGCTGACAAAACTGCAGTGTTTCTTTACGCTGAATAACATTGTTAACACGTTCTAATAGAAAAGCCTGCGTGCAATTTTTGAGTATAAAATCAGTCACACCCGCCTGAAAACAACTACGCTTCAGTTCCATAGATCGTATGGAAGAGACAACAATAATAGGTACTAATAAGAATTCAGATTGAGATTTTATCTTCCCGGATAATGCTACACACTCAGTATCTGGAAGTTCTGCTCCCATTAGAATTAAATCAGGAATGGAGTGACCAAGATCTTTAAGGCAGCTTTCACCCGTTTGGTGCAGCTTCACGCGATAGCCTGCGCCTTCAAGCACCGCCTTATAAAATGTCCTTATTGTTGAACTGCCATCAACCACAAATATGGTTTGCTGCATCCTTTTACACTCCAGAAATAAAAGCCTTATTAAAAGAAGGTGATTTATAGTCTTCTTTTATAACATCACTAATAAAAAATTCTCTACTAAACATTAGGCTACTTTAAATAAAATTCAATTATTAACTGGAATAACATATGAAATAATGCAGTAAAGCCCGCATTAAAACATCCGAAAAAATTAATATTTTCATAGTGTTACCTCCACGTGATTTAGATCAGTGGCATTTATGCTGCATTGCGTCATAATGGAGTCATATAGTTAGGATATCTTTTAACGTAACGCCAGTTATTCAGTATGGGTATCTACACAATACTTTTTAGGATCCCGAGGTTTTTATGGTTATTCAAGATAAGCCACCACTACATGACCAGTTAGAGTTTTTTATAGAGCAAGCGGAACAAGCTCGCCCTATTCGTACTGCTGTTGCGCACCCTGTCGATAACAACAGCCTTATTGGCGCGGTTGAAGCCGCAGAGCATGGCCTTATTATTCCCACCTTAGTAGGTCCGGAAAATAAAATAAGGGCGGTAGCTGAAGAACAGAACCTTAATATCAGTGACTTTGAACTGATCAATACTGAACACAGCCATGCGGCTGCAGAATTGGCGTGTGAGCTTGTTAAAAAAGGCGATGCTGAAGCACTGATGAAAGGTCACCTTGGTACTTCTGAACTGTTACGCGCGGTTGTTCACAAAACTAAAGGGATACGTACAGAGCGCCGCCTGAGTCATGTATTTGTATTCGATGTGCCTAATTACCATAAACCTCTTATCATTACAGATGCGGCCATTAATATTGCGCCAGACTTGAACTGTAAAAGAGATATAACTCAGAATGCTATCGACTTCTGTCGAGCATTAGGAGTAGAAAGCCCGAAAGTTGCTATTCTTTCCGCAGTCGAAAAAGTAAAACCAAACATACTTAGTACGATTGATGCTGCAGCACTTTGCAAAATGGCTGATCGTGAACAGATTACTGGTGGTATCATTGATGGTCCATTAGCTTTCGATAATGCAATATCCCAGCAAGCAGCGATAGATAAACATATCGTCTCCGACGTTTCAGGGGATGCCGATATCTTGCTAGCGCCTGATTTAGAATCAGCCAATATGATTGCTAAACAGCTAATCTATTTAGCAAACGCAAAGTCTGCGGGCATAGCATTAGGCGCCAAAGTACCTATTATTCTGACCAGCCGCGCAGATAAAACACTCGCTCGTTTGGCTTCCTGCGCCCTAGCCTCACACATGGTTCACCATAGAAACAGATAATTATGCATACGATTCTGACGGTTAATGGCGGCTCATCAAGCCTAAAATGTGCTCTTTTCGAACTAAAAAACGAGACATTCTCGCTCCTATACAATTTTAAACTAGGCAACATTTTAAATGACGCCTCTTTTAAAGCTATCGATAAAACGGGAACGGTTGTTGAAAACAGCACACCTGACTTTAGTGAGATCCCTGCAGAAGGGAGGCACCAGGCATGCTTAAATGCGGTGCTGACATGGTTAGAACATACGCTGCCAAATAATACACTTAAGGCTATAGGCCATAGAGTCGTTCATGGCGGCAGTACATTTGACGAACCTCAGCTTATTGATGATCGATTAATCGAGCAACTCAGCGCCTTAATCCCTCTCGCGCCACTTCACCAGCCTTTTAACTTAAAGTTAATAGAAGCCTGTCGGGCGCTGGCACCAAAGCTCCCTCAAGTCGCTTGTTTTGATACGATGTTTCACTCTAATCAATCAGCTCTTGAACAAAACTATGCGATCCCACGCAAGTACACTGAAGAAGGCGTGCATAGATATGGCTTCCATGGTCTTTCTTATGAATTTATACAGCGCCAGTTAGATCAACTTGAAGAAATGCCACTAAATACAGTAGTTTGCCATTTAGGCGCAGGCGCCAGTATGTGTGCGATCAAAGACGGGAAATCTATCGCCTCATCAATGGGATTTACCGCTGTTGATGGGCTCCCAATGGGAAGCCGCTGTGGCAACCTTGATCCTGGCGTCTTACTCTACCTCCAGCGTCATTACCATATGACCACCGATGAACTCGAAGCATTTATCTATAAGAAAAGCGGCTGGCTTGGAGTATCAGGAATCAGCAGTGACATGCTCCAACTCCATCAGTCAAATCAAGCTGAAGCGGAAGAAGCTATAGAGATGTTTTGCTACAGAGCCGCCTTAGAAATTGGCCGTTTATCTGCAGCGTTAGAAGGGTTAGAACAACTCGTATTCACGGGCGGTGTTGGTGAGAACGATGCGGATGTAAGACAAAGAATACTACGACGCTGCCATTGGTTAGGACTGACTTACTCCGAAGAGGCTAATCAATCTTCAGAATGCTTAATTAGCACCCCAGACTCAAACGTAAAAGTACGCGTTATTCCAACCAATGAAGAAGCAATGATAGCTACACATGCTCTAGAGTTAACCTAGTTTTCTTAAAATAGCATTTGAAACCCGTCCCTTGAACGATATAAAACAATAATCGTTCAAGGGATGGTTTTAAGAATCTAGATCATTAAGCACATAAGGCTTTATAACGTTTCGTTCCTTCTCTTTCAGCAATGCGATTTCGCCATTGATTAATATTTGTATAAGCAGATAAATCAAACTTAATATCATCACTAATACCGACAACGAACGCGACATTAAGGTCAGCTAATGTAAACCTGTCTCCCACAAGGTACTGTTTACCTTCTAAGCTTTTTTCTAATGTGCCCAAGATAGCAGGTAGTTTTTCTAGTGACTGAGCAATTACGGCCTCTTCACGCTTAGGCTCTGGAACAAACACCAACTGAATAAAGACTTTAATCAGAGGGTCCTGTAGGTCAGCGACAGACCAGATACTCCACTGACTAATCAAGCCACGCTCTTTAGCCGTTAATCCCAGTAACTCAGGCTTATATGCATCAGCAATATAGTTGTTAATTGCTACAGATTCCCAGATGGTGAATTCACCATCTAACAACGCAGGCACTTTTCCATTTGGGTTTACCTGAAGGAAGGCTTCTGACTTATGCTCCTTCGCTCGAAAATCAATAGACTTAGTTTCATAAGCAACACCTGCCTCTTCTAAGCACCAAAAGCAACGACCTGCACTAGACTTGGGACTTCCGTATATTGTTAACATCAATTTTCCTATAAATAATTAATAAGCCCAACTTTAATAAGCCAAGCTACTGGCTCAATTAAAAAAAGCGTCCCTGCATCATAGCAACAGCCACTTTAATAACCAAAGCAGAATCTAGTCAAAACTCTTTAGCTATTAAAAAAAAGGGAAATTGCCAAAATTAGAAATACCCGCCACAATCAATAACGCTGTAACTCAATGGAATTAACAAAAAACAAAAGGAGAAAGATCATGCCTCAATTTATACTGACCTACTTAGGCGGAAATCAACCCGCAACCCCTGAAGAAGGCAAACAACATTTTGCTAAATATATGGCATGGTTAAGTGAGCTGGGTGATGCAGCAATTAGCCCTGCAAATCCACTCAAAAGTAGTTGTGTTGTTGGTCCTGACGGAACTGTCAGCGATGGAGGTAAAACAAATATGTCAGGTTTCACACTGATTCAGGCTGAATCAATGGAGGCGGCGCTAAAAATCGCGCAGGCCTGTCCTTTCTTAGATATAGAAGGAAGCTTAGAGGTATCCGAAATTGTACAGATGCCTCCTCATCAATAGTTCTAAATTCTAGCAGTTAGAACTCTTCAAAAAGAGAAAATGGCACTTATTTTTTAGCGCTGCCCTTCTTCCCTTTAGCCTTAGGCCCTTTTTTTCCTGAAGCAGACTTTTTACGCTTTTTAACTCCTGCAGCTTTACCCGATGCTTTCAGTTTCTTCGGACCTTTATAATCACCGACAAGCCCTTCGATCAACTTACGACGAAAACGAGTTTTGATATATCGCTCTACAGAGGACATTAAATTCCACTCGGTCGCATCAACCAATGAAATTGCGCGCCCCTCTTCCCCTGCCCTTCCTGTACGTCCCACACGATGCAGATAAACATCACCTTTGCGTGGCATCTCAAAATTGATAACCAGATCGACGCCTTCAACATCAAGCCCACGCGAAGCCAAATCGGTCGTCACTAATACTGTCGTTGTGCCTTTTCGAAAACCATCAATCGTGGCAAAACGTCCTTTCTGCTGAACATCACCATGCAACAACGCTGCTTTTAGCTTATGGTAACGCAGATAACCATCTAAGCGTCTTGCTTGGGTTTTACTGTTACTAAAAACAATCGCTTTATTATACGTTTCATTTTGCAGTAACCAGCACAGCTGCTTATCTTTATGAGAAACATCATCTGAGAGCGTTAAATACTGCGTAATAGTTTCAGCAGCTTCACGTTTTTGCCCTATTTGAACCCACTCAGCATGATCTAAAATTTCACCCGCCATCGAACGAATAGCAGAAGGTAAAGTAGCGGAGACCAAAAGCGTTTGGCGCGCTTCAGGGCATAACAAAACTATTTGATTCAGACTATCCTTAAACCCTGTTTCAAGCATTCGGTCCGCTTCATCTAGAACTAAAAAGTCCAAACTATCCAACTCAATAGACTGGTTTTCTAAATGAGGTAACAAACGCCCTGGCGTTGCTATAACAACATCAGCCGAAGCAAGTTTTCGTTCTTGAACTTTAAAATCCTGTCCACCCACCAATGAGACCGCTTTCAGATCTAATCCATCTGCCAGTTTTTCAAACTGCTGAGCAATCTGCTCTGCTAACTCTCGTACAGGAACTAAGACTAACGCGCGAGGTTGCTTCTTAGGTGAACTTTCCCCAACTAAACTTTGAATCATGGGGATAAGGTAAGCCGCCGTTTTACCGCTACCTGTCGGAGCACTGACCAACAGATCCTGACCTTCTAATAACAAAGGTACTGCTTGCTGCTGTACCTCAGTCGCTTCACTATAACCCGCAGATTTAAGATTACTTTCAAGATCAGGATTCAGTGCAATATCGGGAAACATAAGCGCTCTCAGTAAAAACAAAAGCGATGAAACCAGATTAAACCAATTTCATCGCTCTATGATACTATTTAAGTAGGCATCAACGAACGCGCATACTATTTAAAAGCGACACACATTGATAGTACTAATCATATTGAAATAAATTTACATATTAAATAGCAAAGAAGTCATACTGAATAATACCGTTGAGCACATCAACTATTATATATAAAAACCCACCTATCACTGATTAAGTATAAGCACGATAAAAACTTAGTCTACGATGAACAACGGTACGAGACTTCATACGTAAATCATATCACCCATAACCATTGTACCTTTACCCTTTTCCTTTGCTAGATACATGAATTTATCAGCCTTAATTGAAAGATCATCAACAGTTAGTGCATGATCGGGATATATCGCCACACCAATACTGGCAGATACTTGAACTTGATCATTAGAAATACATACCGGGGAGCAAGCTGCCTTTAAAAGTTTTCGAGACACTTCAATAGCCCCATCAGAAGTAATATTTTGTAGTATCGCTACAAACTCATCGCCACCTATTCTAGCTATCGTGTCTTCATTTCTTATAGTACCTTGAAATTTCCAAGACAGCTCTTTCAATAATTGATCACCTGCACGATGACCATAGTTATCATTAACACACTTAAAACCATCTAAGTCTAGAAACAAAAGGGAAAATTTATTTTTATCTCTTTTGTGCTTTTTTAAGACTTGATTAAGACGATCCTCAAATAAAAAGCGATTCGGTAGCCCCGTAAGTTGATCGTAGTAAGCTAACCTCCTAACTTCCTTTTCACTTTTTTCTGCTTTTTGCTTTAGCGATAAATTTTCAATTAAAGTAGCCCCCATAGTTTTACTGCTAAAAGTAATAAACCCAAGAAAAAGGACCAACATCAAGGCCATACCAATAGACTCTTCAGAGCCAATAATAAAGTTAGCGACTATATTTGGAACAAGCACCGGTAAAGTAAAAAGCAAAAAAGAATATTTGTCTGCTGATAACGACGACGAAGCGCCAGCTGCCAATCCTCCGAGAGTAAATGAAATATAAATCCTCGTTACGGTATCAACATCAAGAAAAAAGAAAAAACCACACCACCCCCATATCAACCCTGACAACAAACAGCCGACTCTAAAACTAATCATAGCAACGTGCTGATTAAAGTCCTTCAGCATGCGTTTTGATAAAGTAAACCTTATAACATATACAAATACCAACAAACCAAGCCACAGGTATAGGCTAATATCCGAAAGCTGCTTGATAAGCTGTATAGATAGAATAAATGATAATGTTAGACTAATGAGTCCTGTAATCATGATGTTTTTTGCAAAAACCCCAATCACAGCCTTCCTAACATACAAATCCATAATTGCCCTCAAGCCTTGGATAAATTTACGTCTTTCTATTCATATTGTAGCGTTAGAGTACGATTTAATGAGTAAAAAGAATGAGGCTTATATCACTTAAGCTCTTTTAGTGGTGGATAAAGATACTTCTGGAAATGAGATTCCAAACCATTTAACAATGGATTTTCAATTCTATAAATTCGCCGCTCTTTCAAATTCGAAAATTTAAAGTTCTCTCCATAATATTTTTCCCATAAAGAAACTAGGCTTCCATCACTATAAGCTCTTTCCAAGCCTTTAGTCACTCTTTTAGCCGCCTCGACGTTTCGAATATTAGTATAGAAAAAGCGTGGTAGTGGATACACTATTGCCATGCTTGTGTCATAATTCAAATTTTCAATTGATGTTCTAATACGGTACTCATCATATATCTCATTTGCACCACGGCAGAATAGATCAGCTCTATTTGCTGCAATCATCCGAAACAAATTCTCGTACCCTGAAGCAGTTTCCACTTTAAATCCATTAAATCTAAGTATTTCAACATCACTCCACCCACTTCCCTGGACATGACTCAATGACTTTAATTGATCAAGGTTTTCTACACTCTTCAATAATTCTTTACCCAAAGGGGATACAAAACAAACTCGAAACCCAACGACACCCAAATCCACAGGAAAGTGCGCATATTTTAGCATCGAGTCATAACTTTTTTCATAACTCAGCTTAATAAATAAATTTTGAAAAGTATTTTTCCTTGCATACTCTATGGCTCGAGGAATGTTCACAGAAGGGATCGCTTTCAGCTCGTACTCTCCATACTGAGCTTTTGTTTTATCTAAAGCTAATTTTAGCGCAGCGAAATCATACTCATACCGAACATCATTATTACTTTCACCTATGCGGTAATGAAAGATAGTTGCTTCGGCATTAACCCTTCCAGTAAAAAAAACAAATAAAATTAGAAGAAAAACACAGTTAAGGGCGCTCATTATATGATGGCTCAAATTCAATTAGTCACTATACATAATAGACTAAAAAGCCTTCAGATCATTAAAAGCGTACCTAACTTTCCACATGTATAGAAGCTACATTGTTTTAATAAAGTGCTATCAGTAAAGAAGAAACGATGATATTGAATTGAACCAATATTATTGCAATAACAGTAAGAAAAACCCATATTAAGGTTCTATATACAGCTCAATCACCCGCGCTGTCTTACGGCCTCAAACAAACAAACCCCAGTCGCAACAGATACGTTAAGGCTACTAACCTCCCCTGCCATGGGTATTTTTACCAACTGATCGCAGTGTTCACGGGTCAAGCGACGCATCCCTTGCCCTTCCGCTCCCATAATCAGCGCCATAGGCCCTGTTAGGTTAGCATTATAGACATCTAAGTCAGTTTCACCCGCTGTTCCGGTAGTCCAGATACCACGCTTTTGTAAACTCTTTAAAGTACGCGCTAAGTTAGTCACTAACACGTAAGGTATTGCTTCAGCTGCACCACACGCGACTTTAGATGCTGTTGCATTAAGTGGTGCAGACTTATCTTTAGGCGCGATCACCGCGTGTACACCCGCTGCATCCGCTGTACGTAAACACGCTCCAAGGTTGTGCGGGTCCGTTACGCCGTCTAACACTAACAAGAAAGGCGGCTCATCTAGATTATCCAGTAATTCTTCTAGATACTTATCAGTACGCGTAGGGATAGGCTTACAAAAGGCAACAACACCTTGGTGAACACCACCCTCTACTAGCTCTTCAAGTTCACGTTTGTTTACTTGTTCAACCTGAATCTTATGGCTCATCGCCGTTTCAAACAGGCTATGCATACGCTCGTCTTTACGACCTTTTAAGATCAAAATCCGCTGTATACGTTTTGGATCACGCTTTAAAACAGTATTGATCGCATGGATACCAAATAGATGTTCATACTGCATGTTTAACGCTCTCCAACCCAATCACCTGCTTGCTCTTTTACTAAAGCAGCCAAAAGGTCAATAAAACTGGCCTGCGCATTTAATGCAGGAATATAATCGTAACTATCACCACCTGCTTCCAGAAACACCTCGCGATTTTCTATCGCTATCTCTTCCAGTGTCTCTAGACAATCAGCTGAAAATGCTGGGCAGACAATATGAATATTTTTAACACCCTTTGCAGGCAACGCCTCAAGTGTTTTATCTGTATAGGGTTCCATCCATTGAGCAGGCCCAAAGCGAGATTGAAACGTTGTCATCCACTCAGTATCGGCCATCCCCATCTTTCCAGCCAATAATACTGAGGTTTGGTGGCACTGTTCCGGATAGGGGTCACCTTTATCTGCATACTCTTTGGGTATACCGTGATAAGACAGTATGAGTTTATCCGCTTTGCCCTGTTCATCTCTGAATTCTTGAATCTGACCTGCTAAAGCCGCGATATAAGCAGGATGATCGTAATAAGAGTTTACAATACGAATATCAAGGACACTGCGCTGCTTAAGCTGATAACGAGCTACCAAATCATAAATAGGTGCTGTTGTTGTTGCTGAATACTGAGGGTACATAGGAACCAGCAAAATCTTCTGATAGCCGCTTGAGGATAACTTTTCTAAACGCTGAGATAACCCTGGTTTACCGTAGGTCATTGCTGAAAAAACATCCGGCGCATGATCACCGTATTGTTGCTGCAATAATAGATGTAATTCAGCAACCTGCTTGTCTAAGATCTTACGCATCGGGGAATCATCTTCCCAGATACTCGCGTAAGCCTTAGCTACTTTTTTCGGTCGAATATTTAAAACAATGCCATTCAAAACAGAAAGCCAAAGCAAACGACGCAGGCCTTTACCTTCAACTACACGCTGATCCGATAAAAACTCTTTCAAAAAACGGCGTACAGCACCGGGCTCAGCTTTATCTGGCGTGCCAAGGTTGACTAAAACGACGGCGGCTTTTCCGGATTGACTCATTCAGTAATATTCCTTCTAAGTAAGCCCGTGATTATCCCGAAACTCCAAGCAAAAGCCTATAGCCATGTCAGGCTATGAGAACAAAAAGCGACCTATATATAAAAAAAGAGCGCTGAAAGCACCCCGTAGTGAAGTTCTAGGCATAAAAAAACCGTACTCATAAGAGTACGGTTTTTAAATGTAACCAGATCAGAAGATTAAGCGTTGCTTAGACCTTCAAAAACTTGATCACGAATATCTTCAACTGAACCTACGCCTGGTACGTAAACGTATGCAGGAGCACTTGCAGCGTCTTTTTCGCCCCAAGCTTTGTAGTAGCTGATAAGTGGAGCTGTCTGATCATGGTATACGTTCAAACGATCACGAACTGTATCTTCAGCATCATCAGCACGCTGAATTAGGTCTTCACCAGTAACGTCATCTTTACCTTCCACTTTTGGCTGGTTAAAAATAACGTGGTAAGTACGACCAGAACCAGGGTGTACACGACGGCCTGCCATACGCTTAACAATTTCAGCATCTTCTACATCGATTTCAACAACCGCATCAATTTTCACGCCTGCATCTTTTAATGCATCAGCCTGAGGAATTGTACGAGGGAAGCCATCGAACAAGAAACCTTTTTCGCAATCAGCTTCAGTAATACGCTCCTTAACTAGACCGATGATAATCTCATCAGATACAAGCTGGCCTGCGTCCATTACTTCTTTGGCTTTAACACCTAGAGGGGTACCCGCTTTAACGGCAGCACGTAGCATATCACCCGTAGAGATCTGAGGGATGCCATATTTTTCTGTAATGTACTGTGCCTGAGTACCTTTACCTGCGCCTGGTGCGCCCAGAAGGATCATACGCATACAGGAAACTCCTAACTTATAAGTTTAAAAATGAAAAAGTGATAGTTTCCGACCTCTTATGAGCTATCGAAAACGTAAAATTCTTTTAGCTAAAAAATGCTTATGCCGGACAATACCACGCATTAGATGTCGAACAATTCGACATTAGCACTACCAACCCAGAACTAAAGTTTCGTTAACACGACAGTAAAACATTTTTGAAACATAAAATGCAACACACTAACCTTTAAAAAACAAAGGGATAGATTACCAATTAGCTTAACGCGCAACAGTAATTATCCCCTATTAGAATCAACCTGTATTACGCATTCCTGCTGAAATACCCGCCATAGTAACCATTAATGCTTGTTCTAGACGCTGATCCGGCCTATTTCGGTCACGATTTAGCAACTCGGCTTGCAAAAAATGTAGCGGATCAATATAGGGATTACGTACATCAATGGACTGCCTAATTACCGGATTGCCCTGCAATAGAGAATCCTGACCTTTAATACCATTAATGATCGATACAATGTTGAGTAAGCGCCCTCTTAAACTCGAACCTAAAGTGATCAGTTCCTCAGAGACTAAACGCTCATCATAGTAAGCCGCTATATTGGTATCGCTTTTAGCTAATACCATCTCTAACATATCAATTGTTGAACCAAAGAAAGGCCACTGTTGATACATCTGCTTAACTAGCTCAGCACTACTGCCACTCATGGCTTCATCTAATGCTTTATCGCTTCCAAGCCATGCAGGCAACATGAGTCGTATCTGAGTCCACGCAAAGATCCAAGGGATCGCACGCAAACTCTCAACACCACCATCCTGTTTACGCTTAGCCGGTCTTGATCCTAACGGTAATTTAGCGAGTTCTTGTTCAGGTGTTGCTGCACGGAAATACGGTACAAACATTGAATCTTCACGAACAATGGCTCGATACTCCGTCAAACCTCGCTTCGACATAATTTCCATCTGCTCACGCCAAGCTTGCTCTGGACCTGGGGCTGGATTTAAAGTCGCTTCTAATACAGCCCCTGTGCATAACTCAAGGTTACGCACAGCCAAATCGGGCATGCCATATTTAAAACGAATCATTTCCCCTTGCTCGGTCAAACGTAGACTATGATCTACAGACCCTGGTGGTTGAGCCAAGATAGCAGTATGACTTGGGCCGCCACCTCGACCAACTGTGCCGCCTCGGCCATGAAATAAGGTGAGATGTACGCCGTGATCTTTACATAACTGAGTTAAAGCTTCTTGTGCTTTGAATTGCCCCCAAGCGGCCGCTAACTGCCCCGCATCTTTCGAGGAATCAGAATAGCCTATCATGACCTCTTGATGACCTTCTGTGTAAGCTTTATACCAATCCACATTCAGTAAAGCATCAATACAATCACGCGCATTATCTAAGTCGGATAAAGTCTCAAATAATGGCACCACACGCATATTGTGGCTTATACCCATTTCACGTAGAAGCAGAATCACCGCTAATACATCAGAGGGTTGGCTCGCCATAGAGATGACATACGAGCCTAAAGCACTTTTTTCTGCAGTTGCAACTTCTTGGCAAGTATCAAGTACTTCTTGCACCTCAGATGAGGGGGTCCAATTATTAGGTAACAATGGTCGGCGGCTTTGTAGCTCTTTTAAAAGAAAAGATTGGCGCCCCTCTTCACTCCAGCCATTATATGAACCTAAGCCATAAAACTGCGAGAGTTCCTCAAATACCTGAGCATGTCGATCTGAACTCTGTCGAATATCCAGTTTTACCAGCGTTAAACCAAAACAAGCGATTCGGCGAATAATATCTTCTAAGGCACTTTCAGCAATAATCCCCATACCGCACTCTTGTAGAGAGCGATAACACATCATGAGCGGATCAAGTAGCTCTTGGTCAAGAAGATAAATATCGGCTTCTTTTTCTGTTTTTCCTTTAAGCTGACGAGCAACCCAGTTCTTAGTTGAAACAAGCTTTTCTCGAACTTCACCTAATAGTTTACGGTAAGGTTCTGAACAATCCCCTACCCTATCACGTAGCTCTTTACTCGCCTGAGACATCGACAGTTCAGCACGCAGATCATCAATATCATTAAGATAAAGGTCTGCCGCCATCCAACGTGACAAAAGAAGCACCTCAGCGGTAACAGTTGCTGTGACGTTAGGGTTACCATCTCTATCTCCCCCCATCCAAGAAGCAAAACGAATAGGAGAACAATCTAAAGGTAGATTTTCGCCCAAGGTTTCATGTAACTGGGCATCCAGACGGCGTAAAAATTTTGGGACTGCAGACCAAAGCGAGTTTTCAATCACTGCAAAACCCCACTTAGCTTCATCTACTGGAGTAGGTCGTTGCTGCCGAATCTCATCGGTATGCCAAATCTGGCGAATAAGTTCATCTAAGCGGTGCTGAGCGTTTTCTTCGCCTCGATCAAGTCGACATAGGCATTCCGCAATATCATCATATTTTTGAATCAGTGTACGGCGGTTAACTTCCGTAGGGTGAGCGGTTAAAACGAGATCTATCTGCATTTTACTGAATGCATCAGCCACCTGCTTTGGAGAGAAGCCTTTCTGGCGAAGCTGAGCAAACAAAGTGCAAAGGGAATCGGGTGTACATACATCTGTTACTTCTAAATGACGGCGTACCCTGTGATGCTCTTCAGCAATATTGGCAAGATTCAAAAATTGGGTAAATGCTCGAGCTAGCGGAAGGACATCGTTTTCACTCAGATCATGTAAAGCTTGTAACAGCTCCTCATGCTCGGGCTGAGCTTCATTGCGACCCTCTTTGGCTAGCAACCTTACCTTTTCAATTTTTCTAAATATATCATCGCCTAGATGAGATTTTATCGTCTCTCCTAGGCTAGAGCCTAGCATTCGTACGTCATCGCGTAGAGCTTCATGCAGATCGGTCATATACCTCTCCTAACGCTGAAAAATAGCAAATCCTTCTTTCGATGCTACCCCATAAGAAATAATAAAAATACATGAATTTCAGACTATTAGTTCTATTAAAGGAGCAGAATCAAACCATGATTTAGCATCACAGTTTATTAATAATGACTTTACTCTAATGTAGCAAAAGGGTGAAACCTGCGAATTCAGTACTACATTCGCAGGCTTAGAGTGAAATAAAGGGCCTTATTTCACAGATATGAGCACAAGGTAAATTACAGAAGCCTTGTTATAAATAAGACTGCAGTGTCTTTAATCGGTCTTGAGCAATCCACTCACTCTCATAACGAATCCGCGCAACAGGCTCACTTTGATTCGCTAAGTAAATAGCTACACGATAGTTACTATTTACTTGAGCTTTTTTATCATCAAGCAATTCCGCTTTTGCGATATCAGACAACTTAAAAACATCAAAAGATTCAGACTTTACCACAGCTAAGGATTTGTCCTGTTCATCCAATAAAAGCTGAGGTGCCCCATTGAGATCCACATTGACAGTAAAGCCGCTGCCCTTTAATTCATTAATCTGTTTATTGCCACGTTTCCAATGCCATAGGCCAAAAATAACAATGCCGACAAAAGCGATAAGAACCCAATAATTAGGTAACATCTATAAACCTTTCTCTTTAGCTTGATCCCAAAAATGGTCAAGCTCATCTAATGTAAAATCGGCCCAGCTTCTACCTGAAGCAACGACTTGATCCTCTACAAAGCCAAAACGGCGTTCAAACTTTTGGTTTGTTCCACGCAATGCATCTTCTGGGTTGACGCTCAGGTGACGCGCAAGATTCACCTGAGCAAAGATCATATCGCCCATTTCATCTGCAACCGCCGCCTTATCACCCGACTGAATCGCTTCACGCAACTCAGCTAACTCCTCTTCAATTTTATCCAGCACTAACTCAGCATCATTCCAATCAAAGCCGACTTGAGAGGCTCTTTTTTGCAACTTAGCTGCGCGTGTTAAACCTGGTAGAGCATTGGGGATATCATCCAACACACGACTGCTTTTTTGAGTTTCTTTACCCGAGCGCTCCTCTTGCTTAATCCGCTCCCAGTTCTGTTTAATCTCAGCGTCTGTTAACGCTTTTTCAGCAGGAGGTGAATGTAAAGTACCATCCGGAAAGACATGAGGGTGCCGTCTTACCAACTTAGTCACTAAGTTAGAGACAATGGTTGAAAAATCGAAATACTGCTCTTCTTTACCTAACTGAGCATAGAAAATAACTTGAAAAAGCAGATCACCCAACTCATCATTCAGATGAGTCCAATCTTGTCGCTCTATCGCATCTACAACTTCGTAAGCTTCTTCCAATGTATGTGGAACAATCGACCTAAAATCCTGTTTAAGATCCCAAGGACAACCACCCTTCGGATCCCGTAAACGAGACATTAAGTAGAGCAGATCATCGACTGAATATTCTTTTATCACTTCTTTTGACATACTCATATTCCAAAACCGAGCATGCTAGGCATTCGGCCCACTACGCTGACGATAGACCTGCATAACATTTGAAATCTGATTCACCTTATCCATAACTCTACCTAAAAGGTCTAGACTTGAAATTTCAACCGTTAAGATCAAGCGCGCCATATTTTCACGCTTATCTGAGAGTGTATTTGCTGCAATAATATTTACATCTTCAGCAGCCATAATCAGCATCACATCGCGCAATAGCCCGGAACGGTCAAACGCCTCGATAAAGATATCTACAGGATAAGTTGTTTGATCAGATTCACCCCAATCTACATCAATAATTCTCTCAGGCTCTTTCTCCTGAAGTTGAATAAGATTAGTGCAATCTTCACGGTGTACAGATACACCCCTGCCTTGTGTTATATAACCAGAAATAGGATCACCTAGCACCGGTTTACAACAACTTGCCATGGTAGATAGGAGATTACCAACACCTCTGATACTTAACCCTTGAGCGTCTGAATCATGTTCAATAGTTTGAGGTAACGCAAGGTCCAGCTGCTCCTCTGCTTCATCTTCCAATATTTGTTTCTGAGCAGAATTAATAATTTGCGATAACCGTAAATCACCTGCACCTAACGCTGCATACATATCCTCGATATTCTTGTAGTTAACTTCATCACAAATTCTGGATAAATCTAACTCTTCGAAATCGATAGCCAAACGCTTGAACTCTTTCGTTACAATCGTGCGTCCAGCATCAGCATTTTGCTCTTTAGCCTGGAATTTGAACCAATGCGCTACTTTTGCTCGCGCACGGGGTGTCGTTACAAACCCTAAGTTCATATTCAACCAATCACGTCGTGGGCGTTCTTCACTACCCGTCATGATCTCAACTTGATCACCCGTCTGTAAGCGCCTATTAAGTGGCACAATACGCCCATTGATTTTTGCACCACGACAACGATGTCCAATTTCGGTATGAACACGGTAAGCGAAATCTACCGGGGTAGCACCTTTTGGCATATCAATAACATGACCATCAGGTGTGAAAATATACAAGCGATCTTGCACCACATCGCCGCGGAGCATTTCACCAAAACCTTCACTTTCTCCTAAGTCATCATGCCACTCAAGTACCTGTCGTAACCAAGCGATCTTATCTTCATACGCGTCACTGTTACGCTTAGAGTCATCCGTTCCTTTGTATAAATGATGTGCACAAACTCCAAGTTCGGCCTCTTCATGCATATCATAGGTACGTATTTGGATCTCTAGCACTTTGCCATCAGGGCCAAAAACAGCCGTATGCAATGAGCGATAGCCATTCTGCTTTGGCGAGGCTATATAATCATCAAACTCATGGGGGATATTGCGCCAAAGACTATGTACGATCCCGAGTACCGCATAGCAATCACGACTTTTCGGCACCAATATTCTGACCGCTCTAACATCATAAACTTGGCTAAATTCAATATTTTTGCGCTGCATTTTGCGCCAAATACTGTAGATATGCTTAGCGCGCCCGTTTACTTCACCATCGATGTTAACGCTTTCTAATTCACTTTCTAAACGCACTACAACTTGATCAATATAATCCTGACGATCGAGTCGCTTTTCATCTAGCAATTGCGCAATATCTTTATAATCATTAGGTTTGAGGTAGCGAAACGATAAATCCTCAAGTTCCCATTTTATATGCCCAATGCCTAAACGGTGAGCAAGTGGCGCATAGATATCAAAGACTTCACGTGCAACAAGATAGCGTTTACGCCTAGAGCCATCTTTAACACCTCGAATGGCGCATGTACGCTCTGCAATTTTAATTAATGCAACCCGCACATCGTCAATCATTGCCACCAGCATTTTACGGATATTATCCATCTGGGCAGTATCACTACCCAAAACACTTTCATCAATGCGAGGGTTTTTGCGGCTACCGATTGCAGCCATCTGGATCACGCCCATAATTAACTGGGCGATGGATTTACCAAACTGTTTACGAACGCGTTCGATTGGTAACTTACGTTCACGAACAACACGATAGAGAATGGCAGCCATAAGTGATTCTTGGTCTTGATGAAGATCGGCAAGGATTTGTGCCATCTCAAGACCTATGCGGAAACTACCATTCGTATTCTCAGACCAAACATCGACGGACTCATCACAATTATTCTGCGCTTGATTTGCCATTTCACAAGCACGGCGAATCGCATCTATATCATCAATGTCAGTTAAATCTTGAAGGTGCTCGAGCCAAACATCTAAATCAACGCTCCCATCATCTCGGATAGGCTGATCCTGGCGAACTTTAACCACGGTGAAGATTTGCCATGAAAAATATTACTCCCATTTTTACGCCTTACCACTTTCATTCATTATTATTGTTATTACACAAGAAGATATGGGCAATTCCTTTTTATTCAACCCAGTCCTGCGGCGCGTTATTCTATTCCTAATACAGTAAAAACACCATTCCGACTCTTTAATGAGGGTGTGTAATTAAGTACAGAGCCACAATTAAAAAATTTAACACTGCATAATCCATACCCAAATTTATTACCGATGAAAAAAAAGCCCCTATGGGGCTTCTCAATCAAATCAGACCTTAAGCGTTAAAGACACCCGTCGACAAATATCGGTCGCCACGATCACAGATAATACAAACAATCACCGCGTTCTCTAATGTCTCCGCCAAGCGCAGAGCCCCTGCGACTGAACCACCGGAGGAAACTCCACAGAAAATACCCTCCTTTTGAGCAAGCGCTTTCATTGTTTCCTCAGCTTCCTCTTGGGCTATATCGAGCACTTGATCGACACGAGTTTGATCAAAAATCTTAGGCAAATACTCTTGAGGCCAACGACGAATACCAGGAATCTGCGCACCTTCACTTGGCTGAAGCCCTACGATCTGAACATCTGGATTCTGCTCCTTTAAGAAGCGTGAAGTCCCCATAATAGTGCCTGTCGTTCCCATAGAGCTCACAAAGTGAGTAATTTTCCCCTGGGTTTGTTGCCACAACTCAGGGCCTGTACCTTGATAATGCGCCTCGGGGTTATCCATATTTGAAAACTGATCTAATACAATACCTTCACCACGAGCCTGCATCTCTAAAGCAAGATCGCGTGCACCTTCCATTCCTTCCTCTTTAGTCACTGGAATTAA
Source organism: Neptuniibacter sp. UBA6509 (assembly GCA_002435145.1). Classification (GTDB taxonomy): domain Bacteria; phylum Pseudomonadota; class Gammaproteobacteria; order Pseudomonadales; family Balneatricaceae; genus Neptuniibacter. The sequence continues at coordinate 26,824 of DJLT01000110.1, forward strand.
CTCGGCTCCATAAGCTGTCATGGAGGCCTTGCGCTCCTCACTGGCATTATCAGGCATAATCAATTTCATCTTATAACCCTTAATTGCCGCAGCCATAGCTAACGCAATACCCGTATTACCAGAAGTCGCTTCGATCAACGTATCACCGGGTTTGATCTGCCCACGCTCTTCCGCATGTTGAATCATGCTTAATGCAGGACGATCTTTAACAGAACCTGCTGGGTTGTTTCCCTCTAATTTACACAGAATCACATTGCCATTACCCTGGCCAATACGCTGTAAACGCACTAATGGGGTTTTGCCAACATAATCTTCAATAGTAGGAAACTGAACGTCCATAAAATACTCGCAATGTAAGAAAAGGGTACTAACTATAAGCTATAAGAAATTAAGCTTTTATACCCTTTAGGAAGACCCGGAATTCTACCGTTGGTTCCCTGAAAGCTCAAGAAACCCGCTTTTATGTTATTAGAAAGAAAATATCTAAAGATATATGCTTTTAAGAAAGCACCTTAAGAGAGAACACCCACACTATCCAACTATCTAAAGAAAGTAATCAAGTTTGACCGCCAACGTCTAAGCGCTGTTTTAGTTTTTGGAAAGCAAACCACCGTATCTGCTTTAGTTAACAAGCTCGAATGCTTATCAATTGCTTGGGTCGTGGTGAACACAACAACACCGTGATGCTGCTCTAGTCTTTCTATAAGGTAAGATACTTCTAAATTTGCATACCGATCGTGGGCATCGTACACATCTGTGCGTTGACCGAAAAGAGCATCGGCCTCATCAAACAACAATATATCATCACTTTCCCTACCACTGTTTTTGCCACTTTTACTGTTATCTGCATCGCGTCTACGCTTTCTCTCAGTAAAAAAATCCGCTAGAAAAGTAGTGGATAAGTTATGCTCTCTAACTTGATGCATAGAGGTTTTAGCAGCTAATTCAATATCACTAAGTACCGCTTGGTGGTCACTCTTCCCTCCATTAATGACGATAATGGAATCTGTTCCTTTAGCATTCATTAAATAAACCTGCTCAAGCAAACGACCATAATCTTTACTTAAGTAATCCACCTTCCGCATAAACCACCTCCTTGTTCTCAACAGAACCCCAGAAAAAGCTGCTTTTAACCTGCTAACAGGTTCTATAAATTAAAAAATCAAGTGACCTCCCCCCACAACTGTCAGCCAAGTAAACAGCTAAAGCGAAATACCCTACATCCCAAAAGTCTGCGCAATTTTGTTCAATAACCTTCAAATCTATTCTGACATAGTACTCAAAAGCAACATTGCGCTACTGAAAAAGGCAGCACTATGATTACCGTTTTACTCTCTATGTCTATTTTTGCACTTATTGGGGCGATTACACCGGGACCTGTCAATATAATTGCCACAAGCTCCGGAGCTACTTTTGGTTTTGTGCGCACCCTGCCCCATATCCTAGGGGCAACGATATCCTATACGCTGATCGTATTTATTGTTGGCGCAGGTTTAGCTCAATTACTCTCTAACACACCGCAAGTCACAGAAATACTCAAATATTTAGGCAGTGGTTTTCTGCTTTATATGGCCTATAAGATTGCGTCGGCACGCAGTGATAACAATGAGATCGCTGAGGATTCAACACCTCCTATATTTATTCACGGCGCGTTATGCCAAGGCCTCAACCCTAAAGCATGGCTAGTCTCCATGTCTGGTGTAAGCGTGTTTGTTATGGCTCAGCCAGAAACGACTACCAGTTTTTACCTGCTCGCCTATACGTTTATCTCTTTTGTATCATGCTTTGTAGGTATCAGTGTATGGGCTGTTATTGGGCACCTCATTAAAGGATTATTAGCACAACCCCGTCGACAAATATTGTTTAACCGAGTGATGGGATTCCTGCTCAGCCTAACGGTATTATCTATTTTATTTGAGGTGTAAACTGAGAACACAGATTGATATGATTATTGTTAACAAAGAGCAATATCAGTCTACGATTTATAGGCTGCTACTGGCAAATTTCTAATCAGGCATTTCAATAAGGGGAAGGATTGTGGTTCAAGATAAATCCTTATTTTTCACTCGAAGTGAAAGCCTGCCTTTTATTGAAATGCGTTCGGCCAGCCGTTCCACAGCCTGCTTTCATACCCATTCGCACGACGAATTTACCTTTGGTGTTATCGATACCGGTAGTGGCAATTATCATAACCTGAATCAGCGCAACCACATTACACGTGGTACAACCGTTACAATTAATCCCGGAGACGCCCACTCATGTAACCCCAATGCTGGTGAGTGGTCGTACCGTATGTTGTTTGTTGATACCGCATGGATAGCTCAACTACAGCACGAGTTATTTAACTGTGCTGGAATGGACTATATCCCCTTCCCTGCTTTATACGATACCAGCAGTCCCAGCTTCCGCCAGTTTGACCAGCTTTTTGAACTACTAGTGCAACCCAATGACCGTCTAGCTGCTGAAACGATATTAATTGATTTTTTACGCAGCCATTTTGCTAAAGGTTTTAAGCTCGCAGGCGAGCATCAGGCACGCGATAACTTCCACATCCGTCGGGTCCAAGAACTGATAATGGACCAACTCGACTGCAATTGGTCTCTGGATGAATTCAGCGAGGAAACCGGACTCAGCCGCTACCACCTGATCCGTAGTTTCAAAGAACACTACGGTCAATCTCCCCATGCTTATCAGCTTGACCAACGTATCAAAAAAGCCAAAACATTATTACAGCAAGGAGAAAGTTTATCCGATACCGCACTCCAACTGGGCTTTTCCGACCAAAGCCACTTTCAGCGTAATTTCAAAAAACGTGTCGCGGTCACCCCGAAGCAGTATCAATCTTTCTTTAAGCGTTAACTCACTATCACAGTGGCTGTCACAGTCACTCAGCCATAAATCTAAGGAATGGATGCAAATGCAAAAAGAGGAAGGACCTATTCAAGCTAGGCTGATGGGATTTTTAGCAGCGATGTTCTTCGCTGTACCTACAACAATTATTATCTGGCTAGGAGTAAATAAAGAGCTAGCGCTATGGGGAGCCCCTAATGCGTTTATCGGTAGCAGTAGCTTTTGGCTAATTATGAGCGCCTTTGCGGCTGTAGCTATGATATTTCCACACCTTTTCCCTGCGATGCTAGGAAAGGCATGGAAGTTTATTATTCACTGGTTGGGGTAGAGTATTCACAGCGTGAGGTAGAACTTTCACAGTTTGCTGGTCAATTTAATGTAAACGTATCTATTAATCACAATCAGAGGAACTTCAGATTTAATAAGAACGTCTAACTCGTGCGACAACATATTCTCTTTCCCTAGCAAGACACAACAAAAGCAACGAATAACCAGTGTTTAAACTATTTAAGGCCGTTTAAATAGGTAGCTGACTTTGAAATTATAATCAGCCTTATGATTCACAAAAACAAGGGTAATTCACCCTGATTATTCAATCTTAATGTAAAACCCTGCGCTGGAAATATATCCCCTTAACCGATTCCATCAAATCAAAACTGTTTTGATATTAATCTCGCCTTCAAGGGTTTTATGTACTGGACAGCGATCCGCAATACCGTGCAAACGCTTGCGCTGTTCCTCGGTTAGATCGCCTGTCAAAGTAATCTGCCGGATAAACTGATCAACCTTGCCACTGCTTTGTTCACACGTTGTGCAATCCTGTGCATGTACTTTGTCATGGCTAACATCTACTTGAACATGCTCTAAAGGGATCTCTTTTTGGCGCGCATACATCCGGATGGTCATTGATGTACAAGCACCTAATCCAGCTGCAACAAGCTGGTATGGCGTTGGGCCTAAATAACTCCCTCCATAAGAAGCAGGCTCATCGGCAATCAGATGATGTCCCGCAGCACTGAGATCTTGAGTAAAACTATCTGGATCCGCTTCGCTCACCCGGGTTATCCCTTCCGGCGCATTCATCAACTTAGGTAATAGCGTAACGTCAATATATCGCTGTACCCAAGCAGAGATGAGCTCCGCAGCATACTCTGCGTCTTCAGCACGAGTAAGAAGATGATCCGCATTATCCAACGTGACAAAACTCTTCGGATGTTTAGCCATTTGGAACAGTTTAGCCGCATTATCTAGACCCACCGTTTCATCCAAAGGCGCATGCATAACGAGCAATGCTTTTTTCAAATGACTGACACTTTTCTCTAAAGAGACTTGCGATATATCTGAGACAAAACTTCGCTTGATGGTAAAAGCACGTCCGCCCAAATTCACTTCCGCTTGCCCATCAGAACAGATCTCACTCACTTGATGTCCAAAGTTATGCAGAACATGCTCCGGCTCAGCAGGTGCACCTAATGTAACAACCGCTTTAGCCTCAGGAACCTTTATTGCTGCGGCCAAAATCGCCGCACCACCTAACGAATGGCCAATCAACAGTTGCGGCGCTTCATAACGCTCGCGTAAAAAACTAACCGCCTGAAGTAAGTCCTCAACATTTGAGCTGAAGCCTGTATTAGAGAACTCCCCTCCCGAATGTCCAAGCCCCGTGAAATCAAACCGCAGCACAGCAATCCCTAAAGAAGCTAATCGCTGAGCTATACGCCTTGCCGCAGGAATATCTTTTGAACAAGTAAAGCAGTGTGCAAACAGTGCATATGCGGCGGGCTTACCGACAGGCATATCCAACCTAGCCGCTAACGTTGAACCATCATGACCTTCAAACTCTAAACGCTCAGTTCTCATGCTAATACCCTCAATAAACCATGCTATATCTTGGCTTCAGTATCTGTAAGTTACCTCACAAAGGCTATTTAGAAATAGCTATAGTGAAAATAGGCAGAATTTATGGCAAGTAAAAAAGATGTGGCAATAAAAAAGGGGAAGCCGTTCCGGCTTGCCCTTCAAAATGACCAGAATAGAGCTGTGAAAAGCGATTACCAAACTAAAGTGGATGTTCTTCTACCCTTTACTAGATGTCTAGCCCATGACTAGCCCGAAATTGGAAGCAGCATAAGCGAGAGAAAAACTGAACTAAACACTACGATAAGCGGAAACTCTAAGTCCGACTTTTTAATTCGAATATTCATAATATTCCAGTCCGTTAGTTAATAATGAGAACCATTATTAACTAACAAAAACCAAATGTAAATAGATCTCATTTACTTTTACCGCAATTACTAGATAACAATTTTATTAACGAATAATTAACGTATAATTTCACGCCTGCACTACAGCGATTTAGAAAGCTATTCGCTACACGATCTACCGAAAGGATATACCATGTTTGATTTACCGCTATTAGACCTTAAAGATAAGGTTTCTCCAGATGAATGGAAAATTCGCTTAGATCTTGCCGCCTGTTATCGCTTAGTTGAAGATCTAGGCTGGGGAGACTTAATCTATACTCATATTTCAGCCAAAGTGCCGGGTACAGATCATTATCTTGTTAATGCATTTGGTTTAAGTTTTGATGAAGTTACAGCTTCAAATCTAGTTAAAGTAGATCTCGAGGGTAATATTCTTGACGATACTCCTTTTGATATAAACCCAGCTGGTTTTACTATTCACAGCGCTGTACATGAAGCCCGAGATGATGCTCACTGCGTTGTTCATCTACACACCAACGCAACCATTGCGGTATCAACACTTAAAGAAGGTCTTCTGCCTTTATCTCAGTACTCATGCTTCTCCCTTTCCTCTTTAGGCCATCATGGTTATGAAGGTTTAGCAGTCAATAGCGAAGAGAAAAAGCGCTTACAAAAAGATATGGGAATAAATAACCACCTCCTACTTCCTAATCACGGAGCCCTCACTGTTGGTCCAAGCGTCGGCGATGCATTTATGCGTATGTACGACCTACAACGGGCATGTGAAATACAGTTATTGATCCAAGCTACAGGTGCAGAAGCGATACCTGTGGCACCTGAAATTGTTGCAGGCATTAAAAAACAAGCCAATGTGGTCCACTCAGGCTCTACAGGTGGACAAAAGTCTTGGCCTGCAATGTTACGTAAAGCATATCGTCTTGACCCTGGTTTCGCATCTTAAAGTACTGACATTCCACCAGCTCAAGTATTAGTTATTAAAGGTTAGAAAATGAAGATTAATCGCGTAGAAATTTTTGATATTCACTGTCCAGACCGCCCAGCGTGGAACCCTATCTTTGTTCGTGTACATACGGATGAAGGTATCAGCGGCGTAGGTGAAGCAGGCCTAGCTTATGATTTAGGTCACAGCGCAGCTGCACATATGATTAAAGAGTTTGCAGAAGAGATGTTGCTCGGGCGCGATCCGTTTCAAACAGAAGATCTTTGGAGCCTAATGCTACGTGGTAGTTTTTGGGGCTTAGGTGGCGGCCCGATTATCTATTCCGCAATGAGCGCAATTGACACGGCCCTTTGGGATATCAAAGGCAAAGCGTTAGGCATGCCGGTTTACCAACTTCTAGGCGGCAAAGTTAACGATAAGCTGCGCACTTATGCTAGCCAACTTCAATTTGACTGGGATGATGAATTCAAAGCACTCACAGACCCAGAAGACTATGCCCGCGCAGCGGAGAAGGCTTTAGCTGAAGGTTACGATGCAGTTAAAGTTGACCCCATCATGTATGACGCAAACGGTGAAACCTTCTTCGATCGCACTAAACTTTTCAATAACAAAGATATGAAAATGTTCCGTGATCGCTTGATGGCGATTAGAGATGTCATGGGAGAAGATGGTGACATTATCTTTGAATGCCATAGTTTGCCGGGTGCCTCAACAGCGATTCAGTTAGGTGAGATTGTAGAAGAAGCACGCTGCATGTACTTCGAGGAGCCTGTTAATTATCTAAATTCGGAACTGCACAAACGTGTAGCTGATAAAGTAAATGTGCCTATTGCCGGTGGTGAAAGACTCTATAACCGCTGGGGTGTACGTCCATACCTTGAAGACCAAAGCCTTGATGTACTTCAGCCTGATATAGGTCTATGTGGCGGATTTACTGAAACCAAGAAAGTATGTGATTACGCGGATGTTTATGATGTTCGTATCCAGGCACATGTCTGCGGCGGCCCTGTAGCAACAGCTGCATCACTTCATTTAGAAACAGCTATTCCTAACTTCCTTATCCATGAACATCACACATATGCGATTAAGAAGTGGAACCGTGAGTTATGTATACAAGATCCACAACCGGTAGATGGATTCTTCCAAGTTTCTGAAGCGCCGGGTATTGGTATAGAGCTAAACGATGAAATCGTCATGCGCTCACCAAGAATTGAAGTTAAGTAAAAGCATATTATAAACAGAATCAAAAAAGGCTCAGAGGTTACCCTCCGAGCCTTTTTCTTTTCAATACGAGCTAATTCAATCTAATCAAATTGGTAGATACGTTTAGCGTTTTCATACACCAACATATCTTTTTCAAAACCTTTCCATTTCATCTCTTCAAGATAACGCTGCCATAGCTCGGCATAACTACATGAGAGTTCAGAAACGGGGAAATTACTCGCCAACATCACCCTCGCCAAACCAAACTGACGGATAGCAAAGCTAATCATCGGCTTAATCGAGAGCGTATCCCAATCAGGGTTAAACATCTCCCAACCTGAACATTTAATAAAACATTCCGGATGATGCGCTAAACGCATAATTGAATTCATCCAATTTTCAGACAGTTTGTCCGGAGAGCCTGTATGATTAATCACAACTTTGAGCTGAGGTAGTCCAGCCATTATGCTACTGAGAGCATCCACAGCTAGGGGATCAGATAAAGGTAATTGAGCCTCAAATAACAGCCCCTTATCCGCAAGCATAGATAAGTTCTGTTTAACTATCCTATTACTTAGTAAGTTGGCTGCATTTTGATCCAAAATGAAACGTATACCCACCAGCGAACCAAACTTAGACAACTCCTCTAACTGCTCAGAGAAAGTTTCCGCTTCAATATTTCCATAGGCAATGCTCTTGAAAGGCAATTGGCAGTGTTCTTCTAACCACGCTAGTTCACGCCAAGGTTCATCATTATCAAACCCAGCCTCAATATGAACAAATCCTTCCAATGCGGCGGGCGGATTTAGTTTAAGATCACCCTCGATATAATCCCGGTGAATAGTCGCTTTATTAGGCCAGTTAGGTTCATTACCCTCTTGTAACCAAGTGTATTGACCTTCTTTCAAATTAAATAAGTGTATATGTGGATCAATCACTCGACTCATGAACAATTATTCCGCTAGCCCTTTTTAGGAATCATTGTGCAGTATACCCGCCATCAATGACCTGTAAACTTCCTGTTATGAATTTAGCCTGTTCACTCGACAAAAATGCAATGAGTGCAGCAACTTCTTCCGGTTGCCCTATCCGACCTAAAGGTTGTAACGCCGCTTCCGCAGCATGAACCTTCCCCCTATCTGCCCCGCTTTTTTCACAATATCGATCAATAGCTTGATGATAAAGAGGGGTTTCAATGGTCCCAGGGCAGACTGCATTTGCACGAATACCATACTGGGCATAATCCAACGCGGTCGTCTTTGCCATAGAAGCCAAAGCTGATTTACTCATGTTATAAGCAAAAGAGTTCGTTTTACCGACAAGAGACTGGTCTGAGCCAACCAAAATAACAGAACCCGAGCCCTGAGCCCGCATTGTAGGAAGAGCAGCCTTGAGTAAATAAAATGCACCTTTTACATTAATACTCATGAGACGTTCAAAATCTTCATCAGAAGTATTTTCAATGTTGGCTGAAAGGTGAACACCCGCATTAGAGACAAGTACATCAATTCGCTCGGACATATCTACGACGTATTGAATCGCATTATTCACTTGGTGAGCATCCGAAACATCACAACGAATAAATTCACTGCGCTCATGTACTAAATCACTTGGATTTAAATCAAGGTTGTATACGTGAAACCCATCAGCTAAAAACTGTTCAACAACAGCCTTACCGATCCCGACCGAACCACCTGTTATAACGCACACTTTATTCATTCACCGCTCCTAAAGCTGAGTCTAGCTGCCTTCCGCGACAACAAATGCAACGACATACTCTTTCTCATCGCTATAGCTTAGCTGTAAGTTATGAATAGCTAGCGCCTTCGCTCGCTCTTCCGCCCCTGCTGTGAGCTTAACGAGTGGGCGCCCGTTTTCATCTCTAGAAATCTCAATATGCTGCCAACTAACACCTCTACCAATGCCTGTCCCTAATGCTTTAGAAACCGCTTCTTTTGCTGCAAAGCGTTTAGCCAAGAAAAGTGCAGGATCGGTTGTATTAGTACAGTCATCTAATTCATTAGGCGTTAAAACCCTTTGCGCAAGCTTAGGCGTTCGTTCCCAAGCTTCGCGCATACGCTTTATCTGCAAAATGTCTGTACCAATACCGACAATCATTTTGTCAAAGCATCACGTGATGATTGTATTCTTGCCTGAGTTTGTAGCATCTGCTGTTTCATCTCTGATACAGCTTCTTTTAATCCAACAAACAACGCGCGGGCAATAATACCGTGACCAATATTAAGCTCATTCATCTCTGGAATTTCAGCGATTTGCTCAACATTATGATAATTCAAACCATGACCAGCATTCACAACTAAACCTTTTTTATAGGCATAGCTCGCAGCTTCACGAATACGTTTAAGCTCCGCCATCTGCTCTTCGGAAGATTCGGCTTCTGCATAAGCCCCTGTGTGAAGTTCAATAACTGGCGCCCCACAACGAAGAGTCGCATCAATCTGGGAGATTTCAGGATCAATAAAAAGAGAAACCTCTATACCGGCATTAGCCAAACGAGTACAAGCTTCATTAATACGCTGCTCTTGGCCTGCAACATCTAACCCACCTTCGGTTGTTAACTCTTCTCTTTTTTCAGGAACTAAGCAGCAATGCGCAGGCTGCACCTTCTCTGCTATTCCTATCATTTCATCGGTCACAGCCATTTCAAAGTTCATGCGTGTCTGTAAAGTTTCTTTCAACAAAAAGACATCACGATCTTGAATATGACGACGATCCTCGCGTAGGTGTATAGTAATGCCATCAGCCCCCGCCTCTTCAGCAAGTGCAGCAGCTTGTACTGTATCCGGATAGCGAGTGCCACGCGCCTGACGAATCGTCGCAACATGGTCAATATTTACACCTAGCAACAGGCGAGAAGGTTCTATCACATTTAGCTCCTTACATTTTCTGGAACAGTTCACGACTGCGTAAAGGTTTATAACCTAATAAATGATCTATCAATAAACGCATTAAGCGTTTTGAAGCCCGCTTAACCTGTGTATCGCTATAATTATCTGAAGCAATAGCTTCAAGCTGCCAGCCATAAAAACAAAAAGCTTTTTGCTTCTCTGCTGGGGCTACTTGTAGAGTAACAAAGCCCTGCCCTGGATTTAACAGGTAAATAGAATCTGAGGATTTATTATCAAGATCAGGCAGATAACCGAGTTCCCCCAGCAACCGATGCTCAAATGTTCGCAATGCACCTTGAATGTCATCGCCAGAAAGTAACTCATTTAAGACATACTGATAATAAACATATAGCTGGGGATGGGAATCAAAAGGCTGAAGTGTTCTCGAAAGCAGCTCATTGACATACAAGCCACACATTAAGCCATCACCTTTAAGAAACATCATCGCGGCAACAGGTTCAGCTTGTGTCAGGGTTTTAAGTTCATTGCGCCCGCGCCAAGCAATCTGAATCGGGACAAAAGATTGAACGGATGCACGAAGTTTAGAGTTAGGGCGACGCGCACCTTTAACAACGGCGGGGACTTTGCCATGCTCCAAGGTAAAAAAATCAACGATAAGACTCGTATCGCGATATGGGCGGTTATGGAGAACATAAGCCGCCTGCTGATCTATCTGAGCCATAGACGATTAGGTATTATCGTAACCTAAACTACGAAGAGCACGTTCATCATCAGCCCAACCTCGACGGACTTTAACCCAAAGGTTAAGCATAACTTTACAATCGAACATCCGCTCCATATCCATACGCGAATCACGGCCGACCGTTTTAATCCTTGAGCCTTTATCACCAATAACAATACGTTTTTGGCCATCACGCTCAACCAAAATCAGCGCACTGACATGAAGTACGCCATTCTTAGCGTACTTAAATTCCTCAATTTCAACGGTTGTACCGTAAGGAATCTCATCCCCTAAATTACGCATCAACTTTTCTCGAACCATTTCTGCAACCATAAAGCGCGAGCTTTTATCTGTTACTTGGTCTTCAGGGAAGTGATGCATGCCTTTAGGCATATGCTTTGCGATAAGCTCTTCTAGCTGCTCTACGTTATGACCATCTTTTGCTGAAAGTGGGACCATCTCAGCAAAATCCATACGACCGGCATGAGTTTGCATCTGCGGTAATAAAGAAGCTTTATCTTTTAACTGATCAATTTTATTCACTGCTAGGATAACTGGGCAACGAACATTCTTAACTTTATCAAGAACCAATTGATCTTCTTCAGTCCATGCTGTGCGGTCCACAATAAATACAACTAAATCAACATCACGCAACGCATCAGAAGCGGCTTTATTCATATAGCGGTTAAGCGCTTTCTTACCTTCGTCTTTATGTAAACCCGGTGTATCAACATAGACAATCTGGAGATCGCCTTCTGTTTTGATACCCATGATCTGATGTCGCGTTGTTTGAGGTTTACGTGACGTTATACTCAGTTTCTGCCCCAATATGTGGTTCATCAACGTAGACTTGCCAACATTTGGTCGCCCAACAATTGCCACAAACCCACAACGCTGGTTGGGATTCTGAGGCTGTTCGGACAACAGGTGCATTAGATCTTCAGCCATTTCTATTTCTCCACCTGTAGGGCGATAAGTGCATTTTTTGCTGCTTCTTGCTCAGCTTGACGTCGGCTACTACCAATACCTTTCTCAGCTTTCTTCAAGCCTTCAACACGACAATCTATATAGAAGGTTTGATCATGTGCCTCACCCTCTACATTCATCAATTCATATTCGGGAAGAGCCAAGCGACGAGATTGCAAAAACTCTTGCAAGCGAGTTTTTGAATCCTTCATTGATTCATTGAGATCTAATTTGTCTAAACGCTCTTTAAACCAAGATAGAATAAACCCGCGGGCCGTATCCATATCGGTATCAAGATAGATAGCACCAATAATAGCTTCAACCGCGTCAGCTAAAATGGAATCTCTTCGATAACCGCCGCTTTTAAGCTCGCCGCTACCTAAACGCAGGTAATCACCTAGACCTAATTCACGAGCTACTTCAGACAAAGTAACACCTTTGACCATTCGAGCACGTAAACGGCTCAGCTCACCCTCTTTTGCTTTTGGGAAGCGGGCAAAAAGGTCATCAGCGATGACAAAATTAAGAATGGAATCACCTAAAAACTCTAGGCGTTCATTATTCTTTTTACCACAGCTTCGGTGTGTCAATGCCAATTCAAAGAGTGACATATCGCCAAAGCTATGGCCTATACGACGGGATAATTCAGATGCTGGTTTTATCAAGGTGCTATTGCTTCATATTGCTTTTCAAATTTAACCATTGCATCCACGTTATAAAACATGGGTACACGTATTTCATAATCTAGGGTGAAATAGATAACACCCTTATCTTTCCTAATAACCAAAGCATCCTTATGCGGGAGTTTCACTTGGTTAATACGGAATTTTTTA
>DJLT01000062.1 GCA_002435145.1 Neptuniibacter sp. UBA6509
CAGGGTATTCATCTTTAAGTTATCTGAGGAACTATCCATTTAAAACTTTGAAAATTGATCGGAGCTTCATCTCCGGTCTGAAATATGACAGTTCGGCTCCGGCATTAATTGATGCGACTATTGCGATGGCTAAAGCGCTAGGTTTGGAAGTGATCGCTGAAGGTATTGAAACTGATTATCAGAATAATTATCTCCTTGATCGAGGCTGTGACTACGGGCAGGGCTATTTTTATAGTAGACCTATTTCTGAAAGTGAGTTCAAAAAGTTAATAGTTGAAAGTCATTAGGAAGTGGGAGTGTAGATGGGATTAGAAAGTGCAGAAAATAATCGAACCGCCGATATAAGGTTTTTCAAAACCTGTAAGATGAATTACATTTAGCTAGATATTGCTGCTATTTCCTAGAAAGTATTGGAAATTACAGCCACTCAAATCCTCCCTAAATTGCAAGTAGCTACCCCTAATAGGAGCCTTATTCCTGCTGACCTGACCAGATAGGGACCAGAGGCTATTTGCATAAGTTCTTTTACTTGATCTCCGGTCCTCACAGTAGGATCTACTAAACTCGTTACGAAGGCGCTGATAAATTCTCTCTTGAGAGAATAAAGTAAGGCTAATATAGGACCACTATTTCATCAAGACCATTCTTGGTGGCAAATGCAGCTAATTGCCCCGTTTCTTTCATCTTTTTAAGAAATTCATCCACCTCACTTAGCCACTCAGTCTCCCCTTTAGGTACTGCGTATGCATAATTTGTTTTTGCTATGGGAAAATTGGGCTTTATTAGAACTGCCCAATCTGTCAACTTAGCCATTCTTGTTCCATATGGATAATCAGTGATAAATACATCACCACGCCCGCTGAGAACTTCTTGCTCTCTCGCTTTAAAGCTATCAACCACCGCAACCTCTGCGTTTTTGAAAGTAGCCTTGGTTACTGACTCCATGTAAGTCCCCTTCTGCACAACAGCAACATTCCCATGCTTATCAATATCTACCCAATTTCGTATGCGTTTATTCCCCTTTGTACCAACAGCATATATCCCGCTGGATAAGTAAGGCTTTGAAAATTCCATATGGGGGCGCCTAGTATCCCTTACACCTACACCGTGCATGGCAATATCACAATTATCTTCTTTAAGGTTAGTGACCAGCTTCGAGAAAGAGCTTTCTACAAACTTAAGTTTAACCCCCATATGCTCTGCGAAAGCTTTAGCCATATCAATATCAATGCCTTCCAGCACATTGGTCCTAGGGTTACGATAAGTAATGGTAAAATAATCGGGCCAAATGCAGACTCTGAGTTCTTCTGAAGCATATATCCGTTCAGAACGATCACTAGCCACAGTTTGATTAACGTGGCCTAGCGTTGTAAGAAGCACAAGCGCAGTTGTTCTAATCAGCAGATGGCACATTCCTATACCTCGTAAAATACTATTGGTCATGTTACCACTAAGCGTCGTAAACTGAATATTTTCAAGCTGTAATGGTGTATATTCTAAAAAAATACGAATTTCTTTGATTTGGCTCGGAAATTACATGCGCAGCATAAACGCGAGTAAAACAACTTCATTTGCTAAGCTCATATATGGGGGGCTGTTTTGCTTTGTTTGCCTTATCTTCATCACTTTAGCCTTTAGCTATGATCAAAGCCTTGAAGAGCGGAACCATCGAGCCAAACTCTATGCCCAAATGATAGAGAGTACGCTCTCTAGAACATTAGAAGCGATGGAAGTCACTTTAACTTCACTTTCCAATGAGCTAATTACTGATACAGCCCCCTCCTCTTATCGACAGCAACTATTAAACCGTCTTAAATTTGCACCTCATTTAAGACAAATTGTCATTATCAAAAATAATAAAACACTTATCGATACTAGGCACCAGCCTGCTGTAAATATAAATGAAACTGTTTTAGGTTTTGACCGAGAGCAAATTAACCATTATTCATTAGGGTTGATGATAGGTAAACAGATAAGGGGACGATATCTGCCTTATCAGGGGTATTTCCCCGACGAAGGGGAGCATGTGAGTCTTGTTCCTATTGGACTCGACTTCACTGACCCTAATGGAGAATCTTACCGTTTTATTGCAGCCTTTAATCCAGAATATGTGAAAAGATTTATCAGGGAACTACCGTTGCATGAACTTGATAGCGTGTACGTCACCGATTTGGAAAGCACTGCATTAATTCAACACGGGCTTTATGGTCCTGTCCAGCCTCAAGTACATAGCCTAATTAAAATGGCGCTTTCACAAAGCAAGAATATGCTGCAATCAAAGGAGCTTTCCTATTTTTCGAATAATACAATAACAGTTCGTTTTTCAGAAAAATATCCACTGGCAATCTCTGTACTTACCAATCATAGGGGCTCTTTAGAAAAGTGGATTAAAGAGAAAAAAAATCTATTAATGATTGTATTGATTGTGACCGTTTCGATGTTTTTTGGAGCCGTTTTTGTTATCAGAAAGAATTATGCTGCTCTTGAAATGAAGGAAGAAGTTCATCTGTTGTCAGAAGTAGTAGAACACACTCCTACCGGTGTCGTAATAACAAATGCTGAAGGGATAATTCAATACGTTAATCAAAGTTTTGAGAGAGTCACTGGTTACAAAAAATCAGAGGTCATCGGTGAGAACCCGCGAATTTTTAAATCTGGAGATAAATCTGAACAAGAATATCTTGATATGTGGAACTGTCTTGCTTCCGGGCAGACTTGGCTTGGTGAGTTCCACAATAAAAGAAAAGATGGTTCTTATTATTGGGAGCGCGCATCTATAGGAGCACTAAAGGATTCTACTGGAGAAATTACTCACTTTATTGCACTGAAGCAACCTATAGATGATGAGAAAGCGGCACAGGAGAAGTTACGCCTAGCATCGACCGTATTCGATGCCGCAATTGAAGCTATTATGGTAACAAACACTGATAGGGTTATAGAAACGGTTAACCCAGCTTTCCAACGCATAACAGGCTATACAGAAAAAGAAGTTATAGGAAATTATCCATCTATTCTTAAGTCAGGAAAGCACTCTAATGAATTTTATGATGACCTGTATATGACGTTAAAAGAACGTGGTGCATGGCAAGGTGAAATTTGGAATAGAAGGAAGAATGGTGAAGTCTACCCACAATGGCTCATGATATCCTCTCGGCGAGATCTGGATGGAAAGCTCGAAGGTTATGTAGCTATGTTTTCTGATATTACGAAGAGAAAAGCAGATGAGGCTCTTATTCGACAGCAAGCTAATTATGATTCTGTTACTTCTCTGCCAAACAGGAACTTATTTACTGATAGATTAAATCAGGCGCTAGCTCTCACAGATAGAAATCATTCCAAAACAGCTCTTTTATTCATTGATTTGGATCGTTTCAAATATGTAAATGACACATATGGACATCATATAGGTGATTTATTGCTTAAGAGCGTTGCTGACCGCCTCAAAGATGAGATTAGAAAAAGTGATACTGTTGCTCGTTTGGGTGGGGATGAATTCGCTGTAATCATTTCTAACGTCAAAAAGCCTGCTGTAGTAGAGACGGTTGCTAGAAAAATTCTTACTAGTCTATCAGCCCCTTTCAATTTAGAGAGTTATGAAGCACACATTTCTTGTAGTATTGGCATAGCATTTTATCCAGACCATAGCACTCAAGCAGAGAGCTTAATTATTCATGCAGACAGTGCCATGTACCGAGCTAAGCAAAGTGGTCGAAATACCTATGAATACTATAATGAAGACCTAAGCAAAGAGTTAGCTCAAAGGCGTGATATTGAAAAAGACCTTTATCAAGCTTTAGATAAAAATGAATTTTTCTTAGAATATCAACCGATTTGGAATATTGAGCATAGTAAAGTCGAATCGATTGAGGCGCTTATTAGGTGGAACCACCCAGAAAAAGGGATCATTTATCCCGATGCATTTATTCCATTATCGGAAGAATCGGATCTGATTCTTCAAATAGGTGAATGGGTAATAGACCATTGTTGTGAGTTTGCTCAGCAACTACAGCGTAATTACTCCGCCCCTCCCAAGGTAAGCCTGAATGTATCTAGTTTACAGTTTATGAAATCAGGATTGATCCTAAAAATTGAGAAAGCACTGGCAGATAATAATATTAAAGGATATGCAATTTGTATAGAAATTACAGAAAGTGTTTTATTGATAGATCAAAAAAATATTGAAGAGCAACTGACTGGAATCAGATCTATGGGGATAGAAATATCAGTAGATGATTTTGGAACTGGCTTCTCTTCCTTGAGTTACCTCAAAAAATACCCAATCAATC
>DJLT01000018.1:0-310 GCA_002435145.1 Neptuniibacter sp. UBA6509
GAAGAATGCTAGTAAATTAGCGATGCTTTTAGCTCTGGCTAATAGGGTTCGGGTGGATCAGATGATGAGGGCTTAGGGTAAGTTCGTTTATATGCTGTAAAAACAGCATATAGACATTCCAGTACGGGGTAAAAACGTCTAAAAATAGCCGAAATCCATTCAGACAGTTCAACCACCTAAAATACGGGACTTAATCGCAGGTTCCTTAAGCAGCGCCCGTCATTTCAATGTCCGTTTCAGCTTGACCCTTTCCACAGGCATTTCCATTAAGGGCAGGGGTTCTCACCCCTCTCCGCTCCTTCGTCGCTAC
>DJLT01000018.1:632-16012 GCA_002435145.1 Neptuniibacter sp. UBA6509
TACCCGCCGAACACACCCATACTTGCAATGGCAAGTATGGGTAGAGCGGTTGAGTACAGGTAGAACCGGTTCATTTTCACGACACATTATCAAGCTGACCTTCATGAGCCGTAACTGTTAACTTGCTCTAAATAAACATTAACTAATCGTTACCAGCCTATGACCACTTACTGTCCATGCTGGTGATATTCTAGGTCTCTAATTTTCTGTGTAGAAAGGGGCAATATGGAAACAGCTATTGAGATCGTGAATGTACTTCTCCCGGTGTATTTTATAGTCATGTGTGGGTTTTTCTATACCAAGATTTCACCTACCGATATGACGATTGTTAACAAACTCAACATGAATTTTTTTGTTCCAGCCCTGATTTTCTCAGTCATGACGGAAAAAGATTTTTACATTGGCGAGTATGTTGGAGTTTTATTTTCCGGCGTTTTCATTGTTTTATTTTCCGGTGTTTTGGCTTTGGCTGTAGCACGTATTTTGCGTGTTCAATGGCGAACATTCATTCCCCCGATGATGTTTAATAATATTGGTAACTTAGGCGTTCCAGTTATGGTCCTCGCCTTTGGTGAGCAGGCGCTGCCTATCGCTATTGTTCTTTTTATGGTGGAAAACTTGCTTCACTTTACTGTTGGTATTCAGATGGTGAACCCCCATCCGAGTTTGGTGCGTTTGCTGAAAAATCCAATAGTATCAGCATCACTACTAGGGATGTTTTTTAGTTTGAATGGCTGGCATATGCCTGCTTCAGCACAAATCTCGCTGGACATGGTGGGGCAAATATCTATTCCACTAATGCTATTCTCGCTTGGTGTTAGGGTGAGTAATGTTGACTTTAGTCACTGGAGAATTGGCGTGCTGGGTGGTTTGATGAGCCCAGTTAGTGGCCTTATCGCGACAATGCCGATTATTTTTCTGTTTGACCTAGATAAAGTTTCGATAGGTGTTTTGCTTATTTTTGCTAGTTTACCGCCTGCGATAATGAATTACATGGTGGCGGAAGTGTTCCTGCAGGAGCCCCAAAAAGTCGCTTCTATCGTCATGATTGGAAACTTGTTGAGTGTTCTGGTATTGCCGTTAGTGTTGTTGTTTGTATTATAGAAAAAGGTTCTTCGTGTGTTATGGGGAAGAGTATAGAAACGTAGATGACTTCACGATTAAGTCAGAATATTGCGTCCTCCAGGCAAGAACAAATCTCTGCTGAGGGAGTTTTCTATGGTTTTGCATAATCACCTGGCGGGTGGCTGCTCGTTTGACGCTAAAAAGGCATTTACCGCAGTGTGAACTGAGGACGCGGAGAGGCAGCACTCAGCACTAATTAGGTTTTTTTGTCCTCTATGGTGAGTCTGTTTTAGATTGTGAGAGGGGCCGTAGAATATAGTATTAACCGATACCTACCCTGATGGAATACTTGGCCGGTAAAGCGAGATGAACCTTAAAAAAAACCCCGCAGAGCGGGGCAAAAGATAGAGATTTTTCTCTTCTCTATGAAACGAACAATAATGAGATTAATGGATCAAAGAACCGCCATTCACATCCACTTCGGTGCCAGTAACATAACTGGATAGGTCGGAAGCAAGGAATAAACAGCACCCTGCAACTTCTTCAGCTTTACCTGCGCGCCCCATTGGAATACCTTCCATTACTTTTGCGTACATCGTGTCATCTATTTTGCCTGCGGTAATGTCCGTTCCAATAAAGCCAGGGCAAATAGCGTTGGAGCGAATGTTGGCAGGTGCAAGTTCACGTGCCATTGCTTTGGTTAAGCCCAGTACGCCGGCTTTAGCGGCAGAATAATGTGGGCCTCCGAAGATACCACCGCCACGCTGTGCTGAAACAGATGAGATGTTAACAATAGAACCTGCTTTTTGCTTGCGCATTACCGGAATTACTGCTTGACTCATTAATAGCGTGCCGCGAAGGTTTACATCCATTACGGCGTCGTAGTTTTCGTCTTTGATGTCCATGATTTTTAAAGGCTGAGTAATACCTGCATTATTCACTAGGATGTCGACACGTCGCCATTTGTCGAGCAAGGTAGATACAGCCGTTTGACAGTCCTCCTCCTTTACAACGTTACATTCCAGGCCAACATGTTGAGGGCCTAAGTCTTTAGCCGCTTCTATTGCTTGTTCCAGATTAAGATCCAGAATGGCAACGGTAGCGCCATGGTCTGCAAACAGCTTTGCTGTGGCTTTTCCGAGGCCATTTTTAGATGCCGCACCTGTAACAATGGCAAATTTACCAGTCAAAATACCCATAATCAGTCTCCTTATTTGTTGAGCCATATTTTTATTTTTGTCAGCATGGCATCGACCGAGATGCCATATTGATCATGAAGCACAGGTAATGCGCCCGCATCTAAGAATTCGTCTGGTAGCGCTATCTGTTTTAGAGTTGGGAAGACCTGATTCTTCATGAGGGCCATTGCAACAGCTTCACCTAATCCGCCGATTTCAGTATGGTTTTCAGCAACCACAACTAAGCGGCCAGGTTTTGCACACTCTTTCAGAATGGTGGCAGTATCCAGAGGCTTGATAGTGGGGGTATGCAACACACTGACGCTAATGTTATCTGCTTTTAATGTGTTAGCTACTTCAAGGGCTCGCATGGTCATAAAGCCGGATGAAATAATTAAAACGTCGTTACCTTCGGTCAGTGTTTTAGCTTTACCTAGTTCGAACTTGTAGTCGTAATCTTGTAAAACTGATGGCACTTGGCCGCGTAATAAACGCATGTAAACGGGACCGTTGTGAGCAGCAATTGCGGGTACCGCTTGTGCTGTATCTAAAGCATCACAAGGGTCTACGATGGTCATGTTGGGCATGCCACGGAATATTGCGACGTCTTCCGTTGCCTGATGGCTAGGACCGTATCCTGTGGTGAGGCCTGGCAAACCACATACGATTTTTACCGGTAAATTATCTTCAGCGATCGCCATACAGATGAAGTCGTAAGCACGGCGCGACGCAAATACAGCATACGTTGTGGCAAATGGAATGAATCCCTCTTTGGCCATACCGGCTGCTGCGCTGAACAATAACTGCTCAGCCATGCCCATTTGGTAGAAGCGTTCCGGATGTTTTTGCGTAAACACATGCAAGTCTGTGTACTTTGCGAGATCTGCCGTTAAGCCAACAATATTTTTTTGTTCGTTTGCCAATTCGGCTAATGCCTGACCAAAGGGTGCAGATACGGTTGGTAAACCTTCTGCTGCTAAAGAAGCGATCATGGCAGAGGTTAGCTGACGCTCTTCTGCTGGAACGGGTTTACGTGGTTCCCATTTTGATAGTCTACGGCTCATATTCATGCTGGCTTTCCTTCTTCTAAAACGTTAAGTGCTTTATCCCATTCATCGGCTTCAACCCGAACAAAATGGGTTATTTCACGTTCTTCAAGAAAGGGTATGCCTTTACACATCTTCGTATTGCAAATGATTACTCGTGGAACGGCTTGTTCATGGTTGCGTGCATTGTCAAACGCCTCAATCACGGCATCCATATCGTTGCCATCAATACGTTGAGTGAACCAACCAAAGGCTTCCCACTTTTTATCTAGTGGTTCTGAAGATAGCATTTCGGTTGAAGGGCCATCGGCCTGTTGGTTGTTAAAGTCGACGATACAAATTAAGTTGTCTAATTTTTGGTGAGCACCAGACATAGCGGCTTCCCAAGTGGAACCTTCTCCTAACTCTCCATCAGACATTAGGTTGTAAACAAAAGAGTTGGATTTTTTTGCTTTAAGGCCGAGCGCCATACCCACTGCGATACCCAGGCCATGACCGAGTGATCCGCCGGTTATTTCCATGCCAGGTGTGTAAGATGCCATCCCAGACATCGGCAGTCGGCTATTGTCTGTTCCGTAAGTTTCTAATTCGAACTCAGGCAGTACCTGGGCTTCTAATAATGCGGCGTACAATGCAATTGCATAGTGGCCTATTGATAGAAGAAAACGGTCGCGACCTTCCCACTCAGGATCTTCGGGACGAAGTGTCAGTGCATGGAAATATGACACTGCAAGTACATCGGAAATACCTAAGGCCTGCCCTACGTAGCCTTGGCCTTGCACTGCACCCATTTGCACGGATTTATAACGAATATTCCATGCGCGACGAGCGAGGCTAATCGGCTGATTTGTTTCTGGATTCATAACATCTCTCTTTTATTTTTACTTTATAAGCGGTGTGAACACGTAGAATTATTTTGCGCTGAGAGTAGGAGGTGTACAATTAGTAAGAATTAAAGGTTAATGAAGCTGAGCTTAATAAAAAAATAAATAAATAAGAGACTTTGCTATGTCACGAGATCCAAGTTTAAACGGCATGATTTACTTTGAAGCGGTTGCCCGCCATGGAAAAGTCGCTCGCGCAGCTGAAGAGTTAAATGTGTCGCCTTCAGCAGTGAGTCAGCAGCTCAAACTGTTAGAAGAAATGCTTGGGGTGGGGCTTTTCAAGCGTGATAAACGCCAATTAAGTTTAACTCTGGAAGGTGAGCGCTTGTTTATGGCCTGCTCCTCGGCTTTTGGTATTTTAAAAAATGCCCGGCGTGTTATTTCGCGTAAGCGTAACAGTCATCAGCTTATTGTAAAGGTGATTCCGAGTTTTGCTGTTAGGTGGTTGGGGCCGCGTTTGCATTCGTTTATTGAACAGTACCCTGAATGGGATCTGCGCATAGACGCAACGCCCGATCCAACAAATTTTGATCGTGAAGTGGTTGATTTCGATATTCGTTACGGACCAAGTGACTGGCCTGGATTGTATTGTTTACCCGTTCTTCACGATTATGTTCTCCCAATGTGCAGTCCAGAGTACCGCGAATATTTGTTCTCCTTAGGCAGCACCATGGAAGCGCAGCTCCAGGAAGCCCGATTGGTTGATAGTGTAAAAGCAATGCTGCAATGGGAAGCTTGGCTTGCGCGTCAACGTTTAAGTCGGAATAGTAATGTACCGGCGCTTCGTTTTGATCGGTCGTCTATGGCAATTCAACAGGCGGTCAATGGTGTTGGATTAGTATTGGAGTCGACGACGTTGGCGATAGATGAGCTACGCTCAGGAAAGTTAGTGCCTGCATTTCCTGAAGCTGGATCGATTAAACTTCCTGCATATTGGGTGGTGAGTCCTAGTAGGCACCAAAGTCGTAAACTTTATCAGCTTTTCACCGCTTGGCTGCAAGAAGAGGCAAAAGTCCATCAAGAGGTTGTCTTGACTACATTGGCTAGCCTGGATGTACCAGTAATTAAAGATCAGGCGATTGATGAGTTATTGGATCCTCATTAAATAAAACTGTAAGCGTCCGGCGAACACATCTGGCATCCCAAACCAGACCCTCTAATCTAGGTGTCCACCTATCTTTAAGTGGACACCTAACATGACTCTCAATGCTCCTCCATCGGTAACCGACCAACCCAGTAAACGACGCCGTTTTAATCCGGCGTTCAAAGCCATCACCGTTGACCTCTGTCAGCGGCCAGAAAACTCCATTACCTAAGTCGCCCGGAATCTGCACTCAGCGTTAACCTGGTTCATAAGTGGCTGGTAAAGGCCCGGCAGCAAGCATCTGCGGATATGCCCGCATTCCTGACGGTCACTCTGGCGCGTCTCACGCTCCTGATTTCATCACGCTAAAGGTCGACTCGCCCCTGGGGGGGCATCACCTTCCGAGGCTCCGTTGTGGATGCCGCTCAGTTCATTAAGGCGTTGGTATGATCCGTATCGATCAGATCTGGGTGGCAACGGAACCGATGGATATGCGGGCCGGGCCGGATACTGCTTTGGCCAGAGTCGCGCAGGTGTACGGTGAAGCCTAACCCCATACAGCGTATCTGTTCACCAATAAACGCGGCAACCGGATGAAAGTCCTGATCCATGATGGACTGGGTATCTGGCTCTGTGCACGGCGCCTGCATAAAGGGCAGTTCCATTGGCTGGACAGGGTGCATGGCAAGCAGGCAATTTTAGATGAGTCACAGCTTCAGGTATGGGTTCAAGGATTACCTTGGCGGCACGATTAACTGGCTTTGATACACGAGAGAACATGGCCAAGCTTAGGTCAGCCAGAAGCGCTATTGGTCTATCTTCGTATCGAAAATGATCTTTGAATCGATCACGCTCCAAGGTATGACAGCACCTGACCTTACTCAACTTTCCCACGCCGCCTGGCGGAGCAGCTGCTACGCGTCGATGAGCAGGATCAGGTGATCCAGTTAAAAGACCAGGCCATCCAGCAGCAAGAGCAGGTGATCCGTTATAAAGAATAAGTAAACCAGAAGCTCACCTATGAGCTGTCTCTACTGAAACGTCACAAATACGGTCAGCGCAGTGAGCACCTGAATCTCCTTCAGATAAGTATGCTCGATGACATCATCGGGGCCGATATGGCCGGGATTGAAACGGAGCTGGATGATGCGATCGACTCACGGACGCGAACCCAGGAAAAAAGTCAGCTCAAACGACAATCCTTGCTACCGGAACTGCCTCGCCGGGAGGTCCATCATGAGCCGGAGGTCAAGACCTGTTCCTGCGGCTGCGCAATGTCCCGTATGGGCGAGGATGTCAGTGAAAAGCTGGACTATATGTCGGGCGTCTTTAAGGTAGAGCGTCATATCCGGGATAAGTGGGTCTGTGACGCTTGCGAAACGCTGACTCAGTCACCGATGCCCGCGCATATTCTGGATAAAGGTCTGCCTACTGTCGGTTTACTGGCTCAGGTCCTGATCGCTAAGTACGATGACCCATTTACCCCTATATCTTCAATCACAGATCTTTGAACGGGCCGGTGTTCAGTTGTCCCATTGACCTTGCCCGAATGGGTGGGTGTATGCCGGTGTCCGGCTTCAGCCCTTGGTCGATGTTCTGCACGAGCATCTGCTGCTGCAACCTATACTGCATGCGGATGAAACACCTGTGCCGATGTTGGCACCGGGTAAGAAGAAAACCCATAAAGCGTATCTCTGGGCCTATGCCACCAGTCCCTTCTCCGTACTGAATGCCGTGGTGTATGACTTCCTCGAGGACTGGGCAGCTGGTCAGTGATGATTATGCCGGTTACAAGAAAAGCTTTAAGGACGAGGGTGTCACAGAGCTTGGCTGTATGGTGCATGCCCGCCGCAAGTTCGTGGAGCTGCATATCGCAGGTAAGAGCCAAATCGTTGGAGAAGCGGTTCAGCAGATCAGGGAACTGTATGAGGTTGAGCAGAAAGCCCACCCCCTTAGCGTTGAAGAACGGCATCGGATCCGGCAACAGGTCCCGGATGGCACGGCGATTGCCAAAGCTCTGGACTACAGTCTGAACGGCTGGACAGCGTTGATCCGTTATCTGGAGGATGGCGCGATCCCAATCGACAACAACTGGGTGGAGAATCTGATCCGCCCCTGGGCGCTGGGCCGTAAAAACTGGCTGTTAGCAGGATCACTGCGCAGAGGTCAGCGTGCAGCCGCGATTATGAGCTTGATCCAGTCAGCGACACTGAAGGGGCATGAACCCTTAGTTATCTGAAGGATATATTGGACGGCTGCCGACACAGAAAGCGAGTGAGATCGATAGTCTGCTGCCTCATCATTGGTCATCGGAAACCGTCAAGGTGTGATGCTAGGACGGTTACATAAAACTCACTTACTCGATGGGTAAGTGAGTTTTTTTCTATAGAAGAAAAGCTTAATAAATGATGAAAGCAGGTATGTAGCTAATCAGTGCTAGGACACCTAATGCCAGGAGATAAAAAGGCAATAGTTCTTTCACCACCACACCAATCGATACATTAGCTATAGATGAGGAAATATATAAGGTTGTACCAACTGGCGGGGTATATAGGCCGATTGCTAAGTTCACCACCATGATTAACCCCAGTTGTACCGGATCTAATCCGATGGATGCTGCAATGCTCGAGAACAAAGGCGTGAGCAAGAGTACGGCAGCCGGCAAGTCTAAAAATGTACCGATGATCAACATAATAACGTTCATCGCAAGTATCACCATCCATGGTTCAGAAATCGTAGCAGTGACCCAGATCGCTAAGTTCTGAGGTACTTGTTCAAGGGTAAGGATCCATTGAATAATAGACGACGCCATGATAATCGCCATGACGGCGCCTGTCATAATGCCTGTGTTAATAATTGCTTGTACAATTCCTTTAACGTTTAAATCTTTGTAAACAAAAAGGCCAATGATCAAAGCGTAGCCAACTGCTAGTACACTAATTTCGGTTGGTGTTGCGATACCAAAACGTAATGTCCCGATTATAAAAAAAGGCATGAATATAGCCGGGAATGCGTGGACGAGTTGGGTACGCCATTGCTTAAAACCACCCTCAGCCGGGGAGCTTTTATATCCACGTTTAATGGATATTAACCACACCAGTAGCAGCATACCAGCACCGAGCATGATGCCTGGCAGAATACCAGCCACAAACAAGTCAATAATGGATGTATTAGATGATAATCCATACAAAATTAGTGGGATAGAAGGGGGGATCAGAACAGATACCGTAGACGAAGCCGCATTTACTGCGCCTGCAAATCCTGCATTATAGCCCTCTTTTTTCTGTACTGGGATTAAAGCATTACCTAGGGCTGATGAATCGGCTACGGCTGATCCAGAGACGCCGCCAAACATCACAGAGCCAAGAACACTGACATGACACATGCCGCCTTTAAATCGACCGACAAACATTTTGGCGCATTCTATTAAGTAGATGCCAAACTTGCCTTGCATCATTAAGCTTCCCGCTAAAATAAAGAACGGAATAGCTAGCATTGGAAAGCTCTGAGTAGGTGTGTATAAACGCTGAGCCATGACAGCAAGGGGTTGGTTTTCCAAAAATAAAGCAATACCCGATGCACCAATCATCGCATAAGCTACCGGAACTGAAGCCACTAATAAAAGTGGAAACAGCCAAAGCAATATAGTTGCCATAATGAGATACCTAGCTGTAATTATTGTTTTCAGGGTTACGATCGACAGTTTGCTTCGACAGCAAATAATCAATGATATTGAGTAAGGAGATAACGGCAATTAAGCTAAATGCGAAAACCAAGCTAGAGTAGCCGTAAATCTGAGGAAGTCCTGTTTCTGCTAGTTTCGTGTACTTTGAGGCTTTGATCACCGGCATCGCATAGTGTAAAACTCCGACACAGGTTGCCCCAATCACTAAGTTGACTGCTATGAGTACAATTCGCTGTATCGTTGCTGGCAGAATGTTTACAAGTGAATCAATAGAAATATTACCTTTCATCGTAGAGGCCAAAACCATTCCGGCTGCTACAGACCAGGGGAATAGTAACTGAGGTAGCTCATAGGCCCATGTGATACCTTGATCAAAAATATAACGTAACAATACGTTTGCGAAAATGGCAGAAAACATAGCGCTAAAGCTAATGAGGATGATGCCAGCACCAATAATATAAATACTGCGGCGTATTGCCGATGAGAAGCAAAGAAGCCAGCCGGACAGTCCATCCAGCATGGCTTTTATACTTCCCCTGGAGGGGTAATTGTTCATATCATTATTCCGAAGCTGGCTTCAATTTTTTCAGTAAGTCGCCGTATTGAGCTTCATACTTCTCATATACAGGGGCCGTTGCTTTAACAAAAGCATCGTAATCTACTTCACTGATGATAGCTCCTTCGGATGCTAAAACAGACTTTAAGCGTTTCGCTTCAAACAAATTACGCCCACGCTGGTACCATCCTGCTTGTTGTGCTGCAGAGGTGACACAGTTTTGCGCCTTTTCATCCAGGCTTTCCCACCATGCTAAACCTGCAACCACAGGTGTACTTTGATACTGGTGTCCCGTCATAGAAATGTACGGAGTGATGTCGTGTAATTTAGCCGAATAGATGTTAGTTAAGGGGTTTTCTTGACCATCGAAAGCACCGCTTCGTAGGGCTGTCGGTAATTCACTCCATGCTAGTGGGGCAGGGTTTGCACCAAGAGTTTCGAAAATATCCAATGCCACTTGGTCGGGTGGTGTACGGATTTTCATGCCTTTAATATCTGCAGGTGTACGAATGGACTTTTCTGTGTGGGTAACATTCCTGAAACCATTGTCCCAGAAGGTTACAATTTTAAGTCCTGCTATGTTGGCCTTCTGATCTAAAATCTGGCCAATTTCACCGTCAAGTACTCTCCAAACGTCAGTTTCAGATTTGAACAAGAACGGTAGGCCAAGGATGCCTACTGCAGGAACTATTTGTGCGGTTGTGCCTTGTGAGTTAGCAGACATGTTAATAATACCTGCTTGAACTGAAATGAGCTGTTCTGCATCGTCGCCCATGGTCGCAGAGGGAGCGACTTGTACGTTGTAGTTATCTGCAGTACACAAGGGAACCAGTTCTGCAAACATCTCAGCAGCTTCATATCTTGGGTTGCCTGGATTTGCACCGTGGGCAAAAACAATCTTATCTGCTAGTGCACTTGAAGAAATCGCAGCAATCACACTGATTGATACAAGGCTTTTGGCAATAGTTTTCATCGGAACTCCTAGCTTATGCTAATTATTTTTATATTTCGTTCTCTATGACATAGATTCTAGTGCATAACACTTATTCAAGTCATATAGCTAGTATTGATGCAAATACCTTACTTTGGCAATGAGGCTAACTTAAAGAAATGTTTAGCTGTACTTAATAATATTTACTTTAAAGGGACGTAAGTCATGACTGATTCAGGTTTAGTGAATCATTCGCTCAGAGGCTGAGCTCCTACAAAATTCTTCATCAGCTGCTGGGAGACGATTAAATCGCTAATACTCTTATTCTTATTCTCATAAAGTCCCAATTTAGGTACGTTAATACCCAAATTGGGACTGATTCTTTTAAAGATGAGAGTTTCTGTTCTTGCTTAGCCCTTCATCAAGAAGAACAGCTATAGTGCGATACACCACCCAAATTCCTTAGCTCTGCGGGTCTTAGTCCGTAGTATTTATCTTCCACTTCTTTTGATTGCTCAGCGTAGGGTTGGGTCATGAATTCTTGTAGTTCTCGGATAAGTTCGTAGTTGCCTTCGGCCGCTTGTTGATAGACGGGTTGCACAAACCTCTCTTGTAAACTGTATTTTGGGTTGACCTGTTTCATCTGTTGAATACATTCTTCATTTGAACGATAGAGGTCGGTATTTGCTTTGTTGATAAGAGCGTTCCATTGTTCTAGCCACGTAGCCCAGCGTGTATTTAGCTCTGTATTTTGTGCTGTTTTTTGTTCTGTGTTTTGTTCTGTGTTTTGTTCTGCGTTTTGTGCTGTATTGTCTGACTCATAGAAGCTCTTTTCTAGTGAGTCCATGCTTTTAGGTAGGTTAGACAGTTCACGGAAGAAAAGGGTGTAATCAACGGAGCTAAAGGGGTAGCTAAAGGGGTCAAAGCCGAATGGCACTAAATTAAGCCTTTTCAGCATGAAATACTAGATGCTGAAATACCGCCGAAATGAGATAATTCGGCATGAAAAATACAACGCCTTTCTTGCCCGGTTTTCACCTTGCCACATTACGTCGTAAGCCTCGTAGCACTCGCCTTAAACTGCTCGCTCAACAGCAAAAAATACGGGATAAATCTATCAGCCAACTTGGTAGATGCTTCGGATCATTTATCCCAAAATCAGAATTGGATAACGCCCCACGAGGCTCCTTCAGTCGGCGCAGGTTATTCAGCAAAGAAAACACATTCCTGGGGGTTCTTTTCTCAGATTTTAGATGCCGATGGTGGTTGTCAGGAAGTCGTTCGTAGGTTTCAGGCCTTTGCTGCATCTAAAGGTATTAATGCTCCTTCCTCTTCTACCGCCGGTTATTGCACAGCACGCACTAAGCTTGAGCAAACTAGCCTCGATAATATACTGAGGCACACGAGCGATGAATTACAACAGTATAAAACGGCTAACCCTTGGGTGGGTCGACGAGTAGTCGTCGTTGATGGAACGGGGTTAAGTACACCGGACACACGTTCGAATCAGCAAGCATGGCCTCAACCTCGCAGCCAAAAACCGGGCTGTGGATTTCCCCAGCTACGTTTATGTGCATGCTTTTGTCTGCAAACAGGTGCTTTGCTAAGCTATCAAATAGGTAACCATAAAAGCCATGAGTTACCGTTACTTAGACAACAATGGCCAACTTTCAGATCCGGTGATGTTTTCTTGGGTGATAAAGGTTTTTGTAGCTATTACGATGTCTCAAAGTTAAAAGATCAAGGCGTAGATTCGGTCATCACCTTAGCCCGACGAACACCTGTCGAGCGTTCAAACGCAATCAAAGTTCTCGGTAAGGATGATCTACTTATACACTGGCCTAAACCTAAGCGGAATAAGGCTTCAAGCTATTCAGAAGACGAACTAGTCGCACTACCTGAGCAGCTTACACTTAGACAAATTAAAGTAACGGTTAAGACTCCTGGGTTCAGAGTTAAGACGTTTTATATCGTGACTACGTTGACGGATGTTAATCGCTACTCAGCTGAAGCGCTTGCGGAACTCTATTATCAGCGCTGGGAAGTTGAGCTGTTTTTTCGTGATATTAAAACGACATTAGGTATGGATATTTTGCGTTGCAAATCGCCAGACATGGTCCAGAAAGAGATTTTAATGCACTTAATCGTGTACAACTGCATTCGTCAACTAATGCTAGAAGCGGCGAAGCAAGGAGATGTGTCGGCAAGAAAAATCAGCGTAAAAGGAAGTATTCAAGCGCTCAGGCAATGGCTCCCTTTGCTTAATAAAACAGACTTAAAACCTTTTGAACAAAAGAGATTAATGGCCCTGCTTTATAATGCAATCGCGGACGCCAGGTTATATGAACGACCGGGACGAAGTGAACCTCGTTGCGTCAAACGAAGGCCTAAACCGTTTCAGTTCATGACCGCTCCTCGACAGGTTATGAGAGAGGCTCCTCATCGGAGTAAATACAGTGCAGCACCGGCTTAATTTAGTGCCATTCGGGTCAAAGCCCTTTTTTATTAGTAGGGAATGATCTGCGCTCACATTTTCTCTCAAAAACAATTTCAAGCACTAGACAGTACCCAATATGGGAACTATAGTTCCCATATTGGGACTTTAGGTGATTGTGATGTTAGCTTCGAATATCGGTAATGCGCTTTTTACAAAAGCACAGCAAAATCTATTAGGGTTGCTTTATGGTAATCCAGATAAAAGCTTTTATCTGAATGAAATTGCGCGCACAGCAGCGATGGGCAAAGGGGCCATCACGCGTGAGTTGGCTAAGCTGTCAGACGCTGGAATACTTACGATCAGTAAGCAGGGCAACCAAAATCATTATCAGGCTAACCACGATTGCCCGATCTATGATGAGCTCAAGCAAATTGTACTTAAAACATTTGGCATCAAAGGTGTTTTACAGTCGGGAATTGCTGAGTTACTACAGGGTGTCGACCAAGCATTCATTTATGGTTCTGTTGCGAAGGGAGATGAGCATGTTGCCAGTGACATTGATCTGATGCTGATTGGTGATGATTTAAGTTATAGTGAAGTGATGGAAAAACTAGAGCCGCTTGAGGCTCAATTACATCGGCAGATAAATCCATCAATTTATACCATTGATGAGTTCTCTCAACGTATTACTGAAGGACGGAATTTTTTATCAAAGGTGATGGAGCAACCTAGAATTGATTTACTGCAAGGATAGCAGGAGGAAATATGAAGGAACTAGATAATCTGGTTAAGATTAATCAATTGAAAGTTGAGCCGCCTGATAAGAAAGAGTTTGAGGGTATGCTTCGCGCAGGTGATACAAAACTTAAAGATTCCCAAATACCTGGCTTGAGTGAAGATAGTCAGTTTTCATTAGCCTATAGCGCGGCTCATGCCTTTGCTTTAGCTGCCTTACGTTGGCACGGATATAGATCAGATAGCCGTTATTTAGTTTTTCAGTGCTTAGGGCATACGCTTGGTTTGAGTAAAGCTAAATGGCGAGTATTGGATCAGTGTCATAATGTTCGGAACTTGGCGGAGTATGAAGGCCATTTAGAGATAAACCCTCAATTACTGAGAGAGTTGGTTAGCATCAGCAAAGAGATTCAAGCTCTTTTAAAGGCTCTTACACCACTTCAATAAAGCTTTATCAATCTACCTTTAGAAATTATCACTAGGACTGACATGTTTAAATTAAAATGGATTTTATTTTATACGCTTTTGAGTACGCACCTTTTTACTACAAACAGTGTGTTTGCTGGCGCTAAAGATTATCCCATCATGAAAGTTGATTATGGGCCTGTTACCAGCTTTAAATCTGGTGCGGTGGGCTCCATGAGTATCCCTGTAGATGAATTGGCCAATGCCAAAGTCGCCTTATTTGATGGCTTAGTCGTCATCTTTAGTAATGGTTCAAACCTGTCTATGGAAACAATCACCGATGTAAGTATGGGGTATGCGGGTGTTGATATGCGGACGTGGCCTAAATACTTATTAGGATTACAGGATAAAGGGCTGGAGCCTATCGCGTTTATTGCCGAATTAGCAAAGTCGAAACAGCACATTATTGATAGCGACGTTGCTCCTTTTGAAGTACGAACTTTCATAACGAAACAGGGACTTGGTTATTGGGCTTTAGGTTCCAAAAAATCGATGATCGTTTTCACCTCATCTGATATTAAGGATCAGGTGATGGTTGTATTTGTGGAAAACATGGATGAAAGCGCAGTTAAAAAAATAATTATTAATGGAGCTCTAAAATAATGACATTGTCGCATGAAGAAAGGGATGATCTTTTGGCAATTATGGAAATTATCTACGGCTATGATTCGCAGATCAGAAATTATAAAAGCAGTTTTAATGATGTGACGGTTTTAGTTGTGGAAGAGGCTTTAGCTGCTTTAACCCAGTGTAACGAAGATATGAAGGCATTGGTTGTTGATCTTGTCGGCGGAGCGCGAACGTTGGCTAAAGGCTGGTTGAAGAAAGTACTCAAAGAAACAAAAAGACAACTTTCTAGAGAGAAGATTAAATTCAATGGCCTTGCGTGCCGAAGCATTACGGCGGCCAATTGGAAATCTGCAATTATTATTTCTATTTATTGAGCCAATGTTGAGCACAGGGTTCAGTTGCGTAAGTTGCGAGATCGCTTAGTTAGGCTCCGTGTCTATATCTTAAGATATGTTAACTAACCATAATAAGTCCCAGTTTGGGTACGGAAATACCCAAGATGGGACTGCTTATTTTAAAGACTGGCTGTTATCAACTAACTTAGATCCAGTTACGAAGAACAGCTATAGTGCGATACACCACCCAAATTCCTTAACTCTGCGGGTCTTAGTCCGTAGTATTTATCTTCCACTTCTTTTGATTGCTCAGCGTAGGGTTGGGTCATGACTTCTTGTAGTTCTCGGATAAGTTCGTAGTTACCTTCGGCCGCTTGTTGATAGGCGGGTTGCACAAACCTCTCTTGTA
>DJLT01000122.1:0-34504 GCA_002435145.1 Neptuniibacter sp. UBA6509
TAGAATTTTGGGGTCTTACCACACATTGGTATCAATGTTTGATGAAGCGACACAAATTATCGATTTCTTTGCCAAGTCAGATGAAATCAAACGAATGCGGAAAGAGATCCGACGTGCAATCTTAGATTGCTCATTCGGTGATAAAGCGATAGTTAGCGTTGTTCAAACTCGTTTTATGGAACTAGCACAGGTTAAATTTAAGTAATGAGCACCGAACCTGAATACATTGAAGGCAACGGGTTTGTCGCAGAAATAATCCGAAGCCATCGAAAAAAGACGGCCCAAATAAAGATAGAGGAGGGTGTGGTATCTGTTGTCGCCCCAAAAGAACTGTCTTTAGATAAGATAAAGATCTTATTGAAAAATAAGAAGAAATGGATAAAAGAAAAGCAATGCATACACCAAGAAGCGCAACCTGTTAGCAATAAAGAATTTGTATCTGGTGAACAGTTTGCTTACTTAGGTAAACACTATAAATTAAAGGTTATAACAGGGCCTTATAAGCCCGTTAAGCTCATTAACGGGTATTTGGTTACATCAACACCGAATGGTTCTGAAGAACCTCATATCATTAGAAACGCACTGATTAGATGGTATAAAACCAAAGCCACTAAAAGACTGAATGACAAGGTTAATCGCCTAAGCACTACAATTGGTGTTAAGCCGAGTTCTGTATCCTTACAGGCTTTCAAGTCCCGCTGGGGAAGCTGCACACCAAGTGGCGAACTTATTTTTAATTGGAAAATTATCATGGCACCCAGTTCAGTATGTGATTACGTTGTTGCACATGAGTTGTGCCACTTAGTTCACCATGATCACTCTGAACGTTTCTGGAAAAAGTTAGAGCAGGCCATGCCTGATTACCAACGACAGAAAGAACGGCTTAGAGATATAGCGCATCGTTTAGACATCTAGCCAAGATTCAGCTCAGCCAGCGCTGCTGAGTGCTTGTAAATGGAGCTATACCCACAAAAGCAAATTCTTTAAACCTCTTCGCACCAGACATTTAAAAAATAATGGCAAGTACTCATATTACCTGCAAGGCTCAGTCTAGCGGGGTTTGACGTGAGTATTACTTTAATGGGAATCACTTATAAGCGGCTTCACCTTGCTGGAGGAATAGACCCGTGAAGCCGGAAGCCACACTACGTTGTTCTTTTCGACACTTTACCCACGAAACATAATTCTTCGAAGCTCTCCGCACGATATTCAAATTCCAGTTAAAGCACATCCAAAGCATTGCGTAGATAAGGTTCTATTGATGTTTCGGATTAGTTTTGATACTGCGGGTTCTTCGATTTCAAGGACTTATAGAGGAGTTGAAAATTTAGCTGATTCAGTTGTGAAAGCATAAGCTGATATTTCCCAGTGGTTTTCAACTATAACTTGATACTTCCATAAAAAAGACAATATAAACAATTAGTTATTATTAATATTCATTATCAGGGTAGTCGTATTCTGCGGCTTGAGCAAGTATATTTTATACGCAATAAAGGTGATATTTAGAGACCTTACCTAACTGATTGGTTTTTGGTCTTGCATTGGATGACAAGCTAATAGATTCTTAAGTAAGCAGATCACATAAAAAGGACTTTTATGCCATATCCCATAGAGCGAAAGCTTGTTGTTGCTGTTTCTTCCAGTGCACTATTTGACCTTTCTGAGTCACATGCCGTTTTTGAAGAACAAGGACCTAAGGCTTACAAAGAATTCCAAGAACAAAACATCAACAATGTTCTAAGCAAAGGTGTCGCATTCCCGTTTATTCGCCGTTTTTTAGAAATCAATCAGCGATTTCCTGAAAAGCTCCCTGTTGAAGTTGTTCTCCTATCACGTAACTCAGCCGCAACAGGGAAAAGAGTATTTCGTTCAATCAAACATTATGGTCTTGATATTTCACGCGCTGCTTTCATGGAAGGGAAGTCGCCTTATGAATATATACCCGCATTCAATGCATCTCTGTTTCTCTCTGCCAATGAGGAAGATGTTCAGAATGCTAATGATGCAGGATACCCTGGCGGAGTAGTCCTTCCGAGCAAAGTCGTTAACGATGATGACAATGAAGAGCTTAGGATTGCATTCGATTTTGATGGTGTAATTGCTGATGATGAAGCTGAAGCGGTATTCAAAGGTGGTGATTTACCAGAATTTCATGAATATGAAGTAGCTAACTCTGAAATTCCACATAAACCAGGCCCGCTCGCAGATCTTTTTAAGAAACTATCATTCTTGCAAAAACTTGAAGATCGAGAGGTCGAACGTGACAGAGAGTACAAGCGCATAATTACAACAGCCATAGTCACTGCGAGGAATGCTCCAGCACATGAAAGGGTTCTAACAACCTTGGAAGACTGGGGAGTAAGTGCGAATGAGGTATTTTTCCTTGGAGGCATGTCAAAAGACAGAATTCTGTCTCGTTTAAAGCCTCATATGTTCTTTGATGACCAACGTAGCCACTTGGAATCTGAAGCAGGGGATATCCCTATGGTACATATACCCTTTGGTATTGCGAATAAGTCTCCGTAATTCATTATGAAATCTGTTTAGAATTTAATTTAGGAACGGGTAATGCAGATGCATAAGTCAGATTCGTCCGAACAACTGTAAGCAGAAGCTTGTTTACTATAATTGCTTTAAAAAAACGGGGTCTCTCTTTTGATCTTCAAGCCGCGCTATCTTTTTCTACAGGGGTTCAGCTTGATGAGATAGATCCTGACAACAGGGTAGTCGTCGAAGTGTACACACGTGTTGGAGCCGTCAAAGGTGCTCAGCTCCAAAAATCAAATGCGACATTCTAAAGTTCGCACAAATTGAGAAAGAGCTTGGTACAAGTTGGCGAAAAGTATTGTGCTTTGCATCTGAAGAAGCAGCTAAATGGCTCAGAGGAAAATTGTGGGTTGCTGAGGCTGCAAGGTGTTTGGTGTTGAGGTCTATGTATTAGCATTGCCAGATGATATTAATGAAAGAGTTATATCAGCAAAAAAGCGTTAGCAAATGGCGAACCAAGTCTAATAACATAACACTTGTACACTGAGTATTCTTGGTTTGCATACAACAGGACCTCATAAATCCGAATTCAGGGGGCAGAATGATCAGGAATATTGCCAATATTTTGGAAGGCTTTATCAAGGAAGAAAAACAGAAATTAGATGGGTATGCTCTTAAGCATGGGCCAAGCATCGGGTCCATGTACGAAGGCCTATCTACTGAACTTCTTAAACAGTCACTCCCAGAATCACTAGACCTCAGGATTGCTGAAGGGTTCGTTTATGATGGTGCTGGAGAAGAAACGGGACAGATTGATTGTATGTTAGTAATGGGTGAAGGTGAAAAAATTCCTTATACCGACTCATATAAATACCATGTTAAGAATGTTATCGCTGTTTTTGAAGTCAAAAAAAACCTGTATTCAGCTGACCTTAAAGACTCTTATTATAAGCTACGCCAAGTTATAGAGAGTTATTCTCAGTATCTTTTTGAGTCGGATGACTCCTCTAAGAAAAAGCAAATAAATCTTTCGCCTGCATATCATAACTTTTCTTCAATAACTGGAATTACGGCACCTGAATATCATTTAAGGGAAACCCTTAGTCAAGAAAGTTTGCTGTTATACACGACATTAATTATTGAACAGTTATCTCCAGTACGTATTGTACTCGGGTATAACGGCTTTAAGTCCGAATACTCTCTAAGGGAAGGCTTTTATAAGTTTCTAGAAAAAGAAATCACAAAAACAGGTAGTGGCCAAGGTTTTGGGGTTCCAACATTTCCTAGCTTGGTTGTATGTGACAATTATTCACTAGTAAAAGGGAATGGTCTTCCTTATAAAACTCTCATGAGAGATGGGTATTGGGATTGTTTAATGTCTACGACAGCAAGCCCCGTGCTTATACTACTAGAACTAATATATACCAAACTTTCGCTTAACTATGATATCGGAGACCCTTGGGGATTAGATGATGAAGTAGAAAACTTAAATGAGTTTCTAAGGGCAAAACCTCACGCTAAAGGGTGGGAAGTAAAATATGAAATGCGCAGCGATGAGGTGTTAAAGTCGCGTATTGTATTTCATGCTTGGGAACCAATTGAACTGTCAGAAGTTCAGAACAATTGCTTAACCATGATAAATCTTACTGGAGGAATCAGCACTAACTCTCCCGCATTCATGCAGCTTGTATCAGATGCGGATGTGGAAGTTCAAGATTTCATTCAAGAGTTAATCTCTACAGGTATTTTTTCATATAGCGCCGACACACAAGAGATCACAAAAACTCAAGAACACTGTAATGTGTGTGTTATGCCAGATGGTAAGGTTTTTGTCGGGCTGGGAAATCGGGAACGTTTTGAAAATTGGATATCTGAATACTCCAGAGCCTCTCAATGGAAATACCATGTAGACACAATATCGGATGGGAAATACAAGGGCATAGCGACCAGGAATAATGACGACTCATCACAAACAATTGTATATGGGAATATATCCTCGACCAAAGAGGATGCCTTGTCCTTTATTAAAAATCTTATTTCAAGAATTTCAGCAAATCTATAGTTGCTCAAAAAAATGAAAACGTTAGCTAATTTTATAAAATCTTTGGGGCCCAAACTTAAAGCTTTGACAGCACAAGAGCTTGCTTCTGAGTTCAGGAAGGCTCCTAAAGAATTTATTACTTATAAAGAAACAAAATGCAGATGCATGAGAACCAATCAATTAATTGTGTGTCTAGAAGCTACAGGCTCTATGCAGAATTATGACTTCTGCTGGATTCAAAGGTGCAATATTTACAAGGAATCAAAAGCTGCAGAAATAAATCACTTTGGGGTAACAAAGAAACTATTAGGGTGTGGTATAGGTAAGGCGTTCCTAACAGAAACTATGGATCACATGCGGGCCATACATGGTATAAATCAGTTTATTTTTAACGCTGAGGTACAATCTGACAGGGGGAAGTTTTTAATAGCCTTAGGAGCCACTCAAACAAGCCCAATAAACTCCGCTGGCTGTGCAGAATTTACTATATAAGAACGTGACTAGCCCCACAAATTTATACTAACGAAATTGTGGGGCTGAATAGAAGAAGTTTACAAATTGTATTTGGCCGCATAAATACCTCTAGCTGACTCTACCAGTTTTCTGGAAGAGCCTGGAAGAGAACGACGGCTATAGTTATGATTTTTCAGCATTTCCATAAACTCAGGAGCATAGATCTCCTTGTTAACGGTTGCTCTTTCGATGAGGCGCTCATCCCAGTAATCATAGCACCACTCGCTCCACCAGTTTGTCTCACCACCCTCAATTAAATCAAGCTTTTTTCCTGACAAGGCTTCCGATAAACTAGCAATTTCTTCCTTCCGAGGTCCGACGAAACCAAGATTTTTGACATTTTCACTACGGTAAGCGTATTTCCCCATACGTATCTGGCGGAAGGTTTCAGAATCAGCACATGATAGTCCATATGAACTCATAGCATCTTCAAACCCAAAGCTATAGATTCCGTTAAGTGCATTTTCACAATACAAAATATTACGGAAGGCTACATACAGCACATCCATAAGCCATAAAACTCCGTCACTAGTTTTTGGATACCAGCTTATGGAACGAATAAAGTTCACTGTGGGATTGCGGGAGCTTTGAATTAGTAGGGGTTCAGGCCTAAACCCTTTGATTAGAGTTAGCAATTCCTCGTTACCTTCGATAATCTGAGCTTCGATATCTAAGTGAGCAATGAATAGTGAGCCATTAGCTTTCATGCTTTCGATATTCGAAGTCGAAAAAAAGCTAAGGTCTTCATATTTGCTTTTTAAATGCAGGGGGAGTGCGTCAGCATGGTAGATGCAAACATAGTCCTGATCACTGAAGGTATTTGTATCACCACGAGCCGCTGAGCCACATTTCAAAACAAGATAACTCATTTATCGCACCAGCCTTTTTACGATTACTGCGGTTACTATGGCGCCCCAAGCAACCGATAAAAACAGAAAGCCTATCGTCATTGAGAGGGCAAAGGATTCATGAAGAGGTGTGATTTCTCCGTATCCAACAGTAGTGAATGACACTATAGAGAAATAAACCATTTCGATTGGATTTAGGACAACTTTTTCATTGTGCTGCGCTTCACCGAGCATAAGCATAGCAAACCCAATAAGCATGATTATAGTGACAACAAGGGAGTTTAAAATGCCGTAACCATAAC
The DNA here is from genome assembly GCA_002435145.1 of Neptuniibacter sp. UBA6509. Lineage (GTDB taxonomy): Bacteria > Pseudomonadota > Gammaproteobacteria > Pseudomonadales > Balneatricaceae > Neptuniibacter. Next base: position 6,192 of record DJLT01000122.1, read on the forward strand.
CAAGCATCCAGTCGTAGAAAAAGCCACGCCAGAACTTAGTTCTGCTCTTGTTCTTCCCATTTAGGTGCTCGTAACGCTTATAGAACAGGAATCTTTTATCTGCTTTTCTAGAAAATTCCTCTTGATGTATATCCATAGAATTTCGGTAGAGCGCTTGATACCAAGAAGTATTAACATTAGGCCAATAAATTCGCCATTCACTATTAAACTTAAAAGAAGAGGGGTCCAGATAAGTTTCAGCTATAGATGCTCTGAAAAAATTGCAATTACTGAAAGAGCATCTGTGAAAATCGCAGTTGTAGATATTGGAGCCAACGAACTGACAATCTTCAAAGCTACAATCTTCAAATACTATATTTTGTATTTCTTGATGAGAGAAAAGGCATTTGATGAATGAAATATTTTTTTTCTTAAGAGAATCGCCAGTTATATCAAAGTCGTGAAAGTTAATATTTCTTAGAAGAGCACAGCTATTATCGTTCAGCTGTGTAACAGCTGTTATGTCTGTAATGTTTTCTTTAATACGAGGTAGAGATTTCATTCCTTGTTGGTCCCGAGCAGTCCGTTCATTTCATAGTCTTAGTTATGAATTCTAAAAGGCTATTTCCATCAATACTACCGTACGAAGTACATAATCTGGAGCACTTAATTTCACCTCGATGAATTAATGTTTTAATCTTCTTATCTCCACACTTCAAAGCCGCTTGGGCTTTATAAGCTGGAACGGTCTCACTGCATGCATTCTCAAGCATCGCTGCTAACCACTTTTTATATTGAAGTTCATTAACGACTATCTGATTAAGCTCGGAACTGTCTGTGATAGAGCCGTTCAGAACTCCACTTGCAACATCAGAAAGCACCTTCCCATATGAGGTCAGATGAGTGGTTAATTCCTTGGACTTAGGCGTTACAAGACGACCTGAGGCCTCTGCTTGGCAGGCGTCGCTGAACAACTTAGAAAACTGCCTCATATCGAATAACTGATCTCTGAGTACATTAGTCGAATTACAGGGTTTAATTACTCCGTCATCTACCATCTGCTGGATACAGCCGTTCGGAAGCCCTAGCATTTTAGTTAACTGTGATGAGCTCACCTGGTATCTGAGAAGGTCAGTATCCGACGAAGCTGGAATTACATTGAATCGGCTCTGTTTCACGAACTCAGCGTTCTCTTCAAAGGTAGTACTATCAGACCCACCTGAACTCCCATAAATATCGGTTACTTTGAAGGTCCTAGCATGTTTTTCAAGACTTAACACAGGCGCATACGTGACTTTATCACCCAAAGGCAAGCATACATCTCGTTCTGCCTTGCAGGAGCCGATCCAGGCTTCCTGAGTCCATGTATCAGTTAGAATTTTATATGCCAGGCTAACGACTGATGAGTATTCAGAAATCGTCGGGGCATGATTTCTCCTGTCATGATACGAATCATAAGGTCGCCCAGCTACGACGATTGCAGCGCAGATATCAGTTAGCAAATCTTTGTAGTTTGACGGGTTATCCGTTGCGTGAACCCACGCTTTTTCCTCAAGAGAGGTTATGGGGCGCTTTGAGATATCCATACCTTCCCATGTGGCCCCGCACTTGTGGCAGCCCTGTAGTAACGAGCTGTGCCAATCCAACGGCTTGTTACAACTAGGGCAGGCGTCTAAAAGCAGAACCTGGTGTTCAGGGCATGTTGAAAGGTGGGCCAATCCCCATCGCCAATCAACAAAACCTTTTTCAATGATGCAGTTAGGACAAATACGTGGATGCTCAATCCTGATGTCTTGGATTAGACGCTTCTCATCATAAACCCATACAGGGCTCTGAGCTGAGAAAGCCTCTCGCAGCACCGAAAGATCACGCCCCAGGATTGGCGCAAGCTTTTCTAGAATGACTTCAGAACGATCAAGCTCTGATCTGCTTTTGTTCTTACCGATATTGGGCACACCAATAAGATCATAAAGCATACGCAGGCCGCTCAAGCCATTACGTTTGCTGAGGCGCACGCAATAGCCGAGCAGAGATTCATTGGGTTCAGAATAGGGACGCACACCTAATTTATTCATTTGTACCACCCACATGTTTCGTTCACTTTGGAGGGCGACATCTTGAATGGATTCTTCATCCCTATTTTAGGATTCAATCTTGCGCGTTCATATGCATCATGAAAATCAGCATTGTTAATTCCTTTGCTTAGATCCGATGTTTCTAGAACTTTCACAAACAACCGATTTATAAGGCGTGCTTTGCCTGCTGTAGCCAATAGGAGGCGCTGCAGCATTGTTTTGGAAGTAAGATCAATGCACTTCACACCTGAATCCTTCACGATCATGCAGCACACGTTTATGTATGCTTTAAACGCTGCATGTTCTTCCTCTGTTTGCACGTCAAATGGCGTGAGTGCTATCTGCTCATATGTAAAACGCTGATACAGTTCTTCATGCTCAGAAATAAGGTCGAAACCATCAGTAATACCGCACAGCAGAATGGCTAATCCGTGGTCATCCATGAGCACTTTGATTTCATTTACAACATTGCGTGTACTGATTTGAGCTTGTCGTCGTAGAAGGTGTTGAAACTCATCCAAGATGATCATTTGTACACCTTGTTCCTGGACAAGGGTTTCTATTCTTCCCACCAATTCCGAATACGATCCTGTAGGTTTAGGGTGCTTAGCGGCCCTAAGGATCTTAGATAGAAGGCTTGTTACTGTAGCCTTTGCTGGCACAGACAGTTTAAGTACAGGGCATTTAGTCAGAACATCTGATTCATTGGCCTTGGGAACACCAAAGTACTCCTGTACATACTTGCCAATTATTACGGATTTACCAACACCAGGCTCACCCAGTAGAAGCATACCTGTACCTTTTCCTGAGGCGACAGCGTGTTTTCTGCCACCATCAATCAGCTTTAATGCCTCATCCATCTTGGGATAACGGATAATCCGTGAAACAAAGTTGCAGGTCTCAGGTTTAAGGCTATCAGTATCCACACCAAGCTCTTCAGCAACTGTTTCCAACCTATCAACTGCATTACTCATAGTAGAACCCCTTATTTTCGTCATCATTGCTATCAGTTGGTTGGCTTGACTCATCTACATTAGGAATTTCTTTCTCGCTCTGATCGGCCCCCCTAGACCCGTTTTGAGCGTTAAACTCCTCATTTCGCTTCTCTAACTCATGAACTTCATCCGTGATTTCATCAATATGTGCGGTTTCAGACTTCTTGGGTTTACGTTGGCGGCGCTTTTCGGCTTCTTTCTGACGCGCCTGCTCGTGTATCTTGCTCTTACGCGCAACGCGAGGATGTCCATAACCTTTATTCTTCTTAGGGGTAGGGTACGCAGCTTGGAATTCTGAAAGTGTCATCCCACTTGTGACCCTTATATCAAGCGTTGGGATCACGAGCATTTCGCCTGTAAATGGGTCAGTTACATTAATTTCACTGATATCATTTGGACTGTATTCACAGGCAACAACCGCGTCTTCGCCACGAGCTTTAAGCTTCCTGTAGATTTCTTTAAGGTCGCCCTCAGCATCGTTGTAAAAAACATTTTCGTATTGAATCCCTTGTTCACCGTACTCACCTTGAATAGTGCGTGTATCAACAATTCCTTTGATGTATTTAATACGCTCAAAGTTAACAGGTAGCATTGGTGGGAATTTGCTGGGTACAGCTTGTTCTTGCCAGGTTTCGTATGGCGTTTTACCAAGCAGGCCTTTATGAGGGGATTGATGATATTCATCAACGATCCAGTGGGTTAGAGCATCGTGAAACTGAGCATAGGTAAGGCAAGCCCTTTCTGCGACGGTTTCATCAGTTAACTGCTGTTCTGTATACTTCCCGCAATACCCAGGAAGATGTCGAGCAAACTGACATCGAAGCGTAGCAAAGAAACTTTCCACGTAAGGCTTTTTCCAGCCTTTGCCCGTATCAACTGTTTCAGTTTGTGTGCCTACGTCTTCACAGAATGAGATAGTTTTGATGGCAGTGTTACCAACACCTCCATCGCCTACGTATAAATCAGAGACCCCAAACATAGGCCAGTCATTTACACATTCAGAAGAGTAGCTGTCTCGCGTCTTTGGTGTGATTGCGTGTTTGTAACTATCGATAACAGAGGCTGCAGATTCACCACGACCAATCTGAACATAAATACCTAAAAGACTTCGAGAATAACAATCTATACAAGCAAATACCGTGACTGTGCCTAAGTAACGATCTGCATTGTCAACAAGGCCTACTGCGAGATGCACAGCATCAACTTCAACGCGTTCATGAATGCGTTCCACTACAAGCTTCCTGAGTGATTTACGATTCGCACTTCGCACGGCCTTCTTTCCATACTGAACAACCATTTTGTCGTATGGATTGGTCATGCGAGTGACCCATTCATTGAAAGTGGCGTAGCATGGACGCGCAACGTCTTCACCAAGAAATTCATTGACGTCGTCAACGAAGCAGTCATAAACAAATTGGATAGTAGGATTACCAGGTACAAGGTAGTACTGATCAATAGCCCAAACAGCCATATCTTTTACTTCTTGAGTGAAGATCGAAGCACGGTCTTTACGCTCATTCCTCCTCAGTGTCGAAGCAAGTCCTTGAGAGTGCTCTTTATCTGCTTTAAACCAACGTTGAAGGCCTGCAACAGATGCCCCGATTTTATCTCTCGTCTGTCTCTGTACGCGATTGATAACTTGCTGCCTCAGCTTAACGCCACCACAACCGCCTTTTTTCGAGACACGCTTTAGCTCTTCGATATAGCGCCGTCTGCGTTCAAGTTCGATTTTATCGTCGATACCCAGATTAACGGGTACTTCTTCTATTTTTCCCTTTCCAGCAAAGTACATAGTCTTGCCAAATTCTGAATTGGCTTCTTCTAAGGTTAGTGTTTTTATACCAATCTCTTCTTTATCGAATTTGATCGCAATGTGCGAATCAAACAGTGGATCGACAGTTGCAGGAAGGCCGTGGTAAAGAACGCGAGTGTTAGGTTCACAAAATGACTGAAGCATGAGCTTTCTCCAAAAAATTAATGATAGATTCGGTTAGGTACTGCGTTACCAGCTAAGCTGGAGGCTTGGTTCCCAAGGCTGAGTCAAGTCACATCTGAATAAACGATGTGCGACTGCTCGCCGTATGAGGCATGGCCTGAACTTGTGTTCTTGAAGCAGATCGGCAATTTGAGAAATGGTTGCCGTTCGAATCGGTAGTTTTTTGGTGAATGCTAAAAATTCATCATGAGGTTGTTCTGAACGAAGAGCAGGCTGCAGGAAGCGAAGATTTTGTTCTCGCTTGCCAACACGTATCTGCTTTTCAGTAACAACTCGAAATACTTTATCTTCACGCGCAAAAAAACGAGTGAGGAGATAGCACTTCTCTTGGAAATAATCAGATAAGGTTTCTTCTGAGAACTTTACTTCGTCCACGAATACAGGGCCGTCCTGCATTGTCACCTCAAAATCTGGGGTGTAACGACGAAGTTTTGCACCATGTTTGTATCGGACAGACTCGGGCTGCGCGACAAAAATGGCATCACGTTCAAAGTTCAGAAGATTGAAGTAGTCCTGCTCTAACTTACTCTCAAGTGCAGATACCCGTCGCGTGAAGGACGAATAAACGTGATAAGTAGAACGAACGTAAGATTGCTTACTAACCTTGCGTGCTTTCATCGTACACCTCCTTCAAAAGCGGAAGGGGACGGAAAGTCGCTTGTAGGTACAAGCAATGAGTTAATTGCTAATGAGCAATTCTCTTTCTGTCGGTGAGCTACAAAGCTCTGTGAATGGGTATTCGCATTTGGGTTTCTCAACAGTTTGCGACTTAGCTGTCGCTGGCACATATATTTCATGAGGGCATACCTCTATTTGGGGTGGTGCGTCTCGGCTTATAGGCGACTCCTTCTGTTAAGAAAATTGGTAGCTAGTGTTCACAAGGATAGTAATCCTGAGTATGTGTGTCAAATTTAGGAATAACGCTTAACCTGCTGTTTAATATGATTATTTTAATCTTAATTAAGGTATAAAAATGATAAAAGTGCGGGTGGACAATTCTGAAACTTCACGTCGCACGGAGCTTGTAGAAAAAACAACCATTATTATTAAAAAAGTCAAAACAATGTTTTGAGACATCAAAAATAATTCAAATTTGCGACTAAAGTATAGTGATTATTTGTAATGTTTTTTGTATTCAAGGAGCCGCATTAGCAAATGCACATAGGATAATTACTGCTGAGCTGAAGCTCAGGCGCGATGGATGGGGTAATTTTGTATGAATGAACTAGGTTTATCGCTCCAATCTAGCTTCTGTAAAACCATTCTCAATATTTGTAAGTATTTATTTAACTCTTCGTGGGTGGCCTTCGCCATACACCTCATAAGCCTTCTGTTTCAACAGATCGAGTTCAAAGTAATAGGCCATCTGCAGCATATCGTTGAAGCGATAGCGTTCGACAACTTTGTAGAGAAGGATGTCAACGGACATACTCGGATTCGAATGATCGTAGGTATACTCTAGCTCCAAACATTTTACTAAGCGCTTTACAGAAGGGTTGGGTATTGCCCTTAATTGAAGTGATTTCGCTGTGAGCTTCACTAATAAATGCCCCATAAGGTCAATACTCTCTAATCTTATGTTGTTTCTGATCTATTAAAGCATCAATAGGGCGAAACTCTAGAACGTTAGTGGCGAACATCTTAATTCCAAATAAACCTTTTATTAACAATATGTTAGCGAGCACAAACTTGAAAACAATTCGTTATGTGATTTCGTATTTTGTGCTTGAATGAATACAGCTATTTGAACGCGAGGCACGAATAATGAACAGTGAGTTTTACCAAGGCATCAATCAAAAGGCTTTCAAACTAGTCATTTGTTATTGCCCACCAGCCATCAACCCTGATCTTGAGCTCAGGATGACAAAGTTAGTCGCTACAGCACTACTTATTGGTATCGAATCAGGGGCTATTGCTTCCTATCTAGCAGAGAGTGATGAAAAGAACTTACAGCAGCTTATCAGGCAAAGAGTTCATTAGGAGAGGATGTATATGGGATTCTGTATTCAGCTATCTAGCGAGAGAGAAATTGGATTAGATGCTGAATTTCATCGGAAACTTGAGTTCATAGGGCTTTTTAAGGATTGGAACGAATACATAGCCAGTCAACTCATGTCAGGCAAACCTCATGATGTGGCTTCCCTGAGAGCTCACGGAAAGAGGTTCTGTCACTTGCGTGGAGTTGCTGCTCTTATCGATCTAACAGTCTTAATGAGCCGAGTACCAAAGCGCAGTGGTTATGTTGCCAGGTTCCCTGTACTTGAATCAGTTCTGTTAAACCTCGGGCTAAAAGAAGAGTGGGATGAATATTTCCTTGGTCGTGCCTTTGTGTTGCTAGATAACGATGGAATTCGTGAGCCATCCAACTGGGGGATCTATTGGCATGATGTAGATAGGTTCTTCTCAATGCATAACCATCAATTGGTTCCGCTGATTGAACACAACTTGCCTCACGATACGGTTATGAGCATTGTAAAAGGCAATCTAAAATTATCCAATCTCAACCTTTCAGATGAACAGTTTGATGTTGTATCCCTGGCGTCAAACGGGCTCATTTCAAACGAGGTAGCTATCAAGCGCTTAAAGAAATTACGGAATTGATCTTCGCATCAACTCTCAGCATGAAAAACATTAATATTGATTGGCTTATATGGAACGTGTGAATAGTGGTTCATTTTAATGGTGATATACATTTATCTACTCGGAAACTGTAGCTATCGTTGTCCTCACTCCGTTTTGATATGACTATTAGCTTTTCAGATAGATAAGTCACACGTTGACCTGATGCTATTTCGCAATAACTGTGGGTTTCTGATTCAAATGAATAGGCAAACCACTTTGTAAACGAAGCGAGAGTTTCAGTATAACCATCATTCTCTTTTGTAAATGCCATAGCAAGACTGATGACCACGATCAGACCAGTAAATCTTACGATGTTGGTAACAATTTCCAATCCACTCAGAGCATTATTTTTCCTACCAGCAAGTAGGCTTCTCATCGAAGTAATCCTGACAGGCATAAAGCTAAAAAGCATACCTATGATGATGAAGAATACACTAGTCAATGCAAGGCAAATTGAGAGTGTAAGCGGTGATAAGAGGACAGCTAATAGGGATTGTGTAATTGGAAAAGCAGAAGAGGGAACATGTAATTCAGCGTTTATTGTTTGCCTAGCCATAGCAAGGCTAATACCACTGCCTATAACAAACGCTCCAGAGAGAATTAGCTTGCCTAGTCCTGACTGAACCATCGGTTTAACTAATGAATTAACAAAAACGATAAAGCCGTATGTTAGGGCAAATGCTCCCAGGTAATAGAGTAAATCTGCGTATTCAGTCAATCCTGTAAGCTTAGCCATCAGTGATGCAGCTATAGCCAGCACAGCAATTATATAGCTTGCTGATTCTTCAGATTGTCTCTCCAGGAAGTCACCGATAGACTGTTTAATTGATTGGCGCAAAATTCCTTCTCGCTTAATTTCATTACTTGTTTATAAATGTAACATGCTAAAAAACTGACAAAAATTCAATGGTTACCATTTTTCTTATCGTTATACCTAACATTCATCAGCTGTAGTACACTGATTTTCAATATAAATTGAGGCAGTGGACGCTTCATCCGTATTTTCCACTGCGTTTTGGTTCTCTGATGTGGACAAGGTTATTCAATGGATTCTGATATTTCATATTGGTTCGTAGGTGCGCTCTGGGGTGGAACTGACGATCAAACCGAGCGGTTCTTAACTGAGGGTGTATGGGAGAATGGTTACGACGACAAGCATCTCGAGCTTGTCAAAACGATAAAACCAGGCGACCGCATTGCGATTAAAGCGTCCTTCACTCAAAAGAATGATCTTCCTTTTCAAAGTAACGGCTCAACGGCTTCCGTAATGGCAATCAAAGCTCGTGGATGTGTTACGAGTAATGAAGGAGATGGGCGACGAATCAGCGTGGACTGGGAGCCTTTAACACCTGAGAAACGTTGGTATTTCTTCACTCACAGAGGAACCATTTGGCATGTTAAAACCAATCGCTGGTTAGGAAAAGGACTGATTGATTTTACTTTCAACAATGTCGAACAGGATTATGACCGATTCAGAAATGATCCGTACTGGATAGAACGCTTTGGTGACAATCCTAACGACACAAAATTCCCTTGGACTAAGTTCTATGAAGAGTTTGCAACCAAGCTTTTGAATCACAAGGATGACAGAGCCCCGTTAGTTGATAAGCTCCACGAAATATCTCAACAAGTTGACGGCTTTACTCCCCTGAACGACAAAGGAGATAACGATGCTGTCTTCGCTATAAAGGACATCTGCCCATTCACAATCATGGGTACCTTTAATCGAGGTATAACAGACTCAAATCGAAAGGCTATCGCTCGTAAACTTGCAGGTATTCTGGGTGTTGAGTCTGAAATACCGACTAGTTTCGATGGCATCCCTGTTCTAAATAATCAGAAGTCTTGGTTCTTTGCTTACGAGTATGAAAGGGCAGAAAGCGATATCGACAAACTTTGGGACGTGTTTGATGCAGCGATCAATTTTTCAGATGGTGATGCTGATGAGTTTGGTTCACATTTTGCTGATGCTTATGACACTGTAACTGAAGTTAAGAACGTGGGTTGGAATCTGACTATGGGGCTTTACTGGATTCGGCCTTGGACCTTCCTCCCACTAGATGGTAATTCACAAAGGTATGTCCAAGAGAAACTGGGAACCTCTCTATCTCTAAAAATGGGCCTAAAGGGCGATGTAACTCAAGCGATTACCTTAAGGTGTTAAACTCCATCGAGAGCCGCTTCAAAGAAGATACTTTCCCTGTTCACTCTTTCCCTGAACTATCTTTTGAAGCCTGGCGTTACCAGCCGCCTAGTATTGCAGGGCAGTCTGCTGGCACTTGGAAATCTAAGATTTACTCTTTGATAAAAGAGCTTTGTGCCGCTGCTAATTCGCCTCATTTTTCCAGGCAGCAATTCTTAGATAATTACCTTGTTCAGTTACAAGAAGACTACCCAGAGAACAAAACAATACCTCAAACAGTCAGCCAAAACATGCAGCTACTTCGAGACGAAGACGTGCTGGAATTTCATGGTAATGGCAATTATACATGGCTTGAATATGAACTTGATGAAGGCGTCAGTTCAAATGAAACTACAGCGACCCCAGCCGAAGCCTATAGCCTGAGTGATATCGTTTCTGATGGCTGCTTTCTTCAAGCTAGTGAGCTTGAGAAAACGATCAACATTCTAGAACGAAAGAAAAACATAATTCTTCAAGGCCCTCCAGGTACAGGCAAAACTTGGCTGGCCAAGCGTCTCGCTTACGCACTGATTGGTCAGAAAAGTGAAGAACGTGTAAGAGCGGTTCAGTTTCATCCAAATTTATCTTACGAAGATTTCATAAGGGGGTGGAGACCTGCTGGAGGCAATGAGGGTCTTCAGTTGGTTAATGGACCATTTTTGGAAATGGTTTATCTCGCTCAGAACAATGCTGAAAACAATTACGTGGTTGTAATCGAGGAGGTTAATCGAGGTAACCCAGCACAGATTTTTGGTGAAATGCTAACCCTTTTAGAGGCTGACAAGCGGACACCTGATGAGGCTTTAGAACTGAGTTACGGCGAAGGCACCAATAAGCGTGTATTTATACCTAGTAATCTATACATCATTGGGACAATGAATATAGCTGATAGGTCTTTGGCGCTAGTTGACCTAGCACTGCGCCGTCGTTTTGCATTCATCGATCTAGTACCTCAGCTTGGCGAAAACTGGCGAGAATGGCTGTCACATAAATTTGGTTTTGATGCAGCTCATATAACGGATATCGAGCAAAGAATTCTGTCCCTGAATAAACAGATTTCTGAAGATCCTACACTTGGAACTCAATTCCAGATAGGTCATAGCTATGTGACACCAGTTGGCACTGAAAAGATCGAAGTCCATTCCTGGTTTGAAGAGGTAGTAAACACTGAAATATACCCACTCCTACAAGAGTATTTCTTTGATACACCTGAAAAAGCAGAAGACCTTACAAGTACATTGCTTGAGGGTTGGTAATGCAGCCCGTGCTTTCAGAAGATAAAGCTGATTTAACAATCGGAAAGGTTCCAGTAAAGAATCTCTGGTTGTTGATGCTATACGCATCCGATCTCTACAGGGATGAGTTCAAAAAGTTTTCGTCGGTGGAAGATGCACCAGATGAAATACCTGACCTAGTTTCGCAGATGCTCTGTCAGAGCGTCCAGCAAAGATTACGTAGAAATCTAACTTCTGGATATATAACAAGAGAAGACCGCCTTAAAAGGTTGAGAGGGCGAATAGATCTATTAGAAACAGCTAGGCATCGCTTGCTACAAAAAGGCCAGATTGCTTGTTCCTTTGAAGAAATGACTATTAACACGCCCAGGAATCGGTATATCAAAGCTGCCTTAGAAAAACTATCGACGATAGTAAGTAGCCCTATGTTAGCCCGTAGTTGTCGATCCTCAGCAAAACAGCTCTATCAGTATGGAGTGATAGGACCTCGCCCTGATGATTCTTTGATGTCAAAAGAAATTTATGGCCGCCATGATGCAGCTGATAAACAGCTTGTAGCGTTAGCATCGTTCGCATTCGACCTTGTTCTACCTTCAGAGCAATCTGGATCTCATCTGATTCAAGCACCAAATAGAGATGTAACTTTCGTTAGAAAACTCTTTGAGAAAGGGGTGGCAGGTCTATATAAGGCAAATCTTTCGGGCGATGGCTGGATAGTTTCTGCAGGAAGAAAACTTAATTGGGAGATTGAATCAGAATCTGAAGGCATTAACAGTGTGCTTCCTTCAATGAGAACAGACATCGAGCTAAGAAAAGAGCAGAAGCATATCGTTATAGATACGAAATTTAATTCGATTCTAACTCGGGGCTGGTATAGAGAGAACTCTCTACGAAGTGGTTACATTTACCAGATGTACACGTACCTTCGATCTCAAGAAAAACCAGACGTACCATATTCATTAAAGTCTACTGGAATGTTGCTTCATCCCTGTATCGACCAGCCTTTAAACGAACAAGTTACAATTCAGGGACACACTATACGTTTTGTAACGATAGATTTAACGCAAACAGCGTTGGCGATAAAAAACGACCTTCTTAAAACAATTGTTGGCCACAATGAATAGCTCTCTCCTTAACTCTAAGATTGCGTTAGCGAGGTAGTGGTGCATGCCGAAATTACCTCCAAAAAACAATAGAGAAGGCTCTGAAGATACAAAATACAGAATTAAGTTCCCAAAAAACAATTTCGGATATCTTCCTCCTGCAGAAGACTTTTTCGAGCTTTTGAATCTCAAAGTCTCACCATTTCATCTGCTATCTGATATTGCAGCAGAAGCAGACGAGAAACTGCCTGTAGGGCGCAATCAGCTGTACAACATTGTTAAAGATGGCATCAGTCATAAAATAAAAAACAAACTGCTGTCATACCTCAGTCATGTTGTGCCTGAACTCACCCTCAATTTCAAATTCAGTATTGGCTTATTCAAGAAGCTTTACGAATCCAACAAGTTCGGTGCCAATGCTGGGGCCTGGCTATCAATGCTAACGGGGTTTAATCGTTCAAGATCATCCGATCAGCTTGATTTGCTCGTTCAATTTATAGAGGAGAGATCACATGCAGAGCTGGGTCTGTGTAAGCAGGCCAACCGAGTTAGAAAACAAGGCTTAACTGGCCACGAACAAGCACTATTCATTTCAGGCTTTCTGTCTGATCACTCTTTGGTCCCCAAAGAGGTTTTGAATGACTACTGCGATCAAGTAGCTAGAAATGACTCAGGCCTCGAATTCGATCAGCTGGCAGTGATCAAGTTTTTGCTTTTCACCTGGTCAGATTTCTATCTTTCAGCCATAGCGTCATACGAAATTGGTACACGAAACTACATGCAGCGTTTGGGCTTGGTTGTAGAGTGGGATGCTGATACAAGTATCCAAAAATCCATGCCCGACCTTTTAAATGAAGATACAAAGAGAAATTCAGCTTTTAACAACCTGCTAGAACTGACTAAAGCACTTCTTGGCAAAGGCGAGGAACACAGCTGGCGTGAGTTCTCCAGAATGATTCCCATACATGGGCAGACTGAAGAGAAATCTGATAACTACGATTCGACTTCATTCACGGACAAGCAATACAAAACTCTCAGGCGTTGGCGAGCGGGTAAAGATCTTCCCTCCAGGAAACTCCTATCTCAATTTATATCTTCTTTTAGTGATATCGAGACCCTTGAGCATCAACTCTTATTAGAACGCTTTACGGTAGTCCTTGCTATTGATACCTGGATTAGAAAATGGGAAGAGTGGTTGGAATGTCATGGGATAGCTGCTGATGTGAGGCGTGAATTAATCCAATCAGTTCTAAATCACTACGATGCACATCTGGCTCAGATGAAAGAGAACCATGCAGAAATTCTTGAAGAAGATGATAAGGCCGCATAGCGGCCTTATTAGTCAGTGAAGATTAGTTATCTTCTTCATCATCAGGGTCATGGGCTCTTTCGTACCAATCCTCTAGCCGCTCATCTTCACCACGGCTTTGCCAATAAGCATCATGCTCAGGGTTTAGCTGGCAAGATCGGTTGTCATCTTCATGTTGAGCCCTTCTCATTTACCTCCTTTCTTGGCGATAGTTCGGGTAGCGCGAGCAGTAAAGCTATCTGAACTCACTTGGCCACCAGACTTTTTTGCTTCCGCGCTATGGATACGTTTTACAGCTTTTGGGGTCATCTTTGTTTTCGTCATAATCAATCTCCTAAAACGGTTTAATTAGCTGGTCATCAGCCAACGCAAGAGATGATCGTTCTTTTGAAATTGAAAAAGGCGGGGGGGAAAGTGTTTTATTTTTAATAAAACCTAAATTTCTCATATCAGCGAGTTATGTATTTGTCCTATGGGCTTGTAGTACACTGATTTATAATTAAAAAGAGGCAGCGGACGCTTCAACTTCTTACCGCTGTTTCTGTACCTATGTAAGTAAGGAACAGCAGTGTCTGATTTCAAAAAGATTGAACAGTTAGAAAAGCGCCTATGGTCTGCGGCAGATAGTTTACGAGCGAACACGGGGCTTACCGCACAAGAATATTCCCGCCCGATTCTGGGGCTGATCTTCCTGCGATATGCAGAGTTCCGTTTTGAAAATGCTAAAGCTAAGCTGGAAGGTCAATCTAGCCGCCGCCGTGGTGGGGATATCAAGAGCCGTATTCAGGCAGAAGGGGCGATGTATGTACCTGATGAGGCGTTGTACTCCAATCTTCTGAAACTGCCAGAAAGCACTAACATTGGCCTGAATATCAATGAGGCAATGAAGGCTCTGGAGGCAGAGAATGAAGCCATTAAAGATGCGCTGCCTAAATCCTATACCCGTTTTGATAACACCATTCTGAAAGACCTGTTGAAGAACTTTGCCGCGATTGATTTTGGGATGGGATCAGATGTATTCGGGCGTATCTATGAGTACTTCCTCAATGAGTTTGCCAAAACCGAAGGTCAGGGCGGTGGTGAGTTCTTCACACCCTCTACCTTGGTACGTTTGATTACCGAAATCATCGAGCCTTACCACGGCAAGGTGTTCGACCCTGCTTGTGGTTCTGGCGGAATGTTTGTGAGCTGTGCGAACTTCGTTGAGGAGCACTCTTTATCTCAGGGGCAGTCATCTCAAGAGCAGAGAGATGCTTCGGATGAGCTATCTATCTTCGGTCAGGAGAAAACAGGGGATACGGTTCGCCTCAGTAAGATGAACCTTGCTGTACATGGTTTGCAAGGTGATGTTCGTGAAGGTAACTCCTACTACGAAGATATTCATAGCTGCGCGGGTAACTTTGATTTTGTAATGGCTAACCCGCCATTCAATGTTAATGAGATCCAGAAAGATCGTTTGGTTGATGACAAGGCTCGCTTCCCATTCGGAATGCCACGTACCGATAACGGTAACTACCTTTGGATTCAGATGTTCTATGCGGCGCTAAACGAAAAGGGCCGTGCAGGTTTCGTTATGGCGAACTCTGCCAGTGATGCGCGTGCTTCTGAGCAGGATATCCGCCAGCAATTGATCGAAGCCAAAGCCGTGGATGTAATGATCGCGGTGTCCAGCAACTTCTTCTATACCGTAACCCTGCCATGCTCACTCTGGTTCTTTGATAAAGCCAAGAAGGGCACAGATCGGGAAGATAAAGTTCTATTTATCGATGCCCGACATATCTTCCGTCAGGTGACCCGCGCGGTACGTGATTACACTAGTGAACAGCTGAATTTCATCGCCAATATCGTACGCCTATATCGTGGCGAAGGTGTCGATAATATCTATCTAAATCAGCACCATGAAGAGGACAACAGCGGTGACTGGGCGGTTGATAAACACTTTCCAGAAGGACTGTATCAGGATATTACTGGGCTATGTAAGGTTGCAACGATTGAAGAAATCAAAGAGCAAGGCTGGTCTCTTAACCCAGGGCGCTATGTTGGTGTCGCCGCTGGTGAGGAGGAACACGACGAGGACTTTGCAATTAAACTAGAGGTTCTTCAGGAAGAGCTGGAAGTATTGAATGCTGAAGCGCATGAGCTTGAGCAAATAATTTCCAAGAACTTAGTTAAAGTCTTGGAGAATACTTAATGAGTGCAACAATAACCGTACGCATATCTGATCTTGGGACCGTTATTACAGGAGGGACTCCTCCAACAAAGAAAAGAGAGTTCTACGGTCAAAAGGTTCCATTGATCAAGCCTACAGATATGAATTTAGGGCAAAGATATATAGGAGATACTGAAGAAAGCTTATCGGAAATTGGGATTATTAAATTTAAAAAAAAGCTTGTCCCTGCTAACACTCCTTGCGTCGTTACAATTGGGACGATCGGAAAATCTTGCCTCACTAAAGAATTGAGCTTAGTTAATCAAGCAGTTAACTGTATCGTTGTTGATCGAGAAAAATACGATTACATGTACATTTACTATTTGATGCAGCTAACTATTCCAAAAGTTAGAGCTCTAAATAGTGGTACTGCCTCTGGGCGGGAAAATGTAAGTAAAAGCGCGTTTGAATCTATTGAGGTAGACGTTCTTCCGCTTAAAGAACAGATGATCGTAAGTGGTATTTTATCCTCTTATGATTCACTTATAGAAAACAACAACCGTCGTATCGCTATTCTGGAAGAAATGGCTCAGTCCCTCTACCGAGAGTGGTTTGTGAAACTCCGTTTCCCAGAGCATGGCCAGAGCCAGATGGTGGAATCACCGCTTGGGCTGATCCCTGAGGGGTGGGAGGTAAAACCGTTACATGATTTAGCATGCTATTTAAATCGTGGCATTGCTCCAAAATATTCTGATGATGCTGATCAGTTCGTTATCAATCAGAGATGTATAAGGAACTTCAAACTAACTCTCAATAATGTAAGAGGAAACATCAAAAAGGTTCCCGAGGATAAAATAATTCAATATGGCGACGTATTGGTAAACTCTACAGGAGTTGGAACTCTAGGGCGTGTTGCACAGGTATTGATTCACGATAAAAATTTAACAGTCGATACTCATGTAACTATATTACGCCCATCAAATGACATAAACGTTGAGTTTTGGGGAACATGCCTAGAGCTTTTGCAGCCTCATTTTCAAAGGTTAGGTGAAGGGGCGACAGGACAGACTGAACTTAAAAGGCAGCTCATTGGTGAAACTAAAATTATAGTACCTTCATTACTTTTGAGGGATCAATTTTCGACAATCACCCAGTCAATGAAAAAGCAGATACAAACACTCCTTCATAAAAATGAAAACTTAAAAAAACAACGTGATCTCCTGCTCCCTAAGTTGATCAGCGGCCAGATCGACTTGAGCCAGGCAGAGTAAGCCACAGCATGATTATTCACTGCACTCAGAAGCTATCAGCCAAACTAAAGAGTGCTGGCCATGCGGTAAGTAAAACACCGCTGGCTTCTGGGCAGTGTTCAAATAGGACAAAGAACTCTATTGGCTCATGGCATGCCAATATCACTACCATTCAGCGCCGCCAGTGTGTGGTGTTCTGCCATGATCAAACCCGTTTTGCTCTGGTGATGATTGGCGCAACGGTAAAGGAGCTTAAAGCAATCGATTACTGGTTTAGTGATCTGTTAGTGAACACCTTGCTGAAAGCTGGTGTTGATCCTGCCCTGATTGAAGAGACCTGTCAGCAGCTTCCTGCTCTGCAATTCGATACGGCATGCGATCGCTCAGTGCAGGGCACACTGAATCAATTAATTCAGGAGCTTGAATGGACTGTACAGTATGATGGCATCTCAGTAATGGATCTGCCGATCTACAGCACCTGTGTGAGATTAAGCAAGCGCCCTTGTCGTATCAAGGGCATGAAAGAAAGCGAGTGTTTCTGGCCAATTGAAGAGATGACTAAGCTACTGCAATCTATGAATTAGCATGCTTTATACGGATAAGGACAACAGCACATGGATAAAACGAAAATAGCGATATTCGTTGATGTGGAGAATCTCACTCAATGGGTAAAAGAGGACAGGCTAGAGAAGCTCGTAAATAATCTGAGTGAAGAGGGCCGTATCGTTACCCGTAAAGCTTACGGTGTTTGGAGTAGTCCTCACATACAGAAATTACAGTCTCCATTGAATCGACTGGGTTTCGATCTGGTTCATAGTTTCCACCCTGTCAGTGGCAAGAACTCTGCGGATATTCAGTTAACGATGGATGTTTTGGAAAACGCTATCCGTGTTACGGATATCGAACAGATTGTGCTGGCAACGGGCGACTCTGATTTCTCACCGCTTTTCCGCCGCTTGCGAGAGATGGGTAAAGAGGTGCTCGGGGTAGGGCCGCGTTCGCCGTTGAGCGAAAGCGTAAAGTCCTCCTGCACACGTTATATCTATACCGATATCGCAGAGGAGCAGGATGCCCAGTCTGAGCTCAGCGAAGTAAGAGCGCTGGTTGAAGAGCTTTTAGAGGCGAATGCCGAGCCTATGCCACTCAGTGCTATCAAAAACACACTGATGACACGCGACAACGCTTTTGATGAGCGTAGCTGGGATTACCCCAACTTTTCTGCCTTTATGCGTGACATCCCTAATCTGGATATCTATCAGGCTGAGAATAAAACTCACTGGATGGCACAGTTTAATCCAGCAGCCCTAGACAAATCAGCTGAACAGTCCACGGATATTACTGAGCAATACCGTAAGTTTCTACGCAAGATGAACTGGCCTTTTGCCTCGTATAACTTAATCGTTAATTTGCATAGCGCTCTGCTTGGTACAGAACCCATTGAGGTGTCCGACCTTAAAGAGAATCTAGTCCAGCGAGTATCGCCTGAAAAAGGGCAAAAGCTTATGCGAGGTGCTACTGCGAGCGATATTCGTAAAGGTTTGGCTACGCTATTAAAAGCTCAGTTGTTTGAAGTAACTGAAGATCAGCAAGGGAACAAATACTGGCAGTATAAAGGCTCACCAAATTATCTTGATGCAATAAACAATGCCGCTATTGCAAGGGTAAAATCAGCATGTGATAAAGATGGTGTGAGTTTTAACCAAAACCAGTTGGAACCACTGCTTTATCCTGTAGTGAGCAATGAAAAAGCACTGTAGGCATGTGTTAGGGAATATGGATAGATGACATACACAGAAGATGGATTAATTGAACAACCCGCCATAAACCTGTTCGGCCAGCTGGATTGGGAAACAGTTACCTGCTGGGAAGAAACCTTTGGCGAGGAAGGCAAAGCTGAAGGGCAGCAAATAGGCAGGGAAACCCGTTCGGATGTTATTCTCTATAGCCGTCTGCGTAGTGCTCTAAGTCATCTTAATCCTGAAATTCCAGCACGTATTCTACAAGAGGCCATCGATGAGATAGCACGTGATCGTAGTGCGATGAGCCCTATTGCGGCGAACGAAGAGGTCTATGCGCTCCTAAAAGATGGATATGACTACATCAGCAATGCGGAAGACGAAGAGGACTGCACCGTTCGCTTTATCGACTGGCAGCAACCAGATAAGAATGATTTTCTGCTGTGCAGCCAGATGACTATCAGCGGCGAAATAGAGAACCGCCGCCCTGATCTTTTAGGCTTTGTGAACGGCCTGCCTTTGCTGTTTATCGAGCTGAAAGCCAGCCATAAAGAGTTGATTAATGGCTACAAAGATAACCTTAAAGATTACCGTAACACTATTCCGCAACTCTTTGTATTTAATCAGATAATTATTATCTCAAACGGCATTCAATCCCGAGTGGGCACTATCTCCAGCCAATGGGAGCACTTTGCCGAATGGAAGAAGATTGAGTCTGAATCTGAGCCTCGTAAAGTCAGTTTAGAGGTGGTTATTCGTGGCGTGTGTGAGCAGAACAGACTACTGGATATTATTGAGAATTACGTTCTTTATGTTCGCGCCAAAGAAACCATCAAAATTGTAGCTAAGTACCACCAGTATCTGGGTGTTAATCAGGCACTGCTTGGATTGGATTCTGTCGAACAGAAGGCAGATGCAAAGCTATCAAAAGGGCAGCTGGGTGTTTTCTGGCATACCCAGGGCAGCGGAAAAAGTTTCTCAATGGTGTTCTTTACCCGTAAAGCCTTTCGTCGTTTCACGGGAAACTGGACCTTTGTCTTGGTAACTGATCGAACTGATCTGGATGATCAGATCTATAAGACGTTCAATTCCACAGGCATGATTACAGAGGCCTGTCAGGCTGATTCAGGTACTGAACTTAAGCAATTACTGGCTGAAGATCACCGCTTTGTCTTTACGCTGATCCAGAAGTTTAAAGGTGATGAGAAGGGTGACTACCCTATTCTTTCTAAGCGGGATGACATTATTGTTATCACCGATGAAGCTCATCGTAGCCAGTATGATTCTTTGGCAATGAATATGCGTAAAGCAATGCCTAATGCTTCATTTATGGCATTTACAGGCACGCCATTGTTATCTGGCGAAGAGAAAACCCGTGAAGTATTTGGTGACTATGTATCAACCTATAACTTCTCAGATGCAGTAGATGATGGCGCGACTCTGCCTCTCTATTATGAAAACCGTGTTCCCGAAGTCACATTGCTGGCAGATAACATTGGTGAACAGATAGCAGAAATTCTGGATGAAGCAGATCTAACTGATGAGCAAGAATCTAAGCTAGAAACAGAGTTTGCCAAACAGTACCACATCATCACCCGCGAAGACCGCCTTGAAGAGATCGCTGAAGACCTGGTTAACCACTATATAAACCGAGAGCCCTTTAAAGATGGCCGAATAGGTAAGGCAATGGTGGTTTCCATTGATAAAGCCACGGCTATTCGTATGTATGGCCAGGTTCAGAAGGCATGGAAGAAGAAGCTATCAAGTCTTCAGCTACAGGCAAAACACCTGTCAGGCTCCCGACTAACCAGAATTGAATATCAGATTGAGCATATGCAGTCTGCTGACATGGCGGTGGTAGTGTCAGGCGGACAGAACGATGATGAAAAACTGGCTAAAGGTGGCCTGGATTACAAAACCCATCGGGGACGCTTTGTTAAAGAGAAGCTGGATGAGAAGTTTAAAGATCCCGATGATGATCTAAGAATTGTGTTTGTTTGCGCCATGTGGCTAACAGGCTTTGATGCACCTTCGGTTTCGACTCTGTATATCGACAAGCCTTTAAAAAGCCACTCGCTGATGCAAACCATTGCTAGAGCCAACCGAGTTTACCCAGGTAAACCTGCGGGTCAGATCGTTGATTACATCAATATCTTCGGAGCACTACAGCATGCGTTAGGCCTTTACGGGGGCGGCGTTGCTGAAGAGCAGGGGACTTATACGGTTGATACCCCTGCCAGGGATAAGTCAGAGCTGCTTTCGGCGCTTAAAACAGCGTTCACTGATCTGGTTATCTATCTGAAAAAATGCGATATCGACCTACAAGCTATTATCGATGCACCTGCAACAGATTTCACCAAGCTAACACTGCTTGATGAAGCGAGTGAGATACTGCTGAGCCCTGAATATAAAGAAGAATTTGTGGCATTTCTAAGGCAGATAAACCGCATCTTTAAAGCGATATTGCCTGATGACAGTGCAACTGAATACACGCCACACCGTATTGCCATTAACGTTATCTATAAGCAGATGCGTGAGAAATCAGGCCTCAGCATTGATGACGAAGATGTATTAGATGTGGTTCGTAATCAGGTGAATGAATTGCTGGATGAATCCATTGAAACCATCAATATAAACAGCAACTTGCCAGAACCTATTAATATCGCAGGTATCGACTTTGATGCACTGGCAGAGATGGTTTCGCGCATTACCAACCCTAAGCAGTCTGATGCAGAGCGCCTGAAGAACATCATAGAACGAAAACTGCAGCCAATGGTGATGCGTAACCGCACACGCCAGGACCTGCAGCAGAAGTTCATGGATATGATCGAGGAATATAATCTCGGTGCCTATAACGCAGAGGAGCTGTTCAGAAGGCTTGAAGAGTTTATTCGGGAACTGAATGAAGAAGATAAACGTACCGTTAAGGAAGGCCTTAGCGAGGAAGAGCTGGCTATCTTCGATCTGCTTCTTGAAGATGTAACGCTGTCAGATAAAGAACGTACACAGGTAAAAGTTATCTCTAAGATGCTGATTGATAAAATGCAGGACGCTCTGGTGATTGACTGGCGCAAGAAACAACGCACCAAGGCTAAGATCAAAAACTTGATCGAAGAGGTCTTAGACGAGCTTCCAGAAGCTTATGATGATGACCTGTGGCCCAAAGCGTGCTCAGAAGTATTTATGCACGTTTATGAGAAATACCCAGGTCAGGGTCAGAGCGTTTACGTACATTAATCACCAATAAGCCAAAAGAGCAGCGTGCGCTACGTTGTTCTTTGCGACACTTTACCAACGAAAAACTATTTTGCGGCGTTCTCCGCACGAAGGGCAAACAGCCCAAAATCAAAAAGTATCAGCCTTAATTTGAAACTAGGTTTTTCCTGGCAGCTATAGGACAGCCGCAATGGCATGTACCAGTAGGGCTAGGAGGTTTCAAGTGTGGTTGATATCGAGTATCAGTATCAACCTTAAACATCACTATGTTAAATCCATAGATAAATACGTCACTAGGCAGCTGTGTTTAAAAGAGTAGAACAGCTTATACATAGAAACTTATTCTATTTAACATAATATATATTATGCGAATATTGAAATAAGACATACGAGGGTGCTTAAGATTAGCTAGCACTTACAATATCAAACTTATATTGGAGGTTTTAATGATGCTCTAGTGTGGTTTTCGAAGGAAATCAGCGCCGGTCGCATACTTTGCTTAACGAGCTTATATGCTGCCGGCATCACAATGATGTAGGCGTCGCTACGCGCGCGAGATGGGATTTTCTGCAGACTGATAGCTACAAAGAAGCGCAGGATGAAGCTTTATGAACTCACCTGTCACATCGGACTCAACAACAAGTCTTGAAGGCTCTGGCGCCATGCAGTGAACTTTGGCAACCACTTCGTAAGCCTGGTATTTGTGAAGCTTGCAGCGATTAGATTCATATAGATCAGCATCTAACATGACGCTATCCCCAATATCTATCTCATTCCACAGAAGCTCAGTTTCCATATGTAGCTCTGTATAATCTAAAACGCTCATAGAGGTCGCCCTGCTAGTGAAGGATACCCTTTAAGCTTGGACGATATTGTGGCGAATTGCGAGGTGAACTAACTCAGAATTATTACTTATTGTTAGTTTTCGGAAAATATTTGTTCTGTGGGCATGAATAGTTTTGGGACTAAGGAACATCGATTCTGCTACTTGTGCAACGGTTCGACCTTCAGCCAGTAGCGCAAATATCTGCAATTCTCGCTTAGTAAGACTAGCAATAGATCCGGCGCCAGAGGCTGCATCACCACTGATTCTCAAGCGAATATCTTCAGTAATATACTCTTCGCCGTTGTGAATTGCCTTTACAGCTTCAAGCAGCTCATCGGGAGCACAGCGCTTAGTTAGGAAACCCTTAGCGCCTGCATTAATTACATGAGCCGGAAATGGATCAATTTCCATGGCTGTAAGCACGAGAACTTTAGCTTTCGGATCATAAGAGAGTATTCTTCTGATAGCCTCAAGACCACCGTTTAGGTTATTAGCCGCCTCATCGGCCTGCGAATCTGCAGGCATATTGAGATCCATTATGACAACATCGGGGCTATGGCTTGCATACATATCGCACGCGGACTGACCGTTATCAGCCTCGCCTATGATCTGAATACTCTCATCAGAGATAAGCAAACGCTGAAAACCCGCCCGCACAAGAGGATGATCATCAACAAGAAGTATTTTGATGGGTGACGTCATATATAACCGTTACTTACCAATGGATCAGCTTCATTTAAGAATAGTGATAATACAGCTAAATCATTAATTTGGCTTTAAAACTTTCGCATCGACTTTACTATACATCTTCAGCATCAGGGAGAATTGCATCCGCCCCTTTATAGACGTTATGGCAATTAATATCGAGCGCGCCCGCACTAGAAATCTCTTCTTGCGGAATTTTAGCAGGTAGTGCTACAAGCTCATCACTATACCCAATAAGCTGTATTCCTTCATTTTTACAGTGCTTCAGAACTTTCTCTAAAGCTTTTATGACCGTAATTTGGCGACTATTTAGCTGATCGCTATTCTCGGACTTATCTTTAGGCTTACTTGTAACCTGCCTAATAGCATAACCACCTTCATCTAAAAGCTGTATTGTTACGTTTTTAAGCCTCTCACCAATGAGCAGCTGCTTTGAGCGTATAAAGGTCTCATCATCTTGACAGCAGACGGCATCCTCTGGCCCACACTCTTGAAGCGCATCAAGAATAACGACATCTTCAGCATTAAGGTTTAAAACTATATCCATATCAATTAGATGCTCATGAAAGTGAGGTATTTACTTTGCAATAAATTGGCGTAGCAGGTTCTGTGCATTGTGTATACCAAGATAGCATTTGACGCAGTATATCTACAGTATTAGTTATTATTAAACTTAAGTGATTCAAGTTCAGCTTTGAGTTTCATGTTTTCATATAGCAACTCTGACTTATCATTAACAAGCTGTTCTAACTGCTTGTTTATACGCTTGGATTCTTCCTTGAGCGTTCTGTTAATTACTTGCAGCTCAATATATTCATCAATGTCATTTGAGCCCCTAGAAACTACCTGCATCTGCTTCAGTTCTCGATCCAGCTTCTCGCTAGCGGACTGAAGTCCAATAATCTGATTTTCCTGCTCAAATACGCGCCCTTGCAGAGCAAGCTTCTGCTCTCCTTGCTTTTCATTTTCTTGAAGTAATCTCAAGCATTGCGCCCTAAGCTCCTTCAGTTCCTCTTGGTCTCCTCCTGTTGATGCTTTTTGCTCTTTAAGCTTTTCTCTATAGTCTAGCTCAAGCTCAACCCGCCTCTCCTCAAGCTCCCGCTCTGAATACAGAAGAGCTTGAGCCCATAACTTACTAGCCATCTCGGCAACAGGATCGGGGAGCATTGGATGACTTGTATTGGCCTTAAACCTGTCACCCAACTCCTGCCACCATGCATTTAATGCCTTATTAATCGTCGTGATAGAGCCGCTACCTAGTCGATCCCTTACATTCTGCTGAGTTGGGCGAATACCTTCTTTAAGTAGCTCGTCAGCGACAGCCTTTGCAGCCGCCTGCGTATCACCTTTTTTCTTCATTTTAGTATCCAATATGTATCGTATGATACATATTGGATTATCCTTTCCGCTTGGTCAAATATTTTAAGGGCGCTTTTATGCATTAAGCCAGAAACTGAGCTAGCCTAAAAAGGAGATATGGTACAAGGAGTTATCTTATGAGTATCCGTATAGCGATTAATGGCTATGGCCGCATTGGCAGAAATATCCTTCGGGCTATTTATGAATCAGATCTTGATAATGAACTAGTGGTCGTTGCTATCAACGACCTATGCGACCCTAAGGTGAGCGCCCACCTAACTGAGTACGATAGCGTCCATGGTCGGTTTATGCATAAGGTTACCGCAGGAAACAGCAGCCTAAAGATCAAAGAGCAAACCATTAAGGTTTTTCAAGAGAGGGATCTTACTACCCTACCCTGGGCTGAATTGGACATCGATATCGTATTTGAATGCACCGGCTTATTCACCCAGAAAAGCGATGCCATCAAGCATATTACCAGTGGAGCCAAGCGCGTTTTAGTATCCGCCCCCACGCGCGATGCTGATGCAACGGTAGTTTATGGCGTAAACCATGAGACTCTTAGAGAAGAGCACCTGGTGGTTTCAAATGCCTCCTGCACAACCAATTGCTTGGCCCCTGTTGCTCAGGTTATCAATAACGTTATTGGAATTGAATCAGGCCTGATGACTACTGTGCACGCCTACACCAACGATCAGCATTTAACCGATGCTTTTAGTGGGGATCTATATAGAGCAAGAGCTGCCGCCTCCTCGATCATCCCAACCCAAACCGGTGCAGCCTCCGCTGTAGGTCTTGTGCTTCCAGAGCTAAACGGAAAGCTCGCCGGGATGGCCCTAAGAGTACCTACAAGCAATGTATCTCTTGTCGATTTAACATTTCTACCCTCTAGACCTACAAGCACGGAAGAGATAAACAGCTTAATGCTCGATGCATCTAAAGGATCTCATAGCCATGTAATGAGCTATAACAGCGAGCCGCTTGTATCGATTGATTTTAATCACCAGTCAGCATCCTGCATATTTGATTCTACGCAAACAATGGAGCTTGCCGGCCAAATTAAGGTATTCGCCTGGTACGACAATGAGTGGGGCTTTTCCAACAGGATGCTTGATACCGCGCGACATATTGCCCGCATTGGAGGCTTGGCTGATTAGGTATTCGCTGATGTATCTATTTGGCTATTTGAGATACTTAATACTGGAAAGATAGAGATCCATGCTATTACATGCGTCTGGGTTTTTTATCTTTTCTTCAAGTTGATCTTTAATACTGTCAGGTATGCTTTCAACCTGTGTCGCAGTAACGATCTGAAACTTCTCCTGAACCAAGTACGAAGGATTGTAGCGAGAAACTTGTATGTAGGTCATACCCTGCTCATCTACTGCAGCGTAAGAGATCTTGGAGAATCGATTAGCATCCAAATCCCCAACTATGTAACCTGAATCGCAATCAAAGCGATTAAAATTACTCGATCCAACAGCAGTAGGCTCAAGCACATCAGTAGGATCTGCACCATCCAAAATAGCTTCTACCTCTGGCTGACTATCCTTAATAATCGAGGCAACAGATGCGACAGGATCCTGGCCACTTTCGCTCCCAGCTAGATAGTCAATGTCAATAGCTCTAAATGCCTGACTACCAATCACGATAGCAATAGCAATAACGAGTACGCCTTTTGTCATGTTGCTCATCTGCTTTCTCGCATACTTGCCCGCCCAGAAATGACGCTTTAGATTAAAAGTATAGCAGCTCATTTCGTATTCACTGGTTAACTTAGCGGCACTTTCTTAAAATCACTCTTTTTTATTAAGGGTATTCATGTGCAACTGCAATGTAAGCCACGAAGTCAAACAATGTAATTGTACCAAAGTACACTATATAAGGGCTTGCAAGATGTATTTAAAACAAGAAGATTTAAAATTATTATCTTTATTTGAGAATATTATTATGAATTATTTGCAAAAAATTAATTAGAATCATGAGTGCTTTTGCGATGCTTCTTGACGCTTGCGAACTGCGATTACGAGAGGAGAATATGCCTGTAATTTCTAACGCTTATGCTTAAAGACACATAGATGCTGCGATACTGATATCACATCACAAACCAAGCGATTGGTCTTCTTTACGCTTTTTTTCATATACGGGTAGATAGATAAACGCAGGCAAGTTACAAGTAATTCCTGCAAAGATATTCGCAAGTTCACAGAAAAGAGTCGTAATAGATACATCACAGATGAAGAATACAACGCAATCTAAGAATGCGGCGAGCCGATTGTTCAAGCAGTACTAGAAATAAGCTACTGCTGTGCAGCTCGAGTAGGTGACGTGCTAAACCTACAAGCCCACCAGCTAACCGATGAAGGTATATTCATCAAGCAAGAGAAAACCGGAAAGGAACAAATCAAATCGTGGTCCCCTCGCCTCCGAGCCGCTATCGATCTAGCCCGCTCAATACAAAAGGCCCGCTCAGTGAATCGAGTCGTCGCAAACGAACGCGGCACTAAGCTATCTTATGATGCCTTTCGCCATCGTTGGAACAAAGCAAAGAAAGCAGCCCAAGCAAAGCACCCCGAAATGAAATTTGATTTCACCTTCCACGACAATAAAGGAAAATCGATATCAGACTACGAAGGAGATAAGCAAAAATTCTCCGGCCATAAGTCACACCAGATGGTAGCAACCTATGACCGTAAAACGGATGTGGTGGATACACACTAAACAACTAAATTCCGGCCAAAGTGCTAGCAGCACTATGAATTCCCGTATAGAACATGGAATAGGAAGCGAAAACAAATCCCGCCGTTAGAATATTAAGAGCATGGCCGACAAATCCCCACGCCTTAGCATATGCAAACTGGCATAGGTAAGTCCCACCTGTAGCCATCGCAGCATATAGCACCCCCGTACAAAACATAATAAGCGCACCTGAAATATCTCCGGCTATAGAGAGCTCTTCAGAACCAGTCCAAACCTTTCCAAGAAGAGCTAAAAGCGCCAAAGCGGCGCCGCCGTTTATTATTAGGCTGGCCTTAAGTGCGGCCTGCCCTGCAGTTATAACAGACCTAAACATTTCATTTTCAGATTGAGCTAAATTATTGGCGTGCGCTATATTTCTATCATTAGCTGCCTTGAAGTCTTCTATGGCTATAGCATGCTCTCGATCACTGTCTTTAAGGTCATCCTCAAGATATGAGAGATAATCCTTCAGACCGTCAATGGAAACAGAGGTTTGACCTGTGCTTTTTGCATCATCTATAGCTGAATTGATCGTCTGCAATAACTCTTTAGAATTCATACCTATTCCTTGAAATCTGTATCAAACAATACACATCCAAATAGGCTACAAAACCACTGTATAAAATGAAAGGTGTTTTCTGAGGTCGGGAATTTAGAAGGGAATAAATAACAAAAAACCCCGAAAGCTAGTGCTCGCGGGGCTTAAAGTGCACCACCAAAGTGGTGCCCGGGACCGGACTCGAACCGGTACAAGCTTGCGCTCGGGAGATTTTAAGTCTCCTGTGTCTACCAATTTCACCACCCGGGCGAAAGATGGAGGCGCGGGTCGGAATCGAA
>DJLT01000122.1:34828-87650 GCA_002435145.1 Neptuniibacter sp. UBA6509
ACACGGAGTTGCAGTCCGCTGCATGACCACTCTGCCACCGCGCCTCATATACCTGTTTGCAGTTTGGAGCGGGAAACGAGGTTCGAACTCGCGACCCCAACCTTGGCAAGGTTGTGCTCTACCACTGAGCTATTCCCGCTCTGCTGTAACAAGTGGTGCGTATTATAGAGACCCTCTCTTATAAGTCAACACTGTAATGATAAAAAAATTCTGCTTAATTATTAACCACTTACATCTCTTCAGATAAGGATGGCCATGCAGCTCTAAGGTACTGATACATAGACCATAATGTAAGAATTGCCGCGGCATATAAAACAGCAATTCCCACATAGGATATATCTGTATAAGGTTCTACAACGATCATAAGCATAATCGCAAGCATCTGAAGTGCGGTTTTTAGCTTGCCGATATTAGATACTGCGACGTTTGCACGCTTGCCAATCTCTGCCATCCACTCTCTCAAGGCAGAAATTACAATCTCTCTTCCGATAATAACAACCGCAGGAATGGTAACCCATAAGCTTGCGTAGCCCTCCACCAACAAAGCCAGCGAGATAACGACCATTAACTTATCGGCTACTGGATCCAAAAATGCACCAAAGGGTGACGTTTGATCAAGCTTGCGCGCTAGATATCCATCCAGCCAGTCAGTGAAGCCTGCCACAGCAAAAATAATGCCTGTCGCAAGCGGCGCCCATTCATACGGGAGGTAATATACCAATACGAAGATGGGGATAAAGAGTATGCGTAAACTTGTCAGTATATTGGGTATTTTCATCTAATCTTATACATCTGGATGAAGTGCTGAGTAAATCTCCTCAGCTATTGTCTGGCTTATGGTAGAGACTTTTGCGATTTCTTCAATACTCGCACGCTCAACTTCCTGTATTCCGCCAAAATGACGTAGTATTTCCCGCCTTCTTTTCGGTCCTACTCCAGGGATATCCTCTAAAACCGATTTCTTCCGTGCTTTTCCTCTTCTTGCTCTATGCCCTGTGATTGCAAATCGGTGAGCTTCATCCCGTATATGCTGCATTAAGTGCAGTGCTGAGGAGTCGCTCTCTAAAACAGTTTCTTCGTTAGTATCTCCTGACACTAACACTTCGAATCCAGCCTTGCGTGTGGGCCCTTTTGCTATACCTATCACTAATACTTCATTAATAGAGAGTTCATCAAGAACTTCCATCGCTTGTGTAACCTGACCTTTACCGCCATCAATCACTAATACATCAGGAAGTTTACCCTCTCCCTTTTTAAGTCGCGTATAGCGCCTATGCAAAGCCTGATGCATAGCTGCATAATCGTCACCGGGCGTGATATTTTCAATATTAAAGTGCCGATAATCACTTTTAAGGGGGCCGTTAATATCAAACACCACACATGAAGCAACGGTCGCCTCCCCTGAGCTATGACTGATATCAAAGCACTCAAGTCGTTTCGGAAGCTCTTCCAGTCCCAATAACTCTTGCAACTCAAGGTAGCGGTTATACGTGTTCTTCTTATTAGCGAGGAAGCTGTTTAATTGCTGTTCTGCATTGGTGTAAGCGAGCTTCTGCCACCCTGCTCGCTCACCGCGTACTTGATGAGTGAGAGTGACTTTTTTATTTCTTTCAGTTTCCAGTGCGGCTTCTATGCACTCTCTGTCTGAAATTTCTTGGCTTGATATAACATAGGCAGGAATGTCCCTTACGCCTGTTAAATACCATTGCGGGATAAACGAAGAGAGGATCTCAGATTCGCTTTGCTCAACAGATACCTTCGGATGGTAGGATTTACTGCCTATTACACGGCCACCACGTACAAAGAGCATATAGATACAAACCCCACCAGGCTTGATGGCGCAAGCAACAACATCGGCATCACCCTGCAAGCCAGTAACGCACTGCTGCTCCTGTACCTTTTGCAGGCTAATTAATTGATCACGGTACTCGGCTGCTTGTTCAAAATTTAATTCAGTAGACGCCTGCTCCATACGGCCTGCTACTTCATCCATAACAGCGCTGTTTTTACCTTCCAGAAACATAGCGGCATGACGAATATCATCCTGATAATTCTCTACGGAGATATTCTCAACACACGGAGCGGTACATCGTTTAATCTGATATTGAAGGCAAGGCCTAGATCTATTCTTAAAGAAACTTTCATCACACTGGCGAATACGAAAGATCTTCTGAAGGAGGTTTAAGCTGTCACGTACAGCACCACCGCTTGGGAATGGCCCAAAATAACGTCCTTTCTTACGTTTAGCTCCACGACTAAAGCGTACAGCAGGATAGTCATCCTTATCTGATATAAAAATGAATGGGTAAGATTTATCGTCACGTAATAAAATATTATAAGGAGGACGATATTGCTTGATCAAATTCTGCTCTAAAAGCAGCGCTTCTGTTTCGCTATTAGTAACAGTGACTTGGATGTCTGCAATTTTGGCCACAAGAGCCGCTGTCTTTATATGCAGCCCCGTTGTACGAAAATAGCTACTGACCCGATTTTTAAGGCTTTTAGCCTTACCAATGTAGAGCAGCTTTTCATCTTGATCATACATCTGATATACGCCAGGGCGCGTTGTCAGCTGCTTTAAAAAAGCCTTTGAATCAAAGACTTCTGATATTTCTGTCGTCACGTCTACTTGTCAGCCACGGTTTCTAGTTTACGTGTTTCCATATATTCATGGGTTGCTACACGATGTATCTCTTCCAAAGCCTCAAGCGTGCCTTCAGTGATGCCTGCGCCTCGGGAGAGTGAAACCTCCAAATAAACACCAATTTCAGCGTAGTAACATAGCTGTGCATCGGTGCTTTTTGCGCGCCTAAGCTTAGTTAATGATATCTGGGCGCCATTTACTAAAATTGTATTAATATCAGATTCGGATAGCATTACCTCACGGTTCTGCTCACTTAGTGGTCTATTGTTGTTATCTGTACGCGTCATCACTACTCTCTTAAATCATTATCCGATTTTAACTCTACTTTAAGCATTTAATGGCTGCCTGTAACTAGATATTTAATATGAATGACGACCTTTTTTGGATTTTAAACGCCCAGCCCCTAATGAATGATAAATCCCCTTGCACAGACTCAGCTACTGAATGGCTTAATAAGCTGTATGAAGAGATTGACCCTGACATTCTACAGAACACTTATAAACCCCTTCGCTTAAATCCAAGACTAGGTATTTATTATGAAGATATGGTTAATACGATTATTAATAGTTCACCCTATCTACATAATTTAAAAAGAAATATACAGGTAAATACTAACGGCGTTACCCTAGGCGAGTTTGATTTTCTTGGAACCGCCAACGGCCATAATGGCGAATATGATTTCCATTTAGAATGTGCAGTTAAATTCTATATTTGTACAGGTGAAGGGACGAAACTTTCAGATTTTGTTGGCCCCAATAAGCGTGACAGGCTTGATATAAAATATCAAAAAATGCTCACGAAGCAACTCACTCTTTCACAAGAACCCGCAGGACAAAGCCTATGTGCTGAGTTAGGGCTTTGCCCCACTCGTTTCATGATGCTACTGCAAGGTTATCTATTTTATCATTTTAAAAAAGAACGCCCCGTAATAGGTATGCATGCAGACATTAACCCTAATCATAATCAGGGCTGGTGGCTTTATGAAAATGAAATGATGGCATTAGGTGGGCAATATGCTTATCAAGTACTCTCAAAACCAAGCTGGCTGGCCATTAAAAAAGGCAAAATATTTAGCTTAAGTGAATTACAGCTGCATATTACTTCAATGTCGCACCCTGCTTTAATCGCTCGACTGAACGGAGAAACATTGCACGAAATAGATAGGGGGTTTGTGATGCCGATCGGCTGGTAGATTGCTAGATTGGTTCGAAGGAGCATGAAGGGAATTCACCGGGCATCTTGCACTTAAATACAGAATGCCCGATTAAATAATTGCTTATTGGTTCGCTGCAGCAGCGTCCTTAGCAATTACTTTTTTAAGAACAACAATGCCCACTACTGTGCCAACAATCATTGCAGCAACGATAGCTAGGCTTGGTGCAACTGAGATTAAGCTATATTTATCCATAGAACTGTCCTCGATATTCTGTAGTAATAGTATTTTGAATATTTCGCGACATTATATAGCCTGTTTCATTGATGTCTATCAGCATATGGCACATAAAAACCCCTTAAAATAAGTGGCTATTTGTCATTCTCTAGACGTTTCAATAAACTTGAAGTGTCCATACGGCCTCCCCCCATGGCTTGTACGTCGGCATAAAACTGATCAACCATGGCCGTTACTGGTAAACGAGCTCCATTTTTTCTTGCCTCATCAAGCACAATACTAAAATCTTTGCGCATCCAATCAACTGCAAAACCAAAATCATACTGGCCTTCGATCATGGTTTGGTGACGATTAACCATCTGCCATGAACCTGCAGCGCCATGCTGAATCACATCAAAGACCTGCTCAGCATCTAGGCCTGAGCATTTTGCAAAATGAACAGCTTCAGAAAGGGACTGCAGTAAACCACCAATACATATCTGATTAACCATTTTAGCTAGCTGACCCGAGCCCACTGGCCCAAGCAGAGAAATTGACTTTGAATAACAGTCCATCACCGGGGATACTTTGCTAAATGAGGCATCGTCTCCGCCGACCATGACACTAAGAACACCATTTTCCGCACCCGCTTGTCCACCAGATACCGGCGCATCAAGAAATCCAATCTCTAGTTCGGCTGCTTTAGCTGCGATATGACGCGCTATATCTGCTGAAGCGGTTGTGTGATCGACAAGCACTGAACCCGCAACCATCCCCTCAAGAACCCCATTAGCCTCACAGACCACTTGATTCAAGTCTTGGTCGTTACCGACACAAACGAAAACAATATCAGCGCCTTTAGCTGCTTCTGCAGGGGTTAAGCTGAATTGGCCTTCATATTCATCTACCCAGCTTTCCGCCTTGGCTGTTGTTCGATTGTAAACATTGACCTGATGACCCCCCTTAGATAGATGTCCTGCCATTGCATAACCCATGACACCTAAACCAATAAATGCAACGTTCATATTCACTCCATCTCTTGTGAAATTGATTCAACAACACGTTATTTGAGCCTTCAATTGAATTCTGCCCCATTCCAATTGAACTGATGATGACATCTATGCTCATATACAATTATGAAAACAATCTACACTACGCGGTAAGATCTTGGCTATGAGTTTGCTATGATTAACGCCCAATCAAATGAGCCTTGTAATGAATTTCTTTAAAAAACTTAGCCTGTCTTTCTTATTCTTTATCGCTTTTTCCGCTCACGCAGGGCTGGATAATGATCTGTATAAGATAAAGCTCCCCAACCCTGATAACGAGCAAGTTAGCTTGGCTCAATATAAAGACAAGGTGATTCTTCTTAATTTTTGGGCTACTTGGTGTCCACCATGCATTAAGGAGATGCCGTCAATGCAAAGATTAAGGGATCATTTTGAGGGTCAGCCTTTTGAAATTATTGCTATCAATACGGGTGATGACCCGACTTCAGTTTCAAGTTTTCTTTTTGAGCTTGAGACTGAACTTACCTTCCCTATTCTTTTAGATGAACAAGGCCAGTCTTATCAGCAATTTGGTATACG
This sequence comes from Neptuniibacter sp. UBA6509, assembly GCA_002435145.1. Taxonomy (GTDB): domain Bacteria; phylum Pseudomonadota; class Gammaproteobacteria; order Pseudomonadales; family Balneatricaceae; genus Neptuniibacter. The sequence goes on from DJLT01000122.1 coordinate 40,431, forward strand.
CGGTTTACCGATGACGCTTATTTTTGATAGAAATGGAGAGATGGTAGAAAAGGTTTTAGGCGGGCGTGAGTGGGATAGTGCAGAATCGATCAAAGCCATCCAAACGGTAATAGAATATAATTAATTTTTTTATATCATAACGTTAAAGACCTATCTTAAACCAAAAAAAGCCCTCTAAATACAGGATCAAAAATATAACCCATACAGTATTTAGAGAGCCTTTCCTCAATGTTAGCGCATCTCTGCGCTAACAGATCTCATACGCTGTACACTTATTTAGCAAAGACAGCCGCTGCTGCTTGTGCTGCCACACCGACCTTAATCGGCGCATCCATTCCTGCAAGCGTGTTTTCAAGTGCGTCTAAGCAAAGCATTACATTGCGCTGTGTTGATGCAGTACCCATTAGACCGATGCGCCATACTTTGCCCGCCAAAGCCCCAAGGCCAGCACCAATCTCAAGATTGTAGTTTTGCAGTAATGCAGTACGTACAGCTGCATCATCTACGCCCTCTGGGATTAGCACTGAGTTTAGCTGTGGCAGGCGGCTATCTTCATCTACTAAGAAACCAATACCCATCGCTTCAAGTCCAGCACGTAGTGCTAGGTGATGCTTCTGATGGCGCGTATATGCGTTATCAAGTCCCTCTTCCTCTAGCATCACTAATGCTTCATGCAGCGCATACAGTGAGTTAACCGGAGCTGTGTGATGATATGCGCGCTTACCGCCGCCACCCCAGTAACCCATAACTAGGTTAGTGTCTAAAAACCAGCTTGGTACCGGTGTTGTACGGTTCTGAACCGCTTCAACCGCCTTAGCACTGAAGCTAACAGGGGAGATACCTGGAGGACAAGACAAGCATTTCTGTGTGCCAGAATAGATAGCATCAATGCCCCAGCCGTCAACATCAACATTAACACCACCTAAAGATGTAACAGCATCAACAATGGTGAGTGCGCCATTAGCCTGAGCAAGTTCACATAAAACTTTAGCATCGGAACAAACGCCAGTCGATGTTTCAGCATGAACAAAAGCCAATGCTTTAACATCAGCGTTTGCAGCAAACGCAGCTTTTACTTTTTCGATACTAACCGCTGTGCCCCACTCATCTTCAACAAGAATGCATTCGCCACCAAAACGTACCACGTTTTCCTTCATGCGGCCGCCAAAAACACCGTTCTGGCATACAATGACTTTGTCACCGGGCTCAATAAGGTTTACAAAACAAGCTTCCATACCTGCAGATCCAGGTGCAGAGATCGGCATGGTTAGCTCATTCTTTGTTTTGAAAAGGTTTTTTAGCATCTCCTTCACTTCATCCATCATTCGGATAAATTCAGGATCAAGGTGCCCGATGGTTGGGCGAGCCATAGCGGCTAAAACTCGAGGGCTAACATCAGATGGGCCAGGTCCCATTAATGTACGTACAGGAGGGTGAAAAGAGGTAGTCATTGTAAGGCCCTTATTCATGCTTATTAAAGCGTAAAGTTATAAAGGCCCTATTTGTATCAGCTGTTAGCTAACTCATCAATAATCTTTTGGATCAGTTAACAGATAACTCATCGATCATTGCGATAATCATCTCGGCAGAATGCTTAGCTGCAGTGACTAAAAATTGATCAAAACTAACGCCAGACTCTTTGCCTGCGATGTCTGAAAGTGCGCGAATGATGATAAACGGCGTAGAGAACTGATAGCAGGTTTGCGCAATGGCTGCCGCTTCCATCTCAACAGCTTTCATCTGTGGGAAAAGTTCACGCTTACGCTCAACACGTACGGGATCATTCATAAATTGATCGCCCGTAGCGATTAAGCCGCGTACTGTTTTCATTCCTTCCATGCGAGCGATACAGCGCTCAGCAATTGCTGCTAGCGTTTCATCTGGCTTGAAAGCTGCTGGCTGCTGAGGGACCTGACCATATTCGTAACCAAAAACTGTCAGGTCAACATCATGGTGGCGAACTTCAGAAGAGATCACAATATCACCGACCTCAAGGTCTGGATCAAAGCCGCCAGCAGAGCCAGTGTTTATAATAAAATCGGGCTTAAACATTTGCAGCAAAATGGTTGTCCCAATTGCTGCATTCACTTTACCAATACCTGATTTCAGAAGAACAATATCTTTACCGTGGAGTTTTCCGGTATATAGATGATATCCAGAGACCTGATGATCTTCTCTATTATCAAGGGATGCTTTTAGTAGCTCTACTTCTTCGTCCATTGCACCAATAATACCGATGCGTACGTTACCACTTTTCTGCTTAAGCAGTTCCGCCATGTTTTGCTCTGTGCTCATCTAAGGGGGCTACCGTTTTATCCAGTTATAATAGGTGTATTACTTATAAGGATTAGAGCACAGCTCCACTTAAAAAAATAGCTTTCAAGGCACCGTTATTCGGTGATTTTAACATTTTTTCCCGCTTGCCTGAGTCTATCCGCTCGTTCATTGATATAGCGCTGAAACTCGGGTAATCGTTGATAAATTTTATCGCTGACATATTCAAGTGATGCGTGAAAATGGAAACGTTGAACATAGCCGTCGATTCTAAACCTCTCTTTGAGGTTTTCGTCATATAGAATCACACTAGGAAAATACGTTAAACCAAGTTTGTCTGCCCACTGCTGCGCGGTTAATTGAGTATCATTATCTACAGTTATTAGATGTTCACTGGAAAGATCAGCCCTCAGGGTTTGATACGCTGAAAGTAATTGATGTGTATCCTTACGTGACAGAACCTGTTTATGTAACTGTTCGCAGTCTAAGCATCCAGGGTATTCAAATAATACAGCTACAGGCTTTTGCTGATCATCACTGGCTAAAATATCTATCTGCTTAAAATCGTTAGACGGATAAAGTTTATCTTTGGCGCTATTATTTATGAGAGACTGTGCTAGCGAATGTTTCTGAGAGCCTGTGATTACATAATCGAAGATCTTTGCTAAATCCTCTTTACTGCGATATCCATTAATGCGCAGTGGCTTTTCATCTCCACTTCTATAAAAAAATAGCGTCGGCGTAAACTGAACATTCCATTGTATAGCTAACTGCTTCTCCGAGATTAGTTCACCGTTTAGCAGAGTAACTTCTCTATCACCCCATAAATTGAGTGCCACTACATCAAAGTGCTTTTGTATAAATTCACTGAATTGAGGATCAAGAAAACTTTGCTGTACGAGATTATAACAGTAGGGACAGCCCGCTTGATGGAAATAGATTAAGAGGTGTTTGCCCTCCTCTTTTGCTTCATTGATATCTTCAGCAATATCCAGAAAGCGATCTTTGAACCAATAAGGTTCTTCTATAGTGGCTCCTGAATACTCAATCAGTTGAGTACTATTATTATCTGCATAGATAGAGGCTGAGATAGCAATTAATAAAAAAAACAGAACCTGCTTCATACATATATCTCCTTTATGCATCTATTTTAGATGATAAAACCCAACTAATTTTGAAAGCTATAACTTTAGCTAACGACTCAACAAAATAAGCATTAGTGAATCATTGAGTCATCAAAGGGTTTCTGAGGGGTAGAGCCCATGCCAGCCAAATTCTTGGAATAACTTTTCCGTATAAGGGTCTACAGGTGCAGTGATATCCATCTTCTCCTGGGTCATTGGATGTTCGAACTGGATATTAGTTGCCATTAGCATAAGCCGCTCAAGCTCAAAATTCTGTCTGAATGATTTGTTATGCTTGTTATCGCCATGGTTCGTATCTCCAACAATTGGATGGAAAATATGTTTCATATGGCGCCGTATCTGATGCTTTCTACCGGTTTTAGGCTTAACTTCAACCAGTGAATATCGAGACTTTTCATATCTGCCGACGGGGATATCAAGCTCTACAGTTCCAAGTCGACGATAGCTAGAAACCGCTTCTTGAGGCTCTTTGTCTTTGCTCGCATGCTTGTCTGCAATTTTATCTAACTCCTCCTTCAGAGCATAATCAATCACATCCGCTTCAGGCGTGTAACCTCTAACCAAGCATTGGTAGGTCTTCTCTACCTGGCGCTCTGCAAAAATAAGATTCATCTTTTGCGCCACTTCTTTATTTTTACCAAATAAGATAACGCCGGATGTTGGACGATCCAAACGATGAATCGTATATGGGCTACCGCCATTAAAGTACTCTTTAAGCATAGAGGCTAGATTTGGAGTGCCTCGCGGAGCAATCCAACTAGGATGAACAAGAATCCCAGATGGCTTATTAAGCGCAATAATGTCGTCATCTTCAAAAAGTATATTTAAGTCACACATGATATTTTCATCTATTTAAGAGGGCGCAGATTCTACTTGAGAGTAAAACTATGTAAAGATACCTTGAAAAACCAACTAAAATGCTTATATATAGAGATATATAAAACAGGGAATCTCCTCGAGGATAACATGCGTAACGTAAATACTTATGATGTTCGTTCGGAACAATCAGTATTAGAAACGAACAAAGTGATTCGAAACACTTATATGCTGTTAGCAATGACAATGGTGGTTAGTGCTATCACTGCTGGTATTTCAGTCATGCTAAACCTACCAATGATTGTCGCTTTCGGCAGTATGATTGTTGGTTTTATAATGATCTTCATTCTTAACAAGAAGCAAAACAGTGCTGCTGCCCTGCCCTTAGTATTTTTGTTTACGGGCCTTATGGGGCTTGGATTAGGTCCTATTATTAATCAGTACCTAGGCATGACGAATGGCGGTGAAATTGTCATGACCGCGCTTGGCATGACTGCTTTCACTTTCTTCGGTCTATCTGCTTATGTATTAACAAGTAAGAAAGACTTTAGCTTTATGGGCGGTTTTCTAGCAGCTGGCATGATCGTAGGCCTTATCGCTATGGTTGCTCTGTTAGTTTTGCCTATGTTCGGCATTCAGCTTGGCGCCCTTCATTTGGCCTTCTCTGCATTTATTGTTTTACTTATGTGTGGTTTTATTCTTTACGATACAAGCAATATCGTAAACGGCACATACACAAACTACATCATGGCGACTGTTAGTTTGTACTTGAATATCTACAACCTATTTATTCATCTATTGAGCCTTGTTGGCTTCTTAAACGATGACTAAATAGTTTTGCTTCTAAAAAAGCCCCGCTATCTTTGCTAAGATAGCGGGGCTTTTTAGCTTATAGTGCTTTATTGTTATCAATCTGCCCTCTTAATCTGCAGGGCCTGCATTAGATTATTACTATGAAATTTTCTTTGGTTGTACATGCCTCCCCTTTTAGTGAGCAAGCATCCTCCACCGCATACCGATACGCTAAATGTCTTTTAAGCCAAGGACATGAGATCTACCGTGTTTTTTATTATGGTGATGGAGTTATGGTTGCAAATAGCCAAATCGCACCACCACAAGATGAGGCTAATCTTCCCAAGCTCTGGACTGAACTCGCCAATGAGCATTCCCTTGATTTGGTCGTGTGCATCGCTGCCGCTGTTAAGCGGGGCGTACTAGATCAAAACGAAGCTAAACGTTATGAAAAAGATGCTGCCAATCTAGCGGATGGTTTTGAACTGTCAGGGCTGGGTCAATTAGCTGAAGCGATAGCGATCTCTGATCGCGTTGTTACTTTTGGAGGCTGAAGTATCAGCATTAAAGATGAGCGATAAAAAAAGCATACTAATTATCAATCAATCAGCACCTTACGGAAGCAGTAAAGCGCGTGAGTCACTCGATGTTGCGCTTACCTGCTCAATCTTTGATATGCCCGTATCACTGCTTTTTATCGGTGATGGTCTCTTTCAATTGATTAAGGGACAATCTCCAGAGCTACTGGATATGAAAAAGCATGAGGCTATGCTAACCGCACTGCCCATGTACGATATTGAGCAGATTTTTGTAACCGAAGATGATCTAAAAACAAACGGCCTGACTGAACAAGATCTAGCACTTTCAGTTAATGTCGTTTCCCGAGACATGATCTCTTCACTTATTCAAAACCACGACTCTGTTATGACGTTCTAATTATGAATTTACACACGATCAACAAAACTTCACAACATACTGCACTTTACGAGAATATGTTAAGCGCTGTTTCGGGCAAGGATACGATCTTACTCATTGAAGATGGCGTGTATAGTGCTCTAGAAGCTCATTCAGGGCTTTTTCAGCACCTTTCGAGTGATATTGAAATCTTAGCACTCGAAGCCGATGTAAGTGCTCGTGGCCTTACAGGTAAGCTTGCTAGCTATGCACAAGTCATTAATGACAATGCGTTTGTACAACGTAGCTGTGAAAATGACAAAGTTATTAGTTGGTACTAAATCATGTCGATAGAGTTTGATGAAGAAGGGTTCTTACGAAACCTGTCTGATTGGTCTGAAACTGTAGCAGAGGAAATAGCACAATCAGAAGGCATCTGCCTAAATGACTCTCACTGGGAAGTGATCATGGTGATTCGCGAGTTTTATCAAACCTTTCAACTATCTCCTGCGATGAGGCCTTTAGTTAAGGCTGTAGCAAATAAGCTAGGAAAAGATAAAGGAAAGAGTATTTATCTCTTAAAGCTGTTCCCTGGCAGCCCAGCCAAGTTAGTTGCAAAGATTGCTGGTCTACCTAAACCAGACAATTGCCTTTGATAAATAGAGAAAAGCTAACTCATACAGCTGAATTTATTACTCTTTTTTAAATAATTCTGTTTCAACCGCTCCTTTGCTGGTCTATGCTTTAACAAAATGTATTTCGAAGCTTTTCAATAGCCTCTAAGCTATGGGATACTCGAATTAAACAGAAAGTGGTTTTTTAAGGTTTCAAAAATCCGCTTTAGTCAGTAGTAATTTCGGATGGGTAGAACACCATGGGTCTAGAAGCAGCAGCGGAACACCTCAAAAGCTTACAAGCTGAACAAGCCTTACATCAGCAAGATTCTTCTGAAGGCAGAAGAAGCAACCAGGAAGAAGAGGTTTATCATCAATGGGCTACATTCAAAGTTGATAATGAACTTTATGGCGTTGATGTAGTTCAAGTAAAAGAAGTTCTTCGTTACAGTGCTATTACACCTGTCCCGGGCTCTGATCACTTTATCCTTGGTATTATCAATCTCCGAGGCAATGTAGTTACGGTTATCGATACCCGTCAGATGTTTGGGCTTACTCCTCATGCACCTGACGACGATACGCGTATTATTGTTGTTGAGTACAATGAGCAAGAGGTTGTAGGTCTAGTTGTTGATAGCGTTGATGAAGTAATTAACTTACCTCAAAATGATATTGATCGCGCACCTAATGCCACAGGCGAAGAAACAACTAAGCGTTTTGTAATGGGTGTTTCTTACTACAATACAATTCTGATTATTCTACTAGATCTGTTGAAAATGTTACAAAGTATTACGCCAATCGACACTGGCGATGATGCATTTTAGTTATTGCATTCAATAGGTTAGATTCACAATTTAAGGCTGCATTTGCAGCCTTTTTTTTATTTTCGCTTTCAACTTACCGCCCTATATGTACCGCTATTTTCTCTTACCGCCTGAGTGTCTATGCTCCCAACAAAACACGCCTTGCCAAGTTCCTAGACAAAGACGTCCCTGAAAAATTGGGATTGAAAGTGACGTCGCCGTTAATGCTGATTTAATATGTGCTGGCATATCCGTTATACGGATGAGTTGTTCTTCATGTGGACGCCTGAAAACCTTACCAATTAAGCTTTTTACTTTTTTACGTATGTCCATAACCCTCTCCTTTTTGTGGACCTTTAACCTTGTAAAGTGTCCATATCATTCTCCGTTAATCGTAACTACTAGAGTCCTCTTTCCTCCGTGGTTTCTATGTTCGCAAAGGTAAACCCCCTGCCATGTTCCGAGATTCAATCTTCCGTCGGTGATTGGAATACTTAAGCTGTTTCCAAGCAAACTAGACTTGATGTGGGCGGGTAAATCGTCGCTACCTTCATAAATATGCGTGTAGTAAGGCTGATTTTCTGGAACAAGCCTATTAAAAAAGCTATCAAAGTCGTCCCGTACTGATGGGTCCGCATTCTCATTAAGAGTGATAGATGCAGATGTATGCTTCAGTAAAATATTCAGAATGCCAATTTTGACGGACGATATTTCAGGGACAAGAGATACTAGTTCCTCAGTAACTAAATGAAAGCCCCTCTCGCGTGCACGCAGACTAACCTCATTTTGCAACCACATAAATATGCTACCTAGCTATCTGGATTACGTTATCAAATCGTCTCAACTCTTTCTCAAGTTGAGCAATTCGTTCAATCAACATAAGTTCACGATTGAGCGACTCATGGTACAGCTCTCGGTAATGAGCTGTTTTGCTTCTCTCTTTTTGTAACTGAGCAGTCTTAGATGGAGCTTTTTTACTCAATACCTCACTAACAGTGTCAATTGCCGTAATGAGTTCAGCAAAAGATGAGCGTGATCTCTTGATCGATTCACATACTATCAAAAAGCCTTCTTTTGAAACTAGCTCAAAAAAAGGCTGCACCTAAAACAGTCAATTAGGTACAGCCAATATCAGAAAAACACTTGTTGGTTTCTCTGATGAAGCACTTATTACTCCATGAACGAACTTTACATTTCCTCCTCCGACAAAACGGACTGACTAAGTCTCTTTTTGTTAAAGCTTACGGTATTAGATGCAGCTGTAACTTTGCTCTGATACCTCTGCCACAGACGTTCATGTACAGTCTCAGCTTGCTTCTTACCAGAACAAAAAGCGACAAACTCCCTTTCAGCCTCACCTCTTGGTTTTCTTAAACCAGTAGCAAGTTCTTGGTAAGCATTACCTTTCAAATCAAGCAAACCAGCCTGCTCAATCGTAAACTCTCCACTTTTTAAGAAACCATATGGAAAGTGCACTTTGTCTTCAAAACGCTTATCTGTACGAAAGCAATCATGAAACTTAGTTTCGAGTTCCATCACCAACCCCTTAACTATGTCTATTTTCTGCAAGTATTAATGCAGAATCATTTAAGGTAAAACGATGTTTTTTTATCGTTGTTAATCGAAAATACTTATTGCTAAATCAACGCCTTAGAAGTCGTAGTTCCCATAACTCCAGTCACTATTTTCACGTAAACTTTTCTTAGCTAATCGCTCTTCGATATCTCTCCAACGAGTCTTCCTTTTATTACGCTTATTCTCTTCTTGGGCCTGATCCCAATCTTCATCATGCTTTCTATGCCTAAATGTTTTCCTGAATGGGGAGCCGCGTTCATCAGGTTCATAGTCATAATCTTCATCAAAAAAGTCTTTCTTATTCATGTCATCTTTCTCGAAAAAGGGCAGCACCCCTTACCGAAAGGTGCTGCCAAAGGATCCTATGCAATGCCTCGTAAGTCACCGCACAAGTTATCCATTAAGCAAACAGGAGCTGTAGGCTTAATAGAGGAAACAAGGTAATTCAAAATATCTGAGACAAATTCGGGCTTAGCTAGGTATTCAGGCACAAACTGTGGCTTAGCAATAAGCTCTCTTTCTATCAGTTCGTTAATGATACCGAGGTAAGCAAAACCCGTTTTACCAACATATAAGCTGCTGATATCACAATCCTTATAAAGCCTTAGGGCCTCACTAACACCTCGAAGGTACAAATAGTCCTTAGTGAAACCACCGCTACGATGAACGCGGACAGATAACTTAAATGCATCATCTGTTGGCATTTTCATCTCTTCGTGTAAGTAGCTATAGGTATGACGAAAATCACCATACTTAAGCATCTCCTTCACAGCGATAACTCTGAGCGCTAGCCCCTGCAATCGTGTTAAGCACATATTTCCGCTATGGAATTCGTTAAGGATTGCTAACCCTTCTTGAGTCATCGTGTTACCAGGTAGACCCAATGAAAAAACTTTTAAAGGCTGAGATGCAGCATTTAAAGTAGTCGCCATATGCACGCCTAATTCATGGTGCGCTAATGCGTTTACTTCTGTTTCTGTTAATAAAGCGTCTTTATTCACGAACAAGGTACGCTTTGCACCGGAAACCATTGCGGAAGCAACTATTTTTGAGGAAAGCTCAACTTTGCACTTCATACCCCAATCGGAAGCCTTCAAACGGAAATACTCCACGGCTTCAGCGGCATCTATACGCTTATCAGTTTCCGGATCATATTTAGCCGCGTGTAAAAGGAATTGAGCATTGGCCTCATCTTCTAAACTTGGTTCGCCGTAATACCGCAATGAGCTATAAACAAACTGGGAACTACCCGCATTTACCAATAAATCGATCTTGCTAGATAAACCATCGATCACTTGGCAATACATCTTCTGAATACCAACGTCTCGAATTTTATCTACAGGTAAACGATAGAGTTTTTCTCGAAACTCATAAGGATTAATAGCCAAAGGTTTGTATCTAAATTCAGGTTGATAATTACCTTTCTTCGCTAAGAACTTACGTTTTTCCTGCGCAATATTGACCGGATTAATATAATTGAGGGTCTCCATACCCTTAGCTAATTTAGCCAGTTCTTTATCCACTTTGATAATTGCTGGATCCAATTTGGACGACAGCATATCTAAGCGGCGCAACCTCGGTTTTTTAGAATGCGCTCTTGCGAAATATGCCCCTATATCAGTTAGAACATGTTTAAAGCCGGACTTTAATTCATCCAAAACAATTGGATATTTTTCTCCAGAGAGTTCATCCATGAAAACTTTTTTGACTTCACAAGGAATGACTAAGGTATTTTCGTATCGACTGTTAATGTGAGAAATAAGATAGCCACGCCCATAGAAAACATCATCCAAGTTTGCCGTAACAGTATCATTTGATAACTCAAGCTTACTCATTGAAGAGCGGAACTTATCAAGTACGCGTCCCCAACGATCAATATCAATTTGCTCAGTCCCAACGTTAAAAGTAGGCGTATCCCTTTCAATTCGTTTGTAATTGTAGGAATGCACGTCAAATACGATACAAGCACCAAAAAGTTCTTCCACTTTTGCGACTAACGCATCCAATACGCGGTAAAAAGCTTTGTGTTTCTCTATACTTTTTCGTCTCAAGCTCTTTGGCAGACTCTTCACCCAAACATCTTTTCCCCAAGCCTTGGTATAGATGCACCTTGCCAACGGCCTATTGAGGTCGTACTCATATCTAGAATCTTTACCAATTAATGTAATGGGCATAGATTCAATCAACTCGCCCGTGTAAGGGTCTTCTTCATAAAGCCTGTTTTCGTCAGATAATGAACAAAATGACACCAACTCTTGACTAAAATTGTGGCCGTCATGAACAGCAGCACAAACCGCTGGGGTATATGCCTCAACTTTCAAAGAAAAGGCTCCATCTTGATGCTCACATTCGAAGAAAGCACCTTCAGAGATTAATTTTAAAATCTCTTTTTCAGACAGTTTCTGCATCATCTATTACCTTTCTGAAAGCGCTCTTACGCTCCAAAACCATCTCTTTAGCTGAGACAACATTCTCAATAAAGTTGATAACTTTGCATTGCAGTTTCACTCTATTAAGACGATTAATACGGGTGATACCACCTGGGCTAAGTACGTTCACCTCGATCAACTTTCCATTAATCACATCGAGCCCAACAAAATAGAGCCCATCACGAACCAATTGCGGTCCTATAGCGCGACAAAGCTCTTTCTCTTCCTTAGTAAGATGGTGCTTAACCTCTTTACCCCCTGCGTGGATATTAGAACGGACATCATCTCCAGCAGGGACGCGACGCATAGCGCCTATAGGCTCACCATTCAACATAAGAATGCGCACATCACCTTGATCAGCACCTGTCACATACTCTTGTAAAATGACATAGTTGCTCGCATCACCTGACCCTATATAGAAATCCAATAACGATCTGAAGTTCTGTCTCGCATTTTTCTCAATGACGATAACGCCCTGACCACCAAACCCATTTAGAGGCTTCATAATCATTTTTTCAGTCGGCGAATCCTTTAACACTTGTTCTAGGTATTCACGATTTTTTGATACATGAGTCGCAGGTACAAATCGGCATGCATCACCACTAAATGAAGCTGGATAAAGTTTATTGTTTGCAACGCGCAGACCATCAATATCATTCATAATGAACACATCGTTTCGAACCGAATCTAAAAAGTTCAGCGCCACTGTATCCAGAGGTGGATTAGCACGCATAATGATCACGTCAAAACCAGCTAACGGCAGTTTGCACCGTTTAAATTCAGCCTTACGATAAAAAGACGGTATATTGCTGCTCAGCTTTGTATCGCGCTTCAAAACATTACAAAAAGCATGCGCCTCGCTATCCCTGACAGTCAGACTATTTGGTGTAGTCAGAGCGACTGTATGGCCTCTAGAAGCAGCCTCATGGATCATCCTTAAAGTGGTGTCACTTTCAGGTGAAATTCGTTCCCATGGATACATCAAAAAGCAAATTTTCATTTCTACACCAAATATCGATTTAAAATTTTAATCAGTTAAAAAAGATCAAAAAAAAAGCAGCCTATGTAAAAGAAAACTCTCGTTCATAGGCGGCTTTAGTCTTAAGTTATTTAAAATCTAACTACAAACCAGCAGCCTTAGAGACATAATGGAACCACGTTCGCTCATGAATATTTGAAGGTAGTTTCCCCCCCTTACAAAAATCCACAAACTGCCTTTCAATAAGCACAATCGGTTCTCTATGCCCTTTAGCGAAAGCAGAATACGCATGACCATGTTTTTCGAGTAATGCCGCCTCTTCTGCGGAAAAGGCATCACTTTTACAGAACCCATCTGGATAATTTTGATGATCACTGAAACTACTTTCAGTCAAAAACGCTACTTGAAACATTGTTAGACCCAAACACCCTTTAAAGGAGCCAAATTGGCTTGTTAACCTTCAGTTGCAATTATTAACGCAGTGTTATTAACTGTAAAACGATGTTTTTTTATCATTTCAATCGATTTTTTTTATGGAAGAATTATGGATATAGGTTTGCTTAGAACGTTCCTAGAGGTTTCTAAAACAAGGCACTTTGGGAAAACAGCGGAAAACTTATACCTAACGCAGTCAGCGGTCAGCTTTCGGATACGTCAGTTAGAAGAGTTAGTTGGGCTGCCTTTATTTTCTAGGCAACGAAATAACATTATGCTGACAAGCGCCGGGGAACGGCTAATTCCTCATGCAGAGAACATTCTTGCTTCGTGGCAGATTGCACTTCAGGATGTAGGTCTTCCGGAACAGCAAGAGATGCATCTATCTCTAGGCGGTATTTCTAATTTATGGGGAACCTTTCTTCAATCCACTCTCCCCAAATTGGCCGAAGCTTTTCCTCAGATATCTATAAGAACGGAAATCAACTCTCATTTAGAGCTAACTAGAGCGTTAATCGCTGGAAGGCTAGATATGGCTGTAGTGCTGGACCCTCCTAGTTTGGCCGAGCTTAAGACCAATAAAATTGGTCAAATTGAGCTCGCTTTAGTGACCAATAAAATGGGGGCTAAATTCAGCGATATTTATGATATTGGTTATGTATTTGTAGATTGGGGCACAGCATTCAATATGAAGCATGCAAAGCTATTTAAAAAACCAGTAGCACCTGTACTGCATACCGAACAAAGCCAAATAGCATTAGAATTTTTATTAACAAACGGGGGAGCTGCTTTCTTGCCGATGAGCCAATTAGAAACCTATCTTCAAGAAGGACAATTGCATTTGATAGAAAGGGTTAAAACCGTGAAACGTTCTGTGTACGCCGTATATAGTAAAAATGCTCCAGAGCACCTCAATATAGAACCAATTATCGAGCTACTCTATGAGGTAGAATTGAAGCCCGAAACAACTCTTCAGCCGTTAGAATAATGAGTTTGATACAGAATAACTACTATCTTATTAACAAGATAGTAGTATCCGAATTACCACTTTGTACTCTGCTAGCTTAGCTCTCTCAATCAGCTAATTAGTTATAGTCGCTTCGCCTTCCCGCTAGTTCGAAATCAGGTAACTGATCTGCTTTCGAAAGCAATTAATGTATTGGGGATTATTACTAGGCTTGTTCAAATCAACCAGCGATTTTCATATAACGTCTAGCTTCCTGAAGCTTAGGCATTTGATAAACCAGCCTCACTTATAGGATAACCAGATGAAAACCATTAAAGCTCTTGCATCTGATGATCAGGCTATTTCACTTCCAAAAGACTTTCTCAACCACTTAGGTGCGAAAGATGGTGAAAGTATTGCTATCGATTTATCTGCTTCCTCATCAATCACACTTCATCCTCATATACATTGTGAAGCTCAAACTATAGAGGAATTATTTTCACAAACAGAAGAGATTGAGGCAGCTGGAGATAACGAAACAGTTCAAATGCTTAATTCGATTCGACAGATCTTAGCTGAGTCAATGTCCATATAAATCTTATATGCACATACTCGATATTAATAACTTATATAACCCGTACATCCAAGCCTTCATAGACATGGGTATACAAACGATCCCCTTCAGGCACTAATCTGTTAATCCAGTTTTCTAAATCAGCTTTAGCGCTTGGATCTGCATTCTCCTGTATTACTAAGCTTGCACTCGTATGCTGTATGTGGAGATTACAGATGCCACTATCAATTTTAGCTTGTGATACTAAATCTTCTAACAGCGCAGTGAATTCTACAAGCCCTTGTTTATGAGTAGTAACAGTAAGAATTTCAACCATAAAAAATGCCCCTTGTTTGAAGGGGCATTTTAGCAGAGCATGAACAAGAATATCTGTTCTACATAACCCTGTTTGTTGTCATAAACTTACTATCAGCATCAGGCCCAGTATTATCAGCATATAGCGTAATGCCCGAACGCAGGCAGATAGATAGGTTCTGATGAGACTCTTCTGTCTCTTTAGGAAGAAGATGGTCAACAACCGCCTTCTCATCCAATAGCTCCTGCTCAGTGGCAGTTAAACGCTGTCGGCTGAAATCCCCTACTTCGATATCATGAACAATCTGGTAGCGACCATAGTTACAACGCACAGGGAACGAATAGAAGATCCCTTTTGTAATACCGTAGCTACCATCACTAAGAATACCCATGCTGATAATTTCGCCTGGGTCTGTACCCAGTACCCAATCGCGCATCTGATCGACGATCGCTTGCGCTGCTGAAGCTGCACTTGAAAGCCCACGTGCATCGATGATTTCACCGCCACGCTTCTGAACTTTAGGTATAAACTCGTCTCGATACCATGCAGTATCAATTTGAGCCATTGCTGGTTTACCAAGAATTGTCGCTTGATGTAGATCTGGGTACTGAGTTGGAGAATGGTTACCCCAAATCATAATACCGCCAATATCACGAGTAGTCGCACCACAGTGATTGGCCAAAATACCCTTAGCACGGTTATGGTCTAAACGTGTTAAGCAGGTAAACTGAGACGGGCTTAATTTAGGTGCATTTCGGCTAGCAATCAGTGCGTTTGTATTTGCCGGATTACCCGTAACAAGTACTTTTACATCACTGTTGGCAAAATCATTTAGTGCTTTACCCTGACGCGCAAATATTTCCGCATTCTCTTCAAGAAGGTCGCGGCGCTCCATACCAGGACCGCGAGGCTTAGCCCCTACAAGTAAAGCATAGTGAGCATTACTGAATCCGTCTTCTACATTGTCATGTAAAGTAATGGTGTGTAATAACGGGTAGGCACAATCCATCAACTCCATCGCAACACCGCGAAGAGAATTCATTGCATGGGGCAATTCAATTAATTGAAGAATAACGGGCTGATCTTTACCCATCATCTCTCCAGCTGCAATTTTAAATAATAAGCTGTAGCTAATTGCACCAGCGGCGCCAGTAACGGCTATACGAACAGGACGTCTCATACCTTATAAACCTCTTGAAATATTCTTAGACGAATTAAGAATAATTGATACGAAAGTATAACAACCATGCAAAGGTAAGTAATTATTTCTTTAGCACTATTCTTACCTGCGCTATAGATGCATGCTCACATCTTGAGCAATACTTATGAAATCATAGACCCCGTAAGGAGTCTGCGCGAAGAAAAACACTACTATCCTGACTTAGCGCACGTTGAATCATGGAGAGTAGCTTGGGTTTATCCCGACCAAGCACTCCTTTAAGAACGAGATAATTGGAAGCGTGGTCACTTCTAAAAATTGTTTTCTCTAATTCTAGATGTGAAAGAAAAAGCTCCATCTCTTGTATAAGCTGCATCTGCGAAGACATAACAAAATCATCGCCAAATTCTTTACGGAAATGCTCTTCACCCTGCCTAAAGAAAAGCACCAATGTGGCTAAATATTCAGGTTGAGTCTCGTTAACTAAGCGCGCTGAATCAATTGCATGCTGTTCACTAAAGTTAGCGCCACCCATGCCATTAATAATCATGACCGAGGATTTAATTCCTGCTGCTTTGATCTTATGTAGTGCATCAACAGTCGTGTTATAAGTTTCACCCTTATCTATTTTAGATAAGATATGATCATTACCACTCTCGGCACCAACATATAAAAGCTCGAGTCCTAACGCTTGTAGTTCTGCTAGCTCTTCAACGCTCTTCTTTTTAAGGTTTCGGGGTAAACAATAGGAGGATACCCGACTTACCGACGGCAGATACTCCTTTATCGCGAGCAGAATAGTCTTCAAACGTGCGAATGACAGAGCCATTGCATCACCGTCCGCTAAAAAGACTCGCCTTACAGCACCCAGCGAAGCTGCACAGGCCTGGATCTCTTTAAGAATCTCATCCTGCGGCTTTGGCCGAAACTTTTTCTGCGGATCTGTATACATCTCACAGAAGGTACAATTATTCCAACTGCAACCATTGGTTACCTGCAATATAAGCGAGTTCGCCTCACTTGGTGGGCGAAAAACAGGCTCAATATAATTAACCGGAGGATAATGAAGCATTCTTTATTTATGCGCTTTATTGAAAAGTGAATAAAAGTTATTGCTAGTCACTTCTGCGACCTCTTCGACCGAGATTCCTTTAAGGTCGGCAATACATTGTGCAACCTCAACGACATACTTAGGTTCGTTCTTCTTCCCGCGATGAGGGACAGGTGCTAAATATGGGGCATCTGTCTCAATCAGGATCTTATCTAGCGGCACTTCTTTAACGACATCACGCAGATCACTCGCATTTCTGAACGTGATAATGCCAGAAAAAGAGATCATATAATTTAGATCAAGCGCAGCTTTAGCCATCTCCAAGCTTTCAGTAAAACAGTGCAAAACGCCTGCAGAGTCTAAATTACCGAACTCTTTTATCATTGATAAGGTATCTTGCTGCGCTTCACGTGTATGGATAATCGTCGGCAAACCTAACTCACCCGCAGCAATCAGATGGTTTTTAAAGCTGGTTTGTTGAAGTTCTTTTGTATCTGTCTGATAAAAATAATCCAAACCCGTTTCACCGATCGCTACAACCTTCTCAAGTGATGCTTTATCGATAAGGTCGATGACTGATACTTGCTCTTCTGCTGCACTTAATGGATGCACCCCTACAGAGGCGAATACATTTTCATGCCCCTCAATGAGCGAATACATAGGTTTAAATCCCTTAAGGTCGATAGAAACGCAAAGCATTTTATCAATCTTACGGTCTGTTGCTGCTTGCAACATTAAAGCGAAATCATCGTTATACGGGGACAGGTCAATCCTGTCCAAGTGACAGTGTGAATCAATAAACATAAGGTAAGTGATCGTTACAGTGCGTTGGTCTTGCGGTCAGAATTAAGTGCGCCAGCAAGATAATTTTCGATTTTATTCACGAGAGTGGAATCATCAGGAGAAAGCTGTATGCCAATGCCGGGGGTACGTCCGCCTTGTGCGCCCTTAGGTGTCACCCAAACCACTTTACCGGTAACAGGAATTTTATCACCCTCTTCCATAAGCTCGAGCAACATAAACACTTCTTCACCCAGATGGTATGAACGAAGGGTTGGAATAAAAAGGCCACCATTCATGATGTACGGAAGATAAGCCTGATATAGCTCTTCTTTGTTATTTATCGTTAACGATAAAATGCCATGGCTTAAACGGGGTACAGCAACCATATGGTTCTTTTCTCCTTAATTGAGCAATGCTGCCCATTCGAGTAGGATGCACTCAAGCAATAACTGTTTATTTGGGTTCTGCCTTAACAGTATAGCTTTTCGCTCTTCATGAACTTTGTCTGCTAATTTAAAGATTTTAACGGGGTTAGTTTTTTTAGCAACCGCATTAAGCATGTTACGTGCGTCATCTTGCCGGATTACATCCCCGGTTTCACAAACAGCTCCGCGTGCAGCATCAATAAGCAAGCTGTAGAACCACCCTAAGATCAGCTCTAAATCTAGCTTATTCCAGCTTTGCGCAACCTCAAGAGCAGTACGTCGCTGTTTAAGTATATCAGCCAAACCACGAACGAGTTGTGCACGCTGGTCATTCAGGCCATTTTCTATATAAGCGAGAGCCTCCATAGGTGCACCTAGATTTATGTGCAGTATGCTTTTGGCTCGGTCTTCATCAAGATCAGAAGCATTCATCAACCACTGTATCGCTTCATGCTCCGCCGGCGGATGACACTCAATATGCTGACAACGACTTTTTATTGTAGGTAACAGCTGACCTATTTTAGAGGTCAGTAAAAGAATCAGGGTATCAGCTCCGGGCTCTTCTAACATCTTCAATAAAGCGTTCGCCGAAGCAGTATTCATTGAATCAGCAGGATTCAGAATAACAACTCTATAGCCGCCTTGTTGAGCCGTGCTGTAAATAAACTCGTTTAATGCGCGAACCTGATCAACTTTTAATTGTTTGCCTGGCTCATCGGGTGCTAGCAGAAAAAGATCCGGATGACTGCCCGCCGCATTAAGTTCACAAGGCTTACAATGACCGCAAGCCTTTCCATCTATAGGTTGCTGGCAAAGCAACATTTGCGCAAAAGCTTTTGCAAAATCAGCTTTACCTATGCCAGGCATGCCGTGAAGCAATAATGCATGAGGCAAACGTCCATCATTATGAAGCTTTGCTAAGTGCTGAACGCGGGCTTCAAACCAAGGATGAAGTGTGACGAGATTCGACATTATTTAATTACTCAAATACCGAGAAAGGGCCACTGAAATTTGCTGCTGAACATTCTCTAGAGGCACTGCAGCATCAATAACTGCGAAACGCTGAGGCTCATTTTCCGCTCGCTGAAGATAAGCAGACCGCACCTTACCAAAAAACTCCAACTTTTCCTGTTCAAATCGATCGGGTGCGCTGCGGGCTGATGCCCGTTTTAAACCCACCTCAACATCAAGATCAAGAAGAAGGGTCAAATCAGGGTGTAGATCATGCTGTACCAACTTTTCTAAAAGTTTAATACTTTGTATATCTACACCTCTGCCTCCGCCCTGATAAGCAAATGTAGCATCGGTAAAACGATCACTCACAACCCATGCACCTCTTTCAAGCGCAGGGCGTATAACATTTTCAATATGCTGTGCTCTTGCTGCAAACATTAGCAATAACTCAGTATCTTGGCTTACTCGCTCCTCTCTTGGAGTGAGCAGCAGTTCACGCAGCTCTTCTGCTAGGGGTGTTCCTCCAGGTTCTCGCGTAAGAACAATCTCTATGCCCTGCTCTTTTAGCAAACGACATAAAAAATCTATATTTGTTGATTTTCCAACCCCTTCAGTTCCTTCAACAGTGATGAAGCGGCCTATACGCGTCTTATTCATGGATACACACTTTTAAAATATTAAGGTGAAGAACGGTAATCTTTACGTCTTGATAGCTGATACTTCCTAACCGCATTATTATGCTCCCTCAAACTGGCGGAGAAATAATGACTCCCATCCCCTTTAGCCACGAAATAAAGGGCTTTGCCATCCGATGGGTTAAGCGCTGCGATAATAGCCTCAGGTCCCACCATAGCAATCGGTGTAGGAGGTAACGCTGGTATTGTATAAGTATTATAAGGTGTCGGCTTACGCAAATCAGAACGTCTAATATTTCCTTTATAAGCGTCACCCATACCGTATATCACAGTAGGGTCAGTCTGAAGCCTCATCCTTTTATTCAATCGCCTCACAAAAACTCCAGCAATGATTGGGCGCTCATCGGCCCTTGCTGTCTCTTTTTCAACGATAGAAGCCATAATTAACGCTTCATAGGCCGATTTGTAAGGTAATTTTGTATTGCGTGCTTGCCACTCCTCATCAAGCTTCTTATTAAGCATCTGATGCGCACGCTTAAGTAATTTTATAGCTGAACTGTTTTTCTCAAAGCTATAAGTTTCAGCAAGAAAAAGCCCTTCAGGGTGAGTTTTCTCTGCACCTACTTGCTTAAGCAGCTCTTCTAGTGAAAGTCCTTCAGTATCATTTTTAAGATATTCATTAGCCGAAATCGCTGCTAAAAGCTGCTTGTAAGTACTACCTTCAACGATAGTAAAGTTATAAGTGATTGAGCGCCCAGAAGTTAATATCTCCATCACCTGCACTGCGGTCATTTGTGAATCTATACGATATTCACCCGCTTTAATCTTCCGCCCTAAGCCAGTATGCCGAGCATACAATTTCAGATACAACTCATTAACAATTAGATCTTTACGTTTAAGTTCAGCAACTAAACTATTGAAAGGCATGCCTTTCTTTACATGAATAATAGTATTGCCGGGGGCTTCAACTGGAGATTCTAGATACTTGTTGTAATCAAGATACACCCCATAAGCCATGGCACCTACCAGAGCTATCAAGACAACGAAAACTGAAAATATTTTCTTCAACTACTTACTTCCTGCTTAACAACTGTTGTAATTTTCGGGTCATTGACCCAATAACATGTCTTCGATCATCAATTCGAATGACAGGCCATATCCCAATCAAACTGTTACAGATAAAGACCTCATCCGCCTGCAGTAATGCATCTGGAGCTGATCGCACTTGCTCAACGGCTATTTTTTCATTTTGCATAATAGACAGAAGATGGTCACGCATAACCCCTTTTACACCGCATCGATCAATTAAAGGCGTATAAACTATTCCAGAGGCAACCCAGAATAGATTGCTCATTGTACCTTCAACAACGTAACCTTCCGCATCTAAGACAATACCCTCTGGTATTGATTGATCACCCCACTCACTTCGAGCCATAACCTGATCTAAGCGATTTAAATGCTTGATTTGTGCTAAGACCGGATTAATAGGTAAGCGATAGCTACAGAGCCTTACAGCAACGCCTTTCTCTGAGTTATCGGACAATGGGGGGCGCTTAGAAATAGAAATAATACGAGTAGCTTTGGTTTTGGGGGGTAACGCATAACCTCTAAGCCCAACACCGCGAGTCACTGTTATTTTTAATACGGCATCACGAGGAAGACAGATCGTAGATAGATCGCGCTTAATCAAGCCAATAACATCATCAGGAAAGCCTAAGCGATCTAGACCTAGCGCGAGCCTCTTAAAGTGCGCATCAAGCAACTCTGGATGACTATCCGATATCGCGATAGTTTCAAATAAACCATCACCATAGCTCAAGCCCCTATCACTGACCCCCACTTGGTTTGATTTAACTCCATTAATCCAGACGTCTTGCATGCCCAACCTTGCTAATACTCAATCGTTACAACTTATAATTTTCTAAAGACCAATGAAGCGTTAGTACCACCGAACCCAAATGAGTTGGAAAGTGCTACTTCAATATTACATTCCTGCGGAGTGTGCGGCACATAATTCAGATCACAGCCTTCGGAAGGGTTATCTAAATTAATTGTTGGCGGCGCAACCTGCTGCTGAAGTGCTTTGACGCAGAAAATAGCCTCTACCGCACCAGCTGCACCAAGGAGGTGGCCTATCATAGATTTGGTTGAGCTCATCCTTACGTTATCTGCGGCTTGCCCTAACACGCGCTTCGCTGCATTGGACTCAGCAATATCGCCCGCAGGCGTAGATGTACCATGTGCATTGATATAATGGATCTTACCCAGCTCAACTTCAGCATCATTGATAGAGTTCTGCATAGACAAAGCTGCACCTTCGCCACTTTCAGGCGGCGCAGTCATATGATAAGCATCATCACTCATACCAAAACCAGCTAACTCACAATAGATCTCTGCGCCCCTAGCTTTGGCATGTTCATATTCTTCAAGTACTAAAATCCCAGCCCCATCACCTAAGACAAAGCCGTCACGATCTTCATCCCAAGGCCTGCTTGCCAGTTCTGGATCGTCATTTCGTGTAGATAGTGCTCTTGCAGCGGAAAATCCGGCAATCCCCAAAGGCGTTGTCGCCATTTCAGAGCCGCCTGCAAGCATAACGTCGGCATCACCATACTGGATCATACGCATCGCTTGTCCAATATTGTGCGTGCCTGTAGTACAAGCTGTAGTGATCGCTATATTAGGCCCTTTAAAACCATATTTAATGGCCAAATTCCCTGCGATCATATTAGTAATACTTCCCGGCACAAAGAACGGTGATACCCGTCTTGGTCCTGAAGTGTTAAGAATGTCGACATTCTTTTCAATCATTGGCAAACCGCCAATACCTGAGCCAATAGCACAGCCCATACGAGGCGCACTTTCCTCAGTTACAGTAATCCCTGCATCTTCAATCGCCTGAACACCCGCAGCAAATCCATACTGAATAAACAGATCCATCTTTCTTGCATCTTTCTGACTCATATACTGAGTCACATCAAAGTTTTTAACTGATGAAGAAAAACGAGTAGCAAAGGGGGTTGCGTCAAAATGCGTAATTGGCGCTGCACCACTTTTACCTAACAATAGCTGAGACCAAGTTTCAGCAACTGTGTTACCTATAGGCGTCAACATACCCATACCAGTAACGACTACACGTCTACGTGCCATTAAATATCTCCATCAATAATTAAAACCTACTCAAAGGTATAAGAGTTGCAGGCAAAAGAAAAGCCGCGCTATCTAAGATAGGCGGCTTGTCAGAAATTCTTGCTTTATTCGATTACTGGTGTGCGTTGATGTAATCGATAGCTAGCTGAACTGTAGTAATTTTTTCAGCTTCTTCATCTGGAATCTCTGTTTCAAATTCTTCTTCTAGAGCCATAACTAGCTCAACAGTGTCCAGAGAGTCTGCGCCTAGATCTTCAACGAAAGAAGCTTCTTGAGTAACTTCTTCTTCTTTAACGCCTAGCTGCTCTGCGATGATTTTCTTTACGCGCTCTTCAATGCTGCTCATATCTATTCCTATCTTCTTATTAACACCACATACCTGGTTTGATATGCAGAAAGAAATTTTATTAAAAGCACTCCAGCTAAATCAAGCTTAAAAAAGCAAAATTGAGCTAAAGTGTTAACATTCTCTACCTGACGGCACATTATCAACAATTCGAAGGAAAAAACAATTCCTTCGGGCTAGTTTTAGCCCATATACATGCCACCATTGACCTGAATCGACTCACCAGTGACATATCCACCGCCTTGACTGGCTAGAAAACCAACAACGGCTGCAATTTCTTCTGGTTGTCCAAGACGATTCATTGGGATCTGAGACTTAAGAGCTTCTTTATGCTCATCAGCCAATCCACTGGTCATATCCGTATCAATAAATCCGGGTGCGACACAGTTGACCGTAATATTACGCGATCCAACCTCACGTGCAAGCGCTCGAGTAAAACCTTCCATACCCGATTTGGCCGCGGCATAGTTTGCTTGACCCGCATTACCCATAGAAGCAACAACAGAACTTACACTGATAATACGACCCCAGCGAGCTTTAGTCATGCCTCTTAGGCAACCTTTAACAAGTCGAAAGACTGAATTAAGGTTGGTATTCATTACTGAATCCCACTCATCATCTTTCATGCGCATGAGTATATTATCACGCGTAATGCCGGCATTATTTACTAGCACTTCGATCGTACCGAAGTCGGCCTGAATAGTTTTTAATACACTTGTTACAGAATCACTATCAGCAACATCTAAAACCAAGCCAGTACCATTGATACCAGACTCAGATAAATATGCGCTGATTGCTTCTGCACCGTTAGCACTTGTGGCTGTACCGATAACAATAGCGCCCTGCTTACCTAACTCTTGCGCAATCGCTTTACCAATACCACGTGTTGCGCCCGTAACGAGCGCTACTTTGCCTTCTATACTCATTCTACTATTTCCTTGCTCGTCCGATTATGCGCTAAGGGCTTTTTCAAGACCTGCCACATCATTTATCGCAGCCACAATCAAAGGTCTATGTATTTTTTTATTTAAACCCGATAAAACCTTACCCGGTCCACATTCAACTGTATTTTCCACGCCTTGCTCTATCATACCTTGAACACTATCTGTCCAAAGAACAGGACTGTACAACTGAGAGAGTAGATTTTCTTTCAACTCATCAATAGTTGTCGCTGCCGCCGCCGTTGTATTTTGAACAACTTGAATAGCGGGCATTTTAACTTCGATGTTAGCTAGCTCTGCTGCCATTTTCTCAGCAGCGGGCTTCATTAGCTCGCAGTGAGAAGGAACACTGACTGGCAGAGGAATTGCGCGTTTCGCGCCAGCTTCCTTACAAAGCTCCATAGCGCGCTCAACCGCGGCTTTATGACCTGCAATTACAACCTGCCCGGGGCAGTTATAATTTACAGGAGAAACTATTTCTCCTTGCTCTGCATCTTTGCATGCTTGAGCAATTAAATCATCAGCTAAACCTAAAATCGCAGACATAGCGCCCGTACCCGCAGGCACCGCTTGCTGCATAAATTCACCGCGTAACTTAACCAGCTTAACGCCATCTTTGAAGTCAATTGCACCGGCACAAACGAGTGCAGTGTATTCACCCAAGCTATGACCAGCGACAACTGCTGGCGCTGCTCCGCCCTGCTGCTGCCATAAACGCCAAAGCGCTACACCTGATGTCAGTAGTGCGGGTTGTGTTTTATCTGTCTGATTTAGATCTTCAGCGGGACCGCTCTGTACCAAATCCCATAGATCATACCCAAGCACTTCTGATGCTTCGGCAAATGTGTCAGTGATAATGGAATGTTGCTCAGCTAGTTCTGCCAGCATGCCTACTTGTTGGGAGCCTTGTCCCGGAAAAACAAAAGCAAGATTTTGCGACATGACTTCCTCAAATCGTCAATTAGATAGATACCTGATGAATTCAGGCGAATGGACGCTAGTTTACAACATTTAGAGGTAATTAAAACTTAAATAGACGGTTTCAAGCGAGCTTATGCTCTATTTCGTGACTAATCTTACTAGGAACATTCTGCGCCATCTCTGCAACAGCCTGATCTAAGGCAAAACCAAAGCATTGCTCATTGGCTGAGCCGTGACTTTTTATGACGATACCCTGAAGCCCAAGAAGACTTGCACCGTTACGCCTAGAAGGATCAATCTGCTTTTTTAACTCATTAAGAACTGGCTTAGCCAAGATTGCCAAGAGACGCCTATATAGATTCTTCTTAAAGCAGGATTGAAACTCTTGGCCAATCAAGCGAGCCAAGCCTTCACTACTTTTTAAAGCGATATTGCCAACAAAGCCATCACAAACAATAACATCTGCGCCCCCCTTGTAGAGGTCATCACCTTCGACATAACCAATATAATTTAGCCCACCCTTCTCTTCAATTAAGCGAGAAGCGAGTTTAACTTGCTCATTGCCTTTGACCTCTTCCTCGCCGATATTGAGCAAAGCGACTTTAGGTGCTTGATTGCCGTCTACTGCCTCAGCCATAACCGAGCCCATAATAGCAAACTGCAATAAATGCTCAGCAGTACAGTCCACGTTGGCGCCTAAATCTAGCAAATAGCAGTGACCAGACGTAGTAGGTACCGAAGAGATAATTGCAGGCCTATCAATCCCAGGAAGCGTACGTAAAATATAGCGTCCTAGTACCATGAGCGCGCCAGTATTACCTGCACTGACACAAGCTTGAGCTTCATTCTCTGAAACTAAACTTAATGCTTTGTACATTGAAGAGTCTTTACCACTTCTCAGTGTACGAGAGGGCTTTTCTGACATGGAGATAGTATCAGGCGCATGCTCTACATCCACACGACAAGCAACATCAGAGCTTAAGCCTGTTAGATAAGGCGTTATAGCTTTGCTATGGCCAACAAGTTTTACGGATAGATGAGGATAACGCTTTAAGGCAAGGAGTGTAGCGGGGATAGTAACGCGGGGACCGAAGTCCCCGCCCATCACATCAACTGCGACAGTGTAGTAACTCGACAAACTTATTCGTCGTCTTGCTTAACTACTTGCTTACCGCGGTAAAAACCGTCAGCAGAAACGTGATGACGACGGTGAGTTTCACCGGTAGTTGCTTCTACAGATAGAGTCGGGTTACCCAGCGCATCGTGTGAACGACGCATATCGCGACGGGAACGAGACTTCTTACTTTTCTGAACTGCCATGACTAAATAGCTCCTGGTTCTTTCTATTTGTTGCTGGCTTTTAATTGAGCCAACACACTAAATGGATTCGGTTTATCGTTGTCTTCTGTCACTGCCCCGGCATCGCCGTATGAAGTCTTGATCGAGCAATCGTCATGATAAGCATCAGTCGGAAGACTCAAAATCAATTCTTCTTCAACCACAGAAAGCAACTCAATCTCTTCATCCCCTATGATTAAGGGGTCAAAAGTTCGAGGTAGCTGTTTTGCAGCTTCCTCACTGGCCGCTAAGCCAAGATTAAAATCTACCTCTACGGTAACCTCTACTGGATCTAAACAACGTTGACACGTCATGTAAACATGACCTGTAGCGCTGCCAGTAATCATACGAATACGTCTACCCTCTTCTGCTACTGCAAATTGAAGATCAACATCGACACTCCCATCTGTTCCAATCAAAGATTGGCAAAGATTGGGCATACCGATTAAATCGGCTTTGCCTGTAATTCGTACGTTCCGCTCAGCAAGTTTTCGCGGATCTACTTTGTTAGGTAATGGACCGTTTGACATAAGCGCGCAATTCTAGGGCCCGAAACCCCATCTGTCAAAGACTTTGGGGTTTAATTATGTAATAAAACCGCTAATATTCGAGCCTTCACATATTCACGGTTAAAAAATGACATGAGAAAACTGATTTTAGCATCTAGCTCGCCCTTTCGTCGCCAGATTTTAGACAAACTTCAACTGGAATACAGCTGTATTTCTCCAGATATAGATGAATCCGCCATTGAGGACGAAAAACCAGAAGACTTAGTTGCCAGATTAGCCGTAGAAAAAGCGCAAAAAATTGCTGAAACAGAGAATGACTGTTTAATCATCGGTTCAGATCAAGTTGCTGTACTAAACAATGAGATACTCGGCAAACCCCATACCCATGAAAATGCCGTAGCACAGCTAAAAAAGCTTTCCGGTCATCGCGTTACGTTTCTTACCGGGTTAGCATTAATTAATGCTAAGACCGGAAACATACAAAGCGAAATAGTGCCCTTCTATGTAGAGTTCCGCGATCTTAGTGACGAAGTTATAGAAAACTATTTACGGGCAGAAACGCCTTATAATTGTGCGGGCAGCTTTAAATCAGAAGCACTTGGAATCGTACTGTTTGATAAGTTAGAGGGGGAAGACCCAAATACATTAATGGGCTTACCGCTTATAAGACTGGTTAGATTGCTCGAGAACGAAGGGTTTAATGTTTTATAGACACCCGATTAATACTGTTGTGAGCCTTAAATGCTCACCGCACCTATTAAATTAGGCAATAAAAAAGGAGGGCATCTGCCCTCCTTTCTCTTATACGATGAAATATAAGTGATTAACGAAGCTGAACGCCTGAAGAAACACCCATTTCACTGCTGATTGCTTTGGTAAAGCTTACGCCTAACTGATCTACAATCTGCTTCCAAGGCTGCTGCTTAGGTGTGTAATTTTCAACATGTTCAACCTTCACTATCTCTCTGGCAACATAACTGGTACTACCTAAACCATCAATCAAGCCTAGTTCAACAGCCTGCTCACCTGTCCAAACCAATCCACTAAACACTCTAGGATCATCTTTGAGTCGATCACCACGACCTAGTTTCACCTGTTCAATGAACTGTTTATGCGTTGTATTCAGCACTTCCTGCCAAAACTCTTTCTCAGAGCTGTCGCTTGGGGAGTATGGATCTAGGAATGCTTTATGGTCACCCGCAGTATAAAGGCGGCGCTCAACCCCAACTTTGTCCATCAGATCTACAAACCCAAACCCACCAGCAACAACACCGATAGAGCCAACTAAGCTGGCTTTATCTGCGTAGATAGAATCTGCCGCCGCAGCGATGTAATAGGCACCCGAAGCTCCGATATCACTTATCACCGCATAAAGTGGCTTTTCAGGATAAAGCGCTCTTAAGCGTTTTATCTCATCATAGATATAGCCAGATTGTACAGGGCTACCACCAGGGCTGTTGATTCGCAAGATAACCGCTTTCGCATTAGGTTCTGTGAATGCTTCGCGTAACGCCCAAACGATAGCATCAGCACTTGCTTCTTCATCCGCACTAATTGGCCCTTTAACTTCAACAACCGCGGTGTGCAGTTCAGGAGTGACTTCAGCTTTAAAGTCATTATTCATAACCAGAATACCCATCAAAGCAAAAAGATATCCAAAGGTTAATAGTTTAAAGAAAATTCCCCAGCGGCGGGCGCGACGCTGCTCAACAAACATTCCGCTGAGCATTTTCTCTATAAGCTTCCACTCTTTCTTACTCGCGCTATCTTGTTTAGCATTATCTAACGCATGACCTAATTTACTTTCTGCATCAATTGCAGAGGTATTAGTTGAATCTGTTTTACTTTTATCACTGGCCGATGACGCTGGGCCTTCCTCTTCATTCCATGGATTATCTGACACACAAGACTCCTGTTTTAGGCAAATACGCCTTTATTTTCCAACCACTGTTCTAGTTCAGGGAAGTTATGAACCTCCAGAACTGGATCAAAACCTTTTAGCCGATCTAAGTGATGCGCACCATAACTAACAGCAACAACATCCATTCCTGCTCGCCTGCCCATATCAAGATCATATTCAGTATCGCCAATCATTAGCGCTTCTGAACGATCTACACCTGTTTCGGCTAATATTTCTTCCAGCATTAGAGGGTCAGGCTTTGAAATAGTTTCATCTGCACAGCGTGAGGTTTCAAAAACATAACCTAAACCCGTTTGGATAAATGCACGATCTAATCCTCTACGGCTCTTACCTGTCGCAACAGCCATTCTCATGCCTTTTTTATGCATGCTCTCTAGTGAATGTTGGGCACCCGCGAAAAGTGGCGTAGGTGTCTCATTTACACCTAAGAAATGCTGCCCATACTGAACACGCATACGATCTATTCCATCATCATCAATACCAGGAATCAGGATACGAATAGCTTCAGGCAGACCTAACCCAATAATATTCATGACAGCGCTGTCTGAAGGCACCGGAAGATCACAATCACGCGCAGCAGCTTGCATACTAGAAATAATACGGGCAGCTGAATCAATCACGGTTCCATCCCAATCAAAAATCAATAGCTTGTACATAAAAACGCCTTTAGGAAAAACCAGTTAATAGGAATACTCTATATATAGGTATGCACAAAAACTTCAAGCAAAGAGGCTTAACTTATTATTTATTTACACTTTTCTTGCTTTATCGCTCCAGCGTAAAGTATATTTTCAAAACATCTTCCAGAAGCCCGGGCCAATGCAATTAAGCCGATTTACAGATTACACTCTACGCGTCCTTTTTTTTGTTGCAACAAATGAGGATCGCTTAGTGACCTTAGCAGAGATTGCTGACTACTACGGAATCTCAATAGAGCATCTCCGTAAAGTTGTGCACGCACTCTCTAAATCGGATTATTTGGCAACATACCGTGGAAAGAATGGCGGTATTAAACTTGCCAGACCCACATCGGATATGAATTTGGCAGATATCGTTGTGCAAGCTGAAGGGGAACAACCTTTGATCAACTGCGGCCAACAGATGTGCCGCTTAACGGGTTTTTGCTCCCTGCAAGGTGCTTTGGCGGAAGCCCAAAAAGCTTTTACCGATGTTTTGAGGAAGTACACCGTAGAAGATCTACTTAAAAATCCTAAAATGCGGGCTGAACTACTCAACACCCTTTAATACCTCGGCGCTCATCCTATCCATAATTAATGCGCGCTTTTTCAATGTAAAGCAGAGACTGACGCTAAGTCACAATGAGTCTCCAACCACGGAAACAGATCCCGTTCTTCAAACCTTACATGCTTCTTCAGCAGTTCAGCAAACTCACCCGCAGCGTTCAAGTCATTGCTAGATAACAAATTGCGCATTTTAGTATGATCCGTAATTATGCTGATCGCGAGCATTGACGCTTTTTCAGATACTCCATCAAGTAAAGGTAACAATTCATTCTCCTCAACCTCAAAATGATCTAATAGATCCTGTTTGTACTGCCCTCTAATCTCCTCCCAGTATTCAAGAGCATCCTTTAGATCAAACTGATTGAGTGACGATTTAAGTCGATTAGCGACAACCAGCGCAACATGATGGTCATGGCTAAGGGGAATAAGGTGTTCTGAGCGTTTCATAGTGTTAATCCTCTGAAAATCTGTAAGCAATCTTTATATTCTTCACACGCCTAAGTAACTATTTATCCAACCTCTCCGCTGCTGACAAGGAGTATTCTTGTATTGATGCTACCGCCCTATAATCATCACTGTCACCTTTATAGCCGTCAGTTTTGTGCAGCTCTGACAATGCACTAGACGTAACTTCTATCCATGCTTTGTGCATTTCATTAAGTCTGTCCTTACGCTCTTTTGTTGTTTCGTTCATAATTAAAACCGTAAAATGTATTTACAAAGCATCTTATATCCTTAATAATGCTTTGTAAATACATGTTAATAGGCGCGATAATCATGGTTATTTGGAGTACGAACGAAAAATTGGTTTTTGTTGCATTGCTATTGATGGTAATACTAAAGCTATGGACGGTCTGGCATGTAGCCAATAGATCCAAGGCATCACGCGAAGGCCGGATGATTTTTGTTTGGGGTATAACAGGTATGACTGCTTTTGCTGTTATCGCTAAAAGCTATGTCAGTTATCAGATGGGAATTTGAATCTATAGTTAAAATGGCTTTTACACCCACTAACCATAAATTAGCGGGAGCGCCTCCCATCCAAAATTAAACGATGAGTCTTATGAAGATCTCTGAAAACACGCTTAGATAATTCAATAGAATCAGAAGAAATTGCCTTGCGGCGTTTAAGAATAGTCCCCTGCTCTTTGAAGTAATAATCAGATTTTTCATCAATACGGGACAAAAAATCAACATTATCCAGTTCACGCCTATCAATTGAACAAGCAATTAAAACGATCTCTTCACCTTTTTTGCAGTAAAAATGCTTTTCTGCAAATTCGTATAAAAAATCGCCCAAAGATTCAGTAAAGCTAAACGCAGTATTATTATGTCTGATAGGTTTTACGATAGAGACCTGCGTTTCCCCTTCAGCTATATGACCAATAAAGTAGCAATCCAACTTATCCATCGACTTACACCCTAATAAGCTTATATATGATAAACCTTAGCTTATAGAGTGATCATGATAGATTTATTACGCAGCTGCAAAATAAATCGATATCTACCCAGCCGAACGTGATTATAGGCTTCTATATAACAAAAAAGCCTGCAGATGCAAGCTTTTCTCACAAAGGAATAGACCTAACCTTCTGACGGCTCAAGCTTTTCTGCTGAAACTAGAACGCCATTATTATCCGCATATACGTATTCACCTGAGCGGAAAGTAACACCACCGAAAGTAACATCTAGATTAAGCTCACCAAGGCCTTTCTTCTCGGTTTTCATTGGGTGTGCACCTAATGCTTGTACACCGATATTAAGATCAGCGATTGCATTTACATCACGAATACAGCCATAAATAATGATACCTTCCCATCCATTTACAGTCGCCTTCTCTGCAAGCATGTCGCCAAGCATAGCGCGACGCATAGAAGCGCCACCATCGACAACAAGCACTTTGCCTTTACCAGGCAGTGCAACTTGCTCACGAACGAGTGAATTATCTTCGAAAGCTTTTAGCGTGACGATCTCACCGCCAAAGCGTTCTTTGCCACCAAAATTACCAAACATTGGTTCGACAACCTGCACTAGGTCAGGAAATTGGTCGCATAGTTCAGGTAGAAGATCTTCCACGGTTAACTCCTCAATTAGGTTAATGGCACACTTTAGGGTGCTGTCTATCATAAAAGGAGGTATATTCGCTGATTCATTACGCAATTGCACTACATCTTAGGCAGTAAATTTTAAAGGAATGAATAAAATGTTTTTAAAAGGAGCTAGTTTACCTTTCATTCTACTCATTGGGAGCACAGTTCTTTTGTCTGCCTGCTCACAAAAAGACCAACTTATTTGCGGACTAAGCAATCCTGATTGTGAAGTACCTTCCCCGCCCAGAGAGCACACAAGAGTAACAACTCAAAAAGAAACAGCTATAGGTATGGCCTCTTCTAGCACAAAGGCAGATTCCACTCCTTCGATGACATCAACACAAGTGCAGTCGAGCAAAGCGGTTACAGTTAAGCATGCTGATACAGTTGTTCCCTCACAACCATCTCCTCAGCAACCATCTAATTCGGCTAAACAGCTAACTAAAGTTCAAGTGATAGAGCATATTAGAAAACCTACAACGGTTGTTCGTACTAAGGTGATTTATAAGCCGCCTGTAGCGCAAACAACGAATAAAGTGCAATCATCCGTTACAGTATCTAGCCTCACTTCTAATGCGGTTTACACGATTCAGTTAGGTGCTTATAAGAAGATAAGCAGTAGGAAGCATGCGATCAAGCAATTCCCAGATGATTCAGAACTACTGTTGTTTACAATGCGTAATGATCTACTTGGCCTATCTTATGGCCAGTATGAAACATTGAGTGAAGCTAAAGCAAAGAGATCATGGTTGTTAGAGCAAGGTATCACTGATTTTGTTTTTCGGCATTTACCGAGAAATGCGCAGCCACTCAATTAGTTATTAAAAGATTCAGAGTTCTATAAGCAAAAAATGCAGCCAAAGGCTGCATTTTTATTTAAATATTATAATCCAAGGGATTCATACCTAAGCTTTAGTTTTTAGCCGACTTTGTTCTCAAGATTCGAAGTAACGTTTGTACTGGATGAGGTATTTCCTGTTCATCCATTCTTTTAACCTGACTACGGCATGAGTAACCTGTCGCGACCAACTTATCCTTATTCTCAGGATTATTAATCACCTCAGACCAACTCAACTGATAGATATTTATTGAGGTTTCAAAGTTCTGTGTTTCATGGCCATAGGTACCAGACATTCCGCAACAGCCAACAGCCTGAATATCAAGCGTTTGCCCCATCATCTTATAGATATCCTGCCAAAGGCGGATAGAAGGCGCGGCAGAGGTTTTCTCGGTACAGTGCGCAAGAAGCTTAAACTCACCGCTCAATGTATTAGCCATTTTATACGCTTCTAATTTAGGCTTCTGAGTGACCAACCACTCTTGCAAAAGCTGCACTTTCGGTAGGTCTTTATCTGGGATCACATAGCCGTATTCTTGGCGATAAGTGAGTGTCATTGATGGATCAATACCAATGAGAGGCACACCAGTATTATCTAATGCTTTGAGCATAGCGCCATTGGATTCTGCGGCTTTTTGAAAAATTTTCATAAAACCATGAACGTGCAAAGGCTTACCATTAGGTTTAAACGGAGCCATTAGAACATAACAGCCAATACCTGTTAGGAGATCCACAAGATCTAAAACAAGCTGGGTTTCAAAATAACTCGTAAACGCATCTTGAACGATAATGACCGCGTTTTCTCTGTCTTCCGGGCGTAAGCTTTCAATAAGTTTCGGAGTCGCGAAAGCAACACCACGTGCCTTCATCCCTGAGATCAAGCTATTAGTGCAGATCGTAGGGCTATCGACCATACCTACATGTTTTCGGAAGATCCCTTTAAGTGCACGGTTTTTCATCGCCCAGTTATAAGGCGCAGGGAACTTAGATAACCAAGGGATCATATATTCAAGGCTACCTACCATGTAATCTTTAGCTGGACGCAGATAGCGCCCGTAATAGACC
This sequence comes from Neptuniibacter sp. UBA6509, assembly GCA_002435145.1. Taxonomy (GTDB): domain Bacteria; phylum Pseudomonadota; class Gammaproteobacteria; order Pseudomonadales; family Balneatricaceae; genus Neptuniibacter. Next base: position 74,372 of record DJLT01000122.1, read on the forward strand.
TCTAAAAAGCGCGCTCTAAAATCTGGTACATTCACTTTGATTGGGCACTGACCGACACAAGATTTACAAGCTAAGCACGCCATCATGGATTCATGCACTTCATCAGAGAAGTCGTAATCCTCACCCTTGCGTTTCGCCAGTGTATTTTTAATACGACTCGGCAATGTCATAAGGAAGGAGCTGTTTTTAACCTTACGTGATTCTTCTTTAAGGTTTGTGCCCGTTTTTTCAACCAAACGTAGCCATTCACGAATCAATGAAGAGCGGCCTTTAGGAGAGTGAATACGCTGGCGTGTACCTTTCCAAGATGGGCACATCGCATCGTTAGGATCATAGTTAAAGCATGCTCCGTTACCGTTACAGAACATTGCGGAATCATACTCTTCACGAACCTCACCACTGATCTGGCGATCAAACTGGCCGCGTGTAGGCACTTGGTCGATTTTAAGCAGTTCGGCTCCATCAATGGCTGGAGTGGCGATCTTGCCCGGATTCATCTGATTACGCGGGTCAAAACCAGCTTTAATCTTTTGTAGTTGCGGATAGAGCTCACCAAAGAATTCAGGGGAGTATTCTGAACGAACCCCTTTACCGTGTTCGCCCCATAATAAACCATTATATTTAACCGTGAGCGCTACAACCTGATCAGTGACTTCACGTATCAATGACTCCTGGACAGTATCTTTCATATCGACTGCAGGTCTAACATGAAGTACACCAGCATCCACATGACCAAACATGCCGTAAGCCAGCCCACGATCATCCAGTACCTTACGGAACTCCATAATAAAGTCCGCTAGGTTTTCAGGCGGTACTGCGGTGTCCTCAACAAATGGGATTGGACGCTCTTGCCCCTTCGCGTTACCTAATAGCCCAACTGCTTTTTTACGCATCGCCCAGACTTTACCGATCTCGGCACTGCCATAGACAACGGAGAAACCAAAGCTTTTACCTGCTTGCCCTGCTACGGCTTTTAAATGTGCTTCTAGCTTCTCCACATCGGCTTTAAGGGCTTGCTCATCATCAGATGTGTATTCGACAAGGTTAATACCTTGGATCTCAGCTTCACCCGCTTCGCTGGGGAAATAAGCGCTGACCGTATCCCAAATAATGTCTCCCATTGCTAAATTAAGTACTTTAGAATCAATGGTTTCTATCGATGTTGGGTTCCACTCCATTAAGTCTGTTGCATCACGCAGGGAAGACTCGAAGCTATCGTATTTAATGTTAACTAATGCAGCAAATTTTGGGATAGGGAGTACATTTAATTTCGCTTCCGTTATAAACGCTAACGAGCCCTCTCCCCCGCATAAAACTGAATTTAGATTGAATTGACCGTTCTCATCCCGGATATGGGCAAGATCGTAACCGGTTAAACAGCGGTTGAGTTTAGGGAACTTTTGATCAATCAGATCTTTATTTTCAGTAAAAACGTTATCGACTAAACGGTGTACTTCACCGATACGGTCTTCACGCTGTTTGATCTCAGCCAGCTCATCATCACTGAGAGGCTTTGAACACCATTGCTCACCGCCAAGAAGAACAGAGTTCAGCTCTAAAACGTGGTCACGGGTTTTTCCATACATAACAGAGCCCTGACCGCTGGCATCGGTATTGATCATTCCGCCAACAGTCGCTCGGTTACTGGTAGAAAGCTCTGGTGCAAAGAACAGTCCATACGGCTTTAACGCACGATTAAGCTGATCTTTAACAACGCCGGATTGTACACGCACCCAGCGTTCCTCTTCGTTTATCTCCAGCACGGTATTCATATGCTTAGATACGTCAACGATCAAACCATCAGTTAAAGATTGACCATTTGTTCCTGTACCGCCTCCGCGCGCGCTGAGCTTCACTTCAGCAAAACGGCTTTCGTCAGCCAAGGTTGAGATAAGTACAAGATCTTCTGCGCTGCGAGGATATAACACGCCCTGAGGCAACATCTGATAAATACTATTATCTGTAGATAATACAATCCGATTGGCATAGTCGGGGTTTAGATCCCCCATAAAGCCTTTCAGCTTTAATGCGTCGATGAAATCTAGATATAGGGCTTCAGTTGTTTCGACTTGTGAAAGACGAGGGATCATCAGGGTTACCTCAGTGCTATGATTACTATATCGTGGTGCTGCTATATCGCGGGGCTGATTAGCTCAACAATCAGACTGATCCGCTAGCATTGCTCAAATTTGTCATCTGTGGCGCTATGATGCAGAATTGTTATTTATCAATCAAACGATAAAATTCAATTAATTAATCGAATATGACGAATAATATATCGATCCGACATCTGCGTGCGTTTACTGAAATAGCAAAGAATGGCAGTTTTACGCGTGCCTCAGAAGCACTTCATGTGACGCAATCCACATTAACCGCCACGATTAAGCAACTTGAAGAGCAAGCCGGACTGAGATTATTTGACCGGACAACCCGCCGAGTGCTGCTAACCGGTGAAGGTGAAAGCTTTCTCCCCGTTGCTGAAAAGCTTATCTCTGATTTTGATACCGCCTTTAATGATCTTAAAGCGACAACTTCGCAACAAAAAGGTCAAGTCGGCATCGCTGCTTCGCCATCTATGATTGGGCGCATCCTACCTGAGATCATTAAATCCTATCATCATGATCATCCCCAAATTGGTATTTACCTAAGAGATGACAATGCCAACGGTATTGAAAGACGGGTATTAGACAACGATGTGGATTTTGGTATTGGAAGCAACCACTCAAACCTCCCAGAGTTAAACTATCAAGTGGTATTAGTCGACAGCTATGGCGTAGTTTTGCCTTTATCTCATCCATTATCAGATGAAAAAGAGCTTATTTGGCAAGATATAGCCGCACTGCCACAAGTACACTTAACCGAAGATACAGGTACCCGGGCCCAGCTTTATAACTTAGAGAGAAAGTTCAGTCTTGATTTAAGGTTAAGCGGCTCATTAGTAGAAGTTTCAACACCAGCAGGTTTAGCAGAGATGATTGAAACCGGATTGGGGGTTTCTCTTCTGCCCGCGCTAGCCGCGAGCACCAGCGCCTTTTCTAATCTCAGATTTATACCTCTTAAAGAACCACGTTTAGAAAGAGAGATATGCATCATTAGCCGCCAAGGTCGATCTTTAAGTCCGGCAGCCGAAAGTTTGCTGACATTAGTGTTAAGTAAGTTTGAGCATGCCAAAATGCCAAACCATGTTTCACATATAGACGATAAGGGTGTTAATCAGGAAGGATAGAGTTCTACTTAGGCTATAAATAGAACTCTGTTTCAATGCTAGGATTACTTAAAAGCCGCGATTATTGATAGATCTTATCCAAGAGCGTATCAAAAGCGCTTTTCATGTATTCAAAACAGGAGCTCATAACAGTAGCGTTTAAAGCAATAAAGCCCTACGCTGGCTCTTCCGCATCGCTAATACGTGCAAGGCGTGCTTGCTCTTCAGCAAAGGCTTCTTTAATTTCCAGTAAAACCGAATCAACATCAGCCGCTTCTGTCGTCTCTTCAAATAACCCTGTGAGTTCTGTATCAGGCTCTAGCTTGCCCTCTTCATACAAAGCCCAGATCTCTTTGGCATATTGCGTCTGTAACAGTTCAGGTGCATACATACCGTAATAACTACGCATGTTATTGATATCTCGCTCTAGCATCCACTCAGCATGATTATTAGCCGCTGCATCGACGGCTTGTGGAAGGTCGATAATGACAGGGCCATAGGAGTCCACCAGCACATTGAATTCTGATAAGTCACCATGTACAAGTCCAGCACAAAGCATACGAACGATATCACGAATGATAACAGCGTGATCTTCACGGGCTTGCTCGGCCGACATTGCCACATCATTTAAACGCGGCGCAACCTCTCCACTGTCGTCTGTGACTAGCTCCATAAGAAGTACGCCATCAAAACAACCGTATGGAGTCGGAACCCGAACGCCTGCATCGGCTAATTTGTAGAGCGCATCCACCTCAGCGTTATGCCATAAGGCTTCTTGCTGGTCTCTACCAAATTTAGAGCCTTTCTCCATCGCGCGCGCGCGACGGCTATTGCGAACTTTACGACCTTCTTGATATTGAACCGCTTGTTTAAAGCTTCGCTTGGCTGCTTCTTTGTAAACTTTGGCACAGCGGATCTCTGATCCACAACGGACCACGTATACAACTGCCTCTTTGCCACTCATTAATTGACGAAGGACTTCATCGACGAGCCCATCTTCAACAAGTGGTTTAATTCTTTTAGGGATTTTCATGGTGTCCTTATACAGTGAATAGGCATCAGATGAAATAGGCGGCCATATAATTAGTGCTTTTATCGCAAATTCCATTATTAATGGAAGTTAATGATTAAAACTCAACACCAGCACTTTACGCTTTTTATTCAACTATAGGCTTGCTTAAATAGTTCATCCGTAGCTAACCGAGTCAGTGGATTTTCTATAATATGAGGGTTTGAGTAACAAATTCTGTATAAGTAGCACATTACTGTTATCGTTTTTAAGGAAGTTATCATGGCGCAAGCAGGTCCATTGATTGAGACATTAAAGCGTGAACTTAAAGCTCAAGGGAAAACTTACGTTGATGTTGCTAACGTTCTAGATCTAAGTGAAGCATCGGTTAAGCGCTTATTTGCTGATAAAAACTTCACCCTGCAACGTATAGAATTGATATGTGACATGCTGAACTTAGAATTTTCTGAGCTCGTACAGCGCATGAGTAAGAATCAATGCCAGCTTATTCAGTTAAGCCGTGAGCAGGAAAAAGAGATTGCTAGCGATCTGATCCTTCTACTGATCACTGTGAGTGTCATCAGTGGCATGTCCTATGAAGAGATACTACATAACTACAATATTCCTGAAGCCGACGGCATTCAGAAACTCGCCAAACTCGACCGTTTAAAGATAATTGATTTATTACCAAACAATCGAGTGAAGCTCTTAGTCGCTCCAAACTTTCACTGGTTGCCTAACGGTCCTATACAGCAATTTTTCCAAGAGAAAGTAGAACAAGATTTCTTTAGTTCTAGATTTGATAAAGCTAATGAAAAACTGATCGTGTCCAATGCGATATTGACCGATAGTTCCAATGCACGATTACAAAAGAAAATGGAGCGTCTAGCCTCTGAATTCAACGATCTTATGCAGGAGGATCAAAATGTGCCTGCGGATAAAAAAAGTGGAACAACCATGGTTCTAGCTATAAGACAATGGCAATACTCACTCTTTAAAAAAATTACCAAATAAGGCCTCAAAAAATCACTAGAGCCATTAAGTACTCATTTTGCTCTATTATACAGAGAGCAAAATGCAGCAGCGCCATGAAAGCTACACTCCACGTAAAGTGTGCGCATAAATAATGATAATAATAAATGTATAGATCGACAAGTTAACGATTAGCAATTCACATGATATGTAAGGATTTTTTTTGTATCCAAATGAGAATCTAGAGCTCAATGCTCGGCTAAATCTTTTATACCGAAATGCATATTTTGGTATAGTAATTACATTTATCGCCGCGACTGGATTGGCTTTCGGCTTTGATAATACTAATGAAGATCCAACTAAAGTAATTTGGTGGGTCAGTATATCTCTGTTGATGCTAATCCGCTTGTTAGATAGCCTTACATGGTCTCGACACAAGGATAAAGGCACATTAGATAATATTAGGCATCTCTATCGCTTCAGATCTGGAGCCTTGCTAACAGCTTTTCTATGGTCCTTTTATTGCCTTTACTTCTATTCCAATTCCAACCTTTATGAATTATCAGTTTCTTGGATTATTGTATCTGCAATGGCTGGTGGTTCAGCCACTGTGCTTTCTGCAGATAGATTTGTTGTCTTGTCATACACTCAGATATTACTGCTTCCCTATTCGTTACTGGTCGCAATAGCAGGTAACTCAGAACATCAGATGATTGGTTTTTTAGGCATCGCTTTCTCAATTGTTATGTTTTTTACAGCGCTGAAAGCCGCCACTTATACAGAAGACTCAATACGTCTGCGCTACAAACACAAGAATCTGCTTAATAATATGAAGCATGAGGTCGAAACCAGAACTCAGGAGATTGTTAAGCTAAACCAACTTGATTCTTTAACCAATCTACTCAATCGTTCGGCCTTCATTAAGCAGGCTGAAGCTTGTATTAACGAAAAAAGTAAGCAGCCTTTCTCCATTTTCTTTATTGATATGAATGGATTCAAACCAGTTAATGACAATTTTGGTCATAACATTGGTGATGAGATATTAAGACAGCTGTCTAGACGACTGCAAACAACTTTTGCCCAGACAGCTATCATTTCTCGCTGGGGGGGTGATGAATTTATCCTACTCGCAAAAACCGATAAAGCAGATGAGATTGATACTATAGCAAAGTCTATTTGCCATCTATTTGCCACCCCTTTCCATATTCATGATTACTCTATTGATATGGACGTATCTATAGGGGTGTCTACGTACCCTACCCATAGTCTGACCTTATCAGAGCTTATCAGTTATGCGGATGTGTCAATGTATAGCAATAAACATGATGATAAAGGCGACTATGTCGTATTCAATAATACATTGGCTAAGAAAGTTCAAAGTGAATTCTATCTTTCAACAGCCATTACAAGTGCCATATCTAATCAACAATTAAGTCTAGTTTTCCAGCCTATCATCGATGCAGAAAACGATAGATACCATGCAGTTGAAGCCTTACTCCGCTGGAACTTAGATGGTGAGCAAATTCCTCCAGACATATTTATACCTATAGCAGAACGAAATGGTTCTATACGGAGCATTGGGCAGTGGGTATTAGATGAATCGATAAAACAGCAAAAAACTCTAGAACGAGAAGGGTTTGACGTAAAAGTTTGTATCAATGTCTCAGTGATCCAGTTCGACGATCCTAAATTTGTTAACTGTATCGCAAAATTGTTGGCTAAATATGATGTTAAGGCTTCAAATATTTGCATTGAGATCACTGAATCCGTCTTCTCTACTGATAAACCTAAGATCATTGCAGCTCTGAAGCAGCTGCAAGCATTGGGGATATTTATCTCGATCGATGATTTTGGAACCGGCTACTCTTCCTTGTCTTTGATCCAAGACTTTGGCGTACATGTCGTTAAAATAGATCGCTCTTTCATCAATAGACTAGATTCAAATGGCGGTGCCATCATAAAAGCGGTGATGGTAATGGGCGGAGACCTTAACTACTCTGTCGTAGCTGAAGGTATCGAAAGCATCGATCAAGAGATTATTCTCAAAGAGCTTGGGGTACAGTATTTACAGGGCTACCTTTTTAGTCGCCCTGTCCCTTTTAACGAGTTACTGGTCAAATTAAGAAAAAAGAACTTTTCACTCGATGAACTTAGTTAGGACGATTTCCACGCCGCATAATCAAGATAGCCGCGGTTCATTATCAAATAAATACAGATAGCACTTTATTATTAATTGACTCTAATCAGCCAAGGGGAATGAGTTTGTAACTCGCCTAATTGAGAATTACAACAATGCCTTTTCCGACAAGCACGAGGGCTTTTGTCATAGATCATTCTAAATTGTACGGGAACGTTGAAAAGCGGGTCATATAACTTATTTTATAAAACCCACTTTATCAGAATCCAACTCAAAAAATTTAATTGCTAGATACTTGATTTATTACCAGACTCACCCGAGCATATGTATCAACGTCGTTTTAAGTTTAAGAGGCTTAACAGGCTTATTTACCAACATATAGTCAAGATCCCGTATCTCTTGATTCAGTTCCTTACTATAGTTTGCTGTAATCATGAGAACAGGCAGATTGTGCGTAACCTCCTTTGTCACTACTCGAGCAGCATCAATTCCATTTTGACCATTATCTAAATGATAGTCAGCAATCAAGACATCAACTGGATCCTGTTTAAAATCGACCTTTTCTCTTAAATCATCAACGGAAAGTGCTGTGACCACATTACACCCCCATCCGGTTAACAAAAGGTCCATTGCTTCACATATCGCAGAATCGTTATCAATCAACCATACATTGGCATTGGTGAGGTATTCAGCCACAATTGGCATATGAGGGCCTGTTACCATCATCGGTGACTCATCCCCGAGAGGGACTTCAACAGCAAATACAGATCCACGACCTTCAATTGAATCCACACGTATTTGATGGCCCAACACTCTAGATATTTTATCTACGATCGCAAGCCCAAGCCCTAAGCCTTTCTCCTCTCCTGGGCGGTCTTCCTGTAAGCGCTTAAACTCATGAAAAACTTCTGACAACTTCTCTTTAGGTATTCCACGTCCGGTATCCCAAACCTCAATCCAAAGGCTATCTGCTTTACGACGGCAGCCTAGAAGCAGCTTGCCTTTCTCAGTATAACGAATGGCATTAGTCAGGAAATTACGCAAAATACGCGCTAATAGTTGTGAATCAGAACGCACAACCGATCGATTATTGACGCATCTAAATTCAAGCCCCTCTGCCCCAGCCAACTGTGAGAACTCAGCGGATAACGTCTCAAACAACCCTTGCAGATTAAAAGTGACCACATCTGCCTTAACGACACCCGCATCCAATTTAGAAATATCAACCAAGGTACGGAGTAAAGATTCAACATCATCAAGTGAATTTGATACTGAGTTAGCAAGGCTGCAATGTTTAGGTTCTTTAATCTCCTCAGACAAAGCGCCGGAAAACAGACGAGCTGCATTTAAGGGTTGTAGCAGATCATGACTCACTGCGGCTAAGAACTTTGTCTTAGATAAGTTGGCCTGATCAGCCTCTAATTTAGCTTCTCGCAAACGAGCTTCGACGCCTGCACGCTCGGTAATTTCTGACCTTAGCTGTTTATTTAACGAGGTTAATGCAGAAGTACGCTCTTCAACTCTTTCCTCAAGCAGCTGATGTGAAAGCTCAAGTGCTTCAGCTGAGCGTCGACGCTCAGTGATATCTCGAATCATGACAAAGAAACCATCAGATTTCTGGTCTTGATCTAAGTTAGCAACATAAGATTTCAACAGATAACGCTGCTCACCTATGGCATTCGTCTGCCATACTTCAAAGGTTACATTCTCACCTGATAGCGCTCGAGCAATGTAAGGCTCTAACTCAGCGAACTCCTCATCAGTATATACCTCATGAATACTTTCACCGTTAAGTGAATCGTGCGCTTTACCAAACCATTCATTGTAAACCTTGTTAGTGAACCGATAATGTAGATCTCTATCAAGGTAAGCGATTAATGCAGGTACGTTATCGGTAATTAGGCGAATCCATTGTTCACTTTGGCGAAGTGATTCTGCATAGCGGTGCCGCTCAGTAATATCGGTATATGTATTAACAAAGCCACCCTTAGGCATGGGATGAGTTCTAACCTCAATAACCTGACCTAAACGACCTTTCTGTTCCGAGGCTAGCACTTCTCCTTGCTGAGCAGCGGTTAAAGCATGCTGCAAAATAGCATGATTATCTAGCATTAAAGCAGCGAATGGGGGGTAGGATTTAACTTGCTCGACATCAACATCCATGAGGTCCAGAAAACGCCCATTCCATAATTCAACACGCCCTTCGGGGGTAACCAATACGACCCCCTGAGATAAATTATCTACGGTTCGCTGGAGTAGCAATGTCTTCTGTTCTAAGGCAAATTCTTTATCTGCTGTTTCACGCTCTTTAAGTGCAGTTATATCTGTATATAGTATTACCAAGCCACCATCTTGTGTCGGCCGCTCAGACATTTGTACCCATCGACCATTATTAAGCCGATAAACTTTACTTCCAACATTTGTAGCTGGGTACTCTTCATCAATCAGGCCACTAATACGCGCAAGTCGTGAGATATCTTGTATTGTGGTGCCCGTTTTAATATCAATTCCTGTTGTAGCCCACACCCGGCTAAATTTGCTATTAAAAAGAACAATCTTTCTCTCTCGATCAAAAAGCACAAAAGCGTCAGATATACTTTCTATAGCATCAACTACACGCTGATTTGCTATCGCTGCTTGATCATTGGCTTCTTTCAGATCCCGGTGACTAGATTTAAGCTCTGATAACACATGATGCAATGCTTCTGTACGTTCTCGGACCTGTTCGGCCAGCACAACCGAATGTTCAAATGCAGAATATGGATTAGCACCTTGACTGCCACCGGCCTCTACACGCTCTATTAAGACGGTGTTGATTTTGCGTAATTTAGCGTTTTCTTCTTGAAGCTTTTTAACTTGCAGCTCAAGTTCTAAATCAGCCATGTCGCTTTCTCCCTATAGCGACCGCAGTGAAGGTCTGATTAATATGCAAACCCTCTAACTGCTCACCATAAGTATTAAATCCAATGACATTATTATCTTTTAAGAGCTGTGAAACATTTTCTGAATAACCGTCCTGCTCACTTTCTAGGCGCCTTAAAAAACAATCACAACCGATGATTAGCTGCGGTTCACCTATTTGAGCTTTGATAGAATCAAGAGTGGAATTTAAATTACCGATCAGATCACCGGACTCCATAACAGTTAGCACAATTCCATTTTCCACTGCACAGTAAAACTTCAAACTCAGATCATCAGTCACCTGTTGAATAGAGCGAACATAAAATTCTTCGCCCAGCTTCACCGCTATAGGATTAAGGGCGAAGACATCGGGGCTTAAATCTTCAACAGGCATGCCAATAGCTTCCGCATAAACCAAAGCAGCTGGTTCCGCGTTAAGTTCATAAACACATCGTTCCTCGGCATCTGCCGAGGTAACAACCAGCTTCATGTCCTTGTGCTGCATATGATGGGTACTGAACACTTCAAAATCGTAAACAGTATTGAACATCATGACGACCGCAGCACCCGTATGAAATTGCCCATTGAAGAAGACATGGGTTTTAGCCAAGTGAATGTCATCTGCAGCCGACCCACCAAAATTGGGTATGCTACCTAGCGCGGAATTGAGGGTAACCAGAACGTTCTCTTCTTGAATAGAAAGACCATCAAGAAGTGTCAGCGCAAACGTATTACCCTTAATAGGTGCAATTTGGTGCTTTCTACAACCAGAGATCAGTTTATCTACAAGTGTTTGCGCGTCCGTTAACCTGAAATTGTTTAAACACTCAATTGACTCAGCATGTATAGCAAAATCCACATCACTAAAGCCTATCGCAGTAATGCAGCCCTGACCGTATCCTAATGGGGTTATCTCTCCTGCAGTTGTACAACCTGCCACATTAATATCGACGAACTGAGTGTTTAAAGCCTTAGCTAATTCAGGAAGGTCGTATTCAGCCGAGCAGAAAAAGATGACAGTTTTCAAGTCAAGCTCATTAAATTGATTACGAAGATCTTCAGCCGCAACTTTGGGATCAGTGCTGTAAGATGCAGCAGTGATAAAGGCAGGAGTGGTTATCAAAATACTGTTCCTCTAGATAATTTTTCTAGGACTAAAATGTAAGGCAAAACTAAATATGACTTATCTAAGCACTGAATACTACACATGTGAAATATGTTCGCATATATGATTCAGTGCAAGTATTAAAATTGGAAACAAACTTTTATAAAGGAGATTGGTCGCGGTCTAGTCACCAGATACTTGAGATTGACTTTAATTACGTAAAGTTACTGTTTAATCACATCCAAAAGACATACATTCGTATCCAACAGACATAAGTTCTGACTAGAGAAGCCATCTACACCCTTCTATAATCCCGGATAATGCTTTATCAAAAACGTGTTCATTAATAGGGCTTTTATCTTTAAAAAATGCCCCACATGCCCCCTAATAATGCACACAAAGCACCTATACATCGCCCCCAAAGCCAAAGCAGCACCTTAGAAGTAATACTCAAGACCCTGCTAGCACCCTAAACCAAGGTTCTATTAGATCAGCGCTTATGCCGGATACTACTCGCTGGGCGACTTATTGATAATCGCTGCAACATTTAACAAAAAATAATTTCGGTATTCCCGGGGGCGACATGAAGAACAATAAAGCTAAACTGTTAGCAGTAGCAGTAGCAATGGGTATCAGCGCACAAGCAAGCGCTGCAATTGAGCTGTATAATCAGGATGGCACGACTTTCTCTGCAGACGGTCATTTCAACGCTTTCTACGTAAACACAGACGATGATACTGCTGGCGATCAGTCTCGTGTACGCATGGGCTTCCTACCAAACTGGATCGGCTTTAACGTATCTAAACAGATCGATGATCTTAAAGTAGGCGGTCGTTCGTCTTTCTGGGTTACTATCAACGATGGTACTAACAGCGTTACAGACACTGCTATCGACGTTCGTCAGTTCTACGGAACTGTAGATGGCGATTTCGGTCAGGTTCTTTTCGGTAAGGATTTCGGCCTTTACGCTCGTACAAACATCTTCTCTGATGAGCTACTACTAGGTACTGGTCTTCCACAGATCAACTCTGGCGGCGTTACTTTCGGTAACATCTCTGTAGGCTACCCATACGCTACTCCAAATGCACAGATCACTTACCGCTCTCCTGTAAACAACGGTTTCCAGGTTGCTGTAGGTATCCTAGACCCAGATTCTGGCGAAACTGCTGGTGCTGGTGAAGATGCACGTTTTGAAGCTGAAGCAACTTACACTACTGATTTTGATGGCGGCATGTTCAAAGCTTGGTTAGGCGGCGCTTCTGGCGAATCTAACACTGATGGCGGTAGCGTTGAAGGTCTTGCATACGGCGCACGTATCGCAATGGCTGGCTTCCAGTTCACAGCTTCTGGCTTCGATCAGGAAGGCATCAGCTCAGTTCTTGCTGACCGTACTACTGGCAGCAACGTAGACTCTGACGGTTACCTAGTTCAAGCATCTTACGGTGCTAACGGCCACCGCGTTGTTCTTTCTCATGGCGAAACTGAAGTTAACGGCGCAGACGCACAAGAAATGCAGTCTATCGCTTACTTCTATGACGTAAACAGCAGCCTTAAACTGATTGCTGAATACGACCAGTCTGAAACTGGTTCTGGCAACGAAACTGACCAGATCGCTATCGGTGCTGCTCTAAGCTGGTAATTACTACCGCTTAAAAGCTAGAACCTAGGCCACTACTCTGTCCCCCCTTCTCCAGAGTAGCGGCCTTTTTTATTATCTTCACCCTTCCTCTTCTCACCGCCCTTATTGATTCTCGCCTCCCCCCCCTTTAATAGCTCTCGACATAACCCTCATTAACCCACACTTGACCTAAATAACCCTGAATACCTCTAAATAAAGCTTTACACTCAACCAGATATGAAGATCTCGCTATAATCTGGACCAGCCATGCCAGCACAAAGCAAATAGATTCTATACACCCTGAAACTAGAAATAAGAAATAAGAAATAAGA
>DJLT01000122.1:87976-90277 GCA_002435145.1 Neptuniibacter sp. UBA6509
AGAAATAAGAAATAAGAAATAAGAGTGAATTACAGACAAAAAAAAGCCTGCAAATCAGCAGGCGAAGTACGACGGTTAGAGCTTTTGATAAAAAGACTCAAAAACCAGAGAGTGGATGCAAAGAACTGGATAAGCCCTTTAATAGATCAATTATCCAGCAACAAAGAACAGAATGCTGCTCTGCAACAGAACGATTTATTCTAATACTTTAGTTGCTAGACGTAAGAGACTGAATCTAATTCGAAGGATAAGACTGACTTAATGAAATGAGGTCACAACCGAAAACCACGCAAAAAGAAGAAGAAAAAAAGACTACGCCGATCTAGATAAACACGCCTGATAAAAGGCCAATTCAGAACGAAGCACTTCAGTTGCATTCTCAATTTTCCTAAAGCCATGCGCCTCATCCTCAAAATAGATAGCCTTAACCTCTATGTCTCTCTGACGAAGAACATCAACCATTGCTCTAGTTTGATCTGGCAGCACCACCCTATCCTGCTCCCCCTGAAAGAAAATAACCGGAGACTCTATTTGGGATGCATTATTTACAGGCGACAGCGCGTCATAACGAGCCTTATCTATAACAGGATCACCTATAAGCCATTCAAGATAATGAGATTCAAACTTGTGCGTACACTCGTTAAGCACTAAAGGATCAGTAACGCCGTAGAGACTTGCTCCGCCAGCAAAGCAATCCAGCTGCGTCAGCGCTCGTAAGGCGCTATAACCACCGGAGCTATTACCACGAATAAATACAGCATCAGGGCGACAATAATCATTTTCAACCAGATAACGAACCGCATTATCAATATCTTCAACCTCCAATACACCCCAAGCCTCATTAAGAGACAAGCGATAATCTCGGCCGTAATTCGTGCTACCCCGATAATTAAGATCCAACACGGAAAAACCGCGCTGAGTCCAGTATTGGATTTTTAAATTTAGAATAGGATACGTTGCAGCAGTAGGCCCGCCATGCAAAAACACAACCAATGGCGTAGCCTCAACACCCCGAAGAGCATTTTTATTTGTGGCCGGATATAGGTAGCCATAGCTATTGGAATCAACGCCACCAAACTCTAGAGGAATAGGCAAAGAGCAATCTGATGCTTCAAGCGGCGATTCTCCACCGGCAAGAATAGAAAGCACACCATCAACCCCAATCTTAACGACCGCATCCGTTTTACTACCAAAGGAAGCCAGAGCGTACAAGCTATCACCGCAAGCACTTAAGGCACGAATATTGGCTATATCTGAGATATCGCACAACTCACCCCGATAAAACAGCTCACCGCCTTTATGCGCAATCTGTACATAAGAAACGCCCTTATGATCGACATAATGACGTAAGCCTGTCTGCCAGGGCGCAGACATCTGTTCTTTATTCGCAGGGAAATGCGGTCTGAGCAACTTATCAGCCGACACATATTGATAGATATTCCACCATCCACTTCTATCACTGATGATGTAGAGGGAACCCTCTTCAGTATAAAGCGGTTGCGATAATGACTCAGCGACTCCAGATCGAGAATCACTACCCAAAACAATCTCAGCAATATCTTCAGTCAAAAGAATAAGCTGAGTTGAGATCCAAGGCTGATAAGGATGACTCCACGCTATGAAAGCGATATCACCATTAACAGGATTGATAGAGGGGTAACTATAGAAATCATAGCCCGAATGAAGCACTAAAAGCTGACCACTGGCAAGACAGATTGAAACCAACCTATTTACCACTTCAGCACTATCGTGAAGCTCTTCAATAACAATCAGACGATTATTGGATGCATCCCAGACAGGCTCAATAAACCTGGAATTAGGAATGTCGGTTAGCTTGCAAATGGAATCATTAACACCGAGAGTCTGACGGTAGAGCTGCTGATCAGATTCATTAACAAAGACAACATCTTTATCAAGAAAACACCAGCCCATACCGCCATATTCATGCACTTTGCTTCGAACACTGTAACCTGGCGGTGTAATATCCTTTATCCCGCCCTCATTACTACCACAAAGCACTGAACGCGCATTATCTAAAGGTCTCTGCTCAACCCAGCACAAAAGCCCTTCTGCTGAGCATTGCAGCTGACTATATTCTACCGATGCCCCTATCGCAGTTTTCTCATCCAATTCAGAAGACCAAAAACCCTGACGCTGACAATCGGTAGGAGTAATCAAACTTAATATTAACCTTTAGCAAATACTTTTGAGTTGCGCTCATTTCGGAACGTAAATTCATCCGGATTATTAACCACTGACTCAGCCTTTTCACGGGCCTCTTCAATGATATGGTGATGCTCT
>DJLT01000078.1:0-1713 GCA_002435145.1 Neptuniibacter sp. UBA6509
AAAACTATGGGACAGCAGTGGCCAATAGGCTGCCTTTTTTATTTTCACTCGTTTGCTAGTTAAGCATCTTGCTTGTTAGCCGCTTCAAGTGTGTTTTCCATAAGGGTTGCAACTGTCATTGGTCCAACACCTCCAGGAACGGGTGTAATGAACCCAGCGCTTTGCTCGGCAGCTTCAAAGCCCACATCTCCAACTAGGCGACCATCTTCAAGGCGGTTGATGCCTACGTCGATTACAGTGGCGCCTTCTTTTATCCATTCGCCTTTAACAAGGTTTGGGATGCCTACACCAACGACGACAAGGTCTGCACGGCGTACATGTGCTTCGAGGTCTTTAGTGAAACGGTGGGTTGTTGTGACAGTGCAGCCAGCAAGTAATAGCTCTAGACCCATTGGGCGACCAACAATATTCGATGCGCCAACGACAACAGCTTCCATGCCGTGAAGGTCTTGACCTGTTGACTCTAGCAGAGTCATAACGCCTTTAGGTGTGCAAGGACGAAGAACTGGCATGCGTTGAGCTAGTCTGCCTAAGTTAAAGGCGTGAAAACCGTCCACATCTTTATCTGGACGGATGCGCTCAAGTATCTCATTGCCATCAAGATGATCGGGTAAAGGAAGCTGTACTAAAATGCCATTACAAGTTGGATCAGCATTAAGCTCATCAACTAGATCAAGAAGAGCTTGTTGAGTCGTGTCTGCAGGAAGATCAAAAGAACGAGATTCAAAACCAACTTCTTCGCATGCGTTCTTCTTATTACGAACGTAAACCTGTGAAGCTGGGTCAAGACCTACCAGTACAACTGCTAAGCAAGGAGCTTTTTTGCCGTTATCTAAACGCTGCTGAACTCCTTCAGCAACTTTTTTACGAACATCTGCGGCAATTTGTTTGCCATCAATTATCTGCGCGCTCATTAAAGGGTGGTTCCTTTAGTAAAATATATCTGGTGCGAATTCTCTCATGGTTAGGATATAGCTCCAAGCGCCTTTTCCGAATTTCATCGATGAAAATTTTCAATAAAGGGCATGAAAACGTCATCGTTTAATAAGTGGTTGTTATAAAAGCGTGTTTTTTTGTATGTAAAGTAGCCATTTCTGGATAGAAGTTGAGCAATCTAACTCATTTATTTTCTTAGATAAAAAAAGTGTTGACGCTGAATTTAGAGGTGTATATTATTCGCACCTCCTTAAGACGAGGCACACGAAAACAGCTTACAAATAGTGTTTGAAGGGTGTTAAATTATTAAGGGCTGACGATGAGTCGGGCGCCTATAGCTCAACTGGATAGAGCAACGCCCTTCTAAGGCGTAGGTTCCAGGTTCGAGTCCTGGTGGGCGTACCATTGTCAGAATAGAGAATTATGGTGGGCATAGCTCAGTTGGTAGAGCTCCGGATTGTGATTCCGGCGGTCGTGGGTTCGAGCCCCATTGTCCACCCCATTTCTCTAAAGGTAAGCGGACGTGGTGGAATTGGTAGACACGCCAGATTTAGGTTCTGGTGCCGCAAGGTGTGAGAGTTCGAGTCTCTCCGTCCGCACCATTTGAAAGGCCCTTTGTGGTGGGCATAGCTCAGTTGGTAGAGCTCCGGATTGTGATTCCGGCGGTCGTGGGTTCGAGCCCCATTGTCCACCCCATGACATTGCAGTAGAAAAAGAAAGAACATTAAGTACCGTAAATGCGGACGTGGTGGAATTGGTAGACACGCCAGATTTAGG
>DJLT01000078.1:1989-16349 GCA_002435145.1 Neptuniibacter sp. UBA6509
GCGGACGTGGTGGAATTGGTAGACACGCCAGATTTAGGTTCTGGTGCCGCAAGGTGTGAGAGTTCGAGTCTCTCCGTCCGCACCATTTACGATGCTTAAAGCTTTTAGTAATATCTTCGACATAGTTCGAAACAAGAAAATACAGTGCGCGGACGTGGTGGAATTGGTAGACACGCCAGATTTAGGTTCTGGTGCCGCAAGGTGTGAGAGTTCGAGTCTCTCCGTCCGCACCATTTTTCTTTCCTCAAGCAATATATTCCCTTATTACCTGTTTCTTATCTGAATGATCTCCAGCTTCACAACGCTAGTATTTGGCGCTTGATAACCGAATTCCTTTCTTGGTTTTATGCCTAAATTGATCTCTTTCTGTTGTGTTCTTTGTTCTATATCTATTTATTTAAATTATTTTGCTTGCAAACTTGACTAATTGGGCCGGTTACCGGAAAATTTCGCGCTTTGATTTTGCTCGGAATAGCCGAGTACTGTGCAGATCAATCGGCGCTAGGTTTTCGTCGGTCTGTTGAAGATTATTGATACAAGCATTTTTCATTTGTGAGGCATTACATGCAAGTTTCCGTTGAAACGACTTCTGGCCTAGAGCGCCTGATGACGATCTCCGTCCCAGCAGAGCGCATCGATCAGGATGTAAACAAACGCATCCAGCAGACAGCACGTACAGCAAAAATCGATGGTTTCCGTCCGGGTAAAGTACCTGTAAAAGTTGTTAAGCAGCGTTACGGTAAAGGTATTCGTGAAGAAGTTTTGGGTCAGGTAGTACAAGAAAGCTTCTACCAAGCTCTTCAGCAGGAAGAGATTAACCCAGCGGGCACTCCTGCAATTGATTTCACTAAAGATGTTGAAGGTGAAAGCCTTGAGTACACAGCTAAATTTGAAGTGTACCCAACTATCGAACTAGCTGACTTCTCTGGCGTTGAGATCGAGAAGAAAAGTGCTGAAGTTAAAGAAGCTGATCTTGATCAGATGATTGAAACATTACGTAAGCAGCAAGCTGACTGGACTGAAGTTGAGCGTGAAGCTGCAGACGGTGATCGTCTAAATATCAATTTCGAAGGTTTCGTTGATGGCGAAGCGTTTGATGGTGGTAAAGGCGAAGGCATGGATCTAGTGTTGGGTTCTAACACAATGATTCCTGGTTTTGAGTCTGGTCTAGTAGGTGCTAAAGCTGGCGCTGAAGTTGAGCTGAACGTAACGTTCCCAGAAACTTACCAAGCTGAAAACCTGCAGGGTAAAGATGCTGTATTTAAAGTAACAGTTGCAACTGTTTCTGAGCAGGTTCTTGCTGAACTGAACGAAGAGTTCTTCGCTAAATTCGGTCTTGAAGAGAAGACTGAAGAAGCATTCCGGGCTGAAGTAAGCAAAAACATGACTCGCGAACTTAATCAGTCGCTTAAAATGAAGCTTAAAGATCAGGTTTTCTCTCAGCTACTTGAAGTGAATGGCATTGAAGTTCCAACTGCTTTAATTGATAGCGAAATCGATAACCTTCGTCGTCAAGCTGTAATGCAGTTTGCTGGTCCTGATTCTGATATGGATCCAAACGCTCTTCCAAAAGAGATGTTTACAGACCAAGCTGATCGTCGCGTTAAAATTGGTTTGTTAATGCAGGAAGTTATCAAGGTTAATGAACTAGAAGCAGACGATGCTCGTGTTACTTCTACGCTTGAAGAGATGGCTGAAACTTACCAGGATCCTCAGCAAGTTATCGATTGGTACATGGGTAACGAAGAGATGCTAGGTCAGATTAAAGGTCTAGTTCTAGAAGAGCAGGTTGTTGATCTTCTTCTTGAGACTGCAAAAGTAGCTGAAGTTGAAGTTAGCTACGAAGAAGCAATCAAGCAAGAGCAGCCAGCAGCATAAGATATTATTCTTAAGCTCTAGCTAGCACTTGAAAAAAACGACAGTACGCTATGCGGCTGTCGTTTTTTTTTCAGGTTTTGAGGGCTAATAATAGATTTTTTACTCGCAAGTTCTAGTAATGCCTAATATATTGGTGATCTATACCTTGGATCAGTCAACTTAACATGGCAAGACCGGTTTCTTAGGTCTAGTTAACGTAGTATTATCCAGAACTTGGTTTAATTTTTTCCGTTTAAGGAGTGATAAATGACGGATTTTGGAAAGGGTGGCACTGATATCCTAAGCAGTCTTGTTCCTATGGTTGTTGAACAATCTGCACGTGGTGAACGGGCCTATGATATCTATTCCCGTCTTTTAAAAGAGCGAGTGATTTTCCTGGTAGGTCCAGTAGAAGATCATATGGCAAACTTAGTAGTTGCTCAGTTACTGTTCTTAGAAGCGGAAAACCCTGATAAAGACATCCACCTTTATATCAATTCACCAGGTGGTTCTGTCACAGCAGGTATGTCTATTTACGACACAATGCAGTTTATTAAGCCCGATGTTAGTACGATGTGTATGGGGCAAGCTGCAAGTATGGGTGCATTCCTGCTTGCAGGTGGTGCAAAAGGTAAGCGTTTTGCATTGCCTAATTCACGAGTCATGATTCATCAGCCGTTAGGTGGTTATCAAGGTCAGGCAACTGATATTGAGATACACACTAAAGAGATTCTTAGTATTCGTAATAAGCTAAATACATTATTGGCTGAACATACGGGGCAAGATCTAGAGACAATTGCTCGTGATACCGATAGAGACAACTTCATGGATCCGTACGCTGCTAAAGATTACGGTTTGATTGATGAAGTATTAGATCGTCGCAACACGGACTGATTAAGCGCTAAAATTGTTACTATACTCAGATAGCTCAGTTTCTTTTTTCAAACTAGGGTTGAAAGTCGAAGCGGTTACAACAATATTGAGTATGAGTCCGAAATAGAATAACGAGGAAGTCGAATGACCGACGAAATCAAAGGTAAAGACGGTGATGATAGCGGTAAGCTACTGTACTGCTCGTTCTGCGGTAAAAGTCAGGATGAAGTACGCAAGCTAATCGCAGGTCCTTCAGTTTTTATCTGTGACGAATGTGTTGATCTTTGTAATGATATCATTCGTGAAGAGATACAGGATGCTGAGCCTCAGGAAGAGAGCGATCATCTACCAACGCCAGAAGAGCTTAGCGCTGCGTTGGATGAATATGTAATTGGTCAGGAAAGGGCCAAGAAAGTATTAGCTGTTGCGGTTTACAATCACTACAAGCGTTTACGTTTTCAGAAAGACAACAAAACAGACGTTGAGTTGGGTAAAAGTAATATTCTACTTATCGGTCCTACCGGTAGTGGTAAAACCTTGCTTGCTCAAACCTTAGCGCGTTTGTTAAATGTGCCTTTCACTATCGCTGATGCAACAACATTAACTGAAGCCGGTTATGTTGGTGAAGATGTAGAAAATATCATTCAGAAGCTTCTTCAGAAGTGCGAGTATGATGTTGAAAAAGCACAGCTAGGTATCGTCTATATCGATGAGATTGATAAAATCTCACGTAAGTCGGATAACCCATCTATCACTCGTGATGTTTCTGGTGAAGGCGTACAGCAAGCACTATTGAAATTGATTGAGGGAACAGTGGCATCTGTTCCGCCTCAGGGCGGTCGTAAGCATCCACAGCAGGAGTTTTTGCAGGTAGATACCTCCAATATCCTGTTTATTTGTGGTGGTGCATTTGCTGGCTTAGAGCAGATCATCCGTGATCGTTCTGAGAAAGGTTCTATCGGTTTTAGCGCAATTGTTAAAGGCAAAGATGAAGAGAAAACTGTTTCTGATAGCCTATTAGAGCTGGAAGCAGAGGATCTGGTTAAATATGGCCTAATCCCTGAATTCGTTGGTCGTCTACCTATGATTGCTACGCTAGGTGAACTAGATGAGCAAGCGTTGATTCAGATCCTAACTGAGCCAAAGAATAGCTTAACTAAACAGTATGCTGCTCTGTTTGACATGGAAGGTGCTGAGGTTGATTTCCGTGACACAGCTTTGGATGCTATTGCTAAGAAAGCCCTAGAGCGTAAAACCGGAGCACGTGGTTTGCGTTCTATCTTGGAGGCGACTTTGCTGGATATTATGTATCAGCTGCCATCTATGGAGAATGTTAGCAAGGTTGTAATCGATGAAGGTGTTATCGAAGGTGATAATGACCCGATTTTGATTTATGAGAATGCTGAGCAAGCGAAAGCGATGCCTGAAGACTGATTACTAATTTAGTGATTCTTTTAAAAGGATAGCTCTGCTATCCTTTTTTTATGCCCGTTTATAATTTGCAGTGGTGTTAAATGACCGAAAGCAGCGATAGTTCCTTTCAAAGCTTAAGTGATGAATTGAAAACTGAGTTCTATACCAGTTTTAAAGAAGCGATGGACGAGTTGGATAATTGTTTTACAACACTTAATTGTCGCTACGATACCGAAACCATTAATGAGATGTTCCGTGCAGTTCATTCGGTTAAAGGTAATTGTCATATGGTGTTCCTTGATCCGATTGCTGATGTTTGTCACAAACTTGAAGATATAGTGCATCAGCTTAGAAAAGGAGACTGCCTTTATACGCCTGCCCAAGGTGAATTTATGACGTTTGTATTTGCTCGATTGGAGCAATTGATTGCGTCGGTTATCTCGGGTGGATCACTTTCCCTAAAAGGTACGCAGGTTCTGTTAGAAGGGGTTGCGCAAGTTTATGAAGCCCCAATGAGTTCACGTGACTCAGTTATTCAGAAAACTCTCGATAGTTTTTCAGGCATATTGTCCAGTAGCGATGATCTAAGCGATAAAGTGTTGGTGCGTCTAGAAAAGCAGGCGCTACGGGGTAGCTTTGATGAGCTTGAATTTATGCGTGAGATCTCGCTTCTCACCCAGGCTAAATCAATACAGCTTCAGGGTAACCGGGATAAGCTGCTTGAGCTTTGCTTAACCGTTAATCAGCATATGCCATTGCCGGTTGATGAAGGGCAGCTTAGCGCAGCTTTTCATTTTCAAATCCTTGGCGCGCGTTTTATCTCTTCTCCTGTTTTTGATGTTACTCCAAACTCACAGCGTTGGGAGCGTGAAAAAGTACAGCAGCAGTTAGAACTTTCAGCAGGCTTTTTACGCTTGGGGGATCGCTGGCTTGAAGCTGCCGAAATGATACAGCAGAGTTTTGAGCGTTATGACGGGCAAGGGCTGATAGGCTTGGAAAAAGATCAAATAGGCAGTGGTGCAATGATTCTATCGCTTATTCGTTTCTACCGGCAGAGTTTTTATAAGCTCAGTAAAGACAATAGGACGAAAATAGCGGTTTCAAAATCTTTAAGCCGTATCAACAGTGAAAAAGGGTACCGCTTTTCGCCACAAGTGGTGGAGGTTTTTAATCAGTTGGTACGTAATGATTTATTAGCTGTAACCTTTTAAGCTTTTAATTCATTAGCTGCAATGTTAGTAAGCTATTGTGTTGAACCTGATGTTTGATATCTAGTGTTAGTTGAAATACTGAAAATAGAACCAAAAAAATGCGCATACAGTTTCCTGATGCGCATTTTTTGTGTCTGAGAGAGTTTATCGGTTTGGTAAAACCGTTTTAAGCTTCTCATTCATTTCCACTAGGCATTTTTCAGTTGCATCCCAGTCTATACATCCATCTGTTACAGAAACGCCGTAAGCAAGCTCAGAAAGGTCCTCAGGGATAGATTGGTTGCCCCAGCCCAGATTACTTTCGATCATTAAGCCAACAATAGACTTGTTGCCTTCAAGGATCTGATTTGCAGCATTGTCAGCAACTAAAGGCTGAATAGCTGGATCTTTATTAGAGTTTTCATGGCTGCAATCGATCATTACATTGTTAGCCAATCCTGCTTTATCAAGCGCTTGTTCGCATAAAGCAACATTCACTGAATCATAGTTAGGCTTACCGCCGCCGCCACGAAGAACAACGTGACCGTATGGGTTGCCTTTCGTATGAACAATGGAAACCTGGCCTTCAGCGTTAATACCTAAGAAACGATGTGGTGCGCTGACTGATTTAAGGGCGTTAGTCGCTACGCTTAAGCCACCGTCTGTACCGTTTTTAAAGCCAACAGCACAAGATAAACCGGAAGACATTTCACGGTGTGTTTGTGACTCAGTTGTACGTGCACCAATAGCAGACCAAGCAATTAGATCTTGCATATACTGTGGAGAAATAGGGTCTAGGGCTTCAGTAGCAAGCGGTAGGCCCATTTCAGAAAGATCTAAAAGGAGTTTGCGCGCAATGTGAAGGCCTTCTTCAATCTCAAATGAGTCATTTAGATGAGGATCGTTAATTAAGCCTTTCCAGCCAACTGTCGTACGTGGTTTTTCAAAATAAACGCGCATGACTAGATATAAAGAATCTTTAACCTGTTCCTGAAGTGCAACGAGTTTTTTACCATACTCAATTGCTGCTTCTGGATCATGGATAGAGCAAGGGCCCACAACTACAAATAAACGAGGGTCTTTTCGATCTAAAATGTCACGAATAACAGATCGACCTTCTAGTACTGCGGCAGCCGCTTTCTCAGAAATCGGCATCTCTGCTTTTAAATCGTCCGGAGAGATTAGGACGGTATTTGATTGAATATTTAAATCGTCAACGCGTGTATCGGTCATTATCACTTTTCCTGCTAGAGAGAGCCTTTTGTCCGTAATTAAGTGTCAGACTTATTAAGCTTTCTTAACTCTTTGTCAATGTGTGGCCTTTTTTACCACAATCCAACTGAGGTTATAAGTATGCAGACGTTCTATTCTGCATCAATTTCACTAACAATTGATCTTTTACGGGATAATAGGCTGATATGTAGAGAATGTTTGGCGTGATACACTTATGTTTTAACTTTTTCCTCTTTATTCAGTGCGTTGCATAGAACTCAATCGCTATTTAATGGTCAATGTATGATTGAGATTGAAATAGAGTGACTATAGGATTTATCAGTGTTTGATTTTTTAAAACGATCCACATGGCAGCATCTTCTTTTTTTAGCACTGTTTGTGTCTGTTCAACCAGCCACCGCAGGCTTATTTGATAAAAGTCCTTATGCCGATGATGGCCCTCTACAAGTAGAAGAGGCCTTTGTATTCGGTCAGCTTCAAGATGGGAATCGTTTAAATTTATACTGGGATATCCCGGATGATTATTATCTTTACCGCGATAGGATAGAACTAAAAGGTACGGATAAGACACTCATATCTAATCGCGTTAATAGCCCGGCTGAGCAGAAAGAGGATCCTTTATTTGGTCAGGTTTGGGTTTATCACAATCGTGCAGATATTAGTTACGATTTGGCGAGCGCAAATGAAGACGTTATTGATGATACGCTAATTGTTACCTATCAAGGTTGCTGGGAGGGTGGTATTTGCTACCCCCCAGTAACTAAAGAGATAAAAGTAGCTGGAATTACTAAGAATGATCTTTCAGATGCTCCGTCCTCATCTACCGAAACCCTAGAACCGATCAAGGTCTACGCTGAGGGCGATGTTGCTGAAGTCAATGCTGCTGGGGATGACTCAATGGGGACAGAATCGAACGAGTCTGCTGGTCCCGTGTCTCTGAGTGAACAGGATCAGTTTGCTCAAATGATCGGTCAGGGCAATTTGTTTGTTATCTTAGGAGCCTTTTTTATAGCCGGATTAGCCTTGTCGTTTACGCCTTGTGTCTTCCCTATGATCCCGATTCTATCGAGTATTATTGCAGGGCAGGGACGTAAGGTTACGGCAGGGAAAGGACTGTTTCTATCTGTTGTCTATGTGTTGGCTGTTTCCATTACATACACTCTGGCCGGGATCTTTGCTGGTTTGTTTGGTGAGAACTTGCAAGCGCTGTTTCAAAATCCTTGGATTATTGGTTCTTTCAGTTTTGTTTTTGTCCTGCTTTCTCTTTCGATGTTTGGTTTTTATGAACTACAGTTACCAAATAGCATTCAAACTAGACTCAGTAAGGCAAGTAACAGTCAAGAAGGTGGTACTGTTGCGGGCGTTGCTATTATGGGTTTTTTGTCGGCATTGATTGTTGGCCCTTGCATGGCTGCACCTTTAGCGGGTGCGCTGATCTATATCGGACAAACAGGCGATCCTGTTCTTGGAGGTAGTGCGCTGTTTAGTATGAGCTTAGGTATGGGGGTTCCTCTTATTCTAGTGGGTACTTCCGCCGGTAAGCTTTTACCCCATGCAGGGCTTTGGATGGGTAAGGTAAAGGCTGTATTTGGTGTGCTGCTCCTCTTATTGGCTATCTGGATGTTAGATAGAATCGTACCTACAGTCGTGACTATGTGGTTAACCGCATTAGTGTTAATCGTTTCGGCTGTATATATGGGTGTCCTCTCCAATGCAGATAAAGCTAAGCCTGCTACGCATATCGCAAAGGGCTTAGGCATTGTTGTATTGCTCTATGCTATCGCGTTAATGGCGGGGGCTTTGGCTGGCGGTAATAGTGTCATCTATCCTCTGAAAGCGTTTGCAGGATCAGGAAGTAATGCGTCTACGCAAAAACTAGCATTTATCAATGTTACTACCCCGGAGCAGCTACAGAGCCAACTAGATGAGGCAAAAGCCAATAATCAACCGGTGATGTTAGATTTTTATGCTGATTGGTGTGTGTCTTGTATCGAGCTTGAAGTTTTTACATTTGCGGATGCGACGGTACAAAGATCGTTAGATCGCTTTAAGGTGATAAAAGTTGATGTCACTAAGAATGATGGTCCTGCTAAAGAGCTGAATCGTTCGTATAACCTAATTGGCCCCCCTGCGCTCATTTTCTATAATGCTGCAGGTGAAATGTTGTCAAATAAGACTTTAATAGGGGTTGTCGGCCCTCAAGATTTTGTTAATCATATAAGTAGTATCTAATTTAAAGTATACGTCAGTGTTAACAACTTAATAAATGCTGATTAATACGTCATGGAATTAGGTAATAATAATGATAAAAAATCTAGGGCCATCAACATGCTGAATAAACCAAGGAATGTAGTTCGACAGGCGGGTTTAACTGTATTTGCGGCAGCCTCGCTTATTGTAATGCCAGTACAAACCGTTATCGCAGGCGATGCTGAAAATGGAAAGGCGCTTTATCATGAAGTAGAGATTGAGCGTACGATTCGAGGTGAGGTTTATACGGATGCTAATTGTGAAACCTGTCATGAGTCATCTCTATATACAAGCGAGTCTAGAAAGGTAACTACCTATGCTAAGTTGGAAGCATTTGTAGAAGGGTGTAATACAAATTTAGATGTGGGCTGGTTTCCAGAAGACGTGGCCGATGTCGCCAGTTACTTAAATACTGAGTTTTATAAATTCGAAAAGTAAGCCCTTCCAATTTTCTGACGTTAATCATCTAAAGCCGCTTATGCGGCTTTTTTAATGCCTCTTTCTTAACTCCTTTTTCTTAATGTCCTTTGGATTATCAATCCTTTGAATGATCAATGTCTTTAATGATCAGTTCGTTTATTGGCAGTGCCTTTTAATCTTGACCATAGAATATCGCTGTCATTCCTAATCCATTGTGAATGATTCTGCTTGCCGAATTTCTAAATGGCTTTTTAGGCCCATTTCTTGCTGAAACTCATATTACCTATTTATTTGTTTTCACGTGTTTTTTGGTGAGCGGAAACTAAATGAACTGAGTTTCCCGATGTTAGATCGGGTTTCTCAGGGCTATTGTTTTTTAAAATATCATCGACACGCGTGCTTCTACGTCAAGTGAGGTGGCCTATCGGGACGATTAATCGAATTACCTAACTCAATAGCGGATAGCTTTTAACGCATCGTTTCATCTTTGTTTTCAAAAAGGTGAGGCTAAGACTGCGTGCTCATATCGTGGCAATTTGTGTCACGTCAGTAAGTAGTCGGTGGCAATCGATTTCCGCACAGTAATTAACTTTCTTTTTTGTTTTTGTCTTAGACAAGAACTGGTTTTTTACGTCTGCAAAAAAATAAAAATGTCATTTACAGATAAATGGCACAGGTTTTTGCACGCTAAAAAAACTGTACTGAATACTATGGAGAGAATAATGATTATTCAAACAAGTAACGTGCAGATGAGTTCTGAACATGAGAAAAAAGAGCAAAGTACGCTTAGTAAATCAATTGATATAAGTACACCTGGTTTTAATTTCTTTGCACAGCTGGAAGAGTCGCAGGCACTTTTTGAAAGAAGCAAAGCAATATCTTTTTCATCAATGACCGGATTAGCTCAGCCTGTTGCCGATAATGCAGACCAATCTAGTAATTCTATTTTGGTTATGACTGAAAACGGGCTTCAATTTAGGACCTCTGAGGAGAGGGTTCAGGTTAATCAAAGCCGTGAAGCCACAAAGCAGAGATTATTTGAGAGCCTAATCAATGCGATCAATCCTAAATACAGGCAGCGTGATGCAGCGGCACCGGTCCAAATTCCTGATCAAAATTACACTGCAGGAGCTGATGCTACAAAAGGGGCTGCGTTAGGTACAGGTGCTGTACCTGTTCAGTTGGAGCCTATTAGGCTTGAAATGTCTTTTAAAGTCACAGAAACCATTGAAGAGTATGAATGCTCTAGCTTTTCCAGTTGTGGCAAAGTAACGACTGCGGATGGCCAAGAGATTGAGTTTGGTCTAAACCTTGAGATGGAGCGCAGTTATTCGGCAACCCGTGAATTTGAAATGACCAAAACAGTTGAATTTACAGACCCTCTGATCATTAATTTTGAAGGCAATTATGCTGATTTGTCTGATGAAAAGTTTGAATTTGATCTAGACGCAGATGGCGATCAGGAGCTTATCAGTTATTTATCGGGCAGTGGTGGAATGCTCGCAATTGATAACAATCAAGATGGTGTGATCAATGATGGTACCGAACTGTTTGGTGCTTTGAGCGGCAATGGTTTTGCAGACTTAGCTCAGTATGATGAAGATGGTAATAATTATATTGATGAGGCGGATTCGGTTTTTGATGATCTGCTTATCTGGAATAAAACTGTAGACGAAGACTCTCTGCAAACCTTAGCTGAGGCGGGTGTTGGGGCGATCTATTTAGGATCAACTGAAACGCCTTTTGATCTTAAAGGTGAAGATAATCAGCACAATGGTCAGGTCCGTTCTAGCGGTTTCTATTTAACTGAATCCGGGGATGTAGGTACTGTGCAGCAAGTTGATATGGTTGTTTAGTAAGATAACTAAGGGGGCGCACTTCAGCCCCCTTAGTTTGTTTCGGGTATAATGTGCTTTTTGCTTATCATGTGGCTGTTTTTGATATGAAATGTTGGATATAGAATGCAGGATATGGAACATCAAAAAGTGAAAAGTGACATCATCCTTATACGTGTTTTACTGGTGGTTTCTGCCGTGCTTTTTGTTATAGGTTTATTTGCACCGATGTTAACAATGAGTAAATTTTATTTCTTTGAAAATTCGTTTTCAATTGTGGGTGGAATTTCCAGTTTATTTCAAGAAGGGCAGTTCTTAATTGCGCTAGTGGTTGCTGTTTTCAGTCTGGTTTTACCGGTGGCTAAAATCGCATTTCTTTTTCGAGTAAGCTTTTCCAAACTTGGCGAAACGATAAAACATAAACGTTTTCTAAGCTTAATGCATGAATATGGGCGTTGGGCTATGTTAGATGTATTTGTTGTCGCAGTGCTGATTATGACTGTTAAACTCGGAGCGGTTGCCTCAATCGAAGTTCACTGGGGATTATATGTTTTTGCCGCGGCGGTTATTCTAATTATGTATTTAACTCACAAAGTGACGAAGTTGTTTGATGTCTACACTGGATGAATTTTACCTAGCTCTAGCAAAGAGAAAGAATTCTTTAACCGTATTTAATCCTTATCGCCAAAGTGAGAATCTAGATAATCTCAAGGTCTATCTAGAGCAGATGTTCGCATTAGAAGGTCCACGGATAATGTTAGTCGGTGAGGCACCTGGTTATAAAGGTGGGCGTTTGACCGGTGTGCCTTTTTCAAGTGGCAAATTGTATGGCGAAATTGATCATCCCTTCTTA
Source organism: Neptuniibacter sp. UBA6509 (assembly GCA_002435145.1). Lineage (GTDB taxonomy): Bacteria > Pseudomonadota > Gammaproteobacteria > Pseudomonadales > Balneatricaceae > Neptuniibacter. Next base: position 13,914 of record DJLT01000078.1, read on the forward strand.
AAAGAGATCGCCCCTAAGCTTAGTCTTAATCCAGATACGTTAACCGCTGAAAATACAGCATCAGTTGTATGGCGCTACCTTTCTGATAAGCCGGTGATCCCGCTGTTCTGGAATGCATTTCCATTTCATCCGCACCCATCACGGATTCAGAAAAAGAACCGTGGGCCTTCTGTTGCAGAAATTAAAGAGGGGGCGTTCTATCTGACTGAATTAGTTAAAGCTTTTAATCCGAGTGTTGTGGCTGGATTAGGGCGGGCAGGCACTGCATGTGCACAACGCGTATTGCCAGAGTCTGAGATCCGTTATATCAGACATCCATCTTATGGGGGTAAGCGAGATTTTATTGCTGGAATGGATAGTCTTCTTTCTCAAAAATGAATCTGATATAGATGATTGGTTCAGTTTAGGTTTAACTATAACTGATTAGAATACAAAGAAATTTTGCAGGACGCATAAAAATGATGGCAACGGATGCTTTCTATATGGAACTCCGATGTCTCTTAATCTCCGTTGCTTCAACCTTACTTCTTTCTTCAAAAAAACATTTTATAAGCGATCTGAAAAATACCTCTTTTTAGTTTTCTTTATTCCTAGTTTTGCTGTTGCAGAACACCCTTCATCTTTCAGTAAAGCTAAAAGCTTTTAACAGGGGTTTATGAAAAACAACAGTCTTCATTTTATTGCGGTTGTGACTATGCATTAAAAGAAAAGAAACTTGTGCCAGACCTTAAAAGTTGCGGTTATAAACCACGTAAAAATGCGAATAGAGCCAGCCGCATAGAGTGGGAGCACGTTATGCCCGCATGGGCTTTTGGTCACCAGATGCAGTGTTGGCAGCAGGGTGGACGTAAAGCCTGCGGAAAGATTCCACAGTTTAAAAAAATGGAATCTGACATGCACAACCTTGTGCCAGCTATTGGCGAAGTGAATGGTGATCGATCTAACTACAGCTTTACTCAACTTGCGGGAGAGCCTAGAGTTTATGGCGCCTGTGATATGGAAGTAGACTTTAAAGCGAGAAAGGTTGAGCCTACTGATGCCGTTAGGGGAGATATTGCACGTACCTATTTTTATATGCGAGATAGATATGGGCTTAATCTAAGTAAGCAGCAAACGCAGTTGCTCAATGCTTGGAATAAGCTTGATCCTGTTGATGCATGGGAGATTGAGCGTAATCGTTCGATTAAAGAGATTCAAGGTAACGGTAATCCCTATGTAGAGAATGCTCTCACCCTTGCTGAGAACAGCGTTAAGCCAGCAGGTCTGGTCACTGATAAAGCAGAACAAGTGAATATATCTTGGTTACAAATAATTAAATCTAAACTTAAAATCGATTAATAGGATAGCTTAATGAATATTGTAAATTTGATACTTGCGATTCTACTACCGCCCTTAGGTGCTTTTTTGCAAGTGGGTGTGACGAAGCACCTAGTGATTAATATTGTATTGTGCCTTCTAGGCTGGTTACCAGGCATTTTACATGCGGTGTGGTTGGTGGCTACCAACAAGAAAAGCTAGTTTTAAGGTGTAAGCACGAATTAAAGCCACGGATTTACGTGGCTTTTTTATGACGTTTTTGGCCGCGCTTAACTCCATTGGAGTTCTTGTTATTAACGTGTTTGTGTCGATTGCCATTAACAGCTGATCTTTTATTTCTGCCTACTCTTGTTTGACCGGAGCTAGTTGATTCTATTTTAAGCTCTATGTTTTCTTCTCTGTGCTGCCCAGGTTGAAGAGCGTCTAAGCAATATTCGCCTATGGCATAGCGGATGAGTCTTAGGGTTGGAAAACCGACCGCAGCGGTCATTCTTCGGACTTGCCTGTTCTTTCCCTCAGTAATCTTTAACTCAATCCAGCTGGTGGGCTTATTCTTCCTTTCCCTTATAGGTGGTTCGCGCTTCCATAAAGATGGTTCATCAATACGCTTTGCAGAAGCGGGTTGAGTCAGTCCATCTTTTAATTCCACACCTTCAGTTAGCGATTTTAGGGCTTCGTCTGTAACTTCGCCTTCCACTTGGGCCCAATAGGTTTTTTCAAGCTTGAATTTAGGGTTGGCTAATTGGTGTTGAAGGGCTCCGTTATCCGTAAGGATTAATAACCCTTCAGAATCGTAATCTAAGCGACCGGCAGCATAAAAGTCAGGCTTCTCAATATATTCAGCCAGAGTTTTTTTATCACCGTCCGTTGTGAACTGGGTTAGAACTTGAAACGGTTTATTAAACAGCAGGCAATTAGGCATGAATAAATACTTGTGTAATGAATGTTAATTAGTAAAAAGACTTACGATTCAACAATCGTAAGATACCTTTTCTTATCGAAGAATTAGTATCGTTATTCTACACAACGGTTGGCTATTCAGGGAGATAAAAATGGCATGTATGATCTATTGAGTGGTCTTTAGGTATCTGAGTGACTCATGGAAGGATTCAGCTCATT
>DJLT01000076.1:0-281 GCA_002435145.1 Neptuniibacter sp. UBA6509
TGAGTTTTGAATCGTATTAATCCTAAAAAGTTAATTAACTCCACTTGGACTGCTGTTTCCCCAGTGAAGAAACAGAAGCACTTTATCGTTGTGGCGTTGATTAGATCCGAAGATGATGAATCAAAAATAACGGGTTGTGTAATTGAGGCGGTTATTGATAAGCAAGCTTACCAAATTGATTGGCGGGATTTAAAAGATACAGGTTATTGGCTTCAAGGCTGGAAGTAGTCAGTTAAAGCCTAATAAGTAGTTAGGCTTTAACTCTTAACTCTTAACTCTTA
>DJLT01000076.1:591-22004 GCA_002435145.1 Neptuniibacter sp. UBA6509
CTCTTAACTCTTAACTCTTAACTCGTGACGGGTAATTCTTATCTATTTGGCTTGAGCAGCATGCCTCATGTAGCTTGCTGATAAAGGCTGTTTAGGAATTCTATGTTAGAAATTCTGCACGCGTACGTTCATTACTTTTGAATATCCCACCCAACGCAGTTGTTTCTGTCTGTGAATTTACATCCATGACGCCGCGGGATTTAACGCAGTAATGTGTTGCGTTAATGGATACCGCAACATTATCTGTTTCTAAAAGTGTTTGTAGAGCGATAAGTATCTGTTTTGTTAGACGCTCTTGTACTTGGGGGCGTTGGCTGAAAAAACGTACCAGGCGATTTATTTTTGATAAACCAATAATCTTTGTATTTGGTATATAAGCTACCTTTGCTGTTCCATCAATAGTAACGAAATGGTGTTCGCAGGAACTTAACACACTGATATCACGGACCTTGACCATCTCTTCAAGGTTCATTTTATTCTCAATCATCGCGATTTTAGGGAAATTACTATAATCCAGCCCAGAGAAAATCTCATAAACATACATCTTGGCGATGCGGTGTGGGGTTTCTTCTAAGCTATCATCCTCAAGATTCATACCTAGCGTGCTGACAACTTCAGACATGAGCCCTTTGATTTTTTCGTAACGTTGCTTTTGATCGAGCCCGTTATCAATGGTAGGGGTTTCCAGTCCTTTGTGGATTAATTGCTCTCTTACTGCCGCCGCTTCAGGTGAAATCATCATGTAACCTTTTAATTTATTTGTTCTTCGTTTTTATCGTTGAAGCATCGGTGTGCAAGTGAAGTAAGCACCGCTAAAAGCCAATACGATTATCTCATTTTTCGTCTTGGCTTAATGGGACCAAGCAAATCAATTACAGTGTTAGGGTTTATAGAAGGTCAGGGAAAGGAAAGTCATCTCCCATCATTCTCGGATGTTTAGTTACCTTAATCGCGTGCTCAATATCTGAACCTTCTCTCATCGCATTGATAAGTAGAGTGAGAATAAAAGTGATCGAGTAATACTCTACGTGAGCGGTTAAGAATGGCAGGCTAATATCATTCTGTGCTAGTTTGCTTAACCGTGCCGCTAGCTGAGCGGCTTCACTATCATCAAAGCCTTCATCCATATTATGGATCAGTTCATAAATTTCATTCGGAAGGTTTTCATAGAGATAGTGATCAACTTTTAGCACTATTTTTAGAAGTACAGCGTGCTCTTTTTGTTCGTTTAAAAAAGGAAGGCTGACGGTTTCATTGAGTCGTTGAGCAATATCAATAGACTCGTCTTTATTAAGGAGTTGCCTTTGGCCTCGCTTCGCAAAGTATTCTTTTACTAATGCGTTGTATTGATTATCTGTCAGCGAGATTTTAGCCATGTTGAATCCTCAAATTGCTGTTAGTCAGTCACTGTTTGTAATTTTAAGATAGTTTTATGCTTGGGGATAGCATTGTTATGTCATGCATTGAAAATAGTTAACGCTGTAATTCGTCATCTATATCAACATTTATCCTATTACTAAGGTATATAGATGAAAGGTTAGGTTAATCACCGTATGATGCTGGCTGTTGAATTTTTGTTAAGTTAAGGGCTCTCTTGATGTTTTTCTCAAAAAAATTGAATCTTAAGATCGATGACCTACAAGGTGAGATCGAGCAATTGCGTATGCAAAATCAAAACTTGGTGAATGAAAATCAAGTGCTAACGCAGCGTTGCTATGAATCAGAGAGCGTACAAAATACACAAGATGATGGACAGCAAGAGATCTGTGCCGCTTGGGTTGCAGGGGGAGAACTTGTCGCTCAGGTTCGATCTACGATTGCTGATGCTGCAGAAAACTTAGAAAGCGAAAAGCAAAGTCTACAGAACTCGATGTCTATTTTTGATGAAACCCGTCAAGCGGTTGAAACCATTTTAGATCGAGTTAATGTGATTCAAACACGTGCACAAGACGGAAATGAAAACGTAAAAAGTTTATTGACGGTTTCAGAACAGATTGAAAAATTTGTGGGTGTCATTCGTGATATTTCGGACCAAACAAACCTCTTGGCCTTGAATGCTGCGATAGAAGCGGCACGAGCTGGCGAATCGGGAAGGGGCTTTGCCGTAGTTGCTGATGAAGTTCGTAATTTAGCACGTAAAGCGAGTGAAGCCAGTAATGAGATCGCTAATCTTGTGGGTCAAATCAGTACGCAAACCACATTAGCTTCTGATGATATTGGTCAAGTCGATATGTTAAGCAGTGAAGTTGTGGCATCTGCTGAGCAAATTAAAGCGGGCGTTCGTGATGTGGTAGGGCTGTCTGAACTGATGAATAGTGTTATCGGAAACAGCGCAGCAGATACATTTATTGAAACCGTTAAATTAGACCATGTGAATTGGAAAAATAGTGTGTATGAGGGCATTGTGATGGGCGATTTAAATAGCCTTTCATCACTTGCAGATCATACCGCATGTCGTTTGGGTAATTGGTATTACGCAGGCGTTGGCCGTGATAAATATAGTCATCTACCTAGCTTTGCAAATCTAGATGCGCCACATGAAAAAGTACACTCATCAGGCCTTGCTGCAGTTGAGGCTGCACGTAGTGGAAATGTTAAAGTCGCTGCTTCTCATCTAGCGATGATGGAAAAGGCGAGTCTAGAAGTCGCTTCCATTTTAGATAGGCTAAATAATGAGTTTAAAAACTCGTAGCAGTGATTCTTTGGTGCCTGTTTTAACAGCAATATAATGATTAATCGTTAAATATGACCTCACATAAGATTTCTCTAGTTAAGCCGTCACCTGTTAGAAAGGTCGCGGTCTTTTGTGGGGCTAAAACCGGTAACGATCCTCTTTATTTGAATCAAGCTATTATCGTAGGGGCTTTTCTAGCTAAAAACGGTATTGAGTTAATCTATGGTGGTTCAAATTTGGGCTTAATGGGGGCTCTCGCTTCATCTGCTTTATCTCATGGTGGGGCCGTTACGGGGGTCGTGCCTACTCATTTTGAAAAGAGCGAGACCATCCAAGAAAATTTAACTCAGCTAATAGAAGTTAATGATTTATCAGAGAGAAAAGAGCAGATGCTATCTCTTGCTGATGGATTTGTTGCACTGCCAGGGGGATCTGGAACACTGGATGAGATTTTTGAAGTAATCACTTTGTCACAGATGGGCCAGCATAAAAAGCCATGTGCTTTTTTAAATATAAATCAGTTTTATGATCCACTTATAAGCTTCTTAAGGCATGCTCAAGAAAATGGTTTTATTCACCCGGATTATATAAATATGCTGATTGTCTCTGAAAGTATTGAGGATACAATCAATCGTATGCAATGTTTTAAACATCCCCATTTATCCTAATTTAAACTATTTTATTTTCTAATACTGCTTAAACCGCCTAATAACTTTTCTACTCCTTCCTTACAGTTATTTTTGCTATACGCTTCAGCTTCTAGAGGTGATCGGGTTGGTAAGGCCGTACTCCTCTTTATTCCCAAAAGTGACATACCATAGATTTATATAAGCATTTATTATATTAGCTTTATACGATGGTCGAATTCTTGTATATGTTTTGTTGGAATATAGTTATTTCAAAAAGAGATATAACAATAAGAAGCACTTTTGGGACGCCAAGTGGAGGCGCTAATGTCCAAGATCATTAAAGGCCCGAGTACGCGTGAGCTGATGGCTCAGATGGCTCGGGAATCTGAACACTTATCTACTAATGACCGTCGAGATTTTTTGCGTAAAGGGATAGCGACTGTAGGCGGTATGGCTGCGACGGTTGTAGCGGGTGGCGCGATAGGGGACGAGATTAATGTAAATAATTTGCCGCCTAATGAACCATCCTGGGGTAAGCAACTAGGGCATGGTGTTGTTGAATACCCTTATGGTGGCCCATCTAAATATGAAAAGCATGTTGTTCGTCGAACTGTTCCTTGGCTTACGGCTGATTCCATAGCCTCAATCTCTATGACACCACTACAAGACTTAAAGGGAATAATTACCCCTAATGGCCTTGTGTTTGAGCGTTATCATGGCGGCGTACCTCAAATTAATCCTGATGAACATCGTCTAATCATTCATGGTTTAGTTGAGCGTCCTATTATTTTTACCATGGAAGATTTGATGCGTTTTCCATCGGTTTCAGAAATTAAATTTATAGAATGTCCGGCTAACGGCGGCATGGAGTGGAAGGGGGCGCAGATGGAAGCGCTTCAGTTTACGCACGGTATGTTGAGCTGTTGTGAATGGACGGGTGTTCCGCTAAAAGTACTATTGGATGAAGTCGGCGTAAAACCGGAAGGTAAGTGGATTCTAGCCGAAGGGGCAGATGGCTCACATATGAGCCGTTCAATTCCTTTAGAGAAAGCTTTGGAAGATACCTTAGTTGTTTATGCTCAGAACGGTGAAATGCTACGTCCAGAGCAGGGATACCCTTTACGTCTACTCAATCCCGGTTGGGAAGGTAATACCTCTATCAAATGGTTACGCCGCCTAGAGATTGGCGATTCTCCATGGTATCACCGTGAAGAAACATCAAAATACACAGATCTGATGCCTGATGGCCGGGCGCGTAAGTTCACATTTGTACAAGAATCTAACTCAGTTATTACAAGCCCATGTCCTGAGAAACCGATGATAAAACCAGGCTTTGTGGAAATTGAAGGTATTGCTTGGTCTGGGCGAGGAAAGGTGAAGCAAGTAGATATCTCTTTTGATGGTGGTGTTAGTTGGGTCCCCGCTAAATTGAAAGGTCTTGTTTTAGATAAAGCATTAACGCGCTTTAGCTTGGTGACTAAATGGGATGGTCAGCCTTGGTTATTGCAATCCCGTTCTGTAGATGAGACCGGATATGTACAGCCTACTTTGAGCCAATTGCGTAAGGTGCGTGGTGGCAACTCCATATACCATAAGAACTCTATTCATACGTGGAAAATTGCGCCAACAGGGGAGGTTACTAATGTTCAAATTACTTGATAAAACAGGAATAAAAGAGTCTCTGTTTGCGCTAAGTTTAGGTGCTGTTTTGGCATTGACAACTAACTTTGCTTACGCTGAAAAGTTTGGTTTTGGTGATACAGCAACTCAAGATCAAATTGCAGGGTGGGATATTGATATCCGTCCGGATGGTAAAGGCTTGCCTGAGGGAAGAGGTACGATTGAAGCAGGTGAAGGTTTATATGAGGAGCGCTGCGCGACCTGCCATGGTTTATTTGGTGAGGGTGAAGGGCGTTGGCCTGTATTAGCTGGTGGAGAGGGAACGCTTCAGGAAGAGCGCCCTACAAAGACCGTGGGTTCTTATTGGCCTTATGCATCTACACTCTATGACTATATTCGTCGTGCTATGCCTTTTACTGCGCCACGTTCTTTATCTGATCAGCAGGTCTATGACATTACGGCCTATCTCCTGTACCTGAATGAAATTGTTGAGGAAGATTTTGTATTAACGAAAGACTCTTTGGCTACGATAGAGATGCCAAATAAAGATAACTTCTTTGTCGATCCTCGGCCTGATGTGAAGAATGTTCGCTGTATGCAAAACTGTGCTGATCCTACGAAGTTAAAAATAGTAGGAACGCTCAGAGGGATAACACCTGTAGGGCACTTTGTTGAGGGTGCGGATGCGCCGGCTTCATCTCATGATGCTCAGATGGAACAGGAGCAGAATAAAGAAAAAGTTCGTAAAGCTACTCTTAAAGGTGAGAGTGCAGAGGTTGCTACTCACTCTAAGGCTGTTGCACTGACTGAGATGGCGATGGCGGGAAAGGATATTTACGATGGAGCATGTAAGGTGTGTCATGGCTCTGGCCTTACAGGATCGCCTAAATTTGGAGATGCTGAGGCTTGGTCGTCACGTATTCCTAAAGGGATGCCGCAATTGGTTCAGCACGCAATAAAAGGATTTACAGGTGATACGGGTGTTATGCCACCTAAGGGCGGAAGGGTCGACCTTAGTGATAAGCAGGTTGAAAATGCAGTGGCATACATGGTTGAATCTAGTCAGTGATTATTAGGTTATAAGGCTTAGTTATATTGAGCCTTATAACTTTGTGGGTTTCATATAACAATAAAAATACTGTCGTAAGGCAGAACACCGGAGGAGAAATAATGCGAAAGCTGACCACCTCTTTCTGTACGGTTGGATTATTAGCGATGTTTACAGCGTCTCCCGTTGTAGCCGATAACCATGCTGAACAGATTGCATTAGGTAAAGCTGTTTATATGGGGAAGTCCCGTGGAAATTGCGTTTCATGTCACACTATCGCTGATCCTGATGCGAAGCTAGCAGGAAACCAAGGCCCCCCAACCCTATCTATGAAAGCTCGTTTTCCTGATAAAGCTAAATTAAGAGCTCAAATTTGGGATGCAACTAAGAATAACCCCCTGACGATTATGCCGCCGCTGGGTAAGCACTGGATTTTGTCAGAAGAAGAAATTGATGCTGTCGTAGAGTATATCTACCAGTTCTGATCTCCCTAGTGGGATAAGTAAGAGGAAATTTAGAATGAGCATGAATCGTCGTTCCGTTATTAAAGTAATTGCTACAGGTGGTGCTTTAATCGGTGCAAGTGTCCTTATGCCACGTATTGCTATGGCAGCATGGACCACAAAAGCATTTGAAGCCGAAGATCAGGCAACCGCAATGAATGAATTGCTCGGTAGTGCTGTTGAAGAAAGTGCTGAAGTGACATTGAAGGCACCTGATATTGCAGAGAATGGTGCTGTTGTACCTGTCACTATCCGTTCAAGTATGGCCGGTGTGGAAGCTATCAGTGTCTTTGTTGAGCATAACCCAACACCGTTGGTTGCAGAGTTTATTATTCCTGAAGGAACTGATGCAGATGTATCAACACGTTTGCGCATGGGGAAAACCTCAAAAGTTACCGCAGTTGTAAAAGCTAACGGTAAATTTTATAGCGCTTCTAAGGAAGTAAAAGTCACTATCGGTGGTTGTGGCGGTTAAGTCCAGTCTAGGATCCAGAGGAAAGAATCATGGCTAAAGGTATTATTAAGGTTAAAGCAAAAACTTCGGGTGAGAAAACCAAAGTTAAGTTGATGGCTAAGCATATTATGGAGAGCGGTCAGCGTAAGGATAAAAAAACGGGTGAAATGATTCCTGCGATGTTTTTAAAAGAGCTGAAAGTTATGCATGCTGGGAAAGATGTGTTCATGGCCAATCTAGGGACAGCAATCTCTAAAAATCCTTATTTCGCATTCAATTTTGCAGGTGGGACTAAAGGCGACGAGCTTACGATGACTTGGGTCGAGAGCACGGGTGCAACAGGGACAGAGATAGCGAAAATAAAATAATCGGCTAAAACCGATTATTCGGTAAGGTGCGAATAATGAAAATAATAAAAACATTAGCGTTGAATTTAGCCGTTGCAAGTGCATCACAGGCCGCTTTGGCTGCCGATTCGGGTTTTGATATGCAAACGGTCGATCCCGAAGCGGATCGTATTGCTTTGCAAAACTATTTCAAAGCTCGTTTTCCTGAAACTGAAATCGCAGATTATGTTAACGGTATTTATGCCGTGGATGCGGGGTCTCGTGAGCAGTGGGAAGAATTAGAAGAGTTCCCTCCCTATGAGTTTGATGTGGAAAAGGGTGAAGAGTTATTTAATACACCTTTTGCTAATGGCAAAGGCTATGCCGACTGTTTTGAAAATGGTGGAATAGGTATTCGTCATAAGTACCCTTATTGGAATAAAGATGAAGGTACGGTTAAGACGCTAGAGCAAGAGATAAACGAATGCCGTACGGATAACGATGAGGAACCCTTAGCATGGGGTAAAGGGGCTATTGCTCAAATCTCTGCCTATATGGCTTGGACCTCACGGGATAAGGTTTTTGATATTCAAATCCCTGCCGATGATGAGCGTGCTAAAGCGGCTTATTTGGATGGTAAGAAGTTCTTTTATGCTAAACGTGGACAGTTGAATTTGTCTTGTGCAAATTGTCATGTTCAAGGTACGAATATTCGTATCCGAGCTGATTTACCCAGTCCTCAGCTAGGTCATGTGACTCATTTTCCTGTATTCCGTTCTAAATGGGGAGCGTTAGGCACATTGCATCGACGTTATAGCGGTTGTCATAAAGATTCTCGTTCTAAACCATTAAAGCCTCAAACTGAGACATTTAGAAATTTGGAATATTTCCAGAGCTATATGTCCAATGGGTTAGTGGCAAATGGTCCCGGTGCGCGTAAATAACTGGAGGGTAGCAAAATGAATAAAGGTCTTATTATTGCTATCGTCTTGATAGTAGCTGTTGTGTTGTTTATGACGCAGTCTGATAAGAAAGAAGTATCAGAACCCGCGATGACAAAAGCGCCTCCTCCTGTTCAAGTTGAACCTTCACCGGCTGAGCCTGCTGCCCCTGAAGTCAGCTTACAAGAAGCGTTTGAAATGAATCGAGCGATGTATGGAAAAGGTCATTCATTCGCTTGGAATGGTGAGCAGCATACAACGGATCATCCTGAGGAAATTGAAGCGTCGAAAGAGGCAACCCAAGCTAATGCTGAAGCGCTTTTAGCAAGCGCTATGGCTAAAAATGCTGAAGTTGCTAAGTTGGGTTTTGAGTGGAAACTGACTGGCGATATTCTCAAAAAAGCTCAACAATCGATTGATCAAGGAAATTTCCAGCAAGCATTAAATTTAGCTGCCCAAGCTAAATATCATGCACGCATTGGTATCGAACAGTACCACTATGCTCAAGCAAATTGGCATCTATCGGTTCCTGAATAAGGTGTTTTAAGCTCCTTTTAACGCCTGCTTTTTTTCAGCAGGCTTTTTTTTCTCTCGATTAAAGGTAATTTGTTATGACCATGTCGCGTCGTGAATTTGCACGTTTACTGGGTATTGCTGGCGCAGCTGGTGTTTTACCTGCTACGGGCTTCGCCGCTAAAAAGCAGACAGGTGATCTGTATGAGATCCCTAACAGTGGTAATGTTAGGCTTTTACACATGACTGACTGCCATGCGCAGTTGATGCCTGTTTATTTTAGAGAACCTAATGTTAATTTGGGTATTGGAAATGCTTATGGACAGGCCCCACACCTTGTCGGGGAAAAACTACTTAACCATTTTGGTATTTCGCCGGGGTCACTAGAAGCGCATGCTTTTTCCTATCTAAATTTTAATGATGCTGCTAGCCGGTATGGCAAAGTAGGCGGGTTTTCCCACTTAAAAACTTTAGTTAATCGTTTACGCCAAAGCTACGGTACCGAAAATACCCTGTTGCTAGATGGCGGTGATACATGGCAGGGATCGGGTACCGCATTTAAAACCCGCGGTATGGATATGGTTGAAGCAACCAATGAACTCGGTGTGGATTACATGACGGGGCATTGGGAATTTACCTATCATCAGGAGGAGATCCTTAACAATATTAAAGCGTTTAATGGAGAGTTCTTAGCTAATAATATTTATGTCACTGAAGACGCGCTTTTTGATGGCGCAGATGAGTACATTCATGATGAAGATTCGGGGCATGTATTTAAGACATATTCCATTCGTGAAATCGGCGGTGTGCGTTTAGCTATCATCGGTCAAGCATTCCCTCGAACTAAAATTGCGAACCCGGCCCGTTTTATCCCTGACTGGACTTTTGATATCTATGATAGTGAGATGCAAGAGCTGGTGGATACACTACGCTCTGAAGAGAAAGTTGATGCGGTCATTGTGATATCACATAACGGTATGGATGTTGATTTAGCGATGGCTTCGCGTGTTTCTGGAATCGATGTGATACTCGGTGGTCATACTCATGATGGAATGCCGCAACCAACAACGGTTAAAAATCAGTATGGGCAGACGTTAGTTTGTAACGTCGGTTCGAATGGTAAGTTTTTAGGCGTAATGGACCTTGATATTCGAAATGGCAAAGTTAAGGGGTTTAACTATCGGCTTATGCCCGTGTTCTCTGAGCTTTTGCCTGCAGATGCGGGTATGGCAAAACTAATTGAAGATATTCGTGCGCCACATTATCAGTGGTTAAATGAAGAGTTAGCTTTGGCGGATGAAGTAATGTTCCGTCGTGGTAATTTCAATGGCACGTTTGATCAGTTGATCTGTAACGCTTTGATGGAAGTGAATGATGCCCAGATCTCTTTGTCCCCGGGTTTCCGTTGGGGAACGACGGTACTTGAAGGGCAAAAAATTACGATGGAGCATGTGTTGGATCAGACCTGCCTGACTTATCCTGAAACTTATGTGAGGCCGATGAAAGGATCAGAGCTTAAATTGATTCTGGAGGATGTGGCAGACAATATTTTCAACCCTGAGCCATACCTTCAGTCGGGTGGTGATATGGTCCGTGTCGGAGGTTTTGATTATGTTTGTGATCCTTTGCAGCCTATCGGTAAGCGTATTTCTGAGATGACGCTTGATAATGGCGAAAGAATCGATGCGAATAAAATGTACACTGTTTCGGGCTGGGCAACGGTTGGTGCTCAATCTGATGGTCCGATTATTTGGGATGTAGTTGCAGAGCATCTACGTGATAAGCAGGTTGCTCATATTGATAAGTTGAATACTCCTATTCTTAAAAATGTGGCTGGAAATCCAGGTATAGATGGTTACTCAAAAATTAAATAATTAAATTAAACCGTAAAGTTCTATCACGGATTGCTGCTGTATTGAGTAGTTCACCTTGCACATTTATTCTATCAATGTGAAGGTGTAGACCTTTACGGTCCTAATTTAAGATACTTAATTATGAATAAACTTATTGTTATTGGTGCTGCAAGTCTTGCAGGTTTGATTTTGGTAGGTGGTGCCGGTTTCTTTGGGTATAAATTGTATAGCGAGCTTTCCAATTATAAAAAAGTGGGAAGCTTGAAGGCCCTTAAAACCTTTAGTCAGGAAAATTTTGATTTAAAAAAATCAAATAAAGAGTTAGAGAAATCTATCGCTAAAATTCAAAAAGACTTTATGGCTTATCGCAATACAGAGATCCGTAATGCTGAACAACGTTCTGATCGACGTGTTGAAACAGCCGTTGCGTCTTTTATGCCTATATCGGGTCCTTATGTCCTTGCGGCGGTCTCTAGTAAAGATCAGCTTGAACTGTGTGAAGATACTCAACGTTTAACTAAACTTGAGACTGAGCTCTTTGGTAGTGTCCCAGCAAATGTTTTACTGCAGCAAGAAAAGATCTGTGAAACTAACATTGATAGGAAGTTAGTTCCTTTATTCAAATATCAAATGTTAAGAGTCAGGGCGAGTATGTCGGGTTCGCTCGGGCACCTTAGAAAAGATGCAGATCAAAAATTTGATAAAGCGAGGACTCTTTTAACTAAATGGGAAGTTCCAATCTCAACTGAGTTAGATGCTTATACTCGTTTCAAATAGCGGTTAGATCATATTTTTGCTGGGTAGAGCATTAGTGGAATAATATCTGCCTAGAAGCCTTTCTGCTCTAAGCGACCTTAATTTGTCTCGTTCTGATCTCCCTGTCCCTGTTTGCGTCGATACGAAGTAGGGGAAAGCCTGATTTTTGAATTAGTGGAGACTGAGGCCATTGAAGAATCGGAACATATTGTTCAGTTTTTGACCGAGTTAAAGGGCTAGGGTGTAGTTTAGCGATTGATGATTTTGGTACAGGCTATTCCAATTTTAAATACTTATTAAAGCTAGATATCGATTATATAACAATTGATGGTTCCTTAATTCGTTATATCGACCGTGATAAAAATTCGAGAATTTTTGCTGAAACGGTAGTGGGTTTTGCCCGAAGGTTGAATGTTAAAACGGTCGCTGAATTTGTACATAGTTTTGATGTCGAAACTGAGGTTCGCAGAATTGGTGTTGATTACCTTCAGGGATTTCTTCTAGCCGAACCACTACCTTTAGCAGATTTATAAGCCTATCTTTTTGCTAATCTGGTCAGAATTTCTAGTGATCTAATTGGTTATAGCAGGCTTTTACTGGTATCTTCATTTCGGGGTTATGACTGGTTGTATGCCTATTTTTTGTTTGAGAGGCATAGTTAAGTTGTTTAGGACTTGTACGTAGGCTTCTTAGCTTGCATTACTGATTTAGATGAGTGAAACCGATGAGTATTAAAGCTTTTCCTTATTTTCAGCCGATTGTCGAGACTGCAACTGGACGTATTGCAGGTTATGAAGCATTGGCACGAATGATAGATGAAACGGGCACGGTAGTTTCGGCGGGCGCTCTATTTACAGATAAAACAATTGCTCTCAAGGAACGTATTGAGCTTGATCGTGATGTACGACTTCAGGCATTAACTCAGCTAACACAACTACCGAAAAATACTTTTTTAAGTATTAATATCTCTCCTGAGTGGCTTCAGTGTTTGGATTCTCTGGAGAATTTACCCACGTTTGAAATGATTAAGCAACTCGCGGCTGATGGCACTAAGGTCGTGATTGAGATCACTGATCTGGATGGTGATATTGATGTGATCCAGCAGTTGGTTGAGCGTTATCGTGAGCAAGGTTTTAGGGTTGCGATTGATGATTTTGGTACAGGCTTTTCTCAATTAGATCGTATCGCGCTTTTAAAGCCGGATATTATTAAGCTTGATATGACGTTATTGAAGAACGGCACTGAAGATGGACGTGGTTCTTCAATGATACAGATGCTAGGTGAGATGGCCTCTAAACTCGGTAGTAAGGTTCTATGCGAGGGGGTAGAGACTGAGGAAGAATATTATTTAGCTTTAAGTTGTAATGCGGTTTATGTTCAGGGCTTTCTTTTCTCCGAAGCTGTTGCGGAGATGCTTCCTCCTGAAAAAACACAGTACACAGTTAAGAATTTACTAAGTCATTATCGGGAACGTGCTTTAGAGGCAACTGCACGAAGTCATTGGCGTGCAGAAAAGGTTAAAGCTGAGCTTCTAGCATTGCGGGAGGTTCTTCGTACCGCCAGTGATGAAGAAGATCTACAGGATTTTGTGGCGGCAGATCATCTTATCAGATTTTATATTTGTGACCGTCTAGGTGATCAAATATCGCCTAATTATGAAAACAGCGATCGTGGCTGGATTCGAGATGACAACCATAAAGGCTATAATTGGAGTTGGCGCCCCTACTTCTTTGAGCTGCTAGGGTCATCTGATACGAAGAACCGTTTGGTGTTCTCAGACCCTTATCAGGATATTCATACGGGTATGGGAGCGCAGACTGCAGTGCTTGTTATTGACCATTCTCGGATATTGCTTGCCGACTTAAGAGATGATCAACAAGGCGGAGGGATCTTTAATGGTTTTACTGCAATGCCAGCAAGTTGGATTCCTGACATAGAGTAGATTATCTAAATCCAGATTAGGGCGACAGCTTTTTGAGCAGAAGGGTGTACGCCTTGTCTTTTTTTTCTATCTGCATCAACTTTATGATCTGATAGTCTAGTTCTGGGGCAAACCAAATATAAGTTTGCCTTTTACTATTTTTCTCACGAATGCGTTTTACTTTAATAGCTTCATATTTGCCGATAGGGGCTTCAATTTCAGTTTTGCCATCTACTTTAAATTTATACTCTTTTAAACTTCCGCCATCGGCTACGTTGAAGTTGAACTCAGTTTTGCCTTGAGCTACCTGCTGTTGGAGTAAAATTTGGTAGCTTAGTTTGTCTTGAACGCCCGGAGTGACGGACATATTCCAAGGCTTATCCGCAACATTGTTTGTCGCCTTATTTGCTTCCCAATCAAACTCAATACTTACGTTGCGCTTTTTCCCTAAAACACTGCGTTTAAAAATGTAGTGTATGGGACGAAGTTGATCATGAAAAAGTTCAAGGTTGCTTTTTTCATAGATGCTCGCGAGCATTGACGAGGCTTTTGATTCAATCACCCACTGATTGTCGGGTGATTTTTTAAGTTGGCGTATTGTGTCGCCACTTAGGGAGATGGGGCCGTCCCACTCAAGCTCATAAGCAGCGGTAAAGGTTTTTAAGGCGGGTAAGTCTTTGCTCGTTGATTCGTCAGCTGAAGCGAAGAGAGGGAATGCCCAGAAAACTAGATAGGTTAATACTGCAGTTCGTGTGCGCAGTTGCTTTCTAGGCATCGCTATTTTCCTCTTACTGACGTATTTCTAGTTGGTAGCCTTGGGCAGGGAGTAATTGTCCATCTAACGTTATTCCCTGTTCAGTACAAGCAAGCTTATCATCACAAAAAAGCTGTACAGCATATGGATAGATAATATGTTCAACCGCATGTACTTTTTTTTGCAGGCTGTCTTCATTATCATCCACATCTATGCTGACTTTTCCCTGAACGGCTAGGGGGCCACCGTCCAGCTCTTCTGTTACAAAATGTACAGTGCAACCATGTTCCTTATCACCTGCTTCAATAGCACGTTTATGTGTATGAAGGCCTTTGTATTTAGGCAGTAATGAAGGGTGGATGTTAAACAGGCGTCCTTGATAATGGCGAACAAAAGCAGGAGTTAAAATACGCATAAACCCTGCTAGTACAATAAGATCAGGTTTGTACTGGTCGATCTGTTCAATCATTGCTTGATCGAAACTTTCTCGATCATCAAAGTCGACATGCTGAAGCGTTATTGCTGGAATTTTGGCATTGTTGGCACGCTCCAAGCCATAAGCCTCAGCTTTATTGCTGAGAACTGCTTCGATGCGGCCATTAATTTGGCCGGCATCGATTGCATTCATTATGGCTTGTAGGTTGGAACCACTTCCTGAAATCAGGACAACGATTCGTTTACTCATAGGCTGGATTAGGACTCCGTTGCTACAAGTTCAACTTGCTCTTCACCTTCAGATGCTGCTGCAATTGAGCCAATAACCCACGCAGTTTCGTTCGCATCTGATAGTAGTTTTAAGGCTTCATCTGTTTTGTCAGACGGTACACAGATAACCATGCCGACACCACAGTTAAACGTGCGGTACATCTCAGTCGCGTCTACATTACCTTGCTCTTGAAGCCACTTAAATACGGCAGGCAGTTCCCAAGATTGAGTATTAATAACCGCTTTTGCGTTGTCAGGCAGAACGCGAGGGATGTTTTCCAGCAAACCGCCACCCGTAATGTGGGAAAGCGCGTTTACTTGAGATTCTTTGATGAGCTTAAGCAAAGACTTAACATAGATTCGCGTTGGTGCCATCAAAGCATCAGCAAGTGGCTGCCCATCTAGATCAGCTGTTAGTTCTGTACCGCTAACTTCCAGAATCTTACGAATTAGAGAGTAGCCATTTGAATGAGGGCCTGATGATGCTAAACCGATTAAAGTATCACCTACTTTTACGTTGCTGCCATCAATAATGTCATCTTCTTCAACAACACCCGTACAGAAACCCGCTAAATCGTAATCTTCACCTTCATACATGCCCGGCATTTCAGCAGTCTCACCACCGACCAGTGCCGCGCCAGCAAGTTCACAGCCTTTACCGATACCTGTTACTACATCAGCCGCTGTATCAATATTTAGCTTACCCGTAGCGTAGTAATCTAGGAATAGAAGAGGTTCTGCGCCTGCAACGATTAGATCGTTTACACACATGGCAACTAGATCGATACCAATGGTGTCGTGTTTGCCAAGGTCCATTGCTAAGCGTAGTTTTGTACCTACACCATCAGTGCCTGAAACAAGCACCGGTTTACGGTAGCCTTCAGGGATGCGGCAAAGCGCACCAAAACCACCTAAACCACCCATAACTTCAGGGCGTGTGGTGCTTTTTGCTACACCTTTAATACGATCAACTAGGGCATTACCAGCGTCAATATCGACACCAGCATCTTTGTAACTTAGCGAGTTGCTATCAGAACCAGTAGACATGGATCAGTTAACCTTTAATGTACAAGGGAAAAAAGGGAAGAAAAATATTGGGCGTATTCTACCGTTTCTAGCGCTTTAGTACACGCCTAACCTTCAGCAAAGTTAACAAAATGTCATAAGAAATCTTCTAAAAACGATTTCTGGCTTGTGTTACAGTTACGCCAACTTATTTATTTGGCATTTTCAGGTGGCTTGATGGATTATTTAAGGGTCTGTATTACTAGCTTACTTTTATCGTTCTCTACACTCATTTCTGCGGGCACAGTCACAGGATTATATAGCGTTGAATTAGCGACAACTGCTGATAAAAAAGCGCCTACAGAAACTCAGATTCTACAAGGCCTGAAACAAGTATTGGTCAAGGTATCTGGAAGCCGTGAATTAGATAAGAGCCCAGTCGTTCAACAAAAGTTTGTTGTTGCTGAAACGCTTTTGCAGCAATTTAGTTTTCGTAAAAACCTGGAAGATGAGACTGCCGCTTTTATAAACCTACAATATGCTCAAGGTGCGATTGATCGTTTAATTAAGCAAGCAGGAATAAAGCCTCTTGGGCCTCAGAGACCTAAAGTACTCTTTTGGGTCGTCTCGGATAACAAGGGGTTGCCGGATTATCTCCCTTCTGAAAGTTTTGAATTAAGTGTATTGAACCGTGCGGCTCGTTCACGGGGTCTACCTATACAACTGCCGCTTTTAGACCCTTCTGATCAAGCTGCGCTTCCTGCGAATGATATCTGGGATTCATTTGAAGGTTCTATAAAAGCAGCGTCAGCCCGTTATAAAGCTGATGCTATCGCTGCAGTAAAATTACAGTATTCCGATTCAGGAAGTGTTGCTTTAGGCGGTATGCTTATCGTGGGTTCAACTATTGAATTTTTATCCGCTTCTGGCGATGTGAACACTGTATTAACTGATATGGTTGATAAAGTCGCAGATCAGTTATTTCAGCCAGTAGTCAGTTATAAATTGAGTCACTTCCAGACAGGTATCGCTATGAAAGTAAGTGGTGTGGCGAGTTTGTCGGATTATATTTTACTGACCGCTTTTTTACGTGGTCTGCCTGTTGTGAAAGATGTTAAACCAGAGCGGGTTAATGGAAATGAAGTTACTTTAAGATTGCAGCTTGATGGGACGGAACAACAGTTAATACAGGCGATACAGATGGAACTTCGCTTAAATGCTACCGAACAGCTTAGTAACCCAAGTGGCAATAAAGTTTTGAGTTATCGTTGGCAGGGATAAGGAAATGACTGAATCACAGCGTTGGTTTTTATTAATAGTTACACTTGTTGTTAGTGGGCTTGTTTACCTATTAGCTCCTATATTAACACCCTTTTTGGTAGGTGCTTTATTAGCCTATCTATGTGACCCTGTTGCGGACCGGCTTGAAGCGTCTGGCTTATCGAGGACGGTTTCAGTTATTGTCGTTTTTATAGCGATGACGGCTGTTGTCTCAATTTTATTCTTAATTTTTATTCCCAAAATTGGTTATCAAATTCAAACGCTGGTTGAGCGTGTGCCTCAGGCGATTTTGTTGTTTGAAGAGCAGTTATTCCCCTGGATATTAAGCACGTTTAATTTAGATGCAGCGTTGTTTGATTTTGCGCATATCAAGAAAATCTTGTTGGGTGATTTACAAAAAACGAGTGATGTGATGGCACAGCTTCTCGGTGGACTTACTAAGTCAGGTTTAGCGGTTGCTGCATGGGTTGCTAATCTAGTGTTGATCCCGGTGGTTACCTTTTATTTGTTGCGTGACTGGGATGTTATGGTTGATAAGGTCAAGCATCTATTACCGCGCAATTTAGAGCCAAAAATATCTCTATGGGCCTCAGAGTGTGATGAGGTTCTAGGTGCCTTTATGAAGGGGCAATTGCTAGTGATGTTTGCCCTTGGTATCGTTTATGCGGTGGGTTTATGGATCGTAGGGCTTGATCTAGCGTTATTGGTTGGTATGATCGCAGGTCTTGCGAGCATAGTCCCTTATATGGGCTTCTTTATTGGAATTGTTGTAGCCGGCGTGGCTGCTTTTATGCAATTTCAAGATCCTATAGTGTTGGGTTATGTTGGTGTTGTATTCGTAGTAGGGCAGCTTTTAGAAGGCATGCTGTTAACACCTTTGCTTGTTGGCGATCGAATCGGGCTACACCCTGTCGCTGTGATTTTTGCAATTATGGCGGGGGGGCAGTTGTTTGGTTTTGTAGGCATTTTACTTGCCTTACCTATTGCCGCTGTAATTATGGTGTTGTTGCGCCATTTGAATGAGGGTTATAAAAATAGTGCCCTTTATGCTTCTGAACATTCTAGTGACATTGAGAAGACTGAAACTGTAGTCAATGACAACTGATCATCCATTCCAAATACCCCTATCTGTTGGGTTAAGAGACGATGCTCGCTTTGAGAATTTTTATTCGCAAGGTAATGAGCTTTTGTGTGCGAGCTTAAAAGCGGCTACACAGCCTTCGGGCGAACAATTTACCTATATATGGGGTAGCCCAGGTGTAGGTTGTACGCACCTGTTGCAGGCTGTTTGCCATGAAGCGGATCCGGTAGGTCGAACTGCGGCGTATCTACCGCTTGATGAACTGAAGCATTTAGGCGGTGGCATCCTTGAAGGGATGGAGTATATCGATCTGATCTGTTTGGATTGTATTAGTGCCGTTGTAGGCGATACACAGTGGGAAGAAGCCTTATTCCACTTTTTTAATCGAATTAGGGATCAAGGAAATACGCTGATCATTGCCGCGAATACACCTCCACGGCATTTAGGTGTTCAATTGCCTGATCTGTCGTCAAGGCTGAGTTGGGGGATTGTGTTCCAAGTTCAGGCACTTGATGATGAAACTAAACTGAAGGCAATTCAGATGCGGGCGAGTGCGAGAGGTCTTGAGTTCTCAGATGATGTTGTACGTTATCTTTTGCATCATGCCAGTCGTAATATGAATGATCTAACCGTTTTGCTGGATACATTAGATCGAGCATCTTTGAGTGCTAAACGAAAGATAACTATTCCGTTTATTAAAGAGGTCACAGGGCTTTAATTTTAAGCCCTTGTTTGATCTCACTTCCAGGCGTACCTAAGTTAATTTACTCTTCATCTAGCTGTCATAATTTTGTCTATTGTGTGGTGCACAATAGAGTTCAATCTTAATCTGTGGTTAGAAGAGAGACTCTATAATGACAACCCATCTACCTGAAAAGCTACAACAGAAACTTGAAACGGAAAGTGTTTCATTTGAGCAAGATGACTTGCGATTCACGATCTCGCATGTGAATCGCAAAGGTAAATTATTGGGGCGTGAGTGGTATAAGGGATTTATAGCGATAACGGATAAACGCTTAGTTTTAGCGGCAGATGGCGTTAAATTTCTTAATTTGAAAGCCGGGGATGAGCGTTTTTCAGCGGCTAAATTTATTGAGGGGAATGTTGCTTGTTTGGAAATTAAATTCGCTAAAGAAGCTGATCATAAGCGGCGCGTTATTTTTCATATATACACTGATAAAGTAAATAAAATTCTAAAGCGCATTGATCGTTCGCTCTCTGCATAAGGAGGCTTTTAATGCGCTTTTCTTTTGCCCTTCTCTTGATTCGCTAACTCTCCTTGAATTATCGGATTAACTAACGCATGATGCCGTTTTTTAGCGGGGTTTTATGTGTACGAAATAGTTGATCAAACTGAAAGCTTTGTGATGATTAATAAGTCCCAAGGTGTCAGTGTACATAAAGATCAAAATGACACTGGTCTTACAATGCAGCTCCAAAAAGACCTTGGGTTGAAGCAGATCTACCTTATTCATCGTCTTGATAAGATAACCTCGGGTCTTATGGTTTTTGCAAAAAGTGCCGAGGCTGCGTCGGAATTGTCTCGGCTCTTTAGAGAGCGTCTTGTTAGTAAATTCTATTTAGCGATTAGTGATCGTAAGCCGCGACGAAAACAGGGGGCTATTATCGGAGATATGGCTAAATCTCGTCGTGGTAGTTGGAAATTATTATCGGCTAAAACTGATCCTGCTATCACACAGTTTTTTAGCGTTTCACTTAAACCTGGATTCCGATTGTTTATCCTTAAGCCCACTACCGGCAAAACACATCAAATTAGAGTGGCACTTAAAAGCGAAGGAGCCCCTATTTATGGTGATAGCCTTTATAGTGGAAGTAGTGCGGATCGAGTTTACTTACATGCTTATCGTTTAAGTTTTGAATATCAAGGCACACTACATAGTTATAGTTGCCTACCGCAAGATGGAGCATTATTTGATCATGATGCTCAGCTATTAATAGATGATTTTTGCTCTAATCCTGAGCAAATTAACTGGCCCAATTTAAAAATAGGTAAATAATATGAGTGAGAGTGAACGTATAGAGCGTGATTTTAATCTTCGCGATGAAGAGGAAAAGAAAGCATTTCTAGAAGAGACTTGGTGCGATCATTGTCAAGAAGTGAACTTAGGGATGATTGATCCGATAGAATATGAACAAAATGATATTATTTTTATCGAAGGTAAATGTGCTAAATGCAGTAATGTCATTTTAACTGAAATTACAGAAGATGAATTTTAGTTTTTAGGCAATTACTGGGAGACTTTTCATTGTCAGATAATTTCGAAAACCGCTTTGGTGGAACACGTCGTTTATATGGAAATGATGTGGTTGATATGTTTAATCAATCACATATCTGTGTCATAGGTATTGGTGGTGTTGGCTCTTGGGTTGCCGAGGCTCTAGCACGTACAGCTATTGGCACTATTACGCTGATTGATCTGGATGATATTTGCATTACCAATACGAATCGCCAGATTCATGCCGTAAGTGGCAATATTGGACGCTCTAAAACAGAAGCGATGGCAGAGCGCATTCGGTTGATTAACCCGGATTGTGTTGTCAATGAGATTGACGATTTTATAACCATTGAAAATATTCCAGAGCTCATTACATCTGATTTCGATTATGTGATAGATGCAATTGATAGTGTTAAAGAAAAAGCAGCTTTAATATCTCATTGTAATTATAGAAAAATTCCTATTATCACTGTCGGTGGTGCCGGTGGGCAAACCGATCCTACAAAAATTGATATATGTGATCTGGCAAAAACAAGCCATGACCCTTTAGCGGCTAAAGTTCGTTCGTTCCTTAGACGTCATTACCAGTTCAGTAAAAGTGGCAGACGTTTTTCTGTAGACTGCGTTTACTCTACGGAGCAACTTGTTTATCCGCAGCCGGATGGCAGTGTGTGTGCTAATAAGAGTCAGATGGACGGTGGTACTCGTTTAGATTGTGCAAGCGGATTTGGCGCATCAACATGTGTGACGGCAACCTTTGGTTTTGCGGCTGTAGCTCGAGTATTGGAGAAAATGAAGTTACGTTGGGAAAGGCAGTTAAATGCCGATCGTAAGGCTAGTGATCCTCTAAACTAGTTTACTATTTAATTTTGATTTTTCGTATAGAATGGACATCATTAAAAAGAACGGATCTAGGGCAGCGCATTGAAAATTTATAAATCTTTTTTTATCTGTTTGAGTTTAGTTTTGACTGCTTGTAATGCGGCTGAAGTTAAACCTAATGATGCTGATATGGCGCCAGGCGCTCCATCCGCTGGCGCAGGGCCGCAGAATACAGCGGCATCTGCACAAAAGAAAGTTATGGCCGCGACTGAAAAGGCATCGAATAAGTC
>DJLT01000133.1 GCA_002435145.1 Neptuniibacter sp. UBA6509
CACTGCTGTCCCATAGTTTGAGGCAGTAAATGAAAAAGCCTGAGATCCACTGGTAAACTGTTGTTACCACACACCAGTAAAACCAAAGGACTCAGGCTTTGTCACATCATAATACTGCTTTTCATCAGTTGCTTCAGCCTCTTTCGAGACATGAGTTTGAGGCTCAGGCAAAACTCCATCATCGTGGGCAAAAACTTCGTTCTGCCTCCCGTTGGGATCAGTTTATTGGGATGTCGATGTCACAGCTTTCAGGCCGTCAGAGCCTACGTGATATTGAGTCCAGCTTGCGAAGTCAGCAACATAAACTTTATCACTTAGGCGCCAAGCCGATTGCCCGAACAACACTCGCTCGTTTGAATGAACAGCAACCGGCTGAACTCTACGAAGCACTGTTTTATAAATTACTACAACGTTGCTCCTTACGTGATAACGCGCACAAATTCCGCTTTAAAAATCCGCTGTACTCTCTGGATGCCAGTGTAATTGATCTATCGCTTAAGTTATTTCCCTGGGCGAAGTGTCATCAGACCAAAGCAGCTATGAAACTGCATGTGGGGCTAAATAACAGCTCTCTGATTCCCGAGTTTGTTGCAATAGGAGATGGTGTAGAAAATGACATGGTTAAGGGACGTCAGTTTCGTTTTCCCCGAGGCAGCATTGTCGCTTTCGATAAAGGCTATATTGATTACGCTTGGTTCGGTTCCCTTACAGAACAGGGGGTTAGCTTTGTGACCCGGTTAAGACCTAATGCTGTGTATCAAGTCATTCAAAGTCAGGAGAGTGTGGGCGTAGACTATGATCAGAGTATTGAATTCACGAGTACTCATGCCCAAAAGCAGGGGGCGCCAACATTGCGTTTAGTTGGTTATACCTGTCCAGACACCCAACGTAAGTACCGTTTTATCACAAATAACTTCACGCTGTCGGCCAGAACCATTGCTGCCATTTACAAAGATCGATGGCATGTTGAATTGTTTTTTAAAGCGGTTAAGCAGAATCTGAAAATCAAAGCGTTTTTAGGCAGTTCTCGAAATGCCATGCTGACACAGATCTGGATCGCAATGATCAGTTATCTGTTATTGGCTTATGCTCGCGACTGCGTCAAGGAAGGCTAGACTGTTCAAAGAATCATGCGGGTACTTCAGGTGAGTTTATTCGAGAGGAAAGCCCTGCAGGAGCGGCTGAACCCACCGCCTCCGAATAGGCAAAAAAACGATCCTCAGATGAGGATCGTTTTATGATTAAAAATTATGGGACAGCACTGGCCTAAGGGCCCTTTTTACATGATAAAAATTAGAGTCGACTTTCAGTAATTAAAATTGTCAGCAGTGTTTGCGTGCTCTCGGCTGCTTCATGACCTAGGGGGGTTAGATAACCGCCGTCATTCTGTGAAATGAGTCCTTTATTGAATAATCTCTGAGTTGCTTCAATGAGTTCAGGTTTGGCGGAAGAGTGGACTTTTATGCCTTCCTGAGTGGTGTTGAGATTAAAGAGATTTAAGACGTTCAATTCCTGCATGATGTCATCGTTGTATGGCATATACACTCCTGAATTGTTTCTTGGAAATACCTTATGCTGTAATTTAATAGTTTTACAGTGAAACTCCTGCCAACAGCATAGACCTAATTTTCCCCAAATATAAGCCTTAAATATCTAAGGGCCTTCTTTTATAAATTTCCCAGCCCGTAATTTCAGAAGATCTCCTCTATTTGCACTAGCGAATGGCCATTATGGTTAGGCATTTAGGGTTTAGTAAATAAATGAAAAGTTAATGTTTTCAAAGGCTTTGAAGGTTTTTATTTGTTAATTAACTTGAAGGGGTCGTAACAGAAAGGTATTGTTATTTAATGCAGTATAAAAAATTGTAGTTTTGTTTATGTAGTTATTACCACAACTACTGTTGGATGGATGCGTATCTGTGGGTGGATTTATGATTGGGATGTCTAAGTATGGTGAGTTCACCGAAATTATTACTTGTTAATAGTGATGAAAAAATAAGGGAAGAGCTGTCTAGTTTTATCTCCTCTACTGCCAATTTTGAGGTTTTCGAAGCTAGCGATGGTCGCTCTGCTATAACGATTCTAAAAGAAGTGGACGTCGTATGTATTATCAGTGATTTATTTCTTACTGAGTTTGATGGCTTGCGTTTAGCCCGTCTAGTTCGCGCAGGCGGATTAAAGTGTCGCAATGCGACACCTTTTATAATGGTTCCGAGCCCCAGATGTGAACATATTGAGGATAGTATCGTCCGCAGCTTCGGTGTTGATCATTGGATTCCGCTTCAAGAGTATCAACAATTAGGACCTTTGCTCGAAAGTTTTAATTCCTCATTATCTCTTCAAAGAAACGCTAATGCCTCTGTTTTAGTGATCGCGAAAATTGAAAGTTCCACAGAAGTCATTAATGGATTGTTTGTCTATCCAGATGTTGATACTGCATATAGTCTAGAGTCTGGTTTAAAAGGGTGGGAATCTCAGCGACATGAGCTCATTGTTTTAGACCTTGCATTAGACGAATCTGTTGCCTGCTTATTTGAATTCGTTAAATCAGTCGTATCTACCGACCCTTTCCAGCCTATTCTTGCTTTGGTTGATAGTGCTACTGAAGAACTGATTACTGATCTGATGTTAGATGGTGTGAGTTACTGCTTGAAAAAGCCTTTTTCTGCAGAGCAGTTGATAAATGGTTGTCACAGCGCGTTTAATGACTCTTATACAAATTTAAAGCATCAAGAACGTTTGCTGATGGGGAAAGATAGAGAGAGCTATCAGCGTTCAGAACCTACATCAGGTAACGAAAGTTTAGCGGTGCTAAATAGTTTATTAACTTCTGTTATCGCATTAGATGATGAGGGAAGGATTGTATTTAACAACCGATCATTTTTGGCTTTAACTGGCTTAGCTCCAAATGAAATATATGGTCGCTTTTTATCTGATTTTGCTTGTGAGGTGGCGTCTGACTCTCAAGTTATTGTTAAGAATGCTATCAGTATTCTGCTTTCAAATAGAACGTCCAGTTATAGTGTGGAATTTAAGCTCGCTGAAAAGTTTAATCAGGGGTGCTGGATAGAGGCGCGTTTTAGTCGAATTTTCAGGGATGAATCATCTAGTGTAATCAGTGTTTCACTAGATGATATCTCGCAACGTAAACAAACCGAACAGCAGCTGAAGCAACTTGCTGTTTATGATTCCTTGACGGGGGCTTTTAACCGGACTTATTTTGAGAATGAATTGGCCCGAGTCGTAGCTATAGCGAATCAAGGGGCAACTCAGCATTGCCTTCTATATATAGATTTAGACCATTTTAAAGTGATCAATGACACAAAAGGTCATCCTCAGGGGGATGCCATCCTAAAAACTGTAGCTGAGTTACTTCAATCTAAGTTGCAAAAGTCAGATCGATTGTGTCGAATCGCAGGGGATGAGTTCGCAGTTCTGTTGATGAATACAGAGCTCCAAATTGGGGAATTAATTGCTAATACTCTCTGCAAGTTAATCGCTAATCACCCCTTTAAGGTGTTTGATACAGTTATCAAAATCACTTGTAGCATTGGTTTAAGCGTCATAGGTCTAGAGAAGATTAGTTCCCAAATACACTTGCAGCGTGCTGATGTAGCGCTTTATATCGCTAAGCGCCATGGCCGAAACTGCGTACACCTGTATTCCGAAACGGATAAAGAGGGGGATGATGTCAAACGCAGTATGGAGTGGTTGCATACAGTGAAGCATGCCATCGAGCAGGATAATCTCGTTTTACACTATCAGCCTATCTATGACGTTGAGGGTAATCAGATTGAGTATTATGAGGCTCTCGTGCGTTTGAACATCGATGGTCAGATTGTTTATCCGGGGGATTTTATTCCCGCTCTTGAACGGTTTGAAGACATGTCATTGCTGGATCATCATGTAATCAATATGGTGATCAAACATCTGTGTGAATATCCGCAACTTTGTAAAGCGGCGATTAACTTGTCTGCGCAAGCTTTTAGAAATGAGGATGTGGTGCCTTTTATCGAAGAGAAATTGTCTTTCTATAGTGTTAATCCTGCAAGGGTTATCTTTGAACTAACGGAAAGTGCTAGTTTGACTGACCTTGCAGCTACGCGTGAAATGGTGCAGAGGATTTCGGATATGGGATGTTCGTTTGCTATTGATGATTTTGGTACAGGGTTTAGCACATTCTCTTATTTGAAAAGTTTACCGGCACAGACGGTGAAAATTGACGGGTCATTTATTAAAGAGCTCACTCATAGCCCTGTTGATTTGGCGTTAGTGAAAGCGATTAGGGAGGTTGCGACGGCAGTAGGTAAGAAGACGGTAGCTGAATTTGTTGAAGATCAGGAAACGCTTAATGTTTTACGAGATATTAAAGTAGATTATGCACAAGGCTATCATTTAGGAAGGCCCCAATCTTTAGAGCAGCTTTTTAGTTCAGATGAAGTGGAGTTAGTACTCGCGCTTGATTAAAAATCATGTGTCTGAACTTCAATAATGTTGTTTGGCTTAGAGGATGTATTTAAGAGATATTAGATCTAAGGTGCTGAGGATCTTCAGTGCGGCTTGCTTTCAAAGCTAATTTTATAGACTAGATTGATGGACTGTTTTGGTTAAAATGTGGCCACATGTATTCATGAAACATGTGGCCACATGGATATAACTATTGGATCCGCATACCTGGCTGAGCGCCATCATCAGGACTTAGAATCCAGATATCTTCTCCTCCCGGTCCAGCGGCAAGTACCATGCCCTCTGAAACACCAAACTTCATTTTACGCGGTGCAAGGTTGGCAACCATGACGGTTAATTTGCCTTCCAGCTCTTCTGGCGAATAAGCTGACTTGATACCCGCAAATACATTACGCGTTTCTCCATCGAGGTCTAAAGTAAGCTGTAGAAGCTTATTAGCGCCTTTAACATGCTCTGCTTTTGCAATGCGTACTACACGCAGATCTACTTTTGCAAAATCAGGGAATTCGATAGTGTCTTCAATGGGTTCGTCAGATAGTGGGGACGCAGGTTTTGTCTGCGATTCTGCTTGAGCTGCGACCGCTTCTAACGCAATTTTTGTGTCATCAATAATAGCGGTGATTTTATCTTCATCTACACGCTGCATTAATGGCTTAAATTTATTAATCTTTTGGCTCAATAGTGGCTGTTTGATGTTGTCCCAATTCATATTGTCTAAATTTAGGAATGCTTGCACATCGTCAGTGACCTGCGGTAATACCGGGGCAAGGTATGAGACAATTACGCGGAATAGGTTGATACCCATTGAACAGCAATCTTGTACTTCCTGCTCTTTACCTTCCTGCTTAGCAAGTACCCAAGGTTCTGCTGCATCAATATATTGATTAGCTTTATCAGCAATCGCCATTATTTCACGCATCGCTTTACCGAATTCACGGTTTTCGTAAGCTTCGGCAATAGTATCACCAGCGGCAATTGCTTCTTCATACAGGGCAGGTACGGCGAGTTCAGCGGAAAGTTCACCGTCAAACTTCTTCTTGATAAAGCCGGCACAGCGCGAGGCAATATTCACAACCTTATTAACAAGATCCGCATTTACACGCATACGGAAATCTTCAAGGTTTAGATCGATATCATCGATGCCAGAACTTAGTTTTGCAGCAAAATAGTAGCGAAGGTACTCAGGTCTAAGGTGATTTAAGTACGTTTCGGCCATGATAAATGTGCCGCGCGACTTAGACATTTTTTGTCCATCAACCGTTAGGAACCCATGGCAGAAAACGCCATTGGGTTTGCGGTAACCTGCTCCTTCTAGCATTGCAGGCCAGAAAAGGGTATGGAAATAGGCGATATCTTTGCCAATGAAGTGATAAAGCTCGGTTTCTGAAGATTCTGACCAGTATTCATCAAAATCAACACTGTTCTTATCACACCAGTTTTTGAAGCTAGCCATGTAGCCAATAGGGGCATCTAGCCAAACGTAAAAGTATTTGCCAGGCGCATCAGGGATTTCAAAACCCCAATAAGGGGCATCTCGGGAGATATCCCAATTTTGTAAACCTGACTCAAACCATTCATTTAGCTTATGAATCATGTGTTCTTGTACATGGTTATCTACCCATGTGCGAAGGAAGGATTCAAAATTACCTAGCTTAAAGAAAAAATGTTCAGATTCTTTTTCAATCGGTTTTGCACCAGAAACAGCTGAATAAGCGTTCTTTAACTCAACTGGGCTGTAGGTTGCTCCGCATTTCTCGCAGGAATCACCATACTGATCTTTTTCACCACATTTAGGGCAATCGCCTTTGACGAAACGGTCGGGAAGGAACATCTCTTTTTCAGGGTCATAGGCTTGGGTGATGGTTTTTTTCGCAATATGACCGCCATCACGTAGTGCAGTGTAAATCTTAGACGCAAAATGCTTATTTTCTTCAGAATGTGTTGAGTAGTAGTTATCAAACCCAACCATAAAGCCTGAGAAATCACGTTGGTGCTCAGCGCTGACTTGATCAATAAGCTCCTGTGGAGTAATCCCTAACTGATCTGCTTTAAGCATGATCGGCGTACCATGGGCATCATCTGCGCACACGTAAGTGCATTGATTACCGCGAAGCTTTTGAAAGCGAACCCAGATATCAGTCTGAATATATTCAACCAAATGGCCTAGATGAATGGGGCCATTAGCATAAGGAAGGGCGCTGGTAACAAGAATCTTACGTTTGCTGTCAGTCATGATCTGCCTGAGAACCTGAAATCATTAAAATATGGAGTGCAGATTCTACGCTGTTTAATGCGCTATATGAACCATTAAGAGTCGGCTTTGTGTCGTTAAATTTAGGCTTATGCTGAAAAAAGGATATGTAGTGCCGCGAATGGGAATGTGGTTAAGAAAATTTCAGAGAAGTTCACGATGCGGGTAATTAGTCTAAGTGATCTTGATCGTTAACAGTTAGTGCATTTTTTGTTAAATGCGCCTCCTTTACAATCAAAGAAATATGGATTTGAAATTTTTTCATACAGTTGTTTGTTTTCTGGACAGAAGTTGAATAGCAAACTAAACCTATAATGGTAGAATGCAGACAATATCAAGGATTGATGAGAAAGTGGAAGGTAAAATATGGATGCACGAGTGGTATCTCCAGTGATGCAGCATCAGGCTGTATTTTGTCAGACGTGTCCTCAAAGTAATCGTTTAGGGCATGCTGTGGCGGGGCAATCAGACTGGAAAATTGTTTCAGTTGATCGTTATGATGAGCTGATTGCTGTTTTAGATCGTACTAATGCAGATGTTTTGGTGCTGCCGTTAGGGGATAATCCTGTCAAGGGGCTCGACATACTGGCAAAAGTTGTCGAGAAACATCCCGGAATAGTAAGAGTCGTTTTATCTGGTCACTTAACACCTTTACAGACAGCAAGGGCGTCTGAACTTGCTCATCATTCATTATCTTTTGACTGTGACGCAAGTGAATTAATTGATTATATATCTAATAGTATCCATGTTACGGACCTGATTAATAAACCCGCTGTTCGTGACTATATAACCTCCCTAAAAGCCCTTCCTGTATTGCCTGAAATACATGAGAAATTAAATAGATCACTCAATTCAGATAGCTCTAATACGCGAGAAATAGCTAAAGTTTTGGAGCAAGACCCGGTAATGACCGCTAAGATCATGCAGCTTGTGAACTCTGCATATTTTGGCTTAAGTCGGGATATCAATAGGGTGCATGAGGCAGTGACCATACTAGGGGTCAGGATGATCCGTGATTTAGTGCTCACATCTCATCTATTTGATTCTTATCCACAGACGGAAGATTGGAAAAGTTTTTCATTTAAACAAATTCACCAGCGCTCGATGGCTGTAGCACGCGCTGCTCAGCATATAGCTAGGGCCGCTAAAGCAGATAGACATGTGCAAGCGCAGGCATTTTTAGCAGGCTTATTACATGATTTTGGTATTTTAGTGCTTGCGAGCCATGATTCTTCGGAATATCACAGTGTGATTAGTAAGGCGAGTTTAATGGAGCAGCCTGTTTACGCTATTGAAAAGTTAGTATTAGGAGTAACGCATGCTGAGGCCGGCGCGTATCTTCTAGCTCTATGGAAGTTGCCCCCTAAAGTGGTTGAGGCTGTACTCTTCCATCATTTTCCAAAAGCAAGTCCATCCGATGGTTTTTCACCGCTGACCGCTGTTCATGTTGCCGATGCATTATTGCCTCCTGCTACGAGCGTTGTGGGTTGCGATATGTCGAGTCAATTAAGTATGACTTATATCCAGCAGATCGGAATGGAGAAAGAGCTTGATCGCTGGCAGCTCATTACTGCTGATTATCAAGCACAAGTTGGCTTTGTTTAAAAAAATAAACTGTTTTTCTTTTTCGCTGCTATAGTGAGATATACAGGCATTTTTTATTGCAGTAACTATTAAGATCAAAAAATAAGATAAAAAACGCCTTTTTGTTGTTTCACTAATGTGTAAATTTTTGAAAAGTTGCAGCTATGTTAACGACGCACACAGAGTCCGATGAGGCTCTGTTCTTAGGTCCAAACAAAGCAGGAGCTGACACTTATTTAAGTGAATTAAAAGGAGTTTTTGATTGGTCAGTCACAGAAGTGACGGATTGGAGTGAGCTATTAAGCATAGTTCACAAGAAATCTTTTACGGTTATTCTTTTTCAACTAGGTCAATTACCATCTGATGCTGAATTAGAGCAGGTTAAGGCTCTTATCGATGTTCAGCCCAGTGCTATGAGAATTGGCATTCATCCGTCTATCAGCCTTGCCACTCGTGCTATCTTTTCTGAGTGCTGCCATCGTTTATATCCCTTTGATAGTTCTCCTGATCTGATCTCTAGAGGAATACAAGAAAGTACACGTGCCTTAAGGATTTTGGGGCAAGAGAAGGTGCGTGACTTAGTGGGTAGTGTTAAAATATTGCCTTCAATACCTGATATCTATGTTGAGCTTAATCAGGCCTTATCATCACCTAGATGCAATGCCAGAATGATCGCGACTATCATAGAGAAAGATATGGCAATGGCCGCAAAACTGTTGCAGTTGGTTAATTCTGCTTGTTTCGTGTTGGAACGAAATATCAATAACTTGCAAGAGGCGGTTTCACTTCTTGGGGTTCGTGAGGTGAGAGATTTAGTTTTAACTAGTAAGGTATTTGAAAACTACCCTCAAGATAGTTGCTGGAGTAGCTTTGCGTTCGAGCATATCCGTGATCGGTCAGTACTTGTTGCCGGGCTTGCACGAGAGATATGTCGTACTGTTAAAGCCTCACCAGAAGTCACGGATCAAGCTTTTCTCGCTGCATTATTGCAAGATTTTGGCATGCTTATTTTTGCCACTCATGATCCTATGGGATATCAAAAAGTGATGCAGGAAGCGAGTGATTTGAATCAACCCTTATATGCGGTTGAGAAGATGCGGATGGGTGTTAGCCATACGGAAGCAGGCGCGTATTTATTATCTTTGTGGAATATCTCACCTGCAGTCATTGAAACAGTTCTTTTTCATCATTTTCCTGCGTCGAGCAAATCAGATGATTTTACAGCCTTAACTGCTGTTCATGTTGCCGACGCTATTCTGCCTAATGTGACCAATGTTTTGGGTTGCCAGATATCAAGTCAGCTGAGTTATCATTATTTAGAACGCTTAGGTTTGCAGGATAAGGTTAATAGATGGCAAGAGTTGGCCCGACGTTATAAAACTTCCCATCCAGGTTGCGGTGGAACGAAGAGTAGTTTTGCCTGAGTCATCATCCTGTTAAAATACGAGCTTTCTAAGCGTTCCTATTACTTCAACGCTCCTGTTTTATATCCATTCTAGAGGCATTAATGTCAATCTCAGTTGTTGCACCTGAACAGTACGAAGCTCAACTAGCGGCTAAAAAATTAGGCATCAGTGAGCAGTTTTCTTGCTTTAATTTACCTGAAATTGAAATATTTGAATCACCGCGCAGCCACTACCGCATGCGTTGTGAGTTTCGAGTATGGCACGACGATGATGATCTCTACTATATTATGTTCGAGAAAGGGAATAATCAGGTACGTATTCGTATTGATAACTTTCCTGTGGTCTCAGAACGTATTCATGATGTGATGTTTAAGTTGTTGGAAGAGATACGTCCTAATGAGATATTAAGACGTAAGCTTTTTCAAATTGACTTCTTAAGTACGTTAAGCGGTGAATTATTAGTTACTTTGCTTTACCACCGTCCAATTGAAGACGATTGGGTTGAAGAGGCTAAAAAGCTAAAAGAGAAGTTTAACATTCAGCTTATTGGTCGCTCGCGGAAAACCAAAATTTTATTAGACCAAGATTTTGTAATTGAAAAGCTCGATATTAATGGTCGCGAGTATATCTACAAACAGGTTGAGAATAGTTTCAGTCAGCCGAATGGCGAAGTTTGTCGCCATATGATTCATTGGGCGCTTGATGCTACTCAAGATGCTGGTGGAGATATGGTTGAGTTGTATTGTGGTAATGGGAATTTTACGCTGCCCATGGCGCAAAATTTCAGGCGTGTGGTTGCTACTGAAATTTCTAAGACTTCTGTTAGAGCCGCGAAGTTTAATATTGAAGCTAATGGTGTCGATAATGTCGATGTTGTTAGAATCAGTTCAGAAGAGTTTTCTCAAGTCTTAAGTGGTGCAGTGGAAAAGCGTCGAACCAAAGACTTGGGGTTAAATGAATGCGATTTTACAACGGTATTAGTGGATCCTCCTCGTTCAGGACTTGATGATGATACGGTCAAACAGGTGCAGTCTTACGATAATATTTTATATATTTCCTGCAACCCTGATACGTTAAAAGACAATCTCGAAGTTCTTACGCAAACACATGAGCTTAAGCGCTTCGCAATTTTCGACCAATTTCCATATACAGAGCATCTAGAATGTGGTGTTTATTTGACTCGAAAATAATGCCTTTCTTCATGGTGGAGTATTTGGTGGGGCGTTAAGTTGTACTAAATAATACTTTTCATAAAAAAAGCCGGTTTTTAACCGGCTTTTTTTATAGTGACTATTCAGTGGCGTCGAAGAAATGACTCTTTATTTCCGAAAGCTTTAATTAATGGGGCTAAGCTATCGCTTGATTCAGATGCGGCAATCACTTTAGCATGGCCTTGTGTTCTTAGGAGTAGTTTATGAAAGATCTATTGAAGTTAAAGGGATTTATTGCCTTTATCGGTGTGGCGTTTATTAATGCGTTTGTCGATCTTGGGCATAAAATAGTTATTCAAAATACTCTTTTTAAAGCCTATGACGGTGACACACAGATTCTTCTGACTGCTATTGTGAATGGTTTAATTCTGTTGCCGTTTATTCTGCTTTTTACCCCTTCAGGTTTCCTCGCTGATAAGTATCCCAAAAATAGGGTAATGAAGTACGCTGCTTGGGGTGGCGTGTTTATCACGCTGTTAATAACCGCTTGCTATTATTTGGGGCTCTTTGTTCCCGCTTTTGCTTTGACGTTTATCTTGGCGCTGCAAAGTGCTTTCTACTCCCCTGCAAAATATGGCTATATCAAAGAGCTTGTTGGAGCAAATAACTTAAGTGAGGGGAACGCTTGGGTACAGGCTGTCACAATGGTGGCCATTTTAGCTGGAATTGTTGTTTTCTCTTTTCTATTTGAATTCCGGTTAGAGGGTGCTGCTGCGATGTCTCCGCAGGAGAGTCTACA
This sequence comes from Neptuniibacter sp. UBA6509, assembly GCA_002435145.1. Lineage (GTDB taxonomy): Bacteria > Pseudomonadota > Gammaproteobacteria > Pseudomonadales > Balneatricaceae > Neptuniibacter. Next base: position 11,658 of record DJLT01000133.1, read on the forward strand.
GCGATGCGCTCCATTGGGTTGGTTACTTGTTACTGGTGCACTAATTGAACTGTATTTGGCGTATCAACTGCCGCAGTTAAAGGAAGTGGATAAGAATGCATGCTTTGATAAGAACGCTTATTTAAGCGGTCGTTCGCTGAAAAATAATCTCGGGTTACTTAAAAGTAAGCGGCCTGTATGGCTTGCCATTGTTGGGCTATCTATTTTTTGGTCGATTAGCCAAGTAATGTTGGCGGTCTTTCCAGCGTTCGCTGAGGAACATCTCAATCAGCATAATACTTTTATAATTCAGGGTGTTATGGCTTTTGCAGGCATCGGCATTATGATTGGCTCGATGTTGGCAGGTCGTTTGTCTAGGCATTATATTAATGTCGGTTTGATCCCAGTGGGGGCGGTGGGTGTGGCCGCAGGCCTTATCATGCTTCCGCAGTTGGAAAGCATGTGGGTACAAGCTTTTGTCTTCATGCTGATAGGATTATTTGGTGCACTGCTTTGTGTCCCCTTGAACGCCCTAGTGCAGTTTCATGCGGATGAGTCTGAAACTGGAAAGGTGCTGGCGGGCAGTAATTTTATTCAAAACATATTTATGCTTGGCTTTTTAGGACTAACGGTACTGTTTGCATGGAATAGTGTAGATGGTCTGTGGTTGCTGGTTTTATTGGCTGTCCTAGCTTGCATGGGGGCTGTGTTTTCCATCATTACTCTCCCTCAAGCTTTTATCAAATTGCTTGTGATGGTGTTGTTCCGCCGTAAATATAATCTTCAAGTTTTAGGGTTTGAAAATTTGCCTGAGGATGGCAAAGGTACGCTTCTTTTAGGTAATCATATCAGTTGGTTGGATTGGGCAATGATTCAGATGGCGTGCCCTAGACCTATTCATTTTGTCATGGAACGGAGTATCTATGAGCGTTGGTACCTGCGCTGGTTCTTAGACATTTTTAAAGTAATCCCTATTTCTAAAGGGAAAAGCCGTCAGGCGCTTGAACAAGTACGTGATTTGATCAGCGCGGGTCAGGTTGTTTGCCTGTTTCCTGAAGGGGCGATCAGTCATATGGGGCAGCTAGGTGAATTTAGACGAGGCTTTGAAAAAGCCTGTGAAGGTGCTGAGGGTGTGATTGTTCCCTTCTATATGCGTGGACTATGGGGAAGTCGTTTTTCGAGATCTACGGATAAAATGAAGAGTATTAGACGCACCGGTTCTAAAAGAGATGTCATCGTTGCTTATGGACGTCCATTACCGATCAACAGTAATGCGGCAGAAGTGAAGCAAAAGGTCTTTGAGTTATCAATCAAAGCGTGGGATGAATATACGCAGTCATTGGAAACACTGCCTAAGGCATTTATAAGAACAATGAAAAATGCTGATAGTGGTTATGCTATTGCGGATGTGGATGGTGGTCCACTAAGCCATAAAAAGTTTTTAACGGCTACGGCATTGTTCACCAAACGGATAGCTTGTACAGAAGGGGATAATATAGGCTTACTAATGCCTACTTCGAGTGCGGGTGCGATTGCGAATATGGCCTCTTTAATGGCGGGGAAAACCGTTGTAAATATGAATTTTACCGCGCCTATTCCATCATTGTTATCAGCTTTAAAGCAATCCGATGTAAAGACAATAGTGACAGCGCGCCGTTTCGTTAAAAAGCTAAAAGCAAAGGGCATCGATACAACCGAGCTGTTTGCTGGCCGCGAAGTTCTTTATATGGAAGATGTAAAAGAAGGCATAAGCAAAGTTGAGGCGATTTATACAATGATGCTTGTTGCATTGCTTCCGACTTCAGTGTTGCAGCTATGGTTATGTAAAAAAGGAGATGTAGATAATACCGCCGCGATTTTATTTTCGTCGGGCAGTGAGGGAGAGCCTAAAGGGGTGATGTTAAGTCACCGAAATATTATGGCTAATTTACGCCAGACTGCGGATGTACTTAATGTCAGAGATGATGATTGCATTATGGCTACATTGCCGCTGTTTCATGCATTTGGTCTGACGGTTACTTGCTTTATGCCTTTAATTGAAGGTATGCCAGTGGTATGTCATCCGGACCCAACGGATGCGCCTAAAATTGGTAAAGGCGTTGCTAGATATAAAGCTACTTTGATGTGCGCAACATCCACTTTTTTAAGGCTATATACACGTAATAAACGTGTACACCCACTAATGTTTGAGTCATTAAGGGCGGTTGTTGCCGGCGCTGAAAAATTGGATAACAGTGTTAGAGAAGCTTTCGAGCAAAAATATCATGTAGCTGTAGTTGAAGGTTATGGTTCTACTGAAACTACGCCGGTGGCGAGTACTAACTTGCCTGATTCTTTAGATACTGATTGGTGGACTGTTCAGGTAGGTAATAAACCAGGTACGGTGGGTATGGCTTTACCGGGCTCGACTTTTAGAATAGTTGATCCTGATACACTGGAAGAATTGCCAATAGGCGAAGATGGGTTAATTCTTATCGGTGGTACTCAGATTATGCAAGGCTACCTTAACAACCCAGAAAAAACGGCACAAGTGGTAGTCGAGATTGATGGCATTCGTTGGTATAAGAGTGGAGATAAAGGCCACTTAGATGAAGATGGTTTTTTGACTATTGTGGATCGCTATAGCCGTTTTGCTAAGTTGGGAGGAGAGATGGTGAGTTTGACCGCGATTGAAGGTGAGGTGCGTAAAATACTTCAGCTTCCGGATCTGCCTCTAGTTGCTGTTAACCTACCAGACCCTAAAAAAGGCGAGAAAGTTATTTTGCTGGTTGAAGGAAATAGTGCTGAGGGTATGCGAGAGCTATTAATTAAAGGGGGGATGCCAGCCCTAATGATCCCTTCCGCAATCCATGAAATTGAGACACTCCCTATTTTAGGAAGCGGTAAAACTAACTTTAGTGAATCGCGTAAAATGGCAGAATTATTCTGATCTAAGAAAAGCTACATAGAAAAAGCACATGAGGAGCTAAAGGAATAGTTGCTCATGCGTCTATAGTTGTCCATGAGCAGTTTTATCGTTGGGTAGAAAGCGTATACTTTTGGTAACTGTACTTTTTAGTGTCATGTTAAGGCATGAAGGTTAAGTGGTTGTTCTAGTTGATGCTGTTTTTTATAGACGGGATTAGACAGAAATTGCATAATCCCTACTAAAATGCTTGGTTATTCCCATGTGTGCTTAATTTTTATTCTCTATAGATTATAAGGTGGTGAGAAACGTGCCAATTACCGAAGCAAGCGTTGCGGATCTATTATCTCAAATTCAAGATCCTTTTATGGAGTGTGATTTTGTTTCTGCTCATAACCTAAAAGAGGTTTCAGTTAATTCAGGCAGTGTGAAAGTTACGCTTGAGTTAGTGTATCCAAGTGCGGGTGTAGCCGAAGAGTTTACGCAATTAATTAAAGATAAAGTTCTGTCTTTAGAGGCTGTAGAGCAATGTGATGTTGTTTTGACGCATCATATATCCAGTAATCAAGGGCAAAACCAGCTAGCAGCTATGTCGGGTGTTAAAAATGTTATCGCGGTTGCTTCCGGCAAAGGGGGCGTGGGTAAATCAACAACGACCGTGAATTTGGCTTTAGCGATGGCGGCTGAAGGGGCTAAGGTTGGTATTCTTGATGCTGATATTTATGGCCCTAGTCAGGGAATGATGCTGGGTGTTGATGAAGGTGTTCGTCCTCAGCCTTATGATGAAAAGCATTTTAGCCCTATTCAGGCACATGGTTTACAAACAATGTCGATGAGCTACCTGGTCGAAGATAATACTGCGATGGTTTGGCGTGGACCGATGGCTGCGGGAGCATTGCAGCAGTTGTTAACGCAAACCCGTTGGCATGATTTAGATTATCTTTTCATTGATATGCCACCTGGAACGGGTGATATACAGTTGACCTTATCCCAGAAAGTACCTGTTGCAGGTGCTGTTATTGTGACCACTCCTCAGGATATTGCGTTGCTCGATGCGAAGAAAGGGATTGAGATGTTCCGCAAAGTGGATATTCCTGTACTCGGTGTTGTGGAGAATATGAGCACGCATATTTGCAGTAATTGTGGCCATACTGAAGCTATTTTTGGTGATGGTGGCGGTAAGGAAATTGCTGGATTATATGATACTGAACTTCTAGGCGAGTTACCTTTGGCTTTATCTATTAGACAGCAAGTTGATTCGGGTACCCCAAGTGTTGCTGCAGAGCCTGATGGGGAGTATGCATCTATTTATAGAGCGGTTTCTCGTAAATTAGCCATTAAACTGGCTGAACGAAACGCTGCATCGGATGGCGTGATGCCATCAATCGTTATAGAAGATGATTAGTGATAACGATTAGCTAAAATCTGCTAATTATTCAGCAGGCAACGAATAAGCCGCATAAGAGATTATGCGGTTTTTTATCTAAGGAGAATGTGGATAAAACTGGGATTATGGGCAGGGGATAAAGATCCAGTGGATAGATGAGTTTTTGTGTAGCTGAAGAGTAAAGAAAGAGGCTTATACGTATAAGCCCCTGCAGTCTTTATTTCTCTATGCTTGGAAATGTTTTACTTGGTGCTGTAGCTCCCGAGCAAGTGAAGCGAGTTGTTCACTGTTATGAGCTGTTTGTGATGCGCCGCCTTGAGTTTGTTCGGCAATAGTAGAAATGTTATTCAGGTTTCCGCTCATTTCATCAGCAACTTGGCTCTGTTGTTGAACTACAGACGCTACGACAGTATTCATCTCCATGATCTGTTGTACATTTAATACAATATTGGAAAGGTGGTTGCCTGCAGTGGCAGCTTGTTCTACACAGTTTTGTGCTTCTGTATGGCTGGATTGCATCATATTTACAGCACCCTGACAGGCGCTTTTCAGTCTGTCATTGAGCGATTGAATCTCATCTGTAGATTCTTGGGTGCGCTTGGCTAGTACACGAACTTCATCAGCAACCACGGCAAACCCACGTCCTTGTTCTCCAGCTCGTGCTGCTTCAATGGCTGCATTGAGAGCTAGTAAGTTTGTCTGATCTGAAATATCCCGAATGACAGACAGAATGGTTTCCACTTGTAGAGTGTCCTGTTCAAGTTGAGTGATTACTTCTGCTTGAGCTTGAACTTGATCAGCAAGGCTATGAATGGCCGTAATTGTTGTTTGTACAATTTCATCGCCGGTTCGTGCAGCATCTTCTGCTTGAACTGTAATTTCTGCCGTTTTTTGAGCGTTTTGGGCGACGTCTAAAGCGGTTGCTGACATCTCTTGCATAGCTGCCGCGAGCATCTGCGTTTCAGTATGTTGCTGTTGAACACCAACAGACGTTTGTTCTGTCGTACTCGCCATCTGTTCTGCGGAGGTTAAAATATGGTGGCTAGAGTGGCTGAGCTTTTGGATAAGTTGTTGCTGCGTTTCCAATGTTTGGTTGATGACCTGACTGACGTCACCTAGTTCATCTCTATTCTCAATGTTCAAACGCTGAGAAAGCTTCCCTTCAGCAACGACTTTCATCACTTCGCTCATATGTCTTAATGGGCTAATAATTGAACGAGCGATAGCCGTTGCAAACCAAATGACTAAAGGGATCACGATAGCTAAGAAAATTACGGTTTCCAATAAACGCGCATAGAATTTTTCATTGATATCATCGATGTAGATGCCAGTACCTACAACCCAGCCCCAGTTTTCAGATAGTTTAAAAAATGACAGTTTTTCCGAAGGAGTAGAGGCGCCTGGTTTTGGCCAATAATAGTTTTCAAAGCCTTCTTGACTGACTTTTGCCGTATTCGCAATGTTTACAAAGAGTGCATTGCCCTCACTATCACGAAAGCTGGACATATCCTTACCATTAAGTTCAGGCTTGATCGGATGCATGATCATTCTTGGGTGGAGATCATTGATCCAAACGTAATTGTCTCCGGCATAGCGCATAGAGTGAATAGCTGCTAAAGCTCTTTTCTGTGCCTCGCTTTGGTTTAGTTCACCAGAAAGTTGCAGAGAATGATAATGTTCAACAACGCTATGAGCCATTGCGACGGCGTTATTGGATTGAAGTTTTCTCTCTTTTAAAAGGTCCGATCGGAACTCCCATAAATCGTAGGCCTTCATACCTAGGCCTACAGCCAGTAACAATATTATCAGCGTAGTGAGTTTACTTTTTACTGACATGTTTTGAACGAACATCTAGGACTCCTTTACTCTAGTTTAGTTACTGCCTTATCAAACTATCAAACGTTTGTTTAAGTAATGTGTTTGATATTAGATACTGCCCTAGTTTATGAGCGCAGGAATAGAGGTCAAAAGTACTAAGGTTAAGGGTACTTTAAGGGTGTTTTGTGACTTTTGGGTGACAAAAGTCAATGAAAAATAGAAATTGACCATGTTTTGTGCGTTGGAATCAATCATAAGTTTATTGAGGTTATTTGGTTGGTTTAGCTGTGTCGCTTTGAATGGGAATTGCATATAAACGAAGCTTTCAAGAGTGGCAAATGGATTTTTTGGTGCTTCATCGTTAGTCAGAACGTGTTTATTTGAGAATCTTTATTTTTGAGCACTTAATTAAAATCAAGCTGGTTGAATATTGATCAGCGTCAATGGATTGTGGTTTAAGCTTTTTAATCCGGAATATTAGTCTAGGCTGCTTAGTTCATAATGATTTTAATAAATAATAATAAAGAGGAATGGTGATATGGATTATCGTGCGACAGCCAATATAAAAATGATAAAAGCTAAGCCTTTGACCCCAAGCCGAAAAGATATGGCTGAAGAGCTACGTCGACAGGCAGATGCGCTAAGAGATGAGGGTAAAAGTGCAGCTGAATTCTGGCTTGCTGAGCAGTATGAGAAAACGGCTAACCTACTTAACTAGTAGTCTATTGATTTAAACCTTATCTAGTTTATGACGCAGCGGCTGTTTAGGCCGCTTTTTACTTCTCCTGATAAAGCTCTTTGTTTGGAAAACGTATCGCTTTGACGTTTTTTCTTGAGTTGTGCACTTTGTTCATCAACATGAATAAAGGTACAATGCTCGGCTTGAAAATTATCTATTACTGGAAAAGCCAAAATGGGCATTAAAGCTGATCGTTGGATTCGCCGTATGGCGGAAGAGCAAGACATGATTTCACCTTTCGAACCTGGACAGGTTAGGGAAGTGAACGGATCACGTATTGTTTCTTATGGCACCTCTAGCTATGGATATGATGTTCGCTGTGCGAATGAATTTAAGATCTTTACCAATATCAACTCTTCTGTTGTCGACCCTAAAGATTTTGATGAGGGAAGTTTTGTTGATGTCCAGTCTGATGTTTGTATCATCCCCCCTAACTCCTTTGCGTTAGCGCGTACGGTAGAGTATTTCAAAATCCCTCGTGATGTACTGACTATCTGTTTGGGTAAAAGTACTTATGCGCGGTGTGGAATTATTGTCAATGTCACGCCGCTTGAGCCTGAATGGGAAGGTCATGTGACCTTAGAATTTTCCAATACGACGCCTTTACCAGCAAAAATTTATGCAAATGAAGGTGTTGCGCAAATGTTATTTCTTCAGGGGGATGAAGTTTGCGAGACCTCTTACAAAGATCGTGATGGAAAGTATCAAGGTCAGACAGGTGTAGTTGTTCCTCGAACTTAGAAATATCCTTAGACATGACTGTATTGATATAAATGATTTTAAAACGCGAAAAAATTAGTTCTTTTTGGGATCAGCTTCAAGAAACAATTGAACAATTACTCTCTAGTCGAAGTGATGATCGATTTGAAGCGGAACCACTGCTCAAACAATATCGTGAACAACTGCATAAAATTGATAGCAATTTAACCTTTCATTTTCAAAGTGATGAAGATGAGAGCGGGGCGTTGGAGATGGTATTTGGTTGTGATGGCTTTCCTGAATCAATACATTCTGTTTTGAGCTTGATTGGGGCCGCACCCGAGTTATCAGGTATTGAATTTAAGGCGTTTAATAATCGTTACGATCCAATTCCTTTATCCGTCAATATTGGTGAAGAGTTTTGCAATATTACGGATTTTTGGTGTCGTGTAAGCGTAGTAAAGCAGCGTATGCACCTGGAAATTTATCTTGAGGATGCACCGCAGGTTCTAGATATGGATCCTCGTGTCGAAGCGGTAATGATCTATTTAGATGCGCTCATCGGAGAGTATGAACTGATGACACGTGTTTGGGCTTTAGATTGGTTTGAATTGCCTAAATCGCCCGAAGATTATGGCTTAACAAAGTTAATTGACCTACGTGATTGCTTTGATGAGATTAAGAAAGGGGTCTCACCTATAGGCATTACCCTACACTAGGGTATTACATTTCACTAGAGGCATAATACTACACTAGCGATCCTTAAATAGATCGTTTTCAGGCGCAGACCCGTTCTCAACTTACTGGGAAGTAAATTGATGAGTAGTTGCTTTTGAACTGGCCGAGTTTTTAATTATCTGAAAGTATATAAACACTCCCCTCTTCATCATTTAGATCTTGTTCGTCTTCAATAAGATATACAGTGTTCATTTTTTGCCCCTTCCTTGCTTTTTTTGTTGCTTCCTAAGTAACAATCGACCATTGTTTTATTAACCTTAGCAATTAAATTATTTTTTGCACTGTTCTACGGGAAAAATGACAGTTATGAGTGGACTGCTGACGACATTATTAGAAGATATACGGGTCGAGTATGTAGCGCGTATGCAATCAAATGGTTGTATTGAGCCGTATTTAACAGCAGAGCGCCTTTGTCATGAAAAGCTTTTCTTGGAAACGGATCTTCTAGCTGAAGTTATTGAGCAAGATCCCACTTTATTGGCTGCGCGTGCCGGAGACTTGATTCTGAATCGCCAGGAGAGTGAAAACCCCTCAGTTGCGGTGATAGTCTGTAGTAATATCGTGGCCGCTGCATTAGAAGGGCTTTTATCCGTAGCTG
>DJLT01000106.1 GCA_002435145.1 Neptuniibacter sp. UBA6509
TGGCTTCCTTTAGGATGTCGCGTTTATAGAACGTCAACTGTCTTGACCGGTACGGCGTCAATTATCTTGACCGGTTGTCGCTGAGTTATTTTTCCTGTTTTATTGCTGTTTTTCTTCGATAGCTTTCTCCCTGTAATTGAATGATATGTGAGTGATGAACGAGCCGGTCTATAGCTGCAACTGTCATGGTAGTATCGGTGAACAATGCATCCCAGTCTTCGAACGATTGATTGGATGTAATGATAAGGCTGAACCTCTCATAACGGTGCGCAATGAGTTCGAACAGCACACTGGTTTCTTGTTCTGTCTTTCTGATATAGCCGATGTCGTCCACGATTAGCACTTGGTATTTATCCAGTTTATTCAGCGCATCCTGGAGTTTTAGTTGCTGTTTGGCGTCTTGTAGGTGTTGCACCAAGGCGGTGGCCGGATAGAACTTTACGCGGGTTCCAGCTTCTATCAGGCTGTAACCTAATGCGCTGGCGAGGTGGGTTTTGCCTACACCGCTAGCACCGAACAGTAGTAGGTTTGTGGCTTGTTTAACCCATTCGTGGTTATCAGCCAGGTCATGCAGGCGCGCTTTACTAATGCCTTCTATGGCATTGAAGTCGAAGCCGCCAACGTGTTTGCCTGAGGGCAAGTTTGACTCTTTTAGGTAACGTAATTGTCGCTTGTCTGTCCGACTTGCTAGCTCCATATGGCACAACTCACTTAAGTAGTGTTCGGGTCGCCATTGTTCGTGCAGTGCTTTTTCAGCAAGGCTCTCCCAGTGGTTTCTGAACTCACTTAAGCGCAAGCTTTTTAGCATCAATGGCAGTGAAGCTGTATTAGTCATTTCGACCTCCTTGCAACAGTAGGGCATACTGTTTTAACGAATGCTGCCCCACTTGGAGTTGGGGTATATCACGTGTTTGTTGCTGGAAGCGCTCTTGGCAGTCAAACAGGCTGGGCAGTCTCCCCGTATTCAGTTGCTGCATGATAAAGCGCCCCAGCCGTATTTCGTTATCTTTTTTGCTGGCAAGGTGAAGCACTCTGACGATATAACGACAGGCATCATCTGCTTTCATATTGCCGTTAACATATTGCCAGATGCATCGGTAATCCTCGTTAGGTAATAGCTCGTCGCGCCACTGTGAACACCGGAAGGCTTGTGGCTTTTTAACCAGAGCATCTATGACGTGTTTGTAATTGACGCTGCGTTTACGCGAACTGCCTTGCGCATAAACGCGCTCTAGGGTGTAAGTCAGTTCATGACCGAGATATAAGGCTAACCTGTTATCATACACTTGTACCCGCAAGCGACTGTCTATCAGGCGGGAAGGCACTGTGTAGGTCACGCGTTTAACATTGATAGTGCTGGTGCGCGAGACGCGCACATATTCTATTGAGTAATTGACGCTACCCACTGGCGGCAATGGCTGTAATTGTCGCTGCTCTTTGATAAAGGCGGTGTTGATACGCTTGTTACGCCGCCCAACTAAATGCTGAATAAAGCCTTCGTAGTCATCGCGACAGTTAAAATCGAACGAGCCGTGTATACGCAGCGCTTGTTCTAACTGCGCTTTGATATGTCGATTGCTAGACTCGATAACACCATTTTCATGCGCTACACCGGTATTATTACGTGTGGCCGTAAAGCCGTAATGCGCCATCAACGACTTATAGCGTTCGGTAAATGCCTCGGCATTGTCATGGTTTCGGTACGCCGCACTTAAGCTGTCAGTGCGGACTTCTTTGGGCACGCCACCACTTTCTCTAAACGCTTTCTGAAGGCTATCGGAGAATGCAGCAAAGCTCTCACCGCCATAAACCACTTGGCAATACTGCCAGCCGCTGACCGCTAGGCGATAGTTAAACAGCATGTGCTTACACGGCTCTCGTCCTATGGTGATAGGAGATTTGACGTGGGTAAAGTCACATATTCCCAGTAGTCCTGATTCGTGATGCTGCAAGAACATCACATCTTTAGCGCCACCGTGCAATTGTCGCCACTTCTTAATTCTGCGCTCAAGCGTACGTCGTGCTGTAGTTGGGAAGTCGTCACTATGTGATTCACATAGATGATCAAATACGCCTACCGGCGTGATCAATGCATCTTGTTGTAAGATGGGAACAACGACACTCTCCCACACCGCTTCAAGAGGATCGGGTCTTGTACGCCATTGGCGTTTTGCTTGATTAGGTTGGTGACGACCATTCTCGATTCGTCTGGCGGAGCTAACAGATATATCCGCTTTACTGGCGGCCACTTCCTGCGTGAAATCCTTTCTGAACTTCATATATAACCTGACTTGCTTTTCTGTGATGTGATTTCCCGACACGCCATTCTCCTCGAATTATCGTGTCGAACCTTAACAGAACAACCGGTCAAGATAGTTGTCGCTCAACCGTTCAAGTTAATTGTCGCTTTATACGCGTTCCATTGTTACGCGCTTAAGCTCTCTTTCTAGCTGCTTAATTCGGTCGGATTGTTCTTGAGACTGCCTATGTTCTTCACTGTCTGGGCCGTAGGTTTTTATCCAGTTATACAGCGAACTGCTAGTCACTCCCAGCCTCTCAGAAACGCTTGCCACCGAATAGCCTTGGTCGGTAACTTGTTTGACGGCTTGTATTTTAAATTCTTCTGTAAATCGCTGAGACATCTTTTCTCCTTAGTACACATAATTATAAAGCAATTAAGTGTCTAGAGAAGTCTGGTCGATTCAGTCGTGAGGTATGCCAGTAGTATCTCCAAGTTTTTTGGCGAAGTCTAAGTCAACAGCCACCTTTCCTTGAAGAAATTCGTTGATAAAGGTTTCTGTAATACCTAATCGATTGATTATATCTTCTCTACTAACACCATTAGCATTACTCTTGAGTAAAAATAAATGGGCGTAAAACACCGATGGGTGGAGCGAGCCCTTGTGATGAGGAACACCGATGAAACCTTCCTGAGTATGATCATCTAGAAATATTGCTCCTTCAACTAAAGCATCAATGTCGAGTCGCTTATTTTTCATCAGATGAGAGCCTCCAATAGCACGAAAATATAAGAGAGCGAATTCAAATTTTAACACAAAGAAAGGCGTAACATTTTAACCGTCAGCTTTAAAATAGATATACCCTAATATTACCAAGTTAAAAACAATGTCATCTTCAAATTTTCTTTATTTTTTAAAGAGTTAATCAAGATCAATACTTATGAAAAAAGCGCCTGACTTGGCGCTTTAATAGTAGAAAACTAGCTGTAAATTGGGGATGGTAACTCAGGGTATGCCCGGTATATATGCACAAATACCCGCTCTGTAATATCAGAGATTTCATCTTCTTCATATTGCTCAACAGGTAACCCTGTTTTCTCATCGTAAAGAAAATCAAAAATTTGCTGCCTTACGGCATCACGAGCGGACTCTTTTTGTTGCCAATTAGCTACTTTGAGCCTTTCAGCTTTAAGTGTTGTTAGCAGAGCTATTGCAACTTGCTTTATTGTTGATATTTCTTTTTTCTGTAAACTTGGTTTGCTGAGTAAATCAAACAATACTAATGATTCTTCATCAAGCCCTTCTCGAATTGCTCTTTTTTCTTCATGCGAAAGCTCTTCATTTAGCTTTAAAAGCGCTTCGAAGGTTTTCTCAATAACAACTCTATCTTTTTCTTGGTTATATTCCCTCACCAATTGCTCATAGTGCAATTGATAATCTGTACGTAAAGGGTTTTGCATCATTAGCCGAGCAAGCTTTTTCTCTACAGCATGCTTGAGGGATTGAACTGTTGTATTTTTACGCTCTGAACGTGCAAATTCTTGACGAAGACGCTCAAAGTCAATTTTACTGATGTCGTAGATTCGTTCACTATCAGGCTTTGATTCACTTACCTTATGCGTTGTATCTATTGTCGCGTCTACAATCCCATAAAGCTCTTTCATGATATCGGAGATGTCAGCTTTTTCTTTGTCTGACTGTAAGCTCTTGTAAAGAACATTTATTGCATCGCGTAAGTCTCGGTAAGAATTCACACCAGGAACATTGATACATGCTTTAAATTTACTGAATACCTCTCTGGCCATCACCTCAAAACGTTTTCGAGTTTCATCGTTTTGATTGATAACTTCCTTTGCTTGAGCAATTACCGCATTTTTAGCAAAACCAGTTTCAGTTACTATTAAACTCAAATCAAAATCGTACTTTCGCAAAAACTCAGCTACGTAATTTATAGATTCATTTAAACTTTCTAATAACTCTTCATTAGGCTTGGCTGGTTCTTTCTCTCCTTCATCACCACCGTGGCCTTCGTCACCGGCACCTGCAAAAGTAGCCAATGCCTTCCGTAAGTTTTTCAAGATCCCGCAATAATCTACAATTAGGCCATTATTTTTACCTTCAGCCACACGGTTTGCCCTAGCAATGGCCTGCATAAGTGTGTGTGCTTTCAAAGGCTTGTCTAAATAAAGTGTTGAAAGTGTTGGTACATCAAAACCTGTTAACCACATAGCGCATACCACAGCTACTCTGAACGGATGTTCTTTAGACTTAAAGGCTTCTTCCATATCCAATCTAGAACCATCATCGAGCTCAAATCCAGTTTTAAGTAGCTGCCTATGGGGTTTGATATCCAAATCCCATTTCTCAAACTTAGCAACTTCTCCTTGCTCTTCACTAACCACAACTGCCATCAACGTCTCTTTCATCCATGCCAATTGCCTTTCACGCCAGGCTAGATCTTGTTCATCACTCGCAGCACTGAGTTCCTTTTCTTTGGTTTTTATCTCTTCTTTCCAATAGAATTCGATAAGTTTATGCATACGTACACACGTGATTTTATCAATACACACAAACATTGCTTTTCCCGTTTCCCAGCCATTTGAATAATGACTAACAAAGTCACGGGCAACCTGATCCAACCTACTTGTTGCTGTTATGATGTGGTAATCGCGCTTTAACTCTCGCTCGAGTCTTTGCTGAACATCTACATCCTCTATTTCCAGTTCATCTAGCTTTTCGGCTATGCGCTCATTAATGCCTTTGGGATCCGCAACCGTGTGCTCATTCCCATCATCATCGGTAAATACAAGTTCCTCGCCTCTGGCATCATAGTACAATGGCACCGTAGCATTATCCTCAACAGCCCTCTGGAAATCATAGGTTGATATGTAATCACCAAAAACCTTCTTAGTAATCTCATCATCTTTAAATAATGGCGTTCCAGTGAATCCGATGAAGCTGGCATTTGGTAGTGCATTTCGCATGTTTAAAGACAAGGTGCCATACTGTGTTCTGTGAGCTTCGTCGGTTATTACGATAATATCGTCACGCTCTGAGTAAGGTTTTTTAGGGTCGACTTTTTCATTGAATTTTTGAATGAGAGTAAACACTAAGGCTTTCTGCTGGCCGATCAGTGCTCTGAGATCTTTGCCGCTATCCGCTCGACAAGGATCTTTATCGTTGTCCACTAAACCACAACCTGCAAAGGTTTTATATATTTGAGTATCCAAATCTTCCCTGTCAGTCAGCACAACAAAACTGTAGTTTCCACCTAATTTACGATGAACCATTTGTGCAAAGAAGACAATTGAGTAGGACTTGCCAGATCCTTGTGTATGCCAGAAAACTCCTAGCTTTCCTAGACGTTCATTACGGTTTATCACTGCATCAATAGCACGACTTACACCAAGGTATTGGTGATTTCTAGCAACAATTTTTACTAGTTTTCCTGAACTCTCATCAAATAATGTAAAGTTCTCGAAAATATCCATCAAATTGCTTTTGAAACAGGTCCCTTTTAATAAAGTTTCCATATCCACTACACCTGATTCATTTTCTTTCAGTCGCTTCCAGTCATTGAAATGTTCAAACTTACTAGAAATTGAACCTATCTTGGCATCGATTCCGTTTCCTAGAATAATAAATGCATTGTGATGAAATAGGTGAGGGACGGTATCTTTGTAATCAGCAAGGTTTTGTTCATAAGCTGCGCGAATATCTTTATGAACATTTTTAACTTCCATAAACACAAGGGGGATGCCATTCACAAATCCAACAAGATCAGCTCTGCGTCGATATATATCACCCTTTATCCAAAATTCACGAACTAACAAGAAATGGTTATTTTCGTAATCATCAAAGTCAAACAAACGGAGACGTTTTTTAACGCGATCCCCTTTTTCATTTTGGAAAGTCACCTCAACGCCATTTTTATGTAGCGCATACTTCTCTTTATTGGCAACCACTATATTAGTTGACGAAGACGCTTCACAAACAATACGAAGCGCTTCCTGGTAAGCAATATCAGGTAAACCAGGGTTAAGCGTAATTAGTTTCTCGCCTAGATATCGTGTCAGTACAGTTTCTTGTTCGGAAAGCCTACCTAAGTCACCCTCTTTGCCAAGCTTTTCATGCATGCCATAAACTGATTCATCCCAATACAATTCATTGAGCAAATATTCCGCAGTGACTTCCTGAACTAACGTTTCTTCTGTCATGGCCATGAAAAAATCCTTCTATTTGCTATTCTCAATTTTATAACGTACAGGCCGATTAAGTTTTTTTACAACCCCTTCATCTTCAGCTCGCTTCAACCAATTTGTAAGTTGTGACTTATGAAGCTGGGTTTGTTCGATCAAATCTTCTAGCTTAATAGGTTCTTGTGCCAACCTATTAAGCTCTTCAATGAATAATTGATAAAAATCAATAGAACCAGCTTTGGACTCTGAACTACCAGAAATGGTTTCGTTTGAAGAATCACCTTGCTCTTCTGCTTCGATCACTTTTTCTTCTGAAGTATGTTCAGCTTCGAGTTGAACTTGTTCTATTGGAGCCTTGACTTCAGGTTCATCTAGCAATCTTGGCTGCTCAGGCATAGAAAAGAGATCCGCCTGTTCTATTGAGGATTGCTCTACATGCCTACTTGCAATGTTAAATAAGTCTGAGACAGCAAAGTTAGTAGTATAATCCTCTAACCAACGGCCACCTTTACCAACCAAATCAGCATTTGCAGCATCTTTGTCGTTAGTTTGTTTTACCCAAAGTGGCACCCATGCTTTTTTTAAATTTTCTTCCGCACCGTTAAGTGTGCCGCCTTTTTTACCTGAGTGTATAACCAAGGAGCTATCCGCCAAGCAATAGATATATTTGTTTCTTGCCATGGCATTGCCAGCACTAAATCCTGCTTCAGGGTAAAAGGGGGATACCAAAACTGCATGGCCATCCATTAAACCTTTACGCCATTTGCTGCTTGTAGCTGCTTTTAGAAGGCTATCTGCCATAACGCCTATAACAGCGCCGCCTGTTCGAACTGCGCCCAACATAGCAGTTTCATCAACACCACGAGCGCCACCTGATACAATGGCAATATTCTCAAAGGCTGCTTTTGCACCTATTTCATCGGTGAAGGCTAAGTCACTGTCACTCGCATTGCGCGAACCGATAACGGCCAATCCCCGCTCATTTAATAAATCTTTATTACCGCACCCAAATAGGACTGGGGGAGAGTCATTCTTCAAGCGTTGTTTAAGCCGTCTTGGGTATTGCGGGTCAGAACGTGTAACGACCCATAAACCTGCTCGCTGCCATTTCTCCATTGCAAGAGCTAAGCTGTGGCCTCGATTCAATAGCTCAATAATGCGCTCCGCACTAATTCGAGAGTCAAACCAACCTTTCAATAATGGTGCAGGGTCTTGCACCAACAAATCCGCCGGGGTAATGGACTTTTCTTTAAGCCATAAAGCAAATCGCCCCCACTCTGCATTAGTCAGCGGTTTAGTTTTTTCACTGCTCGCTTTCGAGAAGTAGCTTGTCAATAACAACGTTGCTTGCGCTGTTGATGACAATGTTTTGGAAATACTCATGAATCTTTTACCGATGATGAAGCTAGAGCAATCGGATAAACCAAACCACTACCAGCTTGTTGTAATAATGCAGCTATCACTGTTAACGTCCAACCAGAGTCAACTATGTCATCCACTAATAACACAGGCTGATCTCGATAAAGTTGTGTCACTTGGAACGCACCATCTAAGTTACGGCATTGGTGGAACCGATTTTGCTGCCCTTTTTGTTGTTGGTTGCTTTTAACTTTGCTAACCGCATCTACAAAAGGTAAACCTAATCTTGCGGCTAGTCGTTGAGCAAAGTCTGGTACCAATTCAGGATGGTTCCTAGAAGGTACGCAGCATATCCATTGAGGTGCAGGGTTAGGTTGCCAGCGTTGTTGTATCATTGCAGCCATAGCTTCAACCAACTCATCGCAGAATCGACCATCATGCTTGTTATCTGCAACCGTTCGACCCCATCCAGCATCTCCCCATCGTGATAGCACACGCCCTTCTTGTGCTCTAATTTGCTGTGGAAGATTTCCTCTGAACCCATATTCTTGAAACGCATTTGCCGCGACCTGAACGTTTGGCTTAATGACCATTTCAGCATGTTTTAAAAATGTGCCAGCTCGATGCACTAGAGCTGGTTCAATTGCAACATCTACAACAGCTTGTTCAAGACAAGAAGCACACTTGCCGCAAGGAGTAGGGTCATGATCATCTAATGCACAGCGTAAAAATGTCATCTTACAACCAGCATCTTGAATATACGATTGCACTTCTTGCCACTCTTGAACTCTTTGTCCTGTTAAATGAGCAATTCTGGCATGATCCATTTGGTAGCGAATAGGTGTTCTTAACCAGCGGCTACCTTCTTTAATTACTGGCGCGGGGTTTTCGACACTAAGCAACTTGAGCACTTTTTCAATCTGGCCCTGACGCAAGTTAGTTTGCTCTTCAATATTACGAAGTGAAAGTCCATCACTCTGTTCAAGTATGTTTAATATTTCGTCAACCTGTTGGCCTGTAGGGAAGGCTGAATCTCTAAAGAATGCATGAATATCTTGGTCTTCAACTCCCGACATAAGCACGCCTAACGCGTGTTCAATTCCACGACCTGCACGCCCAACTTGTTGATAATAAGCAACAATAGAGCCCGGCGCTTGATAATGAATAACAAAGCTTAAATCTGGTTTGTCATAACCCATACCCAAAGCCGTCGTTGCAACAAGCACTTTCAAGTCGTTATGTAAGAGTAACTCCTCAAGGTGTTGCCGGTATAAGTTACTATTTTCAAACCCTTCCGCTTCTACACTGCCATGGTAGGCTTTTGCATCTATGCCATTCTCACATAGCCAATTAGCAACTTGCTCTGCGTCTCGCACTGTTAGGGTATAAACAATACCAGTGCCAGATAAGGTAGGAATCAATTGTGCAAGCCATGCTAAACGAGATGCTTGATCGGGGAGTGTCATTGCTTGTAACGCTAAACTTTCTCGTATTAACGGACCTCGGTGAATTTGAATATCACCAAGCTGCGTTTGTATATCTTCAACGACTCTATCATTTGCAGTAGCAGTAGTACCTAACACAGGGGTGTTGGCCGGTAGCTGGCGTAAAATATTAACAATGCGCCTATAATCAGGGCGGAAATCGTGACCCCAATCCGATATACAGTGGGCTTCATCAATCACCATCAAGGCGATACGGTCAGCAATAGGCTGTAAGACAGTTTCAATGAAGTTATCGTTGGCTAATCGCTCTGGAGAAATCAGCAAACAATCTACTTGATTATTAAGAATACGTTGAGTGACAGATCTCCACTCATCTGTATTAGTGGAGTTCATGGTTTCAGCAACGATACCTAAACGCGCAGCAGATTCAATTTGATTGCGCATCAGCGCTAGCAAAGGCGAAACGATAATGGTCGGCCCCATACCGCGATCACGAAAGATTTTGGTACTGATAAAATAAACCGAGCTTTTACCCCAGCCAGTTCGCTGGACTACTAAGAGTTTCTGACGATGGTTAACGAGTGCATCAATGGCTTCCCATTGTCCATCTCGAAATTCCGCCGTAGGATTTGCCAACGCTGTTTGCAATAATTGTTGTGCTTGTGCTCGGTTCATTATCATTCCTTGATTTAAATAGTTAGTTCGCCGCTCATTAATTTAGGCAGCAGTAAGTCGCGGGCTTTTGTTAACGATGTATTTTGTTTCTCAAGTAGGAACTTCTGCTCAATTAACGGCGCAACGTTTGATCTAAATTCTTTTTGCAGAAGCTCGGATGGAACCAATAATTTTGCACCACCCAATATTTGAGCATTTGCGTTTGGCTGTGCTGCTCCACCAGCATTACCGCGAACAAAATCTTTGTACTGCTCTGACTCCATAAAAATACCGAGAATCAAGTCGTCAACAATAGATTTGTTAGGTGAAAACTTAACCAAGTAGGATGCGTAGATTACAGGCTCACTCAATGAAGGCATCCGTTTAGCATAACCCACGGTTGCCCCAGTTCTGGCTACAACAATATCACCTTCTCCAAGCTGGTATTTCTTTGTTGTAGCTTCGTCTGCCTCACAGTAGGGGACGTTCGCCCAACTAATAGAGCTAGGGACGATATCTGTAATTCTCAAGAATTTTGGACCAATAGCATCTTGATTAGCACTTGCCGTATAACCGTAGGAGGGTTTTTCACAACACTCTGCGACAGATAATCGCGTCCACCCCTCAGGCACACCATCGGTAATATTAACTTGCTCATGGCCAGGAAAGCGCAGATGAACAAACCACTCCTGATAAAGCAGGCGAGCTGATTCTTCCAGTAACTGGATACGGCGGCGATTGTTTTCAATGAGATCGTCATAGGACGATATAAATTCTGATGCTCTAATCTGTTCAGAAATGTCAGGACATGGGATCTTAACCGTGACCAAATCTCTTATGGGCAATTGAGGTTGAGCAGCTCCTGATCTAATTGAATCTACCTTCTTTAGAAAGAGTTGAGATCTCAGGTATGAATATAGAAATGGTGCATAAAACTTATTTTGATCAACTCTAAGAATTACCATTCCTGAGTTAATACGCATATTTTCATAGGGTATGCTTTCATTGAAAAAAGCACTATTTCCAATAGTCCCGCGTGTCGTTAAGACCACATCATTCCGACTCAGCTTCCCTTTTCTAAGAGCGCTATCTTTTTGCTCATCTATAAATTGAACAGTATCGAATTTGAAACCGCTCTTGGTAACATTGGTTGCACTCAAAAATACGCAATACCCTTTTTCATGAAACTCGTTTTGTTTTGGGTAATTCTTACCTCTGTCACCGTCTATAACATCAATAGGCAACTCACTTAAAGGCAACTCACGCCAACTCATAACCCCAACTCCTCAAAGTTACGAGCAATTTTTTCGGCGAGCTCTACGGCTTCGTTATTTAAGCCTTGCAGCTCAATATGAATGTCACGTAGGGCTTCTTCAAAGTCGAAATCTTCATCAACTTCCTCTGGCGCGACACCGACATAACGGCCTGGCGTTAAACTCCAGTCGGCTGCTTCAATTTCTGTTTTATCTACCAGCTTAACCAAGCCCTCAACATCGCAAAGTTTACCCTCTGGGAATCGGCTTAATAACCAGTGCGCTTGCTTATAGAAGTAACGTACTTGTTTGAGTTGCTCTACGGCCAGCTTGCGAGCTTCATCGGCGGTTTTCTTTAGATTAGTGCGGCTACGGCCATTGAGTAATGCGTTATCCCAAAGTTCGCTTTCTTTCGCTTCATTGGCTTCAGCGAGTTCGATAACGCGAGTTGCCAGTTTATACGCTAAATCGACTTCTTTAACTAAGTTGCGACTTTGATCCACCAGCTCTTTTAAGCAGGTATCCTTGTCCGTAAAACTCAATAAGCTTGCAGCATCGTTGAATTTATTGCTGCCCCATGAGTTTTGCAGTTCCTTCGTTAAAGCTTGGAATGCAGCCCAACCATGCTCTACAGAGTCTTTTGCATTGAGGAAGTCTTGATAAGGTTCGGTGTTTACCTTGTCCTGTTGCAGCTTTTCCATAAACGGCTTAAAGGCGTTATTTAGCTTACCTAATTGCTCTATAAAATCTGGAAGTGATTTACATTTTGGCTCTTCCACACTCTCGCATTGACCAGCTTCAAGTAGCGACCTTTTAATGTATTGTTGAACCAGTTCGATAAATCTTTGGCCTTCACCACGATAAAGCCAGATTATCGCGGTTAAGTTTTGCTGTTGCTCAGGGCTGAAGTCATAAATTTTTCGAGTGACTTTACGGTATACATTACGCGCGTCCAGCATGAGCACTTTATCGTTTAAATGCTTTGGCTTATTTTTATTTAGAAACCAAAGCTGACATGGAACTGAGCGGGTATAGAAAAAGTTACCGCGAATATCAACCATGATATCTACATGGCCTGTTTTCACTAATTGCTCGCGTACCTTAGCTTCATCTCGCCCAGCACTGGATGCCTGAGAGGACATTACAAACCCTGCTTTGCCTGTAGCGTTTAAATAGCTGTAAAAATACTGGATCCAAAGATAGTTACCATTGCTGACTTTTTTGTTTTTATTTACACCAGGCAAGCCAAAAGGTAAGCGACGTTTATCGCCTTTTATCTTGTCGGCATCAACTTCGTCGACGTTAAATGGCGGGTTTGCCATTACATAATCGACGGTACCAAATAATCCTTCATGTGGGTCGTTGTAGTAAGTAATTGCTGATTCGCCACCTTCTACGTTTCCCTCTAACCCGTGTACCGCTAGATTCATTTTGGCCAGGCGTGTTGTCACACGGTTTTTTTCATGCCCAAAGAAGGTCAGTTCATGAGGGTCTTGCGCATGGCGTTCCATAAAATGTGCACTTTGAACAAACATGCCACCAGAACCACAAGCAGGATCGAATATCTTACCGTGGTCTGGCTCTAGCACATTTACCAATAATTGAACTAATGACACAGGTGTGAAGAACTCGCCTCCATCATGAGCCCCTTGATCAGCAAACTGGGTAAGGAAGTATTCATAAATACGACCAAAAATATCACCTGTCGCCTTTTTTAATTCTTCAGGGTTTAACGTACGCAAAAGCATGCCCAAAACATCATTTGGAATATTGTTATATTCCTGTTTGGGAAGCTGATTACGCAGATTGGAGTAATCAGCTTCGATAGACTCCATGGCATGGATAATAGCTTCAGCGCGATTATCGGCATCCTTCAAAGCTATCAGATAATCAAACTGTGCTTCTGTTTTAAGGTAAATCGCGCTTTTTTTAGAAAAGTCTTCTTTCGTTAGAGCACGGGTTTTGCCGCCACGACTCGGCAAGGTTGCGACAATGTCATCTTTAACTGATAAATAACGGCTGTATGCGTGGCGTAAAAAGATCAGCCCCATTACAGGTAAAAAGTACTCATTACTAGCCAACTCAGAGTTGGCGCGTAGGGTATCAGCCGATTTCCACAGGCGTTTTTCTATTGCTTCAATGTTTTCCAGTTGTGCCATGGATTCTGATTCCTAATTATTTTTTGATTTATTTGGGTCTTGTTCATTGGCTCGATTGTGTTGTTCGGCAATATATTGCTCCAACTCACTTTGCTTAAACCGCCAAGAGTTACCTACTTTAAAACCAGGTAGCTCGCCGCTTGCAGCTAGCCGGTAAATGGTGCGCTCATTAACTTTTAGATAGTCAGCGACGTCTTTAATAGTCAGAATAGGGTCACTCATGACGAGAAATCTCACCAGTGTCGAAAAAGTACAATTGAGTTCAGTTTACTCTTTTACGTATGTAGATCAATAAGTGAGGTGATGAATGGGCAATTAGAGGTCGGGGAAGAACTTTTTTAAATCACGGTGCAAATTAGCGGGACAGTCACCAATAGCTCGCCAGTATTCAACAATACCTTTAATCTTTTTTAAATCAGCATGATTACTGTCATGCATAATTTTAAGTAACTCTAATGTCGGCATAACTGGAACTTCAAATTCTTTTGCAAGTTCTGTCATATCTTGGTCGTCGGTGACAACTGGAACGCCTAGCTCTAAAGCATAAGCGATATATAAAGCATCTACTCTCGATGGACCAGGTAGTTCGGTTTGAACAAAATCCCAAATAAAATCAAAGTTAGTGAGAATAGCTCTTTTTTGCTTACGACCAACAGTTGGAAAGCTTTTGCGATTTTCTAAATACTCTTCCTCGTCAACCCAAGGGAATTTAGAGTTTAATCGCCTATTAGCTAGCTCATCATTTAATTCAGGCAGGATATATAAACAATATTCATTGTCGCCGAAAGGCACAAATAATAGTGGTCGTATTGTTTGTGCTAATCTGAGGTAAGAGTTGGTATCTACAAGTATCTTTGATTGAGGCATTAAGTTAACTCAGAGTGTATGCTCCGAGCATCGAGCAATGGCATGTCCATAACCACTTGTACATATCCAGGGCCCTTGTTTTGCTCTTTTAGGTATTTTCTAAGTAACTCGAAGAAAGGTGTCTCAAACGCGTTCTCTGTTTTATTTATAAAATCTCGTGCATCGAGCTTCTGAATATCACCTAATAACGCATCACTTAAGTTATGAAAGCGTTTGTTAAAATTAGTGACTGCACCAAAGAACGCCTTACTTAACTCAATTTCTGGTAAACCTTTATATGCCGCGTATTTATTGGTTTGCCCTAAAACGGTATAAGGCGATATGGTTTGCTCGTCAGCCAACTCAATTACTTTCTGTATTTTTGCAGCGCTAGTTCTTTGCTGGTTTAACTCTGTATATGCTTTTTCAGCAAGAGCAGATGGAAATAACAAAGCGCCAGCAAAATCATCCGCAAAATCTTCTGCATCATCACCAGAAAGAGAAGGAGACAAACAGTGGCCAAGTTCATGTGCCATCCAAAACTTAAAATCATGGATGTTTGTGTCTAAATTTAGATAAACCCAAGTTGTTTGAGAGTCAGGTAAGTGGATATGTATAGCATTCTCATGACGCTGCTTTGTACCCCACAAAGCAGGAACCACAACGGCTTGAAGTTCAGTAAACCTGCGAATTAAATGGTCGAAGTCAACTGTTTCAATTTCACCTAACTTAATATCTGTACGAACTTTAGACGTTACTTGACGTAAGTAGTCATAATCACGGTTCGGTGATTTTAGCACTGGTGGCATTTCCAGTGTTTCAAAAGGTAGGTAAGGTACTAGGTGACGTAAAAAGCGACCTATTTCTTGTGCTTTTTCTATATGATGATCTTTCGTCTTTGCACCTGCTTTTTTGCGAAAAGCAATCAGTGGAGCGTTCGGCTCATCGTTTATTACAAGCTCTTCAAAACTTAGCTGTAAGAGCTTTGCAAGCTTCAAAAGTTTATTAGGTCTTGGGAAAGATTTGGCATTTAGCCACTGTGAAACAGCTTCTTTTGTTACGTCCAAAGACTCAGCGACTGCGGTTTGATTCAACCCAGCTTGTTCCATTGCATCTTGTGCGCTTTTGATATTAAGTCTCTTTTGCATGGCGAGCAGTATATAGCGGAGTCAAGTTTTGTCAAGTTTACAGTAAGTATACATTGTGAACAAAAAACGGCCACATATCGTGACCGTTTTTGTTTCGTACTTTGTACCAGTAGCGAGCTTATAAGTTTCGTACTTTCAAATTTGTTGCGCACATTAATCAATGTTTCGAACATTATTTAACGTGCACATTGTCGTTACCAGTTACAGATCACTCCACCGTAACACTTTTTG
>DJLT01000008.1 GCA_002435145.1 Neptuniibacter sp. UBA6509
GGAGACCTCTAATGGGTGACCCCGTTTTTTTTCCATTGCTGAATACAATGCTGAGCCCTCGATACCATATAACGCTTACAGCAGTTGAGCGCATTGCGTATCAACTGCCTGTTTTTGTTATACGGCGCAGGCATTCATCGCTTCTTGTCATTGTTGCTAGGCTGACGTGACTTTTTCACGCTTTCAGTTGTTCGTGGGGCTGGCGGGGGTGATTGATTATTTGTATTAGTAGTTTGCTTATTTTTATTAGTCATTTTGTAATCTCCATACAAATAGTAAAAGCAGCGACTAAACCAAGGCACCAAGCGCTGATAGTGAGCTCCTGATAAGCCAGCTCTAAATTTCTAGATTTATGATTAATTTCAGTTGCAAGTTTTTCCAGAGTATCGACGTAGCAATTGTATATATGCTTTGATGCTGTTTCGTCATCAACCACGGATAGGTATTCCGCTGTTTCTCGACTTCGGGGCATTACAGAGCAGTCACCGATACGAAGGGCCAGCAAAGCGTGTCCCCATGAGCAAACGATTGATAAAGCACCAAAGAGATATAGAACCAATATAACCCAAGCGACTTCTGTTACCGGTTGAAATATAGCTCCATCATTTATACCAGATAAAGCTGAGATAACTGCAATAATAACAGTGACGAAAGTTAGAAACTTTGAGCACTTATTTTCAAAGTGATCAAACCTGGATTGCTCTTCGGTATATCTATCCTTTAAATACTCAAGAGTTTGTTTCATCTGCCTAACTCAATATCCGTAGAACGCTTTTGTAATGGGCCGCGTTGCAGCGAAGCAGCGCATTTAGCGGTCCAACCCGAAGGGCGTTCATTCACAAATTTGTTATATGCCATAAAATTTTGCAATAGCGGTAGCTAGTAGACTTCCAGCGGCACCGACACTAACAGCCCAACTACCATTAGCTGCCTTTGACGTCATTTTCCCGATCCAGCCACTGACTTTTGGACCAAAAGATCCAGGTTCAGTCGCTTCTGGATCTTGGGATACAGCAAGTTCCAACGATTGAATATCGTCTTCCGTTACATCTTGGCCTCTAAAATAGTTAGCCAATGAATCAAAGTTACCAGACGTTACGGTCAGAGACATTGTTTGACTGACATTGCCTCCAGATACATTGCCAAGGACTCCTTGGAAATTTTGAATATTTATTGCAGATTGATTTTCGTTAGCGATTGCTTTTTCCTTTGCTGAGAAATTTAACCCATCACCTAGTATGCCTTGGGATTCAAGTAACAACGCCCAGTCTAGAAGCCTTGTTCTAACCTGCTCAAGGACACTCTTAACTTGGTTTTTGCCAATAATTCGAGTGGGTTCAAGCTGAGCGATTCCACCCTGCATCCGCATTAAGGCGGCTTTTTGCTCGGCAGGGAATGGGAAAGTTAATTGCTCTTTTTTGTTAGGGCTTAAAATTAGATGCTGCAATGACTCTACAGACTCAAAGATTTTCACATTACTAACGAGCGCAGCTAATTCGCCATCCTCAATTATGAAAGGTTGGTAGCCGTGGTAAGGATTAATGACTTTCAGTTGAGAACCAATTGTCCGATAGTCTGGAATATCGGCTTCTGATTCATAACCATTTAGCTCCGAAAGCACCCAAAATCTAAACTCGTCCAAACCAAGTTTTGATGAAATTAGTAACGCCTTACGCAGAAGATCAGGAAGGTGGTTTGTGCTATCGGAAGCCAACTCCTGTAACTGCACAACAATAGGACTATTCATGCATTCTCCTTTAGCATAGACATTGTATTACACGCTCCTTGCAAAGTTCATAAGCAGGTAAGCGCTTCTACCTTATTTAAGTCACATATCAGAATAAGGATAGATAAAACACATATCGTAGAAGCCCAAAAAATTAAGAACTGATCAATAAATATGCAAAAAGCTAAGACGGCTAGAGAGGATAAAGAATTTAGGTATTCATCCTGAATATCCGTCTGAACAGACTACGATACGGGTACTCCACTTACCCACCTGATTTCACTATATCGCAGTCGGGTGATTGATGGCTACCACTAAAAATAGCATCCAAATTCACTTTCTCACCGGTTAGTTACTAATAGTGTATTGAAGCGCTAGCTGATGGTTTAGCGGTTGTTGGTCTGTGGATAACTTTAGCGGTAGGGAGCGTTTTATCGCTTCTAGGGTGCTTTTGTAGAACAGGCGATTGCCTTCCAACCATTCAAAGCTTTGTAGTTGTCCAGCGCGGTCTAAGACTAGGGTGAAACGTACACGCCCTTCGATTCCGCGTTTTAGGGCGCGTTTGGGGTAGTGTTTGTTTTGATCTATTCTTCGCATCAGTTCCGCTATCAGCTGGTTTTTCTGCTCCGTTTTATTCAGTAGGGGCATGGCTGTTTTGCTTTCTGCTGTAAGAGGTTTTGTAATAGATGCTTGTACTGATTTTGTAGGAGATGCTTGTACTGGTGTTGTAGGAGAGGCCTTTGCAGGTGTAGCCTTTTTAGATACAGCCTTTTTGGCTGTGCTTTCTTTCGGCTCAGACGTCTTTGCTACGGGTTTCAGTAGAGGCTTAGCGAGCTGTTTAGGCTCTGTAGCTTTAGCAGCTTTAACTATTTTAGCTTGTTCTTTTTTCGCTTTTTTAGGAACGATGGGCTTGCTTATTTGAGCTTGGGGCTGAGGATTAAGCTGAGGCTCTGGGGGTAATGGCACCTGCGGCGCTGCGGGTGCCGAGATGGAGACGTTGACTCGCATCGGGGCATAGCTTGGGGCCATCTGCGCTTGCGCGTTAACGTCTTCTTTTTGTAATTGCTGCCAAACCAATCCATGTACGGCTAATGAAAACAGCACACCCAATAGTAATAAGCTTCGTTTTGTTGTTACAACAGTCACCTTAGTTATTCCGACTCAGTGACTATATCCATATTATCGATACCTACAATACGGGCGCTATCCAAGACATGAACCACTTTTTCGTAGCTCACTTGATGGTCAGCTTTTAGCTGCAAAATCAGTTTTGGGGATTGGGTAAAGATCTCTTTTAGGCGGCTTTGTAATACATCTGCATGAACGGGTTCTCCACTCAGGTGGTAGATACCGGTTTGATCAATGCTAATGGTCACCACCTCTTCGTTACTTAGCGCTTCACTTGTGGACGCTGTTGGCAGTTGTAGTGCGATCTGCTTTTCCTCAACAAAGTGAGCAGTCAGCATAAAAAAGACTAACAACAGAAACACGATGTCGATTAAGGGGGTGAGGTTCAGTATGCCATGCTGAGGCACGGGTGATTTATACTGCATCAGAGACTCATATTGCATTTGAGCCCCATGCTGCTTCAGAGCTCTGCTGGCGAATCTCTGTTTCACCTTCCTGATTGTGTTCAACCGATTCGGTTAAGTCGGTTTCAAGCACAAGCGCGGCGGCTTGCTGTAAACGCCAATGGTGGCGCGTTAAAGCGGATTCAATAAAGTGCAGTAATATTAGTAAAGGGATCGCTACCGCTAAGCCGACACCTGTGGTGAGCATCGCTTCCCAAATACCACCCGCAAGGGCCATCGCATCGACTTTACCTCCTGCATTTTCAATCACCTGAAAGGCTTTGATCATGCCCAAGATAGTCCCTAGTAGGCCTAACAAAGGGGCTGTATTTGCCAGTACTGAAACCGTTTTTAATCCACCTTCAAAACATTTCATCTCTTTATGGATCAAATGCCCTGCTGTGGCGCGTAATTCCGGGCCATAGCTGTTTGAGGCTTTCTTCTGTTGTAGCCCTAAGACAATCCTTTTTTCAGCGCCGTCTTTCCATTCAGAGATAGGGCTTTTCAGATTGATGCGACGCGTAAACATCAGCTGTAGATAGCGTCCGGCCAAAATTGATAAGCCCACAATGGAGTACGCGATTAAGATCCATACAATTGGACCGCCTTTTTCAATCCACATCATGCGGGTATCCCTCTCCATGCCGTATTCACAGCAACTAAAACCAGCATCAACGCACCCGTGCGGGTTAGTCCCACTTGCCATTGCGCCAATTGACTACGCAGTTCACGCCCTAGCAAAGCAACGCCGTAACGAACCAATAAGCTTGGAATGACAATCGCACCTAGGCCAAAACTCAACGCTATCATCCCTCCCCAAATTGGGTCGGCACTTTGCGCAGCCGCAGCCAACAATCCTAACAAAGGTATACACTGGTTCAAAGCTAATGAGAATCCGAGCATGGCGAGCTGCCATGCATTCCTTTCTACAAGGGGCTGTTCATCTGAAGCGATAATGTTTGCTGATGATGGGTCGGTTGTAGGTGCCTTAACCAATGAGAGCGAGGCCTCTCTATTCGATGAAGAGCCATTAGGTACAGAGCTAGTAGATAAAGCGCTCTTAAATGTAGAGTTATTAGCCGTAGCTACAGGTGCGTGCGCTGTCGCACATTTTTTATCCGCTGCCTGACGCCACATTTTAAGGGCTAGCCATAAGCTGATAATTGCCGCAAAAATAGGCACCACGGGATGCGCTAAATACTCCTTAATGACACTGCCTAAAAGGGCAGCGGTCACACCCATTGTAAAATAGCCAACTAGTCGCCCTGTCATAAAAGGCAGTACCACCGCAGTAAAGGGCCGTTGAGCGCCGGGACCTAAAAGAACGGGACCCAAATACGGTAGGCAGCTCAAGTTACAAGGCCCACTGCCAAAGCTTAAACCGATAAGAAAAGCGGAAAGCACCGCGGCCATAAAGCCGAGTTCTAATAGTTCAGCACTCATGGCTTCGCCTTTGTAGCTTTTTTAGAATGGCTAAAACCAACAAGTTTCACTTTATCCCACTGTATCTGCGCGTTCTTGCGGCGTTTAAAGTATTGAGGGCTGGCACTGAATACAGGGACATTGAGGTAGCGTATCTGTAATACGTCTTTGTCTGGGCAGAACTCGACACAACGGCCGCACAAGGTGCAATCTGGCAGCGTAATGTCTCGCGCCTTCTCTACCGCATTATGGTCTGTCTGCAACTCACGTATATCCATAGGGCACGCTTCCGCGCAGATACCGCACTTATCACAACGGGAGGTCCCCTTTTTAACTAAACGCGCTAAACCTATTTTGCGAAACAGAGCATGCATTGCGAGCAATGGGCAGATACGGCAAAACGGCTGTCGCAGCGTCATCGCCATAGCGATCGTCAAACCAAACAAAAAATCACCTAAGATCGACAACACCATGTAGCTCGGTGTCGAGGTATCGACAAACAGCTGCTCATCACTTCCGGTAAACAGGGTTGTCATAATTCGGCTAGGACAGATCTGACAAAAAGGATCTCCCCACTCATCACTCAAAAAGCCCAAGCTGGTTAACGCGGGTAAACCAAACACTAAACCACCTAGCATGAGCCATTTTACCGGCCTTATTTTATCCACAGCGCCATGGGATAGGCTGTCGACCTTTCGTAAACCTAGTTTCTGGCCGATTAGCTGCATCACTTCCTGGAAGAAACCTAGCGGGCAGATCCAGCCACAGAATGCTTTATTGAGAAGGACGAACATCATCAAAAAAGTCACAAGCGTTGTGACCAACGGCATGAAGAGCTTCATCATGTCACCGCTTTCCACTGCGGGACCTAAGCGATGATGCATCTGGTGCTGGAGTGGAATCAGCGCACAGTAATCTGCATTCATGGAATCATAAGCGCAACTCAGAGAAGGCAGCGCACCTGATATTTTATCTGCAGCATAAAAGCCAACAACGACCGAACCGTAAACCAAGAACACAAACATAAACAACTGAACAAAGCGCCGAACAACCGTCAAATTCTTAAGCCACATCATTTTGCTTTCCTCCGGTTATGTTCAGGCAGTTTGCGATTAATAAAGAAGCCAAAAACCAAACCGATGAGTACCACCAGCGCCCCAAGACTGACGCTCTTCCAACTGGATTCGCTCGGATGATAAGCAGCCGTCATACTGGCCTCATACACTTTCCCATCGTGGCTATAGGAGCTAAATAGCTGCATTTCACCGGGAGGTGTCGCACGTTTAAGCGGGGTAATTTCTGGAAAATCTTCAGGGATAAGCAGCTCAATAAAGCCCGATTGATCGGTATGCAGGATTTCATTGCTGCCAAACCGAGTCGTCGCTAGCAGCCCATGCTCTGCTAAAGGCTCACCTTCAAACGTAATCAGAAATCGATACAGACTTTTACTTTTATATTTCCAATGCTCTCTAGGCAAAGGGGAAGGAATAATTTGCAGACCGCCCAAATTCAGCGCTAGAAGGTCTGAAGGGGAGGTATTAACCGGACGGCCATTATTATAGATATACCTAACAGCTAAACGGTGAGTATCGCCCTGTCTCTGACGCGCCACTAATGCATGGTAGTTATTCTTTCCGGTGGATTTTAGATGCACAGAATCCCCGTGCAGGTTTAGATCAGAAGACTCAAGATCAGAATGTATATATGAGACAGCCGTATCGCTGCCTTCTTTAAGCCCTATTTCTTTAAGCCCAGTTTCTTTGAGCCCCATGAGCTGAAATGCCTTAGCCATACGGCCGTGCCCATGTCCACCTGAAGCATTAGGATTATCCACAGGCTGCCAATAGATATCCGCGAAAGAGAGGGAGCTAATAAAGAGCAGAATGCTCGGAAGGTACTTATACCTGGACTGGTACTTATATCTAGACTGGTGCTTATATTTAGACTGGTATTGGTACTTGCACGTGCCCATAACAAAAAAAGCCGCAATGATTGAATTGCGGCGATTTTAACGAAACAGCTGTGATTATAAATGTGACCCAATGTCACATGTGACAATTAGCCACAGAGGCTAAGTTCTACTCTATCATTAAGAGGTTAAAAACTTTTCTTCAAAATCTTGAGGTAAAATTGGCTTCTCATAGAGGTAACCCTGTCCCTCTACACAGCCCATATCCGCAAGAATCTCTGCCTGCTCAATCGTCTCGATACCTTCAGCAACGGTAATCAAATCAAAGTGACTGGCCACATCGATAATCGCTGAAGTGATTGTGGCATCATCTTTACTACCGGGTAATCCTGCGATAAACGCCCTATCAATTTTAAGCTGATCAAGGTTAAAACGTTTGAGGTAAGCCATACTCGAATACCCGGTACCAAAGTCGTCCAGAGAAAGCTGCACTCCTAGCTGCTTTAATTCCCTTAGCAGCTTAAGCGTGGTCTCTTCATTCTGCATAAGCGTACTTTCTGTGATCTCAACCACTAAAGCATGAGGAGGTAATCCTGACTGCACGAGCGCATTACGTACCTCATCCACAAGCTCAGGTCTAAACTGGCGTACGGACACATTGACCGACATGGTGAATTCACCCTCGGCTTTCTCTAGCCATTTCACCCCTTGCGCGCAAGCTTCCTTTAATACCCAAGCGCCTATAGGCACAATGAGACCACTTTCTTCCGCTAAAGTAATAAAGAAATCCGGGAACACGAGTCCTTGGGTAGGGTGCTGCCAACGAATTAAGGCTTCACAGCCAATAACTTTCTTCCCTTGCAGGCTCATCTGCGGCTGATAGAAAAGAACAAACTCTTTATTTTCAATAGCCTTTCGCAGAGCAATTTCAACCTGCAAGCGCTGCGAAGCCATATGATTCATCTCAGCCGTATAGAACTGATAATTGTTACGACCCTGCTTTTTAGCAAAATGGACCGCTGCATCCGCATTACGTAGCAATTTATCAAAGTTCTCACCATCATTTGGATAAACGGCGATACCAATACTTGGCGTGATCGTCAGATGACTATCATTCTCTAGTGGCTTAGAGATCTCATAAAGCACTTTTTCAGACAAGGTAGCAGCCGTTTCAAGAGGGCCTAGATCAGAGATAAGAATCATAAATTCATCTCCACCCAAACGGCTGACGGTATCACCTTCAGGCAACATATTTTCTATACGCTTGGCGACCTTCTGTAAAATCTCATCGCCAAAACGGTGACCTAAACTGTCATTAATATTTTTGAAATGGTCTAAATCGATATACAACAAAGCAAAAGGACGGTTGCCTTTCTGCTTACTCATAATAATCGTTTGATCAACGCGATAACCTAACAGACGTCTATTTGGCAAACTGGTTAATGGATCATAATCAGAAAGGTACTGTAACTTCTGTTCAACCTCTTTACGTTCTGTAAGATCAGTAATCGAAGCGATATAATTAAGAACCTGCCCCTCCTCATCTAAGGACGCGCTAATCGTTAGCCATTGCGGGAAAACATCTCCATTTTTTCGGCGATTCCATATCTCACCGCTCCACTGTCCGTGATTATCGATACCTGCCCACATATGACGATAAAATGTTTCATCATGCCGGCCAGATTGTAAAAACTTAGGGTTTTTTCCTAGGACTTCATCAGAGGTGTAACCTGTAATTTCTGTAAAAGCATCGTTAACTGCTAATAAACGACTGTCCTTTGCCGCAACCATAATCCCCTCACGAGCATTATCAAACACACGAGAGGCCAGCTGTAATTGTTCCGTTTTTAGATACAGTTCGCTCTGCTTTTGCTCAATATCTTCATGGTACTCAGTAAAGCGTCGATTCATCCATTGAGAAAAAATCATCGTCAGTGACAGTGTCAGCACCGCCGCTAAGAGTAAAAATGCATAGAGTTGGAAACGATCTTCTCTTTGGGTTTTAGTGAGCAGCGCCTTCTGCCCTTCCAATAACTTCGCAATATCATCAAGATAGAAGCCAGCAACAATTATCCACCCAAGCTCTTCAACTTTTTCAACAAGAGAGACCTTTCGGTAAGGGCCTTCGCCATTGGGGAAATACCAATCATATTCGATAAAGCCACCACCTTCTGCAGCTTTAGCATGAATTTTAGCTATCACCTCTTGTTCAAGCTTCTGGCCCTCTTCACTCAGAACATCACCCTTAATTGAGCTAACGCCCGGTGTCGAGACAAAATGCCCTTGTGCATTAAACACAGCAAAATAACCGT
>DJLT01000101.1 GCA_002435145.1 Neptuniibacter sp. UBA6509
TTTTGTTCTGTGTTTTGTTCTGCGTTTTGTGCTGTATTGTCTGACTCATAGAAGCTCTTTTCTAGTGAGTCCATGCTTTTAGGTAGGTTGGATAGTTCACGGAAGAAGAGGGTGTAATCAACCGATGTTTGCATCATAAGGGTTATCAGTTCTTTAAACAGCGTTGGTTCAAAGGTGCTGAGTCCAAGTTTGGATGTCCACATCTTCTCCATTTCTGTCTGCATTAAGTCGGCAAAGCCATTACGAATAGCATCTAGTTGTTCCAGCGCTTTAGGGTGCTGTTCTAATAACGGACGCAGTGCTACCCAAAACATATGAAAGTTACGTTCTGCCGCTGCGGGTTGGTTAAGAAATGAGAAGTGCTGCCCGCCACCGGTCCAAGGTTGAAACTGTGGATCAAAACGGTCACAGAATCCGAATGGGCCGTAGTCGATGGTGAACCCACCGGCTGCGCAGTTATCGCTGTTGAAGTTACCTTGGCAATAACCCACACGAATCCAACTAGCGACAAGTGATGTCAGTCGGTTACGAAATTCGCTCGCGAGTAGCAGGACTTTCTCTTCAAGAGGAAGGCTGTTGTCGATAACCTGGTTATACTCACGATCGATCAAGTGTAAAACGATCATCTCAAGCTCTTCCATCGCTTTTGGGTGTTCTTGCTTACGCGCGCGACGGCCAAAGAGTTCTAACTGACCCACGCGAAGGAAAGACGGTGCGACTCTTGTTGATATAGCGACAGGGTCATAAACCATAATGTCTGGATCATGTGAGCGTGATCCTTCAGAGTACCAAGGTCTTCTAACTTTCTCTGTTTTTGAAACGTACAAGCTTAAAGAGCGGGAAGTAGGTACGCCAAGGGCATGCATATGTTCCTGTGCCAGAAATTCACGAACACTGGAGCGTAAAACTGCCCGCCCATCAGCACCACGGCAATAAGGTGTTCTACCGCCGCCTTTTAACTGCATCTCCCAGCGTTTATCGTTGATAACGGCTTCAAGTACGGAGACTGCGCGTCCGTCACCGTATCCGTTACCTGTACCAAAAGGGCACTGCTGGTAGTACTCATTACCATAGATCGAGAGAGCATACCCAGTGGCCCAGCCTACGTTACGCATAGGCGAGGGTACTTGTGAGATATCACCAGAAAACATCCGTATAAAGTCGTTTGACTGTGCCATGCTGTCGGCGAAACCCAGTTCATTAAAGAAATTTTTGCTGTGTGTGATGTATTCTGGATCACTGATTTGGGTCGGCTTAACCGGAACATAGTGCCCTGAATAGACTTGCCGTGGCGAGTGGTCTTCGCCGTTATCTGTAGCATCAGGATCTGGATTGAGTGTATCCATGAGAGAGTAATCTGCCAACGTGGCGAGATCGTCCAGTGTTGTGACGGTTGTCTCTGTTTCTTTTGTTGGTCGATCGATCATTGTAGTTCCTCATGAATCGGGTTTAGCGCTGGGTCATATACTAGCGGCTTATCATGGCAGGTTTCGTAACGTTAGACAGTAAGATGTGGGCCTTTATTAGAGTATATTATTTATGGTGATGGTTTGGTTCTGAGTTTACTGAAAGTTAGTAATTATCTACATACCTACATACATACAGGGATAAACCTTTGGTTAAATTTTAAGTGTGCCGCTAATCTGGAATGATACTGTGTTTTCACAGTGTTACTTACTTAAATAATGATTTCGCTCATGATTATTGATACGAGCAATTGCTAATATAAACAAAATTTTTGTAGTGGTTTTTATGAAACAGACCGATATCCCGCTTTACGTTAAAGACCTGTCAGAAGCGACATCTTCTAAGATCGGACAAGATTATTTTGATGCCCTTGTTACTTTTCTTGGATCTGTGCTGAAGAAGAAATATGTGCTGATTGGGGAATTAACCAATGACTCTACAGCTATACGTACAAGGTCCGTTTTTAGCTCAGGAAATATCATTGAAAATGTTACTTATGAGCTTGAAGATACCCCCTGCGAGAGTGTGGTAACTAAAAATGCCTGTGTTTTCCGTGAAGGGATTCAAAATCTCTACCCTAGAGATAGTATGTTACAAGAGATGGAAGTTGACAGTTATGTTGGTGCACCTCTGTTTAATTCTGAGGGTGACGCATTTGGCTTGATTGTCATTCTTGATACAAAACCAATTTCTGATGAGTCTTTTATACAAGTTTATTTTGATCTTGTTGTTGGACGTATCTCCGCGGAATTAGAACGTGCAACAGCTATGGAGCGTTTACAAGAGCAGGAAGAGAGGTTTAGGGATCTAGTTTACTGTTCTTCGGATCTTATTTGGGAAATAAATGAAGAGTTTAAATACACCTATTCAACCAGCACGGTCGACGGCATATTAGGTTACGCTCCGCAGGAACTTATCGGTAAAACCCCTTTTGATATTATGCCCGAGAAAGAAGCCGAGAGAGTGATGGAGGCGTTTGCTCCTATTGCAGAGGCGAAAGAAGCTTTCTCCGGTTTAGAAAATATAAATATTCATAAGAACGACTCGGTGATCTATATCGAGTCGAGTGGAGTTCCTATTTTTGATGCTAATAACCAATTTAGGGGTTACCGAGGGGTTGATCGAGATATAACGGAGAGAAAGAAGAAAGAGATCGATCTTAAATTAGCGGCTACGGTTTTAAATACTGCCTCTGAAGCTGTGATGGTGACTGATGTCAGCAATAAAATCATCAAAGTGAATGAAGCATTTACCCATATTACCGGATACAGCCCTGAAGATGCTTTAGGTCAGACTCCTTCGATACTTAAGTCTGGCCATCATGGTTCCGATTTCTATATTGAAATGCGTCGGGGTTTAAGAGAGTGCGATAGATGGGAAGGTGAGATTTGGAATCGGAAAAAGTCGGGTGAAGTTTACCCTGAGTGGTTAACTATCTCACCGATGACGGGCCCTCAAGGAGAGCCGCAAGGTTATGTTTGTCTTTTTAGTGATATTACAAAAAGAAAACAAGCTGAAGAGCAGATTCAATATCAAGCCAACTACGATGCTTTAACCGGATTAGCCAATAGGCATCTATTATTGGAACGCTTTTCTACCGCGTTAGATTACGCCAGTCGTGCGGGTGATAAAGTTTCTTTATTTTTTATCGATCTAGATCGCTTCAAGCAAGTTAATGATAGTTTGGGCCACTCTTTTGGTGATCGCTTGATTGCTGAAGCTGCCAAACGTCTTCATGGGTGTATTCGAAAGACCGATACGGCTGCTCGGTTAGGCGGTGATGAGTTTGCGATTGTCTGCTCTGGGATGCCAGGGGTCGCGAATATTGATTCTGCATTGACTAAAATACTGAAGGTTATGTCGGAGCCTTATTATATAGATAGGCAAAAAATTGTACTTTCGGCGAGTATCGGTGTGACCATCTTCCCTAATGATGGTGTATCTATTGAAGAGCTAACTCGCAATGCAGACAGTGCAATGTATAAGGCTAAGGAGAAGGGGGGTAACACTTATCAGTTTTTCACGGAAGAGATGCATGCTGAATCTCTTCGACGCCATATTATGGAAGGCTACCTAAGAAGTGCATTGGAGAATCAGGAGTTCGTCTTAAATTATCAACCAATTGTCGAAACGGTGAGTAAAAAAATAGTTGGTTGTGAGGCTTTAATTCGTTGGCATAGCCCTGAATTAGGGTTAGTAAACCCTGTTGATTTTATTCCTTTAGCGGAAGAAACGGGGTTGATAATTCCTATTGGAGAGTGGGTACTACAGGAAGCATGCAAGCAGACCGCTCTGTTTATTAAGCAAGTACCGGACAACTTTTTTATATCCGTCAATGTTTCAAGCTATCAGTTTAGAAATGTTGATATGTGTGCGGTCGTTAAGAAGACGCTCAGTCAGGTAAGTCTATCCCCCTCTGTTTTAGCTCTTGAGATCACTGAGAGTTTAATGATGAACGAGGATGTTGCTGTTAGAGAGCAGTTACAAGAGCTTCGGAATTACGGGGTATCAATATCGATCGATGATTTTGGTACAGGTTATTCATCCTTAAGTTATTTGCATAAATACCCTCTATCTACCTTGAAAATTGACAAGGAATTTATCCAAGAGCTTGCTACCAATGAATCTAAAAGCCTGTTAGTAGATGCCATAATATCAATGTCTAAAAGTCTTGGATTGAAAGTGATTGCTGAAGGTATCGAAGAGGAGGCGCAGGTTGAGATTCTGCGAGATAAAGGCTGTGAGTACTTACAGGGCTATCTGTTTAGTCGGCCGATTGAACTAACTGAGTTTAAAGCGCTATTGAAAGCTTGAGTACGTTAATGCTATCTCTTAAAGACGCTGCATTACCTTTTTTTAGGTTTCCCTAAATTAATTTTCATCATATGTATTCATCCTTCTGAGTTTGGGCTCTGTTCCTATTTTTAATCTGAGTTTTAGAGAACAGTTGAAAAAAACAGTTCTGACCTAATATATCCCTGATAAGCCTTTGAATTAGCATATGTAAACCAGATTCGGGAGTAATTAAGGATGACGGCAGAAGTAACTGCTCAGGTTGATGCTGCTACAGCACTGCAAACAAAATTAGTGAGTCTTTCTGAGGCGCTAAAAAAACGTGTTGTTGCTCAGGATGAGCTGATCGAATACTTACTGATTGCCCTGTTAACTGATGGTCATGTTTTACTGGAAGGGCCTCCAGGTTTAGCCAAAACCCGAACGGTTCAAGCATTAAGTGATCTATTAGAGGGTGTATTTCACCGCGCACAATTTACACCTGATCTGTTACCGAGTGATATTACGGGTACTGAGATCTATAACACCCAGAAAGGTGAATTTACCTTTAGGCCTGGGCCTCTGTTTTGTAACTTATTACTTGCGGATGAGATCAATCGTGCCCCCGCAAAGGTTCAGTCTGCTTTACTAGAAGCGATGGCTGAACGTCAGGTGACAGTGGCCGGTAAAACCTATCCTTTAGCTAAGTTCTTTATGGTGATGGCAACGCAGAACCCATTAGAGCAGGAGGGAACCTACCCACTACCTGAAGCTCAACTAGACCGTTTTATGCTGCATATTCGGGTTGATTATCCGCAGCATGATCAAGAGAAAGATATTCTTCGCTTGGTTCGTGATGAACATACCTCTAGCCTTGATGGGGAAACATCTACAGCAGATATCGCACTGACGGAAGAGGAACTTTTTGCTGCACGCTCGGCCATTATGCAGACCTATATGGCGCCTAATCTTGAAGATTATTTAATCGCCTTGATCATGGCGACACGTCACCCAGAACGCTATGGCGACGATTTGAAAGACAGTCTTGTTTTTGGTGCCAGTCCGCGTGCAACCATTGCGTTAGATCGCGCAGTTCGAGCAAAAGCTTGGCTAGCCGGTCGCGACTTTGTGACGCCGGATGATATTCAAGAGATCGCCCCAAGCGTTTTACGCCATCGTATCGGATTAAGTTATGTGGCCGAGGCGAAAGGGATGGATAAAGATCAGATGATTGCAGAACTGATCTCACGTGTAGCTGTTCCATAGTTGAATGGTCCTCATGTGCTCCAAATAAATTCGATAACACGTTGATTTTAGGCCGTTATTTATATGTTCTATGGCGATAGTAGTCCCAGACCTATACCTGCAGCGCGCAACCTAATTACATTGGATGAGCTTGTCAGCTTACGCCTTTGGCCGCCTGCACGCGGTAATAAGCGTGAACGGATGGCCATACGAGAAGGGCATCATTTAAGTCATATCCGTGGTCGCGGTATGGAATATGATGATGTGCGAGAGTATCAGCCTGGTGATGATATTCGCCATCTTGATTGGCGTTTAATGGCGCGTACTGGAGAAGCACATACAAAACTCTACCGTGAGGAACGAGAACGCCCCGTTTTTGTTTTAACGGATCTACGTTCTCCTATGCATTTTGCAACGCGAGGCCATTTTAAATCGGTTCTAGCTGCTTATGCTTCAGCGATGGTGATGTGGACGACGTTAGCGAATGGTGACCGTGTAGGGGGGAGTATTTTACAGCCCCATACTGAAGTGTTGTGCAAACCAAGTAATAACCGTCAGAAGGTTATGCAGATGATTGCTGCGCTTTATGCAGGGTTCAATGCGCAAGGGGCAGATGGCTCTCAATCACATGGTTCCCAATCTAAGAGCTCTGGTATCGATAAAAGTACAGCGGTGCTATCCCAAATACCTACTTTAGCTGATCAGCTTATTCAGGTGGAATCTTTACTGAGCAGTGGAACGATCGTTTATATATTTAGTGATTTTCACGATGTTGATGAAATATTGCAGCAGCACTTAATGCGCTTAGCGCAGCGCTGTGAACTGAAATTAGTCCTTATCTCTGACCCATTAGAGAGTCAGCTTCCAGAAGGGCATACCTATCGTTTTAGTGGTCATGGCCGTGAGGTTGCGGTTGATGGAAATCGCAAACAACAAGAAACTTATAAATCGGCCTTTAAAGAGCGTTTAGATCTGTTAGAGCAGCTGCATAATCTGCGAGGTGTGGAGTTTGCTCACTGGGAAAGTCATCACCACCCTCTATTTTCTATAGCGAACAAAAACTGATGGATTATAGTCAAATTCCTTTACGTGAAATGCAGATGCCTGATGCGATTGGCTGGTGGCCTCTAGCGCCAGGCTGGTGGTTATTGCTGTTGCTCGTTGTGTGCGGCATTGCGGCTTTGTTTTTTTATATACGCAAAAAACTTAAAGACCCTAAGCGGTTTGCTTTAAGGGAATTTAAAATTATTGTTGAGCGTTTTCACTCATCAGAAGACAAGGCTGCTCTGTTGATGGAGTGTAATGGTTTGCTGAAGCGTTTGGCGATCACGCTCTATCCGCGCAAAAAAGTCGCACATCTGTCAGGCCATGAGTGGCTAGCGTTTTTAGCGGGCTCTTCGGCTGTTTCTAGGGCTGAGTTACCGGAAATTATTCAAGCAGGGCCCTATCAGCAAAATGTAGATTTCGATGCGGATGAGTTAATGCTTTTCTGTAAGCGATGGTTAAAAACCGTCAAAGGTGGTGCGAATGTTTGAGTTTGCATGGCCTTGGTTGTGGTTGTTAGCGCCTTTACCTCTATTGGTAAGATTGTATGCGCCAGCTACCTCTACACCTCAATCTAACGCATTGAATGTCCCTTTTATTGAGCAGATGGAACGGGCTGTGGGTGCTGAATCCACACGCGTTGGAACGCCACATATAAGCGGGTTTATTTTAGCGCTTATTATCTGGCTGTTGTTTCTTGGGGCTGCCGCTAAACCGCAATGGTTAGGGGAGCCTGTGCCGCAACAGCTAGAAGGGCGAGATCTCGTTTTGGCGGTAGACCTTTCTGAAAGTATGTTTGAGAAAGATTTCCAGCTTCAAGGGCGATTGATTAATCGTTTAGATGCCACACGCATTGTCGCGGGAGACTTTATCGAGCGTCGGCAGGGTGATCGGGTTGGTTTAATTCTTTTTGGTGAACAAGCTTATGTCCAAGCGCCTTTAACCCACGACCGTAAAACCGTAAAAGCGCTTTTAAATGAAGCTGAGGTCGGTTTAGCCGGTAAATCTACTGCGATAGGTGATGCAATTGGTCTTGCGGTGAAGCGCTTTAATACAATGAAGAGCAAGCAGCGAATTTTAATCTTACTGACAGATGGTGCTAATACCGCGGGTGTTTTAACACCGAAAGAGGCTGCTGAACTTGCAAAGTCCGAAGGTTTGAAAATCTATACCATTGGAGTGGGACGTGAAGAGGAACGTGGTTTATTAGATTCTTTGTTTGCTGGCCGCCCGCCTGCAATTGATGAGAAAACATTAACCGCGATAGCTGAGCTGACAGGTGGGCAGTACTTTCGAGCCCAAGATATCCAGCAGTTAGCGGAAGTATACGAACTGCTGGATGAGCTAGAACCGGTTGAGCAAGATACTGACTTTTATCGCCCTGTTGAGTCGTTGTTCCTTTGGCCGTTGCTTTTAGGAATCTTTTTTAGCTTTCTGTTGATCGGTTTTCAGCGGAGGAACGTCTAAATGTTCGGCAATTTTCATTTTCTAACACCAGGATGGCTTCTACTTTTCCCATGCTTTTTGCTGTTGGCGAGTATTTTATATAGGCGCCAGCTGAATCGCTCCCATTGGGGAGAGGTGTGTGACCCAGAACTACTACCGTTCTTAGAGCAAAAGAATAATGAGCAACGTCGTTCTATTTGGTTGCCTATTGCACTGTTAATAGCCGGTTTGCTTCTTTCTATTGCAGCTGCCCAGCCTGTTTGGAAGCAACAACCTCAACCGGTATTTAAACAGGGGGATGCAGTTGTTATCGCACTGGATCTGTCTGCTTCTATGAATGCGACAGATATCAAACCTAGCCGAATTCAAC
Organism: Neptuniibacter sp. UBA6509; assembly: GCA_002435145.1. Taxonomy (GTDB): domain Bacteria; phylum Pseudomonadota; class Gammaproteobacteria; order Pseudomonadales; family Balneatricaceae; genus Neptuniibacter. Next base: position 8,345 of record DJLT01000101.1, read on the forward strand.
GTGCACATTTTAAAATTAAAGACCTGTTAGCGCGCTTGCCTGATACCCAAATTGCACTGCTTGTATATGCGGCTGGTTCCTTCAGTGTCACGCCGTTAACCGAAGATGCCGATACGATTTTGGCTCAGCTTTCAGCGATGACGCCAGACATTATGCCGTTGCAGGGCAGTCGGGCAGATCGGGCATTAGTACGAGCGGATCGCCTCTTAATGCAAGCAGGTATTACCCAAGGAAATATTCTGTTTGTTAGTGATGAGATATCTCCTGCACAGATTGCCAAGGATGCGACCCGTCTTCGGATTGCAGGTCGACAGCTATCGATACTTGCTATAGGTACCGAAGAGGGGGCGCCTATTCCCACTAATGCCGGTTTGATCAAGGATTCTCAGGGCCAAGTAGTGATTGCAACGACTGAGATGGGTTTAATGCAGGAGGCCGCTAATCTCGGTGGAGGATATGCCGCTCTGATTACAGCAGATGATAGTGATATTGATTATCTAGTGTCTCGCTTTCAGGAAAATGAAGTGACACCTGCTGTGTTAGATGAAAAAGTTCAGCGCTGGATTGCTGAAGGGCCTTTGTTTATTTTAGCTGCGTTGCCCTTTCTCTTAGTGATCTTCCGCAGAGGTTTTGTAACTTTACTTATTCCGATGATCTTTATGCTAGGTGTGGCTAAATCAAATGATGCAGAAGCGGGTATTTGGGACGATCTATGGAAAACATCTGATCAGCAGGCACGTGAACTATATGAGCAGGGTGATATTACTCAAGCCGCTGAAAAGTTTAGCGATCCACGGTGGAAACAACGGTCTCACTATGAAAATGGTGATTATGAACAAGCACTGTCTGCCATAGAAACACCAGAAAGTGCAGCAGATTGGTACAACCGAGGGAATGTCTTAACCCGTCAGGGGGCGCTTGAAAAAGCGCTAGAAGCTTATGATAAGGCGTTATCACGACAGCCTGATTTTGAGGATGCAAAGTTTAACCGTGACTTAGTGCAAGAAACGTTGGATCAGCAACAATCTGAGAAAGACCAAGAGGGTAAAGGCTCGGATCAAAAGGGCGACAAGCAAAAAGGCTCAGATCAGGATAAGTCGAAGAATTCCGAGCAGCAAAACTCTCAGCATAGTGACGCTCAAGAAAATGGTTCCGAAGGTCAGGATGCTCAAAACAGCAATTCCCAAAGCAGTAACTCTCAAGAGAACAGCTCCCAAGAAGAGCAATCAGGTAAAGACGGTTCAAACGATCAAAACAGCCCAAGTGAAGATTCGAAGTCGAAGGGGGAGTCGTCCCTAGATTCATCTAAGGATGATACTAAGCGAACGCAATCTAATAGCTCGTCTCAGGATATGCAGAATGAATCCCAAAAGTCATCTAATCGTGAGCAGGACAAGCAGATGGCTGAGGCGCTGAAGCAGCAGCTTAATCAGCAACTCGATAAAAAGGCTGATGCGGACCCATCCAAACCGACATTGGCGCGCTCTGATGGCGAAGAGCATCAACCCCTTGATGAGGAGGCAGAGGCCAGACAGCAGATGCTTAATCGTATTGAAGATGATCCTGCAGGATTATGGCGAAGGAAATTTCACTATCAATACCGTCAGCAGTTACAAGGTCAAGGACAAAACACAGAGGAGAAAGCGTGGTGAGTATATTTAGGTTAAGTACTCATAGGTTAGGGGCTTTTAGATTAAGTGCTCTGGTGTTTTTATTATCAATAAGCGGGCTATTGCATGCGGGTATTAGCAGTCAAATTGATAGGCAAGTGATCTCACAAGGTGAAACTTTTCGTTTGATGTTGAGTATCACCAAGAATGATGCGAGCCAAATAGATCTTTCGCCCCTTGATGATAATTTTGAGGTGGTCAGCCGTAGTCATCAGTCGAGCACTAGAATCATTAATGGTTCTATTGAGAGCAGTACAAAGCTGGTTCTCACTTTAGCGCCAAAGAAAGCAGGTATTTTAAGTATTCCTGTGCTAAACCTAGCGGGTGAAAAGAGTGAACCGCTACAAATTGAGGTTAAAAAAGTAGAACAGCCCTCTGCTGTTGATGGTGGTGTAGAGCTCTTATCAACTTTGTCGGATGAGTCACCGAATGTTCAGCAACCCGTTATCTATCAAATGAATCTAGTGTTGGGGCAGCGCATTTTTAATGCAGCCTTTCAGGAACCAAAGATAAAGCAGGGCAAAGCGCTAATAGAGGCGCTAGGTGAGCAGAAGCAGTACCGTCAGACCCTCAATGGTCGTGAAATGCTAGTGGTAGAGCAATCGTGGATGATCACGCCTCAGCAAAGTGGTGTTTTAGAGATAGAGGGTGCGCAGCTAAGTGCTGAAGTACCGAGCCGTCAATCCGGCCGGGACCCTTATCGTAGGTATAATGATCCTCGTGCTATGCGCCGTATATTTGTTTCGGCGGATAGCTACACTCTAGAGGTCGCCTCAATTCCAGCTGAATTTTCAGGAGAACAATGGTTAACGGCGAGTGAGCTTAAATTGACCAGTCATTTGAGCTCAGAGAAATGGAAGCAGGGTGAGCCTGTGACGCGTACTATCACTTTGCAAGCAGAAGGGATGAGTGAAGCTCAACTCCCGACAATTAAACTGGCTGATGTTGACGGTTTGAAACAATATGCGGCAAAGCCTGTAAAAGAACAGTTCTATATTGATAACCAGCTTGCTTCGAAGATGGAGATAGAACTTACCCTGATACCTAGTAAGTCTGGTGTGTTAGATCTGCCTGAGTTTCGCCTACCTTGGTGGGACAATACTACAAATAGCCAAAAAGTAGCCATCATACCTGCGCAATCGGTGGAGGTACTGCCCACTGAAGGTGCAAATTTAGCGCATCTAAATAGTGATTCTTCCTCTAGCAATGATCAGGATTTACCGCCAGTTTTGAAGGGGAATGTTGAAAAGGAAAGATCTACACAGGAGCCAGATATAGCAAGCTTCAATAAGACAACGGACACTGCTGATCGTTATGCTGAAGCGAAAGGGGTCTCTTGGTTATGGTTTATGTTAGGTTGTCTCGTTAGTTTAGTCATTGGCGTGATTATCTCTGTGGTGGTTATGAAAAAGCGAATAGGGATGGTGACTGTATCGGATTCAGGGAGAGGTCTGAAACACTCATCTTTTTCTATTAATGCGCTGAAGAAGGCGTGTACAAACAATGATCCACAGATAGCGAGAGCAGAATTATTAAAATGGTTGCAGCACTCCGATCCTTCAATAAAACATTTGAATAATTTAGATGGTGTGGTTCCAGCCGAATTATTAGATCAAATTACTCAGTTAAATCGTTGTAATTTCTCTTCAGAAACAATTACTTGGAGTGGTAAAGAACTTTTAAGTATTGTTTCTCATATGAAGGAAATCAGTCCTAGTAGTTCTAAATCAGAGGATGTTTTAGAGCCTCTGTATACTAATTGATTATATGTTGCTTTGTTATGTAAGGGTTTTTTATTGTACGCTGGGTGATTGTTTTATATGACAGTGGCGCAGATCAATATTTTTTTGTGCAGTGCGATAATAGAATCTTCAAAAGTACCCCTGCTTACTGTATGGTCTAAACAGGACAGTCGGTTGGTTATTATGGATGGGTTATGGACAGCACAGGCAATGAGAAGAAATATTCGGCAGATGTTAGATTAATTTCGACAACGAATCTAAAGGGTGAAATTACGTATGCGAATGCGGAGTTTTGCCAAGTTGCAGGTTACAGTGTCGATGAATTAGTTGGCAGACCTCATAGTGTTGTTCGCCATAAAGATATGCCCGCTGCTGCTTTTGCAGATTTATGGGAGCATGCGAATAACGATAAACCCTGGATGGGGATGGTTAAAAATGCCTGTAAGAATGGTGATTATTACTGGGTTCAAGCCTATGTAACCCCACTGTTTGATAAGGATGGCATTAAAATCGGCTATCAATCGGTCAGAACTAGACCAACGGAAGAACAAATAGCGCTTGCTGAATCTAGCTATGCCCGTTTACAACGCAAATCTGTTTCTATTAAGCCTAAAAGTTTATCGATACGAATTTTATTAACATCTCTGTTTTTTTGCATTGCCATACTGGCTTCTACATTTCTACCAATCAATGATCTATTAAAAACTGCCTTAATCGCTTTTTTTTGCGTAGGGATGATTATTGTTAATCAATCTCAGCTTTTATCTCTTAAACGTATTAAAGAATACAGCAGTGGAATTTATGATAATTCCCTTGCGCAGTATGTTATGACAAATAACATGAGTGAGGTTGGCGCGGCTGAACTCTCGAATTATATGATGCAATCTCGGTTGCGGACGGTCATAGGTCGTGTAGAAGATAGCATCGATATGCTGAATCATTTCATGTCGCAAACACACAGCTCTATGCAGCAAACCTCTGCCGGTATCGAGCAGCAAAACTTAGAAAGCGACATGCTTGCCAGTGCTGCAACACAGATGTCAGCAACCGCACATGAGATAGCTGAGAATACCTCACAAACCTCTCAAGCAACCCAGAGTACGGCAGCTCTTGCTAATAATGGTAAAGAGATTGTTTCGGGCATGATTAATGGTATTCATGACTTAGTTCAAGAAGTCGAAAATGCGAGCCAATCATCTGAAGAATTGAATATAAAAGCAACTGCTGTTGAGCAGGTTGTTAACATTATTAATGGCATTGCTGAGCAAACCAATCTATTAGCACTTAATGCTGCAATTGAAGCTGCACGAGCTGGCGATCAAGGGCGAGGTTTTTCTGTTGTTGCAGATGAAGTTCGAGTTTTAGCTCAAAGAACACAAGAATCAACGGGTGAAATTCGAGCCACGATTGACGCGATCCAGAAACAAGTAGCAACAACAGTCGACATGATGACCCGTTGTAATGAGCATGCCCACTTAAATATTGAAAGAGCTGAGAATGCAGGCCGTTCTTTCGATGATGTGAATCTTGCAATGAATAACATCACTGATCAAAGCTCTCAAGTGGCAGCGGCTTCAGAACAGCAAAGCGCTGTTGCAGAAGAGGTTTCACGTAATGTTGAGAATATCAGAGCTGTGGCTGAAGGGAACAGTGATATCTCTAAGCAGATGATGCAGTCCTCTGAAGAACTTTCATCTCTGATTGTTGAGCTTAAATCTATGTTGAAGGCGATCTAATTTGTCTTGATCTAGACTAAAAACATCTTACGCATAAAATTGAGCGGTTAGATGAATGTGTTTAGGCAGGGAGTTTAAACCTATATTGAAGAAAGAGATTGCTTCAAGTGAGTTGACGACAGGTATGTATGTTGAGCTCGGGGATGGTTGGTTAAATCATCCTTTCCTTAGACGCTCTTTTCTTGTTAAAACCGCGAAAAATGTAAAGGAAATACAAGGCTACTTGAAAACAGTTGTTGATTTTAGTCGTAGCGAAGTCCAGCTAGAAAAGAAATCAATAGAAACAAAATCAATAGAAATAAGCGCATCTGAATGTCCTGAAGAGTTAAGTGATGAGCGATATTCTGTCATAGAACAGCAGTCTGAGACTCCTACTGATTGGGCAGAAAACATGTTCATCGCTAGCTTTAGCCTCCGATATATACAGCGATATTCCTGCGGCTGAAAAAGCGCGAGAGAACTTTCTTCATAGTAGTGATCTAATGGGTTCACTGTTATCTCAGGAGCCAGCAAGAGAACTGATAAACGAGACGGGAAAGTCCATCCAAGAGCTAGCAGAATCTATTATCACGGATGATGAAGTTGCGAGTAAGCCCCTATCAATTACCTCCATGTTTTTCACACTCATACTCACAGCGTTAATGTGGGGATTAAATCGCTTTTAATCGCTAAAAAGTTTTGAATACAAATGACACTCAGCTTCTAAAGAAGCTGGGCGTTGGTTTTTTTTCTGCATGATATCGGCAAGTCTGAAATTGATCCGGGTATTCTAAATAAACCGGGTAAGTTGAATGATGAAGAGATGCGGATCATGAGAACGCATCCGCAACGGGGCGTGGATCTATTACGTGCAGCGGATTCATTAACGAATACAGCGCAGGTTATAACCCAGCAGGATCATGAAAAGGTCGATGTGGCTCTGGTTATCCTTATAAATTAAAGGGAAGTCAGGTTCATGAACTCGCCCAGATGTGCGCATTAGGTGATATTTATGATGCGCTAACCGCTGAGCGCTCTTACAAAAAGGGTATGAGTATCTTTGATGCATTGCTGCTTATGACAAAGCAGATGAACCATCACTTTGAAGAAGAGCTTTTTAATCGTTTTATCTTATTGTTTACTGAAGAAGCGCAGAAAGCATAAAGTGCTTTATTAACTAGCTGTAAATGTCATAAAAGAAGTAAGCCGTAATTCCACAGCTGGCTAAGATAACAAAAAGACGTACAGCTTGTTGTGGCAGCTTTCTAGAAACGTGAGCGGCTATATAACCGCCCCCTAGTGAACCTACTAGCACTACAACGCCTGAATACCAATCGATTGCTCCATCAATCACAAACACCACGATCGCAATTAAAGAAACAACCGAAGAGATGAGCAGCTTAAGCCCGTTCATCGTATTAATATTAGTGTGACCGGCCAGCGCTAAATAACTTAGCGTGATAATGCCTAGTCCTGCATTAAAGAAACCTCCATAGACCGAAACCCCAAGTAACACGACTGCTAATAACAGAGCGCCTAGGGAGGATGCATGGCGGTGCACGGAGCTCAGTTTCTTTATTGCATCATTTAATTGCCCCCCAAATATGAAGAGTAGGGTCGCAAAAAGGAGTAGCCAAGGAACCGCTTCTAGAAAAAGTGCTTCTGGGGTTTGCAGTAGCAACCATGCACCACCAATACCGCCAATAAGGCTAATTATTATAATTTTAAACAGCTCGTGCTTGTGCTTAAGGATATCTTTTCGAAAAGCATAAGCCCCGCTCATATAGCCGGCACAGGATGAAAATGTATTAGTGGCGTTGGCGCTAATCGGTGGCACACCTGCAAATAGGAGCGCTGGAAAGGTGATGAAGCTTCCTCCGCCGGCTATGGAGTTGAGAACTCCTCCAAACACACCGGCTGTAAATAAAATAAAGAGTTCGAAAAGCATATGGAGACCGATTGCTCATAATAGGTGTCGTGCAATTTTAATGCGCAGACAATGGGTAATTACAGAGTATTGTGACATCTCATGAGTAATCATTAACCCGTATTTTTACGTAGAGCCGAGATTTTCTCGGTCGTTAAAATGTCGGCCGCTTAAGATATCGGCCGCTTAAGATATCGGTCGCTTAAGAATAGTGGCTATAAGGTAGCTGCTTTAAGCTAAGGGCTTTCCTTGAATGATTTTAGGATTGAGTGCTTTTAAGTGGTTTTTGAGAAATAACAAAAAGAGTCATTTTGTTATTCTCTGTGATCCACTCGTATTTTGTGGTGAACCCGGCTTCAGTCAGATAAGCCATCAATGTTGTTTGCTTAAATACATGCAGTTTTGGTAATAGCCTTAATGAGTGACCTAGAGGTGCAATATATTTAAACCAAGGCATAGAATCCGCGATACAGGCAGTATTGCTGATAAAGAGTCCTCCGGGTTTAAGTTTCGTGAATGCATGAGCGATTGCTGATTGTGGTTCATTCATTAAATGTAGAACGCTCATGGCAATAATGGCATCTAAGCTATTGTTTTGAATAGGATGCTCTTCTAAGGCAGACTGTAGGAAATCGAGTTGGGGGATCGGAGTATCGCGCAGCTTTCCTTGTGCGATAGCGATCATTTTCTCAGAAAAGTCTATAGCCTGATAACTAGCAACTAAAGGCGCAAGTTTAAGGGCTGTGCTGCCTGTTCCACAGCCAAATTCAAAAACATTCATATCCGGATTAAGCTCGCCTCGAATTTTATCTAATTTAAATTCATAGGCTTCTACGTCTGCGACTGGTTTATTGGCATAGCTTTTTGCTATTCGATTCCAAAAAACTGTTGAGTAAGTCATGGCGATGTTTCGTTTATCAAGAATGAAAACAAACTATACCAATACAAATATTAAGCTAAAATAGTTAAAATTGTATTTTTGATATGCATATTTGTATAGGTGTGGGCATAGGTATAGGTTTAGGTGTTTGTATGGGGTGGCGGTCGATAGATTTTGATTGGAATAGAGCGCGTGCTTTTTTAGTGACTGCAGAGGAGGGTTCCCTGTCTGCGGCAGCCAGAGCATTAGGAATGACGCAACCAACGTTAGGGCGGCAAGTCTCAGCTCTCGAGGCCGAATTAGGTGTAGCGTTGTTTGAGCGAGGAAATCGAGGGCTCGAATTGACACCCAGTGGTCTTGAATTGTTGGAATATGTGCGCAAGATGGGGGATGCGGCAAGCGGTTTCTCATTGTCAGCTAAAGGTCATTCAGACTCTATTGAAGGGGATATCTGTATCTCTGCGACAGAGGCGATGGCGGTTTATCAACTCCCTGCGGTTATACGTGAGCTTAGGTGTGCTTACCCTGGTATTAACGTTGAGGTTATCGCCACGAACAGCACCAGCGATCTAAAGCGTCGTGAAGCTGATATTGCCATACGTGCATTTCAACCTACTCAACCTGAGCTGATTGCCCGTAAACTTTGTGCTGTTAAAGCCCACCTTTATGCATGCCCGGATTATCTATCCTCTATTGGAGGCGTTTCAGTTGTTGAGGATTTAGAGGTTGCCCAAATTATCGGGTTTGATACTGAACACTCCTTAATGAAGGAATTGAATAAGCAAGGTTGTGAACTGAGCATTGAGAATTTTCGTGTGCTGACTGAGAATCACATTGTTCACTGGGAGATGGTTAAGCAAGGTGTGGGAATCGGTATTATGGTGGAGCAGGTGGGTGATGCTGAGTCTAATGTGGTCAGAGTGCTACCTGATTTAGAACCATATAATGGTGGGCTGTGGTTAGTCGCGCATCGTGAGTTGAGAACTAATCGTCGAGTCAGGGCGGTGTTTGATTTTCTAGTCGATGCGTTGGCTGAGTAGGTGGAGAAAGTTCGTTTTCTCGTATTGATAATAGAGTGATCTTAATCCTCTGTTTCAACTAAGATCTGTCTCGCTAGTTTCTCAATTTTTTCGAGGCCTACATCTGCTTTCTCTAGAAAGGTGTGATCGAATTGAGCTGGATTGGACCAATAGCGACCTTTGATGTCGCAGCGTTTAGCTAATTTTGTTAATCCTATATCTGATAAGCGGAAACTAAGTTTAGTCCATATGGTAGAGAGCCTTGCTTCTTCTTGGTGGTCTTGCAGTCCAGTTTCGTTTAAATGTCTGACATAAACGGTGGTTTCACGTGATGCAACGATCACTGATCTTAAGGCGTCGGTAGATTCCTTTTTGCGGTTGGCTCCAGCCCGCCGCAAGTTAGTGAGCCATTGGCCTAAATGCCTAAAGAGCTCTCTAAGGCCAATCTCAGTGATCGCTACCATGTATCGATTCTCCGTATTCCATTACAGTGAAGAGTAAAATTTAGAGGATTAACCGCAACATTTTTTGTACTTTTTACCGCTTCCGCAACTACAAGGTTCATTACGCGCAGGCGTCTTTTCTAGTTTAACGGTTCCTGCCGTTTGAAGTAGCGCGGTTAATTCACTAATCGATTCAACGGCCTTATTATCAGTATCAACGGTGATAACTGCATATAAGTTGGCTTCGGTAAGCATTTTTTCAACTTCTTGCTTACGTTCTTCCGATGTCACTGTCAGTGTTAGAGGGTATTTTTTGCTCCCCTTTTTTTGTGCCGCATTTGTCGAGTAACCCTCTTTAACATGGTTTTGACGTGCGTCTTGGCGACCTTTGAAGAAAAACTTATCAGACATTTCAGAACCTTTTAAAGCGAGTAGTTTAAAGCGTAAATAGGGGATGATCGCTGCCTAAGTTAAGTAGCAGTGATTTTCAGGGGGAGTGTAACACGTTGGAACTAGCTGTTGAGGTTCACCTTGATGTCACTTTGCTTCTTAGGCGCTATCTGTTTATGCAGTTGTGCGACCGTGGGTGATAATATCCATTAATGTCTCAATTCCTTGCTCAAGCGCGCCGCTGTTATCTATAAAGAGTGTGCTATCCGGCATTTGGTGTAAAAGCTCTGCATGACGTTGAAGGCGTTTATCTATCTCTTTAGCGGATTCTCGGCCTCGATTTTCAAGGCGGTGGCGAAGTTGGTCGCTATCAATCGTTATCATGATGGGAGTAATGGCGCTGAAGTTATTGAGAGCTTTTGGTAGATACTCCCTAGAACCGTTCATGATGACATTCAAGCCGTGGTTCACCCATACTTCCACCTCTTTACCAATTCCGTACAGGTGGCCATGTGACGCCCAATGCATACAGAACATTCCAGTGTCACGCCTTAGCTCGAATTCTGATTCTGTCAGGTGAATATGGTTTTCACCACCGGCATCTGCGGCGCGGGTAATATAGCGGTGTGCAATAAAGGCTTTATGGCTATGTTCAAGCCGATGGCGGCAGCCCTGTAATAGAGAGTCTTTGCCCGAGCCTGAAGCCCCCATCAAATAGTACAAATGTCCGCTCATTAGTTTTTATCATCCACTGAAAATTCAAGCTTTTCATTTTAGCGTTAATAGATCGCGCTATAAGAGAAAGCATGAATAGATATGCTTGGCGCACTATTTTATAACATGCTTCCTCATGATAGGAAGGAGGTCGATATTTTTAAAAGGTTTAATTGACAATCTCTGTTGGGTGACTGCTTATAAGCGTAAAGTGCTTGTAAACGTATAGGTAAGCGTACTTAAGATTACTTGAGCCAAAATGGCTTAGCGGCTTCATGCTTGGCTTGTTTATTTGTTTTTCCTATATCCATTAATTGTTCAGGGGAGAGTTGAGCTAACTCTCTTCTTGAAATGTAGTTTTGTCGCCATAAATGTACCTTCTGCTTAACTTTATCAGTTAAGTTATAGATGCTCTGAAAGGCGAGCTGTAAAGGTGAATTATTTTTCAGTAAAAGAGTAAGTTGCATAGTTACGCCCCAATTTAGTTACGTTTTCATCATTTTGTCGCCAATTTTTCTATATTTTGGTGTTTTTCTTGCTATGCTGACAAACGATATATTTTTAAGATCAATTAAGAAAAACTTAACCATTAGGCGGTGCAATTATGGAAAGGCTCCCACCTCTTAACGCACTGCGTGTCTTTCAGATTGCGGCTGAGCAGGAAAGCTTTAAGCATGCATCTGAAAAGCTGCATGTCACACAAGCAGCCATTAGCCAGCAGATAAAACTGTTAGAAAAGTTTTTTGGTGAAAAGCTGTTTGTCCGCTTGAATCGCGAAGTTAAATTAACACCTTCCGCTGAGAGGTTATTACCTTATGTGCAGAAGGCCTTTCTGTTGCTAGAGGAGGGAAGTAAGAGTTTTGAGCAGGATCCATTTCCCCACCAATTAAAAATAACTTCGGTTCCTTCTTTTGCTGCACGTTGGTTAATCCCTCGGCTGGGTGATTTTCAAGCGTTACATCCTGATTTGACTAGTTTTGTTTCGACATCCTGCGATCTACATGATTTCTCCGATGATTCGCAAGATATAGCAATTCGTTTTAGTTCAGGTGGGTTTCCTGGATTAGAGGAAGAGGTGATCTGTAAAGATTATATAATGCCTCTATGCCATCCTATGCTTTTAGATAAAGTGACATCTATGAGATCAGGTTTGGCAACAGAGTTACAAGAGCTTCCCCTATTAATCGATGAATCACCCGAGTTAGCGAGTGTTAGTCAGGCGTTTAAAGAGCTCTTTGGTCCGAAGAGTTCCATCGCTTTGCAGGTTGTTGATGCCAACCTGCTCATGGATGCTGCGCTAAATGGCCAAGGAATTGCCCCTATACGTTATAGTCTTGCATTTGAATTGATACAGCGTGGCCAATTGGTTTGCCCTTTAAATGTGTATTGGGATTCACCTTACACATACTTCCTTGTAGCGCCTGAACAACATTTTAGCCGCCCTAAGGTCGCTGCATTTACCCACTGGCTTAAAGGTCAAATTGCGATTATTGAAGAGCAATGGTCGGAGTTTTCTAGTCAGACTAAGCTACGTAACATCAGTTAGCTTAAGTCTTTGCATCAAGTACACCACATTATTCATCTTGTTATATAGTCCCCTTACTCTTTATGGCATGAACACTGCACTGAATAAATGCAATTAATTTTGCTGAGCGGTTGTTTTGATTTTTTTCAATAAAATCAACAGTATTTAATCTGATTGAGCTAAACGGCTTTAACCTCTCTATAGGTTGAGTGCACCGTTATGTTCCTTTTGTGCGCCTTTCTGGTGCGGATTGCGTGTGCGTATTAAGAATAAGCATGTATAGGAATGGATCGTGTTACCAGGGTGAGTGTAAACAATGAGTGCTTCTCAACGTATCTTAAAAGAACGCCGACACTACAATAAGTGGGTTGCAAACCAAACTTTAGAAGACTATGCGTTGCGATTTACCGCTGTGAACGGGCGTCATATGAGTATCGCTAAAGTAGGTATCACTGCACTAGGTGCGACCTCCTTTTTAGCGCTTGAAGGTTTAGCCGCAGTGGCAACACTGAGTTATGGTTTTACAAACACTCTTTGGGCCATGTTGGCCGTTTGTTTAGTACTATTTTTCACTGGATTTCCAATTGCTTACCATTGCGCTAAGCATGGCTTGGATATAGATCTGCTGACAAGGGGGGCTGGCTTTGGTTATCTTGGTTCAACCATTACGTCTCTTATCTACGCCTCTTTTACGTTCATTTTCTTTGCTATTGAAGCCGCTATTTTGGCATCGGCTTTCCATCTATTATTGGGTATTCCTCTTTTCATTGGTTATATCATTTGTGCTGTTGCCGTTATTCCTATTGTGACTCATGGTATTACCGCAATAAGTAAATTTCAGGTAAGTACACAGTTTGTTTGGTTGTTACTGCAGTGTTCTGCGTTGGCTGTAGTTTTAGTTTATGAATATGACAATTTAGCGGGCTGGACTAACTTTGTGTCCCCGCAGGCGCCAGCAGGTGGTGAATTTAATTTGGTACTGTTTGGTTCTGCGGTATCTATATTAATTGCGTTAGTCGCACAAATTGGAGAGCAGGCGGATTATTTGCGGTTTATGCCGCCTAAAACTGAACAGAATAAAAAGCGGTGGTGGTTTTGGTTGGTATTGTCTGGGCCCGGATGGGTTTGGGTGGGGCTGATCAAAATGTTGCTAGGCTCCTTTTTGGCCTACCTCGCTTTTACTCAGTTGATGCCGTTTGAACAAGCGACTAATCCAACGTATATGTATCAACGCGTTTTTATGCAGTTAACTGAATCACCTGCATTCGCCTTAATATTGGCTGCGATTATGGTCATTCTGTGCCAGATGAAAATTAATGTAACTAACGCTTATGCAGGTTCTATTGCGTGGTCTAATTTTTTCTCTAGATTGACGCATAGCCATCCAGGGCGTGTTGTCTGGTTGGTATTTAATGTGTCTATAGCGCTATTGTTAATGGAGCTTGGAATCTATCAGGCTTTGGAAGCAATATTGGGAAGCTTCGCTATTTTAGCTTTGGCTTGGCTAGGTTCTTTATCTGCTGATCTATTAATTAATAAACCCTTGGGTTTAAGCCCTAAATTCATTGAATTTAAACGTGCACACCTTTATGACATTAATCCTGTTGGTTTAGGCTCAATGTTGATCTCGACTGTACTTGGTATTTTGGCCTACCTAGGGGTAATGGGGGAAAGTGCCCAATACTTGTGCCACTTTGTTACATTACTGAGTTGTTTTATTTGTGTACCCGTGATCGCGTTACTAACAAAAGGGCGCTATTACATAGCAAGAGCGGCGTCAGATTTAAGCCCCTATTATCATGATTGTGACAATTCAACTCCATGCTCAAAACCTTCGGTAACCTGTGGTATTTGTGAAAATGATTTTGAGCAAGAAGATATGAGTTATTGCCCTGCTTACCAGCAGCCAATCTGTTCTTTATGTTGCTCTTTAGATGTTCGCTGTCTTGATGGGTGCAAACCTAAGTCTGGAATATCGAGGCATTTTTTAAAGTTTTTATACGGTTTTCTTTCCAAAGGTTTTGTCCGTGGTCTTTATTCAAGGTTTGGCCGGTTTGTCGCTTTAGTTATAAGTGTTAATGGGCTGCTAGGTGCACTTTTACTGTTGATTTATACTCAAATGCAGCCAGCGAATATGTCAGAAGTTCTGTTGCTGGAAAAAACATTTATATCGCTTTTCGTTACGCTGTTTATTGCCTCAGGAATTGTTATTTGGGTTTTTCTTTTGGCCCATGAGAGTCGAATTACTGCGCAGAAAGAGTCAAATAGGCAAAGTTTAAAGTTGATACGTGAGATTGATGCTCATGAGCAAACAGACCAAGAGTTACAGCAAGCAAAGGAATATGCGGAACGGGCCAATGAAGCTAAAAGCCGATATCTCACAGGCATCAGTCATGAACTTCGAACGCCATTGCAATCTATTTTGGGCTACGCGCAATTACTCGGCGATAAGGAAAGCATGGCCGATGAACACAAACGAGGATTAAACATTATCCATCGTAGTGGTCAGTATTTAACGGATCTTATCGAAGGTCTGTTAGACATCTCTAAAATAGAAGCGGGTCGCTTAGACCTATATCGTAATCAGGTTCGGTTACCTGAGTTGATTGACCAGTTATCACAAATGTTCACCGTACAAGCGAATCAAAAGCACTTGGTTTTAAATTGCCGGATTCATAATCCATTACCTGATGTTGTTATCGCTGATGAGAAAAGGTTGCGTCAAATCTTGATAAACCTCTTATCTAATGCGGTTAAGTATACTCCTTCAGGCACGATTGATTTTGAGATATTTTATCGTAATCAGGTGGCAGAGTTTCGAATTACTGATACGGGCCCGGGTATAGAAAAATCACAATTAGAACGTATTTTTGATCCATTTGAACGTGTCAGAAATAGAGACACTGCCAATCTCCCCGGTACGGGTTTGGGGCTAACCATTGTGAAACTATTAACCGAAATCATGGGGGGAGATTTACAGGTTGAGAGTGAATTAGGCAGTGGTTCAGAATTTAAAGTGAGTCTTTTACTTCCTTGGGTCGACGTTAGCACCATTGAAGAACCAAAGTTAAAAAGGGTCATAGGGTACGAGGGGCTGCAGCGGACAGTATGTATCGTTGATGATGATCCTGTGTTACGTGGTTTGTTGTCTGACCTATTAATACCTATCGGATTTAATACTGTTGAAGCGCATGATGCTCCAAGATGCCTGGAACTCGTTGAGCAAGTTCATATAGATCTCTTTTTAATGGATATTTCGATGCCTGGAATGAGTGGGCTGGAATTAGTCCATAAGCTTCGAGAGCAGGGGAATGTAAAACCCGTCATTATGTTGTCAGCAGATGCCCATGAGTATAATAGGAAGGATGACTATCAAGCTGATTATGATGACTATTTAGTAAAACCTGTAAGTAATCATCAGCTTTTCGACAAAATTTCACAGTACTTAGAGCTGGAATGGATCTATCGGAATGAGATGAAAGGAGGGTTAAGTCAGCAGGGGCATTTAAGTAATGGTGTTCCGTCTATTCCTGTAATTGAGGCTAGTTCCTCTAATATGACTCCAAATCAATCCTTAGATTCCACGTTACCTAAGCACGCTCTTCTATTGGAATTAAAAGCCTATGCGCAAATGGGATACCAAAAAGGGGTAAATGCGACCTTAAAACAGATTTTAAATGAGAACCTCTTGGATGAAAGCTCTTTCAGACAATTGGAACAATTGAGCCAAGGGTTTCAGTTTGAAAAATTAGCGCTACATATTGAGGCATATTCTGTATGAATACGGTTTTGGGTAAAGAGATTGTTTTAGTGGTTGATGACTCACCTGATGCCCTTAGTTTGATTAATGATGCGCTTGAAGATGCGGGTATGGATGTATTGGTCGCGTTGGAAGGTAGGCAGGCTTTAACCATTGCCAAGCGTATAAGACCTGACATTATTTTATTAGATGCCATCATGCCCAATATGGATGGTTTTGAAACTTGTCATGCACTTAAATCTGATCCTGCTTTAGCAACCATTCCAGTTATTTTCATGACGGGGTTAACAGATACTGAGGATGTGGTTAAAGGTTTAGAGGTGGGTGGAGTTGATTATCTTACAAAACCGATTAACCCAAGTGAACTGCTTGCACGTATGAAAGTGCATCTCTCTAATGCACGTCAAGCTGTCAGTGTTGAGTCTGCTCTTGATAGTAGTGGTCAGCACTTAATTACTGTCAGTGCTGAAGGTCAGCTTTTATGGGGGACACCTCAAGCGTATGCGTTACTGGCAAAGGCCGAGATTGATCCTGAAACTCAAAAAACATTTCTTGCGCCTCAAATACATGCTTGGTTGTCTAGCTCGGGATTCATGCAAGATTCAAATTTAAAGCTTGTTCATCTCGATTATCCAATTGAATTGAAATTGGTAGATAAGCAGATGAATGGTGAGTATCTTATTCGCTTAATCGATGGCAATCGCTTATCGGGTGCTGCTTTGTTAAAAGTAAAGTTAGCGATAACAGATAGAGAATCTGAAGTGCTGCATTGGATTGCCAACGGAAAAACAAATCGTGAAATTGCAGAGATTCTAGAAATGAGCCCTCGTACCGTAAATAAACACCTAGAGCAGATTTTTCCTAAGCTTGGAGTCGAGAATAGGACCGCAGCAGCAGGGGTTGCGTTAAGAGTCATTACCTCTGATTGAATAACCATTCGGCTCGGTGCTCTTCAATTGGATTCATAAAAGGTTGATGAAAAGTTAATGCGAAAAAGTGATAAGAAGATTGAAAATAAATTGCGAGAACAGCTGACAAAAGTATGTGATAAAGCGTTAGCAGAGATAGAGGGTTTCGAGTGGTTAACGCATGATGTGAACTATGCGAATTTCCCTGATTCTTTAAGAGTTATCTGTATTTTTAAATGTCGCGAAGATATAGAACAAATGATCAAATCTGGTCTAGACCTAGAGCTTTATTCTTGTGTTAAAGCCCAGTTGGCTGCTGTACAAATAGATCTTAAAAAGGTGTCAGCTCATACGGTATTTGATTCTGAAGAGATGTGTGATTTAGAGCATGGAGGGCAGTGGGCTGAACGGATTAAACAGCGTCATCTAGGCCAACGTAAACTTCATTAGTGTACGTTGGCCACAACAAACTAATTAGCTTGGTTTTGAGGCAGGTCGTTTACGGACACGTCTTACCGGCTTGCTTGCTGGTGATTGGTTTTGGCTTTGGCTTGTTTTCTTAGTTCGAGAACCATTTCCACCTGAAGCTGCTCGGCTACCACCACCTGATTTACTTGCTGAACGGTGAGATTTGTTTTTGCCTTGAGGCTTATGCCCACGGGCATTATCTCCAGAGCGCTGGCCATCTTTATGACCAGAGCGTTGGTTTCTCTGTTTGGTCTTAATCTTACCCGGTTTACGGCTCAAGTCAGATGCTGGCAGTGTATGTACCGGCGTAAAACCTTCTAACTCCACTCGTTCAATAATTTTCCCGGTTAGGTATTCCACCGCCGCTAAATGTTCAAACTCATCAGCACAGACGAGAGAAACGGCTTCTCCGGTGGCGCCTGCACGACCAGTACGGCCAATGCGGTGTACATAATCTTCAGGGATGTTAGGTAGGTCAAAATTCACAACGTAAGGCAGCTGATCAATGTCGATACCGCGTGCTGCAATATCTGTCGCCACGAGTACTTTCACTGCACCGCTTTTAAAATCAGCTAACGCTTTAGTTCGTGCGCCTTGGCTTTTATTGCCATGAATAGCTGCCGCTGTAATCTTTGCCGCAGTAAGCTGTTTAGCGAGTCGATTGGCACCATGCTTAGTACGTGAGAATACAAGTACCTGTTCCCAGCTATTATCTTTAATTAGCTTGATCAATGCCGCTGGCTTTTGGCCCTTATCAACGGGAGATATCCATTGTTTAACCGTGGTTGCAGTTGAGTTAACTGGGGTGACTGAAATTTCTACTGGGTTATTAACTAAGCCTTTAGCTAATGTGCGAATCTGCGGCGAAAATGTGGCAGAAAAAAGTAGGTTCTGACGCTGCTTAGGCAGTACCTTGAGAATTTTCTTAATGTCATGAATAAAGCCCATATCTAACATACGATCGGCTTCATCGAGAACAAGTACTTCAAGTTGTGAAAATTTAACAACGCGCTGGTTGTATAGATCAAGCAAACGACCTGGCGTGGCTACTAGAATATCAACGCCACCACGCAGTTTGGCAATTTGTGGGTTGATTTTCACTCCACCAAATACCACAGCTGAGCGTAGAGGTAGATTTGTAGAATAGTCACTTACACTTTCAGCGACTTGAGCGGCAAGTTCACGGGTCGGTGTAAGGATAAGAGCTCTAACTTGTCCGCCTTTTGATGGCGTACCGCCACTCAGACGTTCAAGTAGTGGTAGCGTAAAGCCCGCTGTTTTACCTGTGCCTGTTTGTGCTGCGGCCATTAAATCCTTGCCTTGGATAACGGCAGGAATTGCTTCTGCTTGGATCGGAGACGGTGTGTCGTAGCCTTTAGCGGTAATAGCGTCCAATATTGGGCGAGATAAGCCCAGATCAGCGAAACTCATGTGTTGTTCTCTATGTGGTGTATTTAGAAATACGATTAAAGCGCACACTTAGTTTAGCTAAGGTACCGCTTATGAAGTACGTAATATCGATGTGAGGGAGGCCTGCACTCAGATTTAAGTCACGTAGGTAAATTTAGTTCCCTGAAGGCCTCTGTAAGAAATAGAGATTGCGCTTTGCACAACGCCAACAGGTCTACCTAGAGAATCATGAGAGTATCTATGGCTATTTGACTCGTTCGCCTAATCTTCGGAACGGGCCGATTGTATCATCGTTAACCTTAGAGGCCTAATAAGGATTACTTAAAACCAAATATTAGCGTCTAAATTTTCATAATTATTAAGTAATTGGATACGCGTGTACGTCAAATGACGTATATGACTGCGTCAATCACCGAATACCTGTCCCCCTTGAAATCTAATAGCCTTATTGCAACGCATGAACAAAGTAATTTGGTTCCAATAAGTTTGTTCCGGCGATTCATTCAAATAAGGGGAAGGGCAGTTATGAAACTTAAAAGTATCGCGGCAGGTGTTGCACTCTCATTAGGTGCTTCAGTTATCAGCATCAGTGCAATGGCAGCTGAAACAATAAAAGTAGGTGTTCTACATTCACTATCTGGAACAATGGCGATCAGTGAAACAACGCTTAAAGATACTGTCCTTATGATGGTTGAAGAACAGAATAAAAAAGGTGGACTACTAGGTAAACAGTTAGAAGCGGTTGTTGTTGACCCCGCGTCAAATTGGCCATTATTTGCTGAAAAAACACGAGAGCTACTTACCAAAGAAGAAGTGGATGTCATTTTTGGCTGCTGGACATCAGTATCACGTAAATCTGCGCTTCCTGTTTTAGAAGAGCTTAATGGTTTGATGTTCTACCCAGTGCAGTATGAAGGTGAAGAGTCATCTAAAAACGTTTTCTATACAGGCGCAGCGCCAAACCAGCAGGCGATTCCTGCAGTTGATTACTTAGCGAACGATCTAGAAGTTGAGCGTTGGGTTCTTGCCGGTACTGATTATGTTTACCCACGTACCACTAACAAGATTCTTGAAGCTTACCTTAAATCAAAAGGTGTAGCTGCTGAAGATATCATGATCAACTATACGCCTTTTGGTCATTCTGATTGGCAGTCAATTGTTTCAGATATTAAAAAGTTTGGTAGTGAAGGTAAGAAGACTGCCGTTGTTTCTACAATCAACGGTGATGCAAACGTTCCTTTCTATAAAGAACTGGGTAACCAAGGTATCTCTTCTGAAGATATTCCAGTTGTTGCATTCTCTGTAGGTGAAGAAGAACTGTCAGGTCTAGATACTAAGCCACTTGTTGGTCATCTTGCTGCTTGGAACTATTTCCAGAGTGTTGAAAATGACGCTAACTCTGCATTTATCAAACAGTGGAAAGCTCATACTAGTGAAGAGCGTGTAACGAATGACCCAATGGAAGCCACTTATATTGGTTTTAACATGTGGGCTAATGCAGTAACTAAAGCGGGTACTACAGAGGTTGACGCTGTAGAACAGGCGATGATTGGACAGAAAACGCCTAACTTAACTGGCGGTGTTGCTGTGATGAATAAAAACCACCACTTGAGCAAGCCAGTTTTGATTGGTGAGATTCAAGATAACGGTCAGTTTGAGGTTGTTTGGGAAACCGATGGTGTTGTTGCAGGTGATGCGTGGTCTGATTTCTTACCAGGTTCTAAGAGCCTTGTTTCTGACTGGACGTCACCAACCAAGTGCGGCAACTACAATACTGAAACTAAAGAGTGTATCGCTGCTAAATAAGTTAAGTGGTTACTGGCTGGGCGACCCAATTTTAAGGTCGCTCAGTTAATCCTTAAGCAATATATATTTGTTGTCTAAATTATAAGTAAATCCAACGCGGAGTTACTCACATAGTGTGTGGCTTGCTTCAGAGAAGTGAGCCACCTTTCTTTATTCCTGATTCGTTGGCGAATTGAAGCATCTTCATTCATATATACCCAGCGGTCTACACAGGAGAATTCACGTGAGACGTTTGTTAGCCATACTGTGCTGCTATGTTGTCGCGTCTATGGTTTCAGTTCAGGCCAACGAGCCTGTTGCTGCTATCAACGATAACAACGTTACACCTACGGTGCCGGCCTCGACCGAAATTACTCAGACTGAAGCTGATACGGTCTCAGTCGAAGGCCTTTTAGTAACCTTAACTAAGGTGAAACTGAGTAAGGCGCTACCGGTACTTAAACAGCTTGAAAAAGTCGGTGGAGCTCAGATCTTGCCAATGTTTGAGAGCATGCTCGCCGGTGATCTTTACTTCGTTAAGTCGAGTAAAGAGGTCGTAGCAGTCACAAAAGTAAATGGTGAAATTACGGCTCAAGCGATCTTAACTCAGCAGAGTTTAGGACAGCTGGATTCTTCACTTGTAAAAAAGATTCGTGTTAATAACAAACTACGTGGTTATTTAAGACAAGCGATTGCTCGTCTTCAGATCTCTAATAGCGATCCGGCAATACGCTTAGATGCGGTGAAAGCGTTACTTAAAAACCTAAGTGATGAGACCGTTGCGACGTTAACATCGGTGCGCCCGAATGAGGGTGATGAAGATGTCCTTTCGATGATTGATCTTGCATTAGCACTGAATCAATCTAATTCCGCTATAGCCCATGAACGATTGGCGGCTGTAAAAGTCCTTGCTGATAGTTTAGAAAACGAGGCACGTAACAAATTAACCAAACTAGCTGATAATGACAGTGATGCAAAAGTTAAGGCGGCTGCGAGTAAGGCGCTCAAAAGTATAAATCAGCGTATTGAATTTTATGGCTTCATAGATCAACTTTTTTTCGGCTTGAGCTTAGGCTCTGTGCTCCTTCTGGCGGCGATAGGTCTTGCGATTACTTTTGGTGTGATGGGGGTTATTAACATGGCCCACGGTGAGATGATCATGCTAGGAGCTTACACCACTTATGTTGTGCAGCTGATGATGCCTAATGCAATCGAATACTCCTTATGGGTTGCGATTCCGATGGCTTTTCTTGTTTCTGGTTTAGTAGGCGTTCTTATTGAACGAGGTGTAATTCGACACCTTCACGGGCGACCTTTAGAAACCTTGCTGGCTACATTTGGTATTAGTTTGATTCTTCAGCAACTAGTAAGAACCGTCTTTTCCCCGTTGAATCGTCAAGTAGCTTCTCCTGAATGGATCAGTGGCTCGTTAGAAATTAATCCTATTTTAAGTTTAACGTTGAACCGACTTTATATTTTAGCATTCGCACTTCTTGTGTTTGGTTTACTACTAATCGTTTTACGCAAAACCTCTTTAGGACTAAATGTACGTGCGGTGTCGCAGAACCGTGACATGGCTAAAGCAATGGGTATTAAAACCGATTGGGTTGATGCCATGACTTTTGGTTTGGGCTCGGGTATCGCGGGTATCGCGGGTGTTGCTTTAAGTCAGTTGACGAACGTGGGGCCTAACCTCGGCCAGGCATATATTATTGATTCCTTTATGGTTGTTGTTTTTGGTGGGGTCGGCAACCTTTGGGGAACTTTAGTTGCTGCGTTTTCTTTGGGGATCGCTAACAAATTCCTTGAACCTGTTACCGGGGCTGTGCTGGCGAGTATTATTGTTCTTGTCTTTATTATCTTATTTATACAGAAACGTCCTAAGGGCTTATTCCCACAGAAAGGGAGGGCTGCAGAATGAACCAGTTAATGCGTTTTAGCCGTTTACATGGCGACAGTAAAGTAGCGCCATTTGTTGCCATTTTGGTATTGGTGACGCTTCTTGCATCGATGGGTAATTTGTTGATGCCTCAAGACTCTATCTTTTATGTCAGTACTTATACGATCACGTTGTTAGGTAAGTACTTATGTTATGCAATGTTGGCGTTAGCTGTTGATGTGATTTGGGGTTACTGCGGAATATTAAGCCTAGGTCATGGTGCCTTCTTCGCACTGGGTGGCTATGCGATGGGCATGTACTTAATGCGCCAAATTGGAGATCGAGGCGTATATGGCAATCCAGATCTACCAGACTTTATGGTGTTCCTAAACTGGTCAGAACTTCCTTGGTTTTGGCAAGGGATGGATCAGTTTTGGTTTGCGATGATTATGGTATTACTGGTGCCTGGGATTTTAGCTTATGTTTTTGGTTGGTTAGCCTTTCGCTCTCGCGTAACAGGCGTCTACCTTTCAATCATGACTCAGGCACTCACTTATGCATTGATGCTCGCTTTTTTCCGTAATGAAATGGGGTTTGGTGGCAACAATGGTTTGACTGATTTTAAGGATATTGTTGGTTTTGATCTGCAAGCAGATACTACACGCGTTACCTTATTTGCCATCACTGCTTTGTTGTTGGCCGTGATACTCGTTGTCAGTCATAAGATTTTGCAATCACGTACAGGTAAGGTGATTGTCGCTATTCGCGATGGTGAAAGCCGCGCACGTTTTATCGGTTATCGAACAGAACGTTTTAAAGTTTGGCTCTTTGTATACTCCGCGCTGATAGCCGGTATCGCTGGGGCTCTTTATGTTCCTCAAGTTGGCATTATTAACCCAGGTGAATTCTCTCCGTTAAATTCAATCGAGATGGTGATTTGGGTGGCTGTTGGAGGCCGTGGCACTCTGATAGGGGCCATAGTCGGTGCATTGTTAGTGAACTATGCGAAAACAAAATTCACAGCGATTATGCCGGATGGTTGGTTGTTCGCATTAGGAGCGCTCTTTGTTTTTGTAACCCTGTATCTACCGCAAGGACTGATGGGGT
This sequence comes from Neptuniibacter sp. UBA6509, assembly GCA_002435145.1. Lineage (GTDB taxonomy): Bacteria > Pseudomonadota > Gammaproteobacteria > Pseudomonadales > Balneatricaceae > Neptuniibacter. Next base: position 31,687 of record DJLT01000101.1, read on the forward strand.
TGTATAAAAACATTATGGATAAGCGATGTGGGGGGAGCAGTGGTGATAAACCAAATGATGACGAACCTGCCTTGAAAGGAGGTGACGCATGAGTACGTTAACTGATGTACGTGAAGTCATGCGAAGAGACCAAGTATGGTCGTTTTTAAAAAATGAACAGAAACAGGTCGATGTATCGCATGATGTGATTCTATATGTGGAAGGTCTTGATTTAAGCTTTGATGGGTTCAAAGCCTTAAATGATCTTAACCTTTATGTAAATGATGGCGAACTTAGGTGTTTAATCGGTGCTAACGGCGCGGGCAAAACAACCTTGATGGATGTTATTACGGGTAAGACTACGCCCGATTCTGGCAGTGTTTATTTTGGACAAAGTATCAACCTTTTAAAACATGATGAGGCGGCTATCGCTGAGTTGGGTATCGGCCGTAAATTTCAGAAACCAACAGTGTTTGAAGCGCATAGTGTGTTTGACAATTTGGAGCTTTCTCTTAAGCAGCAAAAAAGTGTCGTACCTATGTTGTTTGCTCGTTTGACTCCGACAGAGATCGATAGGATTGATGAAGTGCTTAATATTATCGGTCTAAAAGAGCAGTGTTTTATGCAAGCGGGTGCGCTTTCTCATGGTCAGAAACAGTGGTTAGAGATAGGTATGCTGTTGGTAGCAGAGCCAAGACTACTGTTGATTGATGAACCTGTAGCAGGTATGACGGCTCAAGAAACTGAGCGTACAGCAGAGCTATTAACATCACTTGCTGGTGAACGTACGGTTATTGTCGTTGAACATGATATGGAGTTTGTTCGCAGCATTGCCCGAACGGTGACTGTTTTACACCAAGGATCAGTATTGGCTGAAGGCACTATGGATCAAGTTCAGAATAACCCTGATGTGATAGAAGTTTACTTGGGAGAAGCACCATGATCGATATATCAAAAGTTAATCAACGTTATGGTGGTACGCAGATACTTTGGGATCTGGATCTAGAGATAAAACCAGGTTCCTGTACCTGCATCATGGGACGAAATGGTGTAGGAAAAACAACACTGCTCAAATGCCTCATGGGTTTACTCCCTGTAGAAAGCGGTGAAATTTTGTTGGAAGGTGAGCCATTGCATACCAAAACTGCAGAATTTCGAGCGCCGGCGGGGATCGGTTATGTACCGCAGGGGAGAGATATTTTTCCAACATTAACGGTTGAAGAAAATTTGCGTATTGGATTACCTATTCGAAAAGATAAATCCAAACAGATACCGGAGAAAATATTCGAACTATTCCCTGTTCTAAAGGAGATGCTGCATCGTCGCGGGGGAGATCTTTCAGGTGGTCAGCAACAGCAGTTAGCAATTGGTCGTGCTTTGGTTATTGATCCGAAGGTTCTGATCTTAGATGAACCTAATGAAGGAATTCAGCCGAACATCGTGCAGCAAATCGGGGATGTAATCTTAAAGTTGAATCAGGAAGAGGGTCTTACGGTTATTCTGGTTGAGCAAAAGCTGGGTTTTGCCCGCAGAGTAGGTAAAGAGTTTCGTTTAATGGAGAAGGGCAGAGTTGTTGCGAGTGATCAGATGGCTAACTTAAGTGAAGATTTGATTAAGCAATATTTAGCCGTCTGAGGTGGTATTAAATATATTTTAATTAAAGGCCTTCTATGTTGCTAAGGAATTTAATAAGTTGGTGACTAGGAGGCTTGGTTGTCCAAGTCAATTAATTGATGGTAACTAGTAGGATTGGGATGAACAATCGGGTAACGCCTTTACCGCAAACAGGACCTATGAATACGGTCAAACAAGCGAAATGGGAAGCTGAATTAAGTTTAGGTCTTTCTAAAACGCTGAGGGGTTCAGTGCTAAAGCAGTGTCGCCATAAAGGCCCTCTTTATGTGCAAAAAGCGTTTTACCCAGAAGGAAAAAATTTAGCGCATATTTATCTGTTGCATCCTCCAGGTGGAATGGTATCTGGAGATGATCTTAAGATTAATGTCGATATGGAAAATGATGCGCAATCATTGATAACTACCCCAGGCGCAGGGCGGGTTTATAAAGCTAGAGCTGACAGAACACTCCAGACCCAGCACATTCAACTGCGATTAGGCCCTGACAGTACTTTAGAGTGGCTCCCCTTAGAAAATATTATCTATCCCGGTGCAAATACCCAACTCAATACAGATATTCATCTAGAGAAAAATGCCTCAGTTATTGCATGGGAGATTAGTTGCTTGGGTTTGACTGCCAGCAATCAGCCATTCACTTCGGGTTCCCTCAGGCAGCGACTGCAAGTGTTTAAAGAAGGGCGCTTAACGTTGAGAGAGGCGCTTGTACTTAAACCAGACGAACATAATTTCATGTTGAGTAAAGCGGGTTTGGCTAATTGCTCCGTCAATGCCTTAATGATAGCGGGGCCATTTGATGTGGCTGAGCAGGAAAAGTCAGAGATTCTAGTTAAAGATTTACAAACGATTTGTGGTTTTTTAAATAGCCAATACAAAGAGATAGAACAAACTGTACTAGCGGCGATTAGCCTAAACGGCGAATTTATACAAATTCGCTATCTGGGCAATTGTTCAGAGCAAGCAAGACTTCTTTTTATAGAATGCTGGGAAAAAATAAGGCCCCAGCTTATTGAGCGTAGTGCCTGTGAACCAAGAATTTGGGCTACCTAGTTTTATGATGCCTTCACAATAGATATAGAGCTCTCATCGGTGAATGAGGTTAAAGCAAATTATTTCAGCTAGTTAGATTTTAAAATAAACATAATTGAATCGCTTTTTAAAGCGCTAGCTAAGAGGTGAATTATGGAATTGTTACCAAGAGAGAAAGATAAATTACTGGTTTTTACCGCCGCGTTATTAGCAGAAAGGCGTTTGAATCGTGGTTTGAAGCTGAACTATCCAGAAGCGATGGCGTTTATCTCTATGGAGATTATCGAAGGCGCACGCGACGGTAAAACAGTTGCTGAGCTGATGAGCTACGGCAAAAACCTTCTCTCTGCAGAGCAGGTAATGGACGGCGTGCCTGAGCTTATTCATGAGGTACAAGTTGAGGCTACATTTCCTGATGGTACTAAGCTTGTCACTGTACACAACCCAATTAACTAGTCCCTGATATTGCTAAGAGGATAAGCCAATGATTCCAGGTGAAATACAAGCAGCAGAAGGGGTAATCGAACTCAATGCAGGTCGAAAAATTCATACTCTAAGAGTAGAAAATAGCGGTGACCGCCCTATTCAAGTGGGCTCTCATTACCATTTTTACGAAGTTAATCCTGCACTGGTTTTTGATCGTGATTCGACCAAAGGGTATAGGCTTAATATTGCATCAGGAACCGCGGTACGTTTTGAGCCCGGTCAAGGCCGTGAGGTTGAGCTGGTGGAGTATGCGGGTAGCAAAACCATCTATGGGTTTCGTGGTGATGTGATGGGACCTGTTGATACAGAGGGAGAAGGCTAATGAGTGATTCTTCGAATAAAACAATGGATCGCACAAGTTATGCTCAAATGTTTGGGCCCACTACAGGTGATAAGGTCCGTTTAGGTGATACCGAACTTTGGATTCAAGTAGAAAAAGATTTTACGACCTACGGTGATGAGGTGAAGTTCGGCGGTGGTAAGGTCATTCGTGATGGTATGGGGCAAAGTCAATTAACCAATGATGTCGCTATGGATTTGGTGATTACTAATGCGCTTATTTTGGATCATTGGGGAATTGTTAAGGCGGATATTGGTGTCAAAGAAGGGCGTATTGCCAAAATAGGTAAGGCTGGGAACCCTGATATACAAGACAATGTAGATATCGTGATTGGCCCCGGTACAGAGATTATTGCCGGTGAAGGTTCTATTATTACCGCTGGTGGTATAGATGCTCACATTCACTTTATCTGTCCGCAGCAGATTGATGAAGCGCTTATGTCAGGTGTTACGACCATGATTGGTGGAGGAACTGGCCCGGCGACAGGCACTAATGCAACAACTTGTACACCTGGCCCTTGGAATATAGGCAAAATGTTGCAAGCTACCGATAATATGCCGATGAATCTGGGCTTTTTAGGTAAAGGAAATGCGAGTTTGCCGCAAGCTCTAGAAGAACAGTTAGAAGCGGGTGTGTGCGGTTTAAAATTACATGAGGACTGGGGAACAACACCTGCATCGATCGATAACTGCTTAACTGTGGCAGAAAAGTATGACGTACAAGTAGCAATTCATACCGATACATTAAACGAATCAGGTTTCGTAGATGACACCATTGGCGCATTTAAAGATCGCGTCATTCATACTTACCATACGGAAGGAGCCGGTGGTGGGCATGCACCCGATATTATTCGAGCTTGCTCATATCCTAATGTGATGCCGTCTTCAACAAACCCTACACGTCCATTCACAGTGAATACCGTTGATGAGCATTTGGATATGTTGATGGTATGTCATCACTTGGACAGCAATATACCTGAAGATGTTGCTTTTGCTGATTCTCGAATTCGTAAAGAGACAATTGCTGCCGAGGATATCTTTCACGATCGTGGTGCTTTTAGCATGATCTCATCCGACTCTCAGGCGATGGGACGTGTAGGAGAGGTCGTCACGCGCACATGGCAAACGGCTCATAAAATGAAGATCCAATTTGGTTTGCTCGCAGAAGACCTTGAAATTGGAACGGATAACTTTCGAGCGAAGCGTTATATCTCTAAATACACAATCAATCCTGCAATCACGCATGGTATCTCACATGAAGTGGGCTCTATCGAGGCGGGTAAACTAGCTGATTTAGTGCTTTGGAAACCTGCTTTCTTTGGTGTTAAGCCTTCGATGATCATCAAGGGAGGCATGATAGCCGCTGCACCAATGGGTGACCCTAATGCATCCATTCCAACACCACAGCCCGTGCACTACAGACCTATGTTTGGTTCATGCGGTTCGGCCCCGGCTAAAACGAGTGTCACTTTTGTGAGTCAGGCGGCATTGGACAACAATGTTGCTGAAAATTTAGGCTTACAGCGCCGGTTATCGGCTTGTCGAAATACTCGTAATATCAGTAAATCAGATATGGTACTCAATGACTGGATGCCAGATATCACTGTGGACCCGCAAACCTATGAAGTGCGGGCGGATGGTGAAATGCTGACTTGCGAACCAGCCGATAAATTGCCACTAGCGCAGTTGTATACCTTATTTTAATTGGTGCTCTATTTTGATCGGTGCTCTAGGAGATTAAAATTCTCATGTTAGAAGTTTATGAACGTTTAGGTACACACTGTCACGAAGAATCCGATTGTACGGTGCTTTTAACCCATGAACAGCGCGATCGGGGGCGGTTAAAGTTAGTGAGTGATCGAGGTGAAGAGGTGCGTGTTTTTCTGGAGAGAGGGAAACCGTTGCAAGTGGGTGAATTTCTAAAAAGTAGTTGTGGCCGTTTTATCAAAGTTTTAGGTGCTGTTGAATCTGTTGCATTAGCATCAAGCGATGATTGGCATAGGTTCTCACGAGCCTGCTACCACTTAGGGAATCGCCATACAAAAATCGAAGTCGGTGAGCGTTGGTTACGGATTAAACCTGATCATGTTCTTGAAGAGATGCTTGTTCAGTTGGGGCTTGTTGTGAGTCATGAGGAATCCGTGTTTGTGCCAGAATCAGGAGCATATAGCCATGGTCACTCACACGATTGACGGAAGGGACCAAGTGGCCGTTGCAGATGAGGGGGCACCGGTAAGCATTGAGCTTAAAGTAAATGATCGAGCTTTGTTTCGTTTAATGCAGCTCAGTAGTGCTGGCTTACCTGTAGGTGGTTACTCTTTTTCTCAAGGTTTGGAATACGCAATAGACTGTGGGTGGGTCTGTAAACAGGATGATGTACATGAATGGTTAGAGATGCAGTTACTGCATTCGATTGCTCAAGTTGATTTGCCTGCGCTGCGTTTACTTATGATTGAGGCCATGAAGCAGAACTGGACTGAAGTGATCCGTCTTAATGATCTTGTGCTTGCTTGTCGAGAGACAAAAGAGCTAAGGCTAACGGATACAGCGATGGGGGAAGCCCTCGTGCGTTTGCTTAATAGTTTGGATATCCCTCAGCCATTTGCTCATGGGCGTGGTACCACACCCGATCAGATTAGTTTTGTGAGTCTATTCGCAATAGCAGCTTCTCATTGGGAGATAGATAGTCAAACTGCAGCATTGGGTTTTGCATGGTCGTGGTTAGAAAACCAAGTGGCGGCTGCGACCAAACTTGTGCCGCTAGGTCAAACCCAATCACAGATTCTATTGGGTGAGCTTCAGCCTGTATTGAGCCACGCGTTGATGCGTGCGCAACACATTGATGAAGAACAGATTGGCGCAGGTCTGCCCGCTTTAGCGATCGCAAGTGCCCTGCATGAACAGCAATATTCACGTCTATTTCGCTCATAGATGTCAGTTTGACACGGCTTTAGCGAGATAAAATTGAGGTAAGTAAAAAATGAGTAAACCAAAGCAAACGTTGCGCGTTGGTGTCGGTGGGCCTGTAGGCTCCGGTAAAACAGCACTTTTAAGGTCCCTCTGTGCTGCTATGAAAGATTATTACGATATCGCGGTGGTTACTAATGATATCTATACACAAGAGGACGCAAAGTTTCTGACAGAGCATGAAGCGCTGAGTGCAGATCGAATTATAGGGGTAGAAACGGGCGGTTGCCCTCATACGGCTATACGTGAAGATGCTTCCATGAACTTAGCTGCGATTGATCAACTGGTTGAGCGTCATGGTGACCTTGATGTTGTATTTGTAGAGAGTGGTGGCGACAATCTGAGTGCAACATTTAGCCCAGAGCTATCCGACCTGACTATCTACGTGATTGATGTTTCTGCAGGAGATAAAATCCCTCGTAAAGGAGGTCCCGGTATCACTAAATCAGATCTGTTGATTATAAATAAAATAGATTTAGCGCCTTTGGTTGGAGCCTCACTTGATGTGATGGATGTTGATGCAAAAAGAATGCGTGTTGAACGTCCGTTTGTTTTTGCTAATTTGAAACAAGCTAAAGGGCTGGACGATATCATTCAGTTTATTATCAGTGAAGGTATGTTGGCGGCTAAAGCCATCCCACCTGCGCAAGCGGTTGTGTAAATAGAAGAAAAACTGCAATTTTAAACTGTAGCTTTAAAATTTAAGCGGTTAACTCGACAGATATTCTCGAACGTAGCTAAAGGAAATTTACATGAAGATGTATACGAAAGCGGCGAATATGGTGGCAATTATGTCTCTATCTTTACCTGCACTTGCTCATTCCGAACACTCTAATGCGCTCAATGGAATTATTCATTTCATGACAGAGCCTGATCATCTCGCGCTTTCTGGTTTGGTGGCTGCGGTTGTAATTTTTGCAGTACGTAAAATGACTAAAAATCGCGTTTAGTTCTGATAATTAATCGGTTTTATTTTAATACCTGCTCGTTAACTTGGGCAGGTATTTTTGTTTGTTAATGGATCAAGCAAGCATTAAGAATGATTTTATAACGAACTTACTGTACCAGCGTGTAGAGTGCTTCAGTGGTTATTCGCGAGGGGGGTTGAGTGTTAAATACGATAGAGGAGAGTTTTCTTATATTGAGCTGATGACTATTTTCACCTGAGGGCGACTTGCATATATGAAGATGTACCTAATATCTATTCCCTTTATGAAAGTAAGTCTACTGAAAGGAACGTATAAAACAGTTAGTCATAATGTTGATCGAGGGCAGTAAATACCGACTAATAGCTGCTTCAACAACCTATTTGCTTATATACAGAGCCATACTTTTACTTTATCTTAACTCCGCATTTTTACACTCTTAGTCGATCTCAGACTTAAGAGAGTAGATATACTATCTGTTGTGTTGTTTTCAGGTAGCATGATCGCCTATAGCAAGATAATAATTTTACTAACATGCTCTTGTAGAGAAGGGTATGCGTTACTGGAAAAGTGTGTGACTAAAATATCAGAAAAACGAAAAGGCTTGAGCGGTTTTAGATATAAAGAAGATCGCTGGCCTGTCTGTATCGTTCTTGCCTTAACTGTTCTTGATTTTGTTTTGTACTTTACCGTGAGTAACGTAGGCCTCTTGATTGGATATTATCTTTTGATGATCATTCCTAAGGGGGTTATTTGTGCATGGAACCATCATCATCAGCATCTATTTACGTTTAGACAGGCTTATCTTAATCGTGGGTTAGAGTTTGTTTATGCTTTGCATACAGGGGTTACTACGCACCTCTGGCGTCTTCATCATGTGTTAGGTCATCATCTAAATTTTCTTGACCAGAAAGAAGATGAAAGCCGTTGGAAGCGCAAAGATGGTACTCAAATGGGGATGATTGAATATACGCTAGATGTTGCACTGACAGCTTACCCAAGGGGTTATCAAGTCGGCAAAAAACACCCTAAGCAACTGCCGACATTCTTACTTTATACAGCTTTAACTTTTGCTGCTGTAGCTGTACTTGTTTGGTTCAATCCCGTTGCCGGTCTACTACTGTTTGTACTGCCGATGATCACTAGCCTTTTATTTACGGCTTATGTGACTTACGAGCACCATTCAGGTCTTGATACACAAAATGAGTTTGAAGCCTCTTACAATAATTTGGATCCATTGTTTAACCGTTTAACAGGTAATTTGGGTTACCATACGGCACATCATCATAAACAAGGCGTACATTGGTCAAAATTGCCCGCTTTGCATGCTAAGATTGAAGATAAAATCCCTGAATACCTCTATCAGAAATCGATTCTAACGCGCGTCTTTTTAGGCGGCTAAACTGTTTCGTTTCTTCTGCTATATGTAGCTTATAGTGGGTAATCTTATTGATTCGATGAGCCCGTAGATAGCTTGTTGGAGAAATAGGGTTATCCCTTTGTTGTTCGTGAAGGGATCTTCTAGCTGTTTGATTGCTGTCATGATATTTCCTGCTCTATCTCTCGTTTGTATTCATCCTTTTCTAGTGCCCCATAAGTAATTAAGGAGCAGCCATGTTTATCCCTAAAAAGTTTAGGCAAGAGAACACAGAAGAGCTTATTGCTATGATGCAGAAGTATTCTTTTGCAACCTTGATAACTCAGTCTGAAGAGGAGATTGAAGCAACTCATCTACCCGTCATTATTTCTGGTGAGACAGACAAGTTATTTATTAAGGCCCATATAGCTAAGGCCAACCCGCTGTGGAAGTCAGTTAAGGATGGCGCTGATGTTTTAGTTATCTTTAACGGCCCTAACTGCTATATATCACCTAATCATTACCCGACAAAAAAAGAGACAGGCAAGGCCGTACCAACTTGGAATTATGTGGTTGTGCACGCGAAAGGTCATGTTTCTTTTATTCATGATAACGAATGGGTATACGGGCTTATTGATAGTCTAACAACGGTCCATGAAAGGAATTCGGACCAGCCTTGGTCAATCACTGATGCACCGGAGCCTTATATTCAGAAAATGCTTCCTGCGGTTGTGGGTGTTCAAATAGATGTGGCCTCAATAACAGGTCAGTGGAAACTGAGCCAGAATCAGCCTGAAGTCAATCAGCGTGGAGTTGTGAATGGCTTGGGTAATTCGCAAGAGAATAACCTGAGTGAGATAGCCTCTCTGATAAGTAGAAATCTGCTGAAAGGCGAATAGTTACTAGGCACTGTCTATAGTGTAAAGGGGCGCCACGCCCCTTAATGGAGTTAGCCCCAAATATCCCTGTTTTGCCTATCCCCATCTTTGGAGTGTTTACTTTTTTTAGTCGTTTTGTTTTTGTGCTTTTCCGTTTTTGGCCTTGGCTTAGGTGAAGGTGCTTTGCTTTTACGTACATAGTTCAAAATTGAGATAGGTACGACCTTTCTTACTGGAAAACCCTCGACCTCTTTGCGGTCAATTAGGTGGTCTAATCGGCTTTCAATGGCGCATAAGTTTTTAAAATCACCCCAAGAAACCAGTGATATCGCTTCGCCAGTAGCGCCTGCTCGACCGGTTCGACCTATGCGGTGAATATACTCTTCAGGTTTAAAGGGTAGGTCATAATTGACTACGCGGCTTAATTCACCAATGTCGATCCCGCGAGCAGCAACACCTGTTGCGACAAGGTATTTAAGCTTCCCAGATTTGAAATCTGCAAGGATTTTTTCTCGCATAGCTTGGCTCTTATCACCATGTATGGCATTAGCTTTAATATCTCTTTTGGCCAACTGGTCGACGAGCTTGGCTGCTCCATGTTTCTTTTCGATGAATATGAGTGCCTGGTCCCAGTTATACTCTTTGATTAGATGGCTGAGTAGTGCAGATTTAGTATCTTTGTCGACGGTTATTAACCACTGTTTGATGCTTTCGGCCGAGGTTGCTTTCGGTGAGGTAGATATTTCAACAGCGGGCTTACCGATTTTGCTATCGGTAAATTCATTAGCAATGGCGCGAACAGTGTCATTCATCGTCGCGGAGAAGAGTAAATTTTGTCTGTTTTCAGGCAGGCGTTCTATGATTTTGTAGATATCGTCTACAAAACCCATATCTACCATTCTGTCAGCTTCATCTAGGACAAGCACTTCAAGCTCATCGAAATGTAATGCGCGTTGATGGGCGAGATCTAGAAGGCGCCCTGGCGTGGCGACTAAAATATCGACCCCTTCGATTAACCGTTCCTTTTGATGTTGAATATCGACCCCACCATATACAGCTAAGGAGCAGAGTTTAAGGTGCTGGCTGTACTCTTTTACATGAGCAGCAACTTGTACTGCCAATTCACGTGTAGGCGTAATAATCAGTGCGCGTATGCGTTTGCCACGTAATTTTCGTTCTTTGTTGAATGACTCAAGGATAGGCAGTGTAAATGCTGCAGTTTTGCCTGTGCCTGTTTGAGCTGTAGCAATGAGGTCTTTCCCCGAAAGAATGATGGGAATGGCCTGATTCTGAATGGGGGTGGGGGATGTGAAACCTAGTTGCTCAGTTGCTTTTACAATGGAATCACATAGGCCAAGGCTTGAGAATGTCATAGAGGCTCTTTTGGAGTGTAAGTAGGTATTCGGAGATTATAGCAGTATCACACTAATTTCTTTGAATAGAATTAGCTGAGTCTTCCGATTCAGCGGCTGCCTATAACTGAGTAAACTGTGGCTTTAACGACTAACTAGTACGGTTACAGTATATAAATTTTGTTATTTTCAGTGTTTTATTGCGGGCATGTGAGTTTCTCCCGGTTATTTGGGAATATTTCCCGCAAGAAGGTTCGGATAGTTAGGTAGGAAGTTCTATTATTTTCTGTTTGTCTATATGTTAATGTCCACGTCTGATGTAAGTAAGTTATTAATTTCGTGAAAGTTTTTAATGGAATGGACGTTAAATGAAAGCTACAAAGTATTGGTTACCATTAGTCGCAGGTGCCGCATGTAGTAGTGCTGTTTTCGCTGCTGATGTAACGACACTAGAAGGTGTAACAGTGATCGGTAATACGCCGATTCATGGTGTAGGCATTGAAAAGAACCGTATAGCTGCAGCCGTACAGTCAGCAAACAGT
>DJLT01000124.1 GCA_002435145.1 Neptuniibacter sp. UBA6509
TGGTAACTCGTGGATGAAAGAGCCCTGTCGTAGCTGTGACGAAAAGGATAAAGACTTTGGCGGCTGTCACTGTCAGGCCTATATGCTGACCGGTGATATGTACAATGCAGACCCTGTCTGTGCCAAGTCGGAGCATCATCATATCATTGAAGAAGCCCGTGAAAAGGCTGAGTCAGTGGTTAATAATCCGGATGAATTTACGTTCAGAAATGAGCGCAACTCAAAAGTATTTGCTAAAGGGTAGGCTGGATATATTGTGATTTTAAAACCCTAGCCCACACACTATGTGGCCTGCCTTGAAAATCAGCACAGGGTATGGCCGCTTCTGCATGTTTAATTAGAAAGCCTCGTTTCTAATTAAGTTATTAAAATATCGACTTTCACACTTAGTAAAAAATTCATTAATCAATTAGATCGTCAAAACTATTGTCTCTCAGTTGTTTTGCTTTTGTTGGGGAATTTCGTTGCTGACAAAGTGGAGTTGTTGATAAATCTTCATTTCTATATTTTTCAAACTTGCAGCTTGAACCACCGCAAAAAAGCTTGCAGCCCATCTTTTTATACACGTGTACGTATTTAAATGTGTATCACAAAAATGACTTGTAAAAATCTCGTTCTGGACGTGAAACAAAGTGTCGCAGGTCATGACTCAGTTTGATTTAATTTTTTGATTCTTGATGTTTTGTTGTGTTTTTATTCATTTAAATCAGTTACTTAGTCTTTGGCATGCTGATTGCTATTTATATGTAAAGTTAAGTTGTAACTATTTTAAGGTAGCGCCACTTTATCACAGGAGCTTGAGATGATACCTAGCCAAGAACAAGAACAATGGATGTATAAGAACATGCTCATTAGCCGTTTTTTTGAAGAAGCTATTGAGAAAATATATATGGAGGGTAAGAGTCCAGCTTTCAATATGGCTAACGGCCCTATTCCCGGAGAGATGCACCTTTCAAATGGGCAAGAGCCTTGTGCAGTAGGTGTTTGTGCTCATCTAAATGCAGAAGATGTCGTGACTTCTACGCATCGCCCTCACCACGTTGCAATTGCTAAAGGTGTAGACCTTAAAGGAATGGCAGCGGAAATTTTCGGTAAAAAAACAGGTTTGAGTGGTGGCCGTGGTGGTCACATGCATATATTTGATGTTGATGTGAACTTTTCGTGTTCAGGCATTATTGGCCAGAGTGTTGGGCCTGCAGTGGGTGCCGCGTTATCGCGTGTTATGCAAAAGAAAAGCGGGATAGCTGTTGCATATTTGGGTGAGGGTGCAGCTAACCAAGGTGCATTCCATGAAGCGCTAAATATGGCTGGTGTTTGGAAATTGCCTGTAATTTTTATTATCGAAGATAACTCTTGGGGTATTTCTGTTTCCAAGCGCGCAAGTACTGCTATCGAAAGAAACTCCGATCGTGCTTCTTCTTACGGTATGCCAGGTGAATTTATACCAGGAAATGATCCTATCGCAATTTTTAAAACAGTCGGACTTGCTGTTGAGCGTGCGCGTAGTGGTCTCGGTCCGACTTTGATTGAAATTGAAACCTCACGTCTTGCTGGTCATTTTATGGGGGATAGTGAAGCCTATCGCCCCGCTGGCGAGAAAGAAGCCCTTATAAAAATTGATCCTATTCCAGTTATGAAATCTCGATTAGCTGACACTTATGGTTGGACTGATCAGGATGATGCCAAGTTAGTTGAAGAAGCTCATTCCATTGTAGATGAGGCAATACAGTTTGCTCGTGACAGCGAATATCCAGCGCCAGAAGAAGCGATGGAAAAAGTATTTGTTTAAGCATGCTGAGTAAGGCAATCAGGTCAGGATTGAGATTTAGGAGATAGAAATGACTCAAGTAAAAGAAAAAGAACGTAAGTTGACGATCGCTCGTGCCATGGCTGAGGCAATAGCTCAGGAAATGCGGACGGATGAAAAGGTTTTTGTCATGGGCGAGGACATTGGTGAGTTGGGCGGTGTTTTTGGTAATACTCGCGGATTGCATAAAGAGTTCGGTGGCGAGCGTGTTCGTGACACTCCTATATCAGAAACTGCATTTATCGGTGCAGCTGTGGGAGCCGCTTCTGATGGTATGAAGCCTGTAGTAGAGCTGATGTTCGTTGATTTCTTTGGCGTTTGTTTTGATGCCATTTATAACATGATGGCAAAGAATACTTACTTTTCTGGCGGTAATGTGACTGTACCTATGGTGCTTATGACCTCAACGGGCGGCGGTTATTCTGATGCCGGACAGCATTCACAATGTGTGCATGCAACCTTTGCTCATTTACCAGGCATGAAAGTTGTAGCGCCATCAAATGCACGGGATGCAAAGGGGATGATGATTGCTGCTATTCGTGATCCAAATCCAGTTGTCTTTATGTTTCATAAAGCTCTTCAAGGAATGGGTTGGTTAGGTACGGAGAAAGACGCAATTGTCCATGTGCCTGAAGATGATTTCGAAGTTGCGTTGGGCAAAGCGGCTATTACTCGTGAGGGGACTGACGTGACAATTGTTGGTATTACCTCAGGTGTTCACCACGGCTTGAAAGCCGCACGTATTCTAGAGGAACAGGGTGTGAGTGCAGAAGTTGTTGATCTGCGTTCATTGGTACCGCTTGACCGTGACACGGTCATTCAGTCCGTTAAAAAGACTGGTCGTTTAATTGTGGTTGATGAAGATTATCACAGCTATGGAATGACTGGAGAAATTATAGCTACTGTTGTTGAAGCTGGAGTTCCATTGAAAGCTGCTCCGCAACGTGTTGCTTATCCGGATATCCCAATTCCATTTACGCGTCCTATGGAACAGTGGGCCCTACCAAGTGCAGAAAAAATTATCGAAGCTTTTAACAAAATGAAGGAAATTTAATTATGACAACTGATGTAATTGTACCAGCAGATCTTTGGGAAGAAGATTCAGAAGCAGTAATCACCTCTTGGCTTTCAAGTGAAGGTGCAGATGTGGCTGAAGGTGATGTTATCGCAGAACTGATGGTTGAGAAAATTCAATATGAATTATTGGCGCCTGCAGCTGGCACTTTAAATATCATCAGTGATGCTGATGAGGTTGTCGAGAAAGGACATAAAGTTGCCACAATTGGGTAAGCTTTTAGGAGATTCAGATGACAGATTCAGAGGCAATCAAGGTTACACCTCTTAAAGGTTTAAGAGGCATGATTGCTAACAACATGAGACGCAGCCTCGATGAGGCTGCACAATTGACGCATCATGCGGTTTGCTCAGTTGATAGCATGTGGTTACGCAAAGAAAAAATGGCAGAGCAGGGTATTAAGATCTCTATAGAAGATCTTCTTGCTGACTATCTGGTGAAAACACTGAAAAAGCACCCTACGATGAATGGTCGTATTGAGGACGGTGAAATTCGTGTCTATCGGAATATCGATTTGAGCTTTGCAATTGGTTTGCCGGGCGGTAAATTGATGGCGCCAGCTGTCTTTTCAGCAGATCAGAAAACCATTGAAGAGAGAGCTCTAGCGCGTCGTGACGCCCTTCATAGGGCTAAAACAGGTGGTCTAACTGTACCTGAAATGACAGGAGGTACTTTTACTTTGACTAATATTGGTCGGAGTAGGGTAAGATTTTTTACTCCGATTATTAACTTACCTCAGTTAGCTATTCTGGGTGTAGGGGAAACTTATAAGCAAGTTGAAATTAAGGACAGTCAGTTAGTTGAGAGAAGAATGATAGGCCTGTCATTGACGTTTGATCATAGGGCTATAGATGGTGGGCCTGCAGCGGATTTTCTATCTGATCTTTGTATGGAAATTGAAAGTGAATAGCCCAGTAGCTATTGGACCAATAGGTAGAATCAAGATTCCTTCGCCTATGGAAATCACTCTTGGGCTTGATTTAGAACAGGAATTACTAGATCAAGTCTTAAAGGGTGAGTTTGAATGCGGTTATCTTTTGTGGCGAAGCAAACAGGCTTTAGTTGTACCTAAAAGTGCAACTCATAAAGATAACTACTTTGAGGCATGTCAGCACTGTGAAGGTGAAGGTTGGCCTGTAGTTGTAAGGAGTACCGGTGGCGAGTTAACGCCGCAAACGGAAAGTTTTATAAATCTATCTTTGGTCATCAAGTGTAAGAAGAATCAGTTGAGTATCAGAGATAGCTACCTTGTTATTTGTAATGCGCTTATAAAATGGCTTGCAGAAAATGGCATAACAGGACGTTGTTCATCCATTGATGGCGCTTTTTGTGATGGTGATTTCAATGTTGTAGTTGATGGCCGTAAGTTAGTCGGCACTGCTCAACGTTGGAAGAAAGTTACTGATCCGAAGGTCAGGGCTGATGGAAGTGATATGGCCTTGCTGATGCACGCGGTGATTTTATGTGATGGAGATCTTCCTGCGATGTGGGAAATTTCAAACACATTTTATAAAACGTGCAATTTAAAGCCTTTTATTATTGAAGATAAGCACATATCACTCGCGAAGCTTCTTGACCAATCAGGCGAGGAGTTTGTTCTCAAAATGCTCGATGGTCTTGATCATTCCCTTGGGGAATATATAGAACAATTCTCAGCTGAGCATTTTAAGTGAGACTGCTTAAGTATTTTTCTTTTCACGTAAAGTGAAAAGTGGGAGATATTATGAATAAAAATAAAAAATCATTATTTTCATTTGGTAAATCAGTTAATAGTAATGCTGATGAACCCTGTGTAAATCGTAGAGAGTTTTTGTCTAAGACAGGTAAAATTGCCTTGGGTGCGTCTGCTGTGGTTATCGGTGGGGGATTATTTTCACCTGAAAGTTTTGCTGCAAAGAAAATTGGTATTCATGGAAATGCAACTTTATTGAAAATGGCACGTGATATTTATCCTCACGACACTCTTGAAAATAAATATTACGTTAAAGTTATGTCCCCTATGTCTGAAGCTGCAGAAAAAGATAGCGATCTTTTTAAACTCCTAGCTGAAGGCGTTGAGTCTCTAGACACTATTTCAGTTGAAAAGTTTGATCTTAAATACGTTGATATAAAATCTGAGAGTGATCGTGTGGTTGTCTTAAAATCACTCGAAGCGTCACCTTTCTTCCAGAAAATTAAAGGTGCTCTCATGATGGGAATCTACAACAATCCGGAGCTTTGGCCTCGTTTTGGTTTCGGTGGTTCTGCTTGGGAAAAAGGCGGTTATATCAATCGTGGTTACGACAAAAATGACTGGATTTAAACGGGGTAAATAAAGATGTCTGCTAAATTTGATTTAAATGATGATAGCTTAGTTGTAATCATAGGTTCAGGTGCCGGTGGTGGTACTTTATCCAATGAGCTGGCTCAAAAAGGAATCCGCTCTGTAATCTTAGAAGCGGGTAAACGTTTTACATTCGATGATATCGAAAATGACGAATGGAAAATGTTCGGTAAAATCTCGTGGCTGGATAAGCGTTATGTTGAAGGGCCAGCACGCATTGCGAAGGACTTTCCAAATCTCCCAGCTTGGATTGTAAAAGGTGTAGGTGGGGCAACAATGCATTGGGCAGGTGTTGCAATGCGTTTTCAGGAACATGAGTTCAAAATGAAAACGACTAATGGCACGGTAGCCGGGGCCAATGTTCTTGATTGGCCTGTGACTCTTGAAGAGATGGCTCCCTATTACGAAAAAGCTGAAAGTAAGATGGGTGTGTGTGGTACGAAGGCAACAGGTATGCCTTATCACGGTAAAAGCAGCCATTATAAAGTTGTAGAAGAGGGTGCTAAGCGTATTGGTGCAAAATGTGAGCAGGCCAATTTAGCTATCAATACAGAGATTCGTGATGGCCGCGCATCATGCCAAGTTAATGGCTTTTGCATGCAAGGCTGTAAAGTAGGCGCCAAATGGTCGACCATGTACACAGAGATTCCAAAAGCGGAAGCGACAGGAAAGGTGGAACTTCGTCCTCAGTCTATGGTGCTTCGTATCGAGCATGATAATACGGGTAAAGTGACAGGTGTATTATATGCTGATAAAGATGGTAATCAGCATCTACAAAAAGCGCGTATCGTTGCTGTTGCAGGTAACTCCATAGAGTCGCCTAGAATGTTATTAAACTCAGAATCGTCAATGTTCCCTGCAGGTTTAGCAAACTCATCAGGTCAAGTAGGCCAAAACTATATGACCCACACGACTGGTGGTGTTTATGCTGAATTTGAAAAGCCTGTTCATATGTATAAAAGTACGGTTGTTCCAGGTATTGTCCACGAATGGAAAGACAATGACCCAAGTCGTGGCCATTTGGCCGGGTATGAACTTGAGGTCTTGCATTTAGGTCTACCATTTATGTCGGCTTTTCTTAATCCAGGTCAAGGTGGCTGGGGGCGTGAATTAGCTAATTCTCTTGAGAACTATGACAACATGGCAGGTTTTTGGATCTGTGGGGAAGATATGCCTGTTGAGTCTAATAATGTGACTTTGCACCCAACTGAGAAAGATCAATATGGTCTTCCTGTTCCTGTTGTTTATAAGACTGATCATATCAACGATACACGTATGAGAAATCATGCTTATGATCGCTCTAAAGAGCTATTTGATTCCATTGGTGCTCTAAAAGTAAATAATCTACCCCCTTATCCTGCAAGTCATAATATGGGAACAAACCGTATGAGTGAACATGCGCGTGATGGAGTTGTAAACCGCTGGGGGCAAGCGCATGATATTAAAAACCTTTTCGTATCGGATGGGAGTCAATTTACTAGCAGTGGTACGGAAAATCCAACGCTTACAATAGTAGCATTGGCTATTCGTCAGGCTGACTATATTGCTGATCAAATGAAACGAAAAGAGATTTAAACTTTAAGTTCTGTAAATTGGTGTCCAGCTTTTCACACGCCTACGGGCGTGTTTTTTTTAGTTCTCCCTCTGCAATATTATTTTATAAATCCCTTTCTATATAATGTTAATTTATTTTTAATATCCTTGGCTATATATTTAGTGATTTCTGTAATATTGTATTCTTGTTATGTTCTGGCTCTTAATGCGCGCGCTGATATGTGCTTTAAAATAAAAGTTAAGTGAGTCTAAGAGTGAAAATCTAGTCATTTAAATACGTGTTGCTTTTTTAAGTGATAAAATATTATTCTTTATTTTTTATAATTGTTGATTGTTATTTGAGTCATAGTTGTTTTTTATCATTTATAGGGAGTTAAATATTAATATTATACATCTATAAATAAAATGGATTTATATGCTCTGTGTTTAAAGTTGCTAGGTAAGGTTTAGGAGTGGTGATAAAAAAAACCGATACTCTAAAGTATCGGTTTTTGAGGGTAAATACATGGCCTTACTTATAGTTTGGGGGCAATAAATAAGCCTTGAAAAACCCAGAACCTAAAAAATATAAGTTACAGAAAGCTAACTTCGGTGCTTGGGGGCGATGAAGAAAGACTGTGTAACTTTACTTTAGTAGGTGCATCAATCTGGCGGCAGTAACGCCAGATTAACTAACTGGATAATAAATAATAACAACTTATCCGGGAGTGAAGTTATTAAAATAAAATCCAGAGTCTTCATGGTAACTAACATATACTTACTGATGTACCATATTTATTATCATGTGCCACAATCATGAAACGTGAAGTTTGATGATATCAAGTTTAGTATGTCGTTCTTTGTCGCTACTCTAATGCTTTGAATAACATGTTCAGCTACGATGGAAAAAATTGGGTTGCTAAAAACGTCTTAGAAGGGGGTAAGACGTTATTTAGCAGGGGCCATTTTTGTATCAATTCGTACTAAAAAGCGAAGTTAACACCGATGTTTATAAGCGTCGTTTTCTCGCCAACTGGCGCTGGACTAGCAACAATTGAGGTTGCATATTGAGAAACAGTGCTCATACCTGCATCAGCATCTACGTAAGCAGCCTGAGCGTAAAGAATCGTAGAATCTCCCATTGTATACTCGTTACTGATCACTAATGATTTCGTCTCTGAACTTGTTGCCGGAGCGTTATCTTCATTTATGTAATAAGCAACTGTGGCAGTGTGCTTTGGATCCCATTTCCAATCAACGCCCATACCTAATGCATCAAGATCGAGTATCTCATTGCCATTCTGGTCGTTGTTTTCCGTATTCATATAGTTAATTTTAAACGTAATATCATCAATGTTATAAGCTGCGCCTGTTGCCCAACTAGTGACGACATCTTCACCCGTTTGCTGATCTCTCATGTTCTGGTAGGAGCCAGAAAGTGATAATGGACCTGTGGTGTAAGCTGCACCTAATGCGAATACATCACCATCTTTCTGGGAACCTTCTTGGCCGCCGAAAGAATATAAAACACCAAAGTCTACACCGTTGATATTGTTACGGTATTGAAGTGCATTTTTGAAGAAAATACCTACATCATTATTGGCATTACGACCGCCGCTATTAGCGCCATTTACCGTAGTAAACAACTGGCTATAAGCCCAGGAGTATAGGTTAGAGAACTGTTCTTTAAAAACACGTGGCTCTGTTGATAAATGAGCAAGCAATGCCGGACCATATTGTCGACCAGCGATGACAGTACCCCAATCTCCACTTAGACCAATATTAGCTTGACGGCGAAATAGGAGACGGCCGCTGCTATCATCAGCATCTGTAGCCGCATCTCCAGTACCGTGGAACATACCTGTGTCTAAATCAAAGTGTGCTTCTAGGTTGAAAAAAGCATCCATATCATTGTCTAGATCACGTGTACCTTTGAAGCCTATAACAGTCTGACGTAATCCACTTGTTTCTAAGCCCAGCTTTTCACTTCCATCGGTTGTAACGTTATCTTGATATAGGGCACCAATATCTAAGATGCCGTACATAGATAGTTTTGTTGAATCTGTTTCACCGATCAATATATCGGCAGAGGCAGTGTTTGCCACGCTTGATAGCAGAATCATAGCCGTTAAGGTTTTTACTTGGCTTACCATTCTAGGCTTTGCCTGGGATGCCTTCTTAATGTTCATATACTTACTCCCCAATGGAACTTTATATTTAGAATTATTAACTTAATTTCATATTTGTTTTTTAGGTAATAAATACGAAATTTTTTATTCTATGGGGTTTAGCATTTAATGTGCCATTTTTTCTGCTGTCGTTTTTTTTACTGTCGTTTTTTCTGGATTTTTTGTTATTTTGTATTTAAAACAGTAGGTTGTAATTTTTTATTTGAGATTTTTTTAAGTTTTTAAGATTTTTTGTAGATATTAATAACGGTTTTTTTCTATGTGGGTACTTTTAATGAAGTGGAATGTGTCACAGGTTTTGTTTAATGCAACAGTCTGTATCAGTGATTGAATCATACTGTTGCCTTTAATTTTATGGATTATTATGTGTGCATATAAGAAATGTTGATCTTTATTGAAAGTAACATTAGTAGGCTGCTATTTTTTTATTTAATAACAGGTGTTGGAAATTTTTATAAAAAATAGTGTCCAATATCATCATACTTAGCAATGTTTGCAAATAATTTGTTCAAATTGAGGGGAGGGTTAATGGTTGGCATTTATATTGCTTTATGTAGATTGCTAATGATGGATTCTCATTAAGTTAAATGTGTTCTTTGTAAGTCCTTTTCTCGGTTTATCGTGTTTTATGCTTATCTCTACCTATTCCCTTCAGTGTGTTTAACACGATAAACCGAGTTTTTTCTTAAGGGTTAATTAAGTTTTTAGGGCTACTTGATGGGGGGTGATAGGATATATAAAATAACTTAATGAATTAAGAAACTGATTGGTCCCGAGTGTATGATTTAAGTCATTAGCTTTTGGCGAACTTATCTTGCGGGCTTCATTGTTATGATTATATCGCCATGTATTCAAGTAAAGGGATTGATCGAATAGCCATCCAATAAGTTGTCACTGCAAGAGTGATGATGCATGTATAGAAATATAGTGGTTTTGGAAGGCTGAATAGCCGATTGATCATTGATGTCAACAGAAACGCTATTAAGTATATGCATAGTTGTCCGACCTCAATACCGATATTGAATCCAGCCAGGCTGGCAATATCAGTTTGGGCGCCTTGTTTTTCTAGTTCGCTAAAGACAAAAGAGAACCCGAATCCATGGATTATACCTATAATTAAAAGCGGTGTTGTCCCTAAATGCTTTGCTTTATCAAATAATAAAGCAATTGCTGTTAAGCCGATTGTCAGAGCAATCACGAATTCTATTCCTGGTATGAAAATGGGTGATTGGACAGCCAAATTGTTACCAAGAATAAGACTGAATGAATGGCCTATGGTGAAGGCTGTTGCAAGGGAAAATAGTCTTAGAAAGCTTGTAGCAGTGAAAAAAAGAAGCACCATGAAAAGAACGTGATCTAACCCTATCAAAATGTGGCTTAAACCGTCCAAAAAACCGTCTACTAGTTTAATAAATCGCGAAGGCGGGTGTATCGATGAATAGTCGAGAATTCCAACGGTCGTAATCGATTTTTGATTATCTCCAATATGTAGATTAACAATATTGGCAAGTCGATTAATCGCGTTGAACCTGTCCCCGAGAACGCTAATAATGGAAAGATCATCTTTAGTCAATGATGTATTTGGTACGTGTAATTTTATATCAATGCCTGAATCGAATAAATCGATCGCGTCTTTATCAATAGTTAAAGGACCTTCAAAATTCTCAAGTGCAGTTTCTAAACTACTAAATGGCTTACGATTATCACTATTAAAAATGTGTAACGATGTGATTTTATATGTCTGTGGAATTCCGTTTATCTTGATGGAGTGGCCTTTTTCAATGATGCTTTTGAAAGTTAAAATCTCTCTATCTATTTTTTCGTGCAGAAGAATATATTCTACTGAATCAGCTATGTTTACCTGACGGGTATAGGGGATATTTTCGTTGCTATCGATACCTTTCCAACTTTCATCCAGTAAAATTAAGGGGAGTGGCATACGCATTAAAACAGTAGTGCCTTCACTTTCTTGATAGATATGGAGAATTCTGGGCTCAAAGTGAGTGAAATGAGCGTAGCTTATTGAAGAGAAGAATAGTAAAACGATAGTGAGTATTTTTTTCATGATAAAGGCCATTTTTTATGAATAGCACTATCTGCGGATAGTGCTATTAACTGACTTCGAAGTATGCGGCTTAGTAGCGTGGATCCCACATTCTTCGACCCGTTTCTTTTTCGTAGCCTTGACCAAATGGATAGCTAACAATCTCTAGCTGCATACCCCATGGAGCCATAAAGTAGACCCATGTTAAGCCTTTCATTCCCGTTTCTGTGAATGTATGTGGCTTGCCTAAGATTTTGATGCCCTTCTCTTCAAGAAACGTAACAGCCTTTTCCATATCATCGACATAGAATGCTAAATGGTGTCCGCCTATATCGCTGTTTTTAGGAGGTGATTTGTCTTGATCCGGGGAGGTGTATTCGAAAATTTCTAATGCTGGTCCATTACCGCAGCGCATCAGATGGGCTGTTTTTATCACGGCTTTTTTATTGACATTCAAGTTTTCAGTCATCCAATCATCATCAAAAGGTCCAAAAGGGCCGATTGAGTAAAAAGACTCGCAGCCTATTACCTGGGTAAAAAAATCTTTCGCTTCTTCAACATTAGGGACCGTAATACCTAAGTGTTGTGTACCACGCATGCCTGGCATTCCGGCTTGAGTTAATTCAGTAAATAATGCGAGTAAAAAAAAGCATGACGCTACAATTTTTGTTCTTTTCATTTTAAGCTCCTTATTGACCTATTTTTACTTAGAGCTCTATAAGTACATTTTCTGTGCCAGTTATTTAATTGGGCGATTTAGGGCTACAGCCTATATAACATAAGGAAAATCGGGCGCTTAGTTACGAATACAGGTAGGTATGAATCAGACTGTGTCAAATTTATGAGCCACACTGTTTCAGTCTGTTAACTATTTATTTGTATATCTGATGTTAAGGAGGCGGGAGCGGTGAATAGGTGGTTGCGTAATGATAATTTTTACGCGGATCAACTTTAAATGCTAATTGGGGGGGGTATTTCAGAACCCCTGCAGAGAGCAGGGGCGGGCACGTATGTTAATTCAATTTACTTAGCGGTTAGCGAAGTACATTGTTACCTCAAATCCAATCCTCAGATCTTTATAAGCTGGTTTCTTCCAGTTCATGTTTGTTTCCTTTTTATAGTGGTTTTTGTAAGTGACAAAATGTCACAGGTATAAAAAGCAATGTTTATGCCTACTTTTCTAGTTTGTGAAGCTTTGTAGATAAAGGTTTCTGAGCCTAATAAGAAGTATTGTCTGTCTTAACTAGGTGAGTTCTTAAGTGATTGAAAGGTGTTACTACAAACTGTGGCACTACTTGAGACAGTCTGTAACTTGAGCGGTGGAGGGTTAACTCTTCTCTGATATGAAGAGTAGGTTTTTAATTCTAAGGTTTTAGTTATTTTTCCCTTTTTTTTCAATTGGTTATGTTTTTTTGTTGCTGCCGTTTTTTGTGTTGGCCTATAACTTGCCTTTTTCATTGGTACGTAGAGGGTGGCCTTAAATAAAGGTATTTAAGTCTGCATGATATTGATAGATGGAGAGCAAGAAGTGATTAAAATAAAAAAACTAGTGCTATCAGCAAGTGTTACATCCTGTCTAGCATTGTCGGGTGTTGCTACAACCGCAATAGCCGCATCGGAAAATCCTAACGATTGGCCGCAGTATCACAGAACGTCTGATGCTTGGCGGTTTAGTCCCCTAGATCAGATTAATGTTAACAATATCGATAAGTTAAAAGTGGCATGGATTCACCAGCCTGGTGATGTCCAGATGGGCTTGCAAGCTACTCCTATTGTTATCGATGGTGTCGCATATTACATCGGTCCAAACAATAATGTTTATGCATTAGATGCAGCGTCAGGTAAAAAGATTTGGCACTACCAGCCAGAGCTTGATGAAATTGTAGATGAAGTTTTCTATGTGGCTGCAAGCCGTGGTGTGACTGTTGGGCATGGAAATGTATATGTAGGTTCTTTAGATGGGCGCTTCATTGCGTTGGATCAGAAGACTGGTAAGGAGAAGTGGTCGACGCAGATTACGGATCTAGAAAAATGTTATGGCTGTCTTTTTTCATCCCCGCCGCAGTTAGCGGGTGACGTATTGTTTGGTGGTACTACCGGTGGAGATCAGCCGACACAAGGTAAAATTTTTGCCGTGAATGCAATCACTGGTGAGAAGATGTGGACCTTCGAGATTCTTGAGAAAGACGATCCGAAGAGCTGGCCTGGCGATTCGGGTGAAGTTGGTGGTAGTGGTGCTTGGTTACCAGGTACTTATGATGAAAAGAGCGATACTATCTTTATTGGTACTTCAAACGCAGCGCCTGATTTCTATGGTGCCGAGCGTGAAGGTGATAATAAACATAGTGCCAGTCTGTTAGCGATTGAGCCTAAGACCGGTAAGCTGAAATGGTCTCGTCAAGAAATTCCACATGATGTTTGGGATTATGATGCAGCTTATGAAGCGCTGAGCTTAAAGCATAACGGCAAAGATGTACTTGTTCATCTTAATAAGAGTGGCTACGTTTTCGTGCTTGAGAAAGATACGGGAGAAGTTGAGAATGTATGGCCACTTGCTGAAAATATCAATTTTGTTAAAGGTATAAATCCGAAAACAGGCGAGTTAATCGGCAGAAAGCCGATGCCTACGGGTGAAGAAACAACAATTTGTCCTTACCTACTAGGTGCGCGTAGCTGGAATCATGGTGCTTACAACCCTAATACAGGCCTTTGGTATACCAATGCTATGGAGGTTTGTAACATTGTAGTTCCAGCTCCTCAAGAGCATGAAAATATCGGTATCGCTGGTTTATATCTAGGCGTGAGTAAGCTAGTAGCCGTTCCGCCTCCAGGTAAAAAAGCTTCAGCGCGTCTTGATGCCCGTGATCCTATTACAGGTAAATTGAAGTGGTCAATTGATTACCCGTTACCAGGTCTTGCTAGCGTACTAACTACTGGCGGTAACTTAGTTTTTAATGGCGACCCTTATGGCGTTATCCATGCTTATAACGCAGAAAATGGCGATAAGGTATGGGACTTTAATGCGGGCTCAGGTCTACGTGGCGGTATTGTAAGTTACTCAGTCAACGGTAAACAGTACATCCTTGCTTCAACAGGCTTTGGTTCTCATGCGCCTGGTTTTATGGCAAGTGCCTTCCCTGAAATTGGTGGTCTACCAGGTGGTGCTGCGCTCGTTGCATTCACTCTGGACGACTAATTACAGCGTATGGAGGCGGCTACACTGTCGCCTCCAATTTTTAAGCTATCTATTGGGAGTAGGTAACTATGAACACTCAAAATATTCTTCATGCAGTACGTTACGCACTTATCGCACTTACTTTGACAAGTGGTGTTGCATGCGCAGTTGCGCCACCGGTTGACACTAAAGAAAAAACTACTGAAGAGAAGACCAATAAAGAAACACCCGAATATGTTGCTGAAATGAAAGCTAAAGTTTTTAGCAAAGAAGCTGTCTCTGTTCAAAATGGTGAAAAACGATTTAATCAGACGTGTGTGTATTGCCATGGACATCAAGGTTCGGGTGGTAAAGCACGTAAATTGCAAGGGCGCGATTTTGATTCTGACTATTTATTTAAGACGATTACTAAAGGCAAGAAGCGAGGTTCATTAGTTATGCCTCCTTGGAAACGAACATTTACACCAGAGCAGCGTTGGGAACTGGTGACTTATATTATGTCTTTAAGTGAAGAGAAATAAATTTAAGGAGAGTCTGCATGTTTACAACAATAAAAAAACTGGCAGTCCTAAGTTGTATGCTTTTAAGCCCATTAGCAGCGGCTGATAGTTTAAAGCATATTCAGCAAACTGGAGAAATCGAACTCTGTGTCCATCCTGATCAGATGCCCTTTTCTAAGCGGGCAGGAAAACCGCAGGGTTTTCAGGTTGATATGGCAAAGGCCTTTGCTGAAAAGCTAGATGTAGCGTTGAACATATCGTGGATTATGCCAAGACGCCAAGCAAAAAAAACGGGCTGTGATTTCTATACAGGGGTTGCTAGATTGGGAGATGGTGATTCTAAGTATATGTTGATTTCAGACCCTTATTTGCGCTTAGAGTTTAATTTAGTCACGCGTAGTGGTGAGAAAAAGATCAATAGTATACGTGACCTAAAATCTAAGGTTGTAGGTGTATCACCCGGTAGTGTTGCATCGCATGCTTTGAATCAAAATAATATTGATTTGGCCGTACGTTTCCGTGATGAAGCGAGTCGTTTACAGGCGCTTATTGATGGAGAAATAGATGTTGCCCTTGTGACTAATGTGGCAAGTGGCTGGATACAAAAACAACATGGTCAGCAGTTTCAGGTTGTGGATGCCGAAAAAATTCTGAATGTTGAACTGAATTATGACTACGCATTAGGCTTGAGGAAAGCTGATGAAGAAACAAGAAAGGCATTTAATAAACTACTAGTTGATATGAAGGATGATGGGACACTTGGAAAGATTTTCAAAGAGTATGGTCTCAGATCTATTTAGTTGTTAACGATGAGAGTTTTTACCTCCGCTTCTGCGCTCCCAAAGCAGAACTTTTGAGCGCGTCCAACGCGCTCCTTTTTATTATTGGAGCTTGCACCATTATGCAAAAATTAAGTTCGCAGCAGGGTATAAAACAGCGCGGTCAGAATAAAGTTGATCGTATCCCTGTAAAAATCATCCCTACGACGGAAGATACTAAACTTAAAAAGCCAGATTGGTTGAGAGTTAGATATAACGCATCTCCGAATGTTGATGAAATAAAAAGTACGCTGCGCCAGCATAATTTAGCCTCAGTTTGTGAAGAGGCTAGTTGCCCTAACTTGTATGAGTGTTTTAGCAAAGGAACTGCAACATTCATGATTATGGGTGACATCTGCACAAGGCGTTGTCCTTTCTGTGATGTTGCTCATGGTAGACCAAATGCTTTGGACCAAAAAGAACCCGAATTGTTAGCTGAAGCGGTAACCAGCATGGCCTTAAAGTATGTAGTGATCACGTCAGTAGATCGAGACGATCTCCGTGATGGTGGGGCTGAACATTTTGTATCTTGTATTACTGAGATTCGAAAAAGAAGTAACACAATTAAAGTTGAGTGCTTGGTACCAGATTTTCGCGGTCGCCTAGAAGTTGCAATGGGTAAGTTTGAGGAATGTGTACCGGATGTTCTGAATCATAATCTCGAATCTGTGCCGCGTTTATATAAGGAAATCCGTCCCGGTTCTGATTACGCTGAATCATTAAAGTTACTTAAAGGTTTTAAGGAGCAGCATCCAGATATAATAACTAAGTCAGGTATTATGTTAGGGCTAGGAGAGACTGAGCATGAGATTCATGAGGTAATGCGTGACTTACGTGAAGCCAATGTTGATATGATAACCATTGGCCAATATCTTCAGCCTAGTAATTATCATCTACCAGTTGAACGATATGTTACGCCAGAAGAATTTGAACGTTTACATGTATTAGCTATTGAAATGGGTTTTGTGCATGCTGCATGTGGGCCTTTGGTTCGATCTTCATATCATGCGGACGAATACGGAACACTCTAATAATTTTGTTGGAGTGGTGTTCTAAGTGTTTTTTCTTAATTTACATTAGGGCCATGATTAGGACTATGATTAATGTGGGTCATACTATCGAAAAAACAGTGCCTAAGTCTGCTGTTTTAGTTTAATAAGTAGTATTGCCATAGGGCACTGTATTGTTACAGACTGGCACATATAAATATAAAAAGTACCCGTATTCAAAGTCTATGGCTTAGAGATCGGGAGTGAGCAGGTGAGTTGATGTCTACCAATAGTCCAGACCATTCTAAGCTTAAGAATGTAAAATTTTTGGAGGAAACCGAAAAAGGGAGCGGTTCCAAAGATAAATTTATCGAGTCGTCATGGGAAAGATGTCGTGATCGTTACAAAATTTCTTCTAATTCTGATGTAGAGCTTGTCTCTCTCTCTGATTCAGAAGTTAAAGAACGTCGTGAGCCAATGGAAAAGCTCCTAAGTGATTCGGTGTGGGTTTTTGATAAGATTCGTACCTTGTCAAAACATGGAGGCTACACTGTTCTTATCACTAATGAGGAAGGGGTTGCAGTGAAAACGTTTGCCGAGTCCAATGTTGGCCACGACTTGGTAGCGAAAGGGTTACGGCAAGGGACTTTGTGGTCTGAAAGCGTTGTTGGGACTAATGGATTAGGCACTTGCTTAACAGAATGTAGCCCCGTGACTGTTTATGCAGAAGAACATTATGGTATCAATTTACATAATTTCAGTTGTTCTGCTGCGCCTCTTATTTCGCCTGATGGCACGCCGTTTGGTGCAATTGATGTGTCGACTTTTGCTTCAGGTAATCGATTATGTCAAGCATTGGCATTGAATCTGGTATCTGAAACAGCAGATGAAGTAGAAGCGTTAGTTTTTAAAGATGCTTATCATAACCAGCGCATTGTGAGTATATCTGTTTCTCCTGTTGTTTCTGTGACTAAAGCGCTTATTGCTGTGAATGATAGAGATATTATTGTTGCGGCTACTACCCCTATTCTTTTAACAATGGGGTGCAGAGATCGTTATGAAATCGTAGGGCGTAAATTTCAGGATATTTTTGATCTCAGTTTGGAACAATTAGAAGCTTCTATATCAGTCGAACACTACATTCAAGTAATGGGGAAACCTTATAAGTTTCATGCAGCTCTATTACAGAGTGGCCCTTTTAAAAAAGATAAAGAGGTTACTAAAGCAATTATTTATGAAGGTTCTACCGTTAGACCTTCAGGGATAGATGCTGAAATTAATTCTTCTTTACTGTCTGCTGCAGGAAAAGAACCTAATTTATTAAAACAAGCAAATCGTTGCCAGCGAATTGTAAACAAAGGGATCAGTATTCTATTACAAGGGGAAACTGGAACGGGTAAGGAAGTTTGGGCTAGGGCTTTGCATGATAGTAGTGATCGAGCCGATAAGCCTTTCATTACGTTGAATTGTGCCGCGATTCCGGAATCTTTAATCGAGAGCGAATTGTTTGGTTATGGTGCGGGTACATTCACCGGTGGTTTAAAGTCAGGTAAAGTCGGTAAAATTCAGGCCAGTAATGGAGGTACTTTATTCCTGGACGAAATAGGTGACATGCCGCTTGAGTTGCAAGCCAGTTTGCTTAGGGTTTTGGCGGAGAGTGAAATTATTCCGTTAGGAGAATTAGCTCCTATAAAAGTGAAATTAAATGTTATTTGCGCCACGCATCGAGACTTAAAAGAATATGTTGGTCGAGGGGACTTCCGG
Organism: Neptuniibacter sp. UBA6509; assembly: GCA_002435145.1. Classification (GTDB taxonomy): domain Bacteria; phylum Pseudomonadota; class Gammaproteobacteria; order Pseudomonadales; family Balneatricaceae; genus Neptuniibacter. The sequence continues at coordinate 18,218 of DJLT01000124.1, forward strand.
GAAGATCTATATTATCGTATTAGTGGTTTTAAAGTACCTTTACCAAGTTTTCGAGAGCGTGTAGATAAACCTCTTATTATAAAAAAAGTTTTGGATCAGCTTTGTAAAGATGAAGATGGTACCGAAAATATAGAGGTCAGTGAAGCTGCTATGAGGTTATTATGTCAGTATCACTGGCCAGGTAATATCAGACAGCTAAAGAATACTTTGCAGTACGCTCTATGCATGATAGAAGGCAACATTATTGATCTAGAGGATCTTCCCGAAGAGCTTTTCAGTGATGATATTTCATTAGAGGCATATGGTGCTCCTGAAGCAGGAGGTGGGGTGTTACCGCCTACTCGGATGGTTTGTATTTCTTCTGACCCAGCAGGGGGGTCTGAGAGAAATGAATTAATTCAGGCTTTGGAGCAAAATCGTTGGGTAGTTACTCGTGCAGCTAAAACGCTTGGCATCAGCAGATCTACTTTACATCGTAAGATGAATAAATATGATCTTCTTGCGGATGATTAGATTCATTAGTGAAAAACCTTCAATTTGATTGCTATGATTCAATTGAAGGTTACCTAAGCATATTTCTATTCATAGCTTTAGATAGTGGATTCTATCCTGATAGTTGAAGCTATTAGCTTAAAGGTGTACTTGAATTTAGCCATCTTTACCTTATTGTTATTTATGTATCGTCGTCTTTTCCTCGATTGCTTTTCCAAAAATCTTTTAAATGTTAATCAGTTACCCCCATTTTGGCTCCATTTGTGCAGTGTATATGCTGAATAGAAAACAAGGCCGATCGATTTAGTTCGCCTGTTTTTTAGGAATGAGTTTGAAATCTCTTATGCGGATGGTCGATTAAGTAGTGGGGTAGTAAATAATGTCATTAAACTATGAAGTACAAGGCCGTGGTGATTCCATTATATTGATACATGGCTTATTTGGTTCTTTGGATAATTTAAATTGTTTAGCACGGTATTTAAGTAAGTTTTATCAAGTAATTAGTATTGACCTAGCTAATCATGGTAAGTCAAAGCATTGTGATGAATGTACTCATAGTTCTATGGCACTGGATGTTGTAGCGTTACTTGATGAATTAAAGCTTGTTGAAGTAAGTGTTATAGGCCATTCAATGGGAGGTAAAGTAGCGATGGAATTGTCATCGATTTGTCCGGATCGGATCAAATCACTTGTCGTCATTGATATAGCTCCTATCGCCTATGATAACCGCCATACTCATATTTTTAGAGCGCTAAGTTTAATTGATTTACGCGAGCTGAAAAATCGCCAAGATGCAGAGATAGTTCTACTTCAGGCTGGGATTGATGCTCAAACTAGTAGCTTTTTACTTAAGAACTTGATCTACGTAGACGGAGGGTATAAATGGAGATGTAATTTTCCAAGTATTGAAAAATCTTATGCCGACCTTCTTGATGGACCGAAATCTAATGTACAGTTTTTAGGACCTGTAATATTTGTTAAGGGAGGTTTATCAGATTATATCCTTCCTGAGCATGAGCCAGTTATAAAGAGGCTATACCCTAAAGCAGTTATCGAAGTGATGGATGATGTTGGACATTGGGTACATGCTGAAAAACCAGCTGCACTTAATAAGCTTATCAATTCATTTTTTAATCAAAGTTATTCATCAAAGGGTTGTTAGAGAGTGTGTTTAGTGAGCATCATTTATGTGAATTCTTCGATATTAAGTAATACATTGTTAGGGAAACTACGAACAAGTCCTAAGCTTTCTCAGTGGGGAGTAAATTGACTTAATGCGCGAAAGGTAGCGCAGTGAAATGACGCGTCCTTTTCAAACTGCCTGACAAAGCAGAAAGTCAATTTAATCTTCACCCTATGGGGCTTACAGAGTGATCCAATTTCGTCATTAACAATTTTTGGCAGGCAACCAGCATGTCTGTAATCGTTGCCTTGAGCTTGAACCGCTCTGTAAGCCTGAGGTGCTTGAGGCTTATTCGTAGGTTTCTTAGTGAACAGTTAGATTAGATCTAGGTCATTTCCTATCTAAGGATAGAAAATGTTCAGGGTGGCGTGATGCGAAGTGACTCACGGGTGTGATACAGAGTGTCGCATTTTTTTTCAAGATAAGCAGTTAACTCACTTTTATATGCATTTAATCGATCATTCTTTGAATATACGGGGGGCATAGAGTTTGCTTAGTACCTTTACTTATATGATTTAAAGGGAAAATGCCGTGATTATTAGATCTTTGCAGTTGTTTTTACTATTGCCATTCTTGTTGTTGAGTTCAATGAATGTGAATTCGCAACCTGAAGTAGTTTGGAAAAAGAAAGCAGACTACATTGTTATTAATGAACTCGATGGCGCGGTGAATAATGATCACCCTCATCGTATTCCCGTTAGCACGATTGCAAGAATACTAAGCCATGTTCAGGTGAAAAATAGCCCTTATCGTCCAGACGATTCATTTTGGGATACACAGAAAGATGCACCTGTTCGAGTATTTACGGACAGGGAAATTGATTTATTAGGAAATAAATTAAGTGAAGCTTTGATACAGCTTAAGCAGAGTGAAGTTGTTGCTTTCTCTGTTTCTGATCTACGTTCATCTTATTTAGGGCGTAAAAGGCTCTCTATTAGCGGTTCCGTCTTTATTAAAGATAAACGATTGAATCTATTGTTAGGGGCCATGCATGTTGATTTGTTAGGTAAGTATCAGCGTAGTACTGGAATTACAGGAACATACGGTCGGTTAAAAAATGATTTAAGTAATGGTGAAATTGCGCGGTCAAATAGCCACGGTTGGGATTTAGTCACGTTTGAGGGAGCTAAAAAAGTTGATAATAGATCAGACTGGTTATCGATTGATCTCAATCGTACCTATGAATATGTAGTGATAAAGAAGAAAGGGCAAAGTTTAGATACAAAATATTTATCAGAACAACAGCAAGAGTTATCTAGTGTATCGTTAGAGGCTCGAATCATTGAATTAGAACAAGCTCAGAAAACTGACAGTAGTATCGAAGAGCGCTTACGCAAACTAAAAACATTATATGATGGTGGTGTATTACCTGAAGCTGCTTACTTTGAAAAGGTTAGAGTTATTATGTCTGAACTGTAGATGCCGATATTTAAGGGTGAGTCTTTTAGGGGGCTCGCTCTTATATACTAGCAATACTACGTGTATTAACTTGCCTAGTTAATTATAGACATAAAGCATCAGCATCATCTTTTGGATGATAAAGCTAGATTACCTGATAGTTCATAAAGAGTTACTAAAAAATTAGCCAAATACTTACATATCAATATGAAACGTATCATCTTTAATTGTATTGCAATACTGCTCTATATCTTAGGGAACCTACGAACAAGCCCTAAGCTTTCTCAGTGGAGAGTAAATTGACTTAATGCGCGAAAGATAGCGCAGTGAAATGACGCGTCCTTTTCAAGCTGCCTGACAATGCAGAAAGTCAATTTAATGTCCACCCTATGGGGCTTACAGAATGATCCAATTTCGACGTTAACGATTTTCGGCAGGCAACCAGCATGCCTGTAATCGTTGCCTTGAACTTGAACCGCTCTGTAAGCCTGAAATGCTTGAGGCTTATTCGTAGGTTCCTTGGTAGATAGTCCATAATTTTATATATTTTCCATCCCCATTCCCTCAAGTATTAATTTAATTTTTTTGATTAATCCCGCTGCTGCGACACTTGTTTCTAGCAGGTGAGACAAGTGTCTATCGTGGTTGTGATATTAATAATCTTTCAATGTTGCTGGTTCCTTCAAGTTACTGTTTTTTTTAAATATTTATATAGCTGGCCTAGTTGTTGCTGTACACACACTCATTAATCAATGTGCGGATTATGTAAGAAAAAATTTAGAAACTGCTTATTAGATCGTGAAAGTGTTCGTTCATAACAACAATAAAAAGATAAAAAAATGCCAAATTATTTAAAAGTATTATTACTAGGTTTGTTTTCCATACAGGCTTATGCAAATGACTATCCTAATGTGCGTGTTGCTACCTTGCAGCACGGTACGGTCAATTGGGAAATGGATGTCATTCGGCATCATAAATTAGATAAAAAATACAACTTCACTTTATCCGTCACCCCGGTGGGTGGAAAGAATGCGAGTGCGGTTGCTTTACAGAGTAAGGCTGTAGATATCATGTTCAGCGATTGGATATGGGTCAACCGCCAACGCTTTAGTGACCGTATGTATGGTTTCTCCCCTGTATCTGCCGCGGCAGGCGGGCTGTACGCTCAGCCGGATGCTGGTGTTAGCTCTATCTCTGATCTTTCTAATCATCGAGTTGGCATTGCTGGAGGGGCAGTCGATAAAAGTTGGCTGTTGCTACAAGCTTATACGAAGCAGAATTTAGATCGTGACCTCAAGGAATTAATTCAACCTGTATTTGCAGCGCCCCCTTTACTCAATAAATTGATGTATGACCGTAAACTCCCATTGAGTCTTAACTTCTGGCATTACAGTGCCAAGTTAAAAGCCAAAGGCTTTAAGCAAGTTATAAGTATTAATGAAGTTATTAAAGGTTTGGGGGTAGAGACTCAAGTTCCGTTAGTGGGTTGGGTGTTTTCTGAAGCTTGGCGTGAAAGGAATGAAGAATTACTCGGGAATTTTTTGAAGGCATCGCAAGAGGCGCGTGAGATTTTGCTTAAGTCTGATAAAGAGTGGACGCGTATTCGTTCGTTAACTCGTGCTGAAAATGAAGAGATATTTCAAGCTCTCAAACATGAATATCGCGTGGGTGTGTTAAAAGGATTTGGCAAAACTGAATTAGATGCATTGGATCACCTTTACAGCATTATGGCTGGTGAAGGAGGAGCAGCATTGACCGGTGGGGCAAACCAACTTGACCGTACACTGTTTTGGCTACCTGATTCGAATGTTGGCGTAACGCAACTAGAATCGGGAGTTAAATAATGATGCCTAACAATGAGGTGAGTCCTTTTCAGTGTGGTGTAGATAATAAAAATACTGAACCGACTCATAATTCAGATAAACGTTTTATGGGTATTAAAAAACAGTCTAGAGGTTTTGTAAGAGGGATGATTCCTCTGCTGGTCATTCTACTTATTTGGCAAAGTGTTTCTTTGTTTCTGAATAATGACAATTTACCAAGTGTTGCAGAGGTTTTTTTAAGTTTACAGTCGCAGTTGATTCACGGCGATATGCTGCATCATCTAATGGTTACCCTTGTACGTGTAGCGATAAGTTTTTCAATAGCGATGTTGCTGGGCGTAGCGATTGGAATTGTTATGGGGGCTTTTCCTCGCATTAATGAGGCTGGAGACTCTATTCTAGTGATCGCCCTGAACGTACCTGCTTTGGTTACGATTATTCTATGCTACGTTTGGTTTGGCCTCGTTGAAGCTGCTGCGATCGCTGCGGTTGCAGTTAATAAAATACCGACGGTTGTTGTAATGGTGCGTGAAGGTGCCAGAGTCATTGATCGTGACTTGCTACAAGTCGCACAGGTTTTCAAACTATCCCCAAGCCGTTGTTTCTTTAAAGTTTATCTTCCTCAGCTTTATCCTTTTATCATGGCGTCAGCTCGTTCGGGCTTATCACTTATATGGAAAATTGTATTAGTCGTTGAGATGTTAGGGCGTAGTGATGGCGTCGGTTTTCAATTAGGTACCTTCTTCCACTTTTTCGATATTGCAGGAATTTTGGCTTACACCTTCGCATTTGCTGCCATTATTTTGGTCATTGAAGGCTTCATTATGCGTCCATTGGATCGTTATATCGCCCGTGGGAATTACAGAAGTGTTGGAGGATTCAATGATTAAATTGGATGTTGATATTAAGGGTAAATCATTTTTGAATGCTCAGAACTCAGTGCTAGGCCATCTAGAAATTAATGTGGCTAAGGGTGAATTTGTATCAATCGTTGGGCCTTCAGGTACAGGTAAGAGCACTTTACTTAATATGATCGCAGGGTTGGAGTCTATTGATTCTGGTTCTATTCGTTATAACGATCAAAAGTTGGAAGATAAACCGACCTGTAAATTGAGTTATATCTTTCAGCAGCCTCGTTTGATGCCATGGTTAACAGTCGCTGAAAATCTACGCTTAGTGGTACCTGAAGTCACTGATTCTGAGATTGAAAGCATACTTAATAAAGTGGGGCTTGAAGGTAAGTCCGCCTTGTATCCCAAGGAATTATCTGGAGGGATGCAGCGTAGAGTCAGCATCGCTCGTGCATTCTTGATCAGGCCGGATATTCTGTTGCTAGACGAACCTTTTGTGTCACTCGATGAGCCTAATGCAAAGCGACTTCGCTCTACTTTATTTGATTTGTGGATAGAGCATAAGACGACTGTTGTCTTTGTTACTCATGATTTAAATGAAGCTATTCAATTATCAGACCGAATTCTTTTTCTGTCATCCGCTCCTGGGGAAATTATTCTCGATCGTGAAATAGATCTACCAAGACCTAGATTGCCAGAGGATATTCATTTCCAAAATTGGAAAAAACAATTACTCAGTCAGTATCCCAAGTTGTTAGAAGGGAAAATTAAACAAGCTGGATTAGAGTCACTATTTGGAGATCACCGATGAATACTCCCTTTGCTTTAGAACTGGTTGATGTCAGTAAAAGTTACGGCCGCTTAAAAGCCTTAAACAAGGTTAGTTTAGATATAAAACCGGCTCAATTTGTAGGCTTACTTGGGCAAAATGGTGCGGGTAAAAGCACTCTGTTTCAATTACTAACAGGGTTGTTCAACAGTGATGAAGGCCAGCTGCGTGTTTGCGGCCATGATATTAGTCGCGATCCAATCAAGGCACTTTCATCTTTAGGTGTTGTTTTTCAGCAGTCTACATTAGACCTAGATTTAACCGTTGGTGGGAATCTTAAATTCCATTGTCTACTTCACGGGTTAAGCAGAAAGCAAGCTGATTTAAGAATTGATAGTGAACTTGAACGCTTTTCTATGCAGGAAATACGTAACACGGTAGTTCGAAATTTGAGTGGAGGGAATCGACGAAAAGTTGAGTTGATTCGGGCACTGCTTCACGAGCCGAAAGTTCTGTTAATGGATGAAGCCACAGTTGGTTTGGATCCGGAATCACGCAAATCATTAGTTAACCATGTACTGACTTTGTGTAAAGAGCGCGAAATTGCAGTGCTTTGGAGCACACACATTATTGAGGAAGTACAGGCCGCAGATAGTGTCATTGTTTTAGATAAAGGAACTATTTTAGCGGAATCTTCACCTGAGCAGTTACAGATGGAAAGTGAAAAACCAAGTCTGACTTTAGCTGATGCATTTTCACAGCTAATAGATAAAAACAAAAATATTGGAGTTGTATATGAGTAAGTTTTTTAAAGAGTGCGAATCTGGATTAAAAGCGACTGCTTTAGCGTTGTCATTATGTGTAATTCCACAGGCTGAAGCGAGTTCAGGCTATGTGTTTGTCAGTAGTGAAAAAGATGATGTTGTGACTGTCTTCAATGCAGAAGGCATGAATAAAGTCACAGAAATTAATACCAGTGAACGCCCACGTGCAATGAAATTGAGTTTGGATGGCTCCTTACTTTATGTGGCTTGTGGTGATGATGATGCAATCGATGTTATCGATGTTTCAACACTTAAGGTGAAGCAAAGCATTGATATAGGGGAAGATCCTGATCGTTTTGATATCTCTCCGGATGAGAAATTTCTTTACGCATCAAATGAAGATGATGGCCTCGTTACTGTTTATTCTTTAGAGGAGAATAAAAAAATAGCGGAGATTGAGGTAGGTGAAGAACCTGAAGGCGTACTTGTTAGTCCTGATAACCGTCTAGTCTATGTGACATCTGAAGTGGCCAATATGGTTCACGTCATCGATATTGAGTCTAAAGAGATTATTGAAAATATCGTGGTTGGTAATCGGCCCAGACGTATGGAGCTTACTCGTGATTTAACTGAACTGTGGGTGAGTAATGAAGTTGGAGGCACGATTACCATTCTAGATACCGCAACTTTTACACAGACAGCTGAGCTAAAGTTTGCACCTAAAGGCATGCGAGCTGAGAGTATCTCTCCTGTCGGGATGGCCATGACTAAAGATGGATCACGTGCCTATGTGACATTAGGTGGAGCAAATCATGTTGCAGTTGTTGATACTAAAACTCATAAAATCATTGATTATATTCTTGTCGGTAAACGTGCCTGGGGTGTTAGTTTAAACAGTGATGAAACAAGGCTTTATGTAACTAATGGCAAAAGTGATGACTTAGCTGTAATAGATACTGCTCGCTTAAAAGTTATTAAATCTGTTCCTGCTGGTCGTGTACCACATGATGTTGTTGTAGATGATTAAGGTGTAGGTGAACTTATGAGATTCATTCGATTCTTACTGGGATCCTGCATATTATATTTATCTGTAGGAGGAATTTCATTCGCGACGGCGACTGAAATTCAGAGCGTTCAAATTGCTTTGATTGAGTATGAAGATGACCCTCGCTATAAAGCGAATATTATTGATGCTCGTTATCAAGCTCAGCCTTGGGGACGTTTAGAAGAGGCCGTTAAATTAGCGATAAAAGAGTCGCGTTTTGCAGCACAAAAAAAAGGGCTAAAGTTTGACCTGACTAGGCATGAAGTTGCAGCATTGAATGAACTGCCATCCCTAATTAATGAGCTAGAAGCACAAGGTACGTATTTCTTTTTATTGGATCTTCCTGGTGAAGGTGTTCAGTACGTTGCTTCTGCAGCACAACATCCATCTTCGTTATTCTTTAACCTTAGCGCCTTAGATAATAATTTACGCAGTGAATACTGCCACAGTAACTTATTACATATAGCGCCAAGCCGGAAGATGTTAACGGATGCAATGGCTCAGTATCTTGTTTCTAAAAAATGGAAAGAGGCATTAGTTTTATACAGTGATAATGAAGAGGATAAACGTTATTTATCTTCATTACAGAGATCCGCTAAAAAGTTTGGTTTAGATATTGTTAGTGAAAAAGTGTTTAAGCTTGGAAATGATCCCCGTGATCGTTACCGAAATAACATCTCTCTCCTGACCGCTAAAGACGATTATGATGTTGTATTTGTCGCGGATAGCAAAGGTGAATTTGCTGTTGATATCCCTTATTCAATTGTAAAACCACGGCCTGTTGTCGGTGCCGCGGGCTTAGTCGCTGATTGGTGGCATTGGGCGTGGGATCGTAACGGTGCCCCGCAAGTGAATAAGCGCTTTTTGAAGAAAGGGAAACGTCAGATGACAGGCTATGATTGGTCTGCATGGATGGCTGTCAAAGTTATTGCAGAAGGCGTACTTCGACAGGATGTATTCGATCCTAAAAATTTCCAGCCTATGTTATTGAGTTCTGAGTTTAAAGTTGATGGTGCTAAAGGCTACCCTTTAACTTTCAAGCCTTGGGATCAGCAGCTAAGGCAACCTATATTTCTTACTTCTCTTAACCGTGTAATTAACCGAGCTCCATTAGAGGGATTTCTACATCCTGTAAATAACCTTGATGTATTGGGTAATGATCAAGGGGAAGGGCAATGCAAAATATCGAAAGAGATAGGTAAGAAAAAATGAATACAGTTCATGCGTTTAATGCATTCTCAGCTCTTTCTTCACGGGAAATTGGTAAGTTTCTCCGCCAAAAAGGGCGTTTGTTTTCTGCATTGGTTAGGCCCGCTTTATGGTTATTAGTGTTTGCTGCTGGATTCCAGAATGTATTTGGTGTCGCGGTCATTCCTCCTTATGAGTCATATATTGAATATGAGGTGTATATCACGCCAGGGTTACTTTGCATGGTGATCTTGTTTAATGGTATGCAGTCTTCGTTAACGATGGTTTACGATAGGGAAGTTGGCGTCATGCGTTTATTGCTGACGGCACCGTTACCGCGTTGGTATATCCTTTTTTGTAAACTGATGGCAGGTACATTGTTATCGCTGCTCCAAGTTTATGCTTTCCTAGTAATATGTTGGTTGTTTGATGTAGATCTTCCTGTTTATGGGTTATTAAGTGCATTACCTGCGTTTATCATATCTGCATTAATGTTAGGCGCATTGGGGTTATTACTCTCAGTATCAGTCAAGCAATTAGAAAACTTTGCTGGAATGATGAATTTTGTTATTTTCCCTATGTTTTTTATGTCACCCGCACTGTATCCCTTATGGAAGCTGGAAGAAGCGGGGGCTGAATTAGTGTATCAAATTGCGCAGTTCAACCCTTTTACACATGCAGTGGAGCTGGTTCGGTTTGCTCTTTATGGCCAACTGAATTCGGAATCATTGTTTGTCGTGGCTGGTTTCTTCGTTGTCTTTTTTATCCTGGCTGTTCGGGGCTATGATCCTCAGCGGGGAAGCATGTCACAAAAAGGGCGCAAGGGCGGTTAAGGTCTTGTTTGCGGTAAGTTAACGTAAATACTTATTTATGTTGATTGTGTATATAAATTTTTAAAGCTTTAGATGGTAAGGATCGATTTTAATGAATGCTGTAAATGGTTGGCTACCTTTGTTAGCTGGCGCGTTAAGTTTTAGTAGTGCTGTCTTCGCTGCTGATGTAACGACACTAGAAGGTGTAACAGTGATCGGTAATACGCCGATTCATGGTGTAGGTATTGAAAAGAACCGTATAGCAGCAGCCGTACAGTCAGCAAACAGTGAAGACCTTGAAAAGAGTCAGGCGCTGAACGTTGCTGAACACCTACGTTATAATTTTAGTAGTGTAACCATCAATGAAGCAGTCAATAACCCGTTCCAACCTGATGTACAGTACCGTGGTTTTACTGCATCGCCTTTATTAGGTCTGCCTCAGGGGCTATCTGTTTACGTAAATGGTGTACGTTTTAACGAGCCATTTGGTGATACCGTAAACTGGGATCTTCTTCCTGAAGGTTCTATCGATTCAATCAATCTTTTTGCAGGCTCAAACCCTGTATTCGGCCAGAATACTCTAGGCGGTGCATTATCAATTAAAACCAAAAATGGTTTTGATAATGAAGGAAGTCAGATTGAAACCTCTATCGGTAACGATGGTCGTTTTAATGTAGAACTTCAAACCGGCGGTAATGACGGTGAATACGGTTACTATGTTATTGGTAACTACTACGAAGAAGATGGCTGGCGTGATCACTCTCCAACTGAAGTGCAGCAAGCTTTAGCTAATTTAAGCTGGCGTGGTGAAGAGAGTGCCTTGGACTTAACGGTTGCGGCTAACAACAACACGATGATTGGTAATGGTGCTGCTCCTATCGGGCTTATGGAAGCAGAAGGCCGTGAAAGTATTTTCACTCAACCAGATCAGACAGAGACAAACCTATCACTGCTAACGCTAAGTGGCGATACCTGGCTTGATGATAATACTCAATTGGCTGGTAATGTTTTCTATCGTCGAAATAAAGTTAAAACGCTGAACGGTGATGATAGTGATTATTCCGCTTGTTTGGTTGATGCGAATAACGCTGTTCAGTCAGGTTTTGAAACAGGTGATGCCTTAGGTGGCAACCAAGTTTCTTTATGTGAATTTGAAGGTGATGAAGCTGCGCCACTATTGTCAGATTATGAAGCGGTTGAGTTTCGTGGTGGTGACGATGATGATTCCCTAACGGATGTCGACGCTGCGTTGGCTGCTCAGGTTCAAGGTGATGATGAAATCTTCGATGGAACGTTGAATACCTCTGAAACTAAGATGGAAAGTTTTGGTCTGGGTTCTCAGGTTACGTTCTTAGATGATTGGAATGGCAAAGAAAACCAACTAACAGTTGGCGGAAGTGTTGATTATTCTCAAATAGATTTTCAGTCGGATACAGAATTTGCTGAACTCCGCAATGAGGATGGAGAAGATCGCGGTGTAACAGGCGTTGGTCTTTATGATAATGAATCAAGTGTTCGTCTGGAGACTGATGTAACCTATGTTGGCTTCTTTGCAACGGATACATTAGCGTTAAACGATCAATTAGATCTCACTCTATCAGCACGCTATAACTACACCAAAATTGATATGGTGGGTATTGGCGAAGAAAACCTAGACTTAACGGGTGAGCATGTCTTTAAGCGTTTAAACCCAGCGGTTGGTCTTGCTTATCAATCAAGTGAACACCTAAGTTATTACGGCAGCTATAGTGAATCTTCACGTGCGCCAACGCCAGCTGAATTAAGCTGTGCGGATCCAAACGATCCTTGTAAATTGCCAAACGGCTTTGTGTCAGATCCACCATTAGAGCAGGTTGTTGCTAAGTCATTTGAAGTGGGTGTACGTGGTAATAGCGTGGGTTACAGTTGGTCTGCGGGCGCATTCCATACGACAAACCATGATGACATCATCTTCCAAAATGCGGGGAGTACAGCCTCTGAAGGTTATTTTGCCAATGTTGGTGAAACACGCCGTATGGGTCTTGAACTTGCAGCTAACAAACGTTACGAAAACATAGCCGTTGGTATCTCTTATACGTGGATGGATGCGACATTCCAGACGCCTTACAACTCTGTAAGTAATAACAACCCGTTAGGTGATACACGTTCAGTAGAGAAGGGAGATAGCATTCCAGGCTTGCCTGAACATAATATCAAGTTGGTAGCTGATTGGGCGGCAACACCTAAGCTTGATATAGGTGCGGAAGTGACTTACCAAAGTAGTCAGTTCTACCGTGGCGATGAAGCTAACGAGAATGAAAAAGTGGACGGCTTCGCACTGCTTAACCTGAGAAGTACGTACAAGTTAAACAACACATTTGAACTGTTTGGCCGTATCGACAACGTCTTTGATAAAGAGTACGAAACTTTCGGTGTTTATGGTGAAGCTGATGAAGTCTTGGAAGATCAAGGAATTGATGATCATCGCTTTGTCGGTCCAGGTAAACCGCGTTCAGGTGTTATTGGTATTCGTGCTAAATTCTAATACCTTGAATGTTGAAATGGCTGACGCTGAACACGGAGTAACAGGCTAATATGCCATGCTCCGTACGAAGCACGCTCATGATGCCAGCAGTGATACTCTCACTGCTGGCGCATTTCGTTTTACTGATGGGGTTATTTTATATCAGTAGGACTGATCTATTGCCTGTAGAAAGCCTTGCAGTTGCCAGTGGTGAAATGTCTAGAACCATGAACGTTACGGTGACTACATCACGTCCGGAACCAAAGCCAGAACCA
>DJLT01000057.1 GCA_002435145.1 Neptuniibacter sp. UBA6509
TCTCGCCAAGCTTCACCATCATGACGATAGAGCGCGCCGCCTCGACCGACTCCCCAAGGGCGTCCATTCCAATCTAGCTCTATCTGATCTAGGTCACCAGGGAAATCATTAAATTTAGAATCAGTATTTGACCAACGCCCTAGTTGGCCGGCTGACTGTAAGGAAAAGATAGAACCGTCCAAGCCGATACTCAGATCGAGGCCTGTCCCTTGGACAAGACTGAACTTATATTCACTATCATCAACCGTTTGCGATGGATTGCCTGTTGATCTTTTATTAGCAGGTTCTTTTGGTTTAATGGCTTCTTCGCCTAACGCTAACCCTTTGACAAAGATAATGCCTTGCTGATTAGTGGCCCAGAGAGTATTGCTAGAACTACTCTCTATTGTTTGTGCTGAAAAAGGGAGTTTGATTGTTATCCAATCATTAATTTGGGGATCCCACTGTTTTAATTTCCCGGAAGGAGTAACGATTAAGATTCTGCCCGATTCATCTATGCTGATATCTTTGGCGCGTCCGGGTAATCCTATCCAACGATCACCTAACTGCCTTGAGATTATTCCTTTATTTGAGATAGTCCAGATCCAGCCATCCTTAGCAACTTCGAGGTCTTTTGCACTGCCGTCAATGGCTTCCCATCGTCTTTCATTTATTAGATAGCGTGCAAGTGATCCTGTATTTGTGGCTACGACTAGATCATTGTTTCTGCCCAGAGTTAGGTTGCTGGCTCCGGTACCGATTGAGGTCCACTGTCGGTTCTGATAATTCAGAACTTGGCCGTCAATTGATACCCCCCAAAGCTGACCGTTATCTGTGATGTCTATATGGGAAAACTTACCGGGTAGGCTACGCCACTTTTCAGATTTTTTGTCCCATCTCCAAACGTTGTTACTTGAGTCGATTGCAGCGGCTTCACCTTGTTCTGACGCAGCGATCTCAATAGCTTGCCCAGGCAGCCTGACCCAAGCTGCAGAATTAATCGTTTGTGCAGATACAGAAAAGGTTAGTAGGGTTAAAACTAGACCTAGCAAAGCTCGCCTTAAGATATAAGGCGAACTCATTTCTAGTAAACTATCCGGCGAATAAAACATATGTTTTTAATAGAAAAGGAATTCAGCTGCTTCTTTTATTCTATCGCCGTTAGTCTTTCGACTACTCCACTTTTCTAGCTTAAAATCACCCGCACGATATTCCATGAACAGTGCATTATTTTGCGCCATCGCTAAGGTTTCGGTGATGTTTGAACGAGGAGTGAACCAGCTTTGGTTACGTTGCTCAAAGGCATAAATAGAGCGTTCAAACTCATTGAGGTTACTTAAGGCCAGTTCGCGGTCTTCTTGCGATTGATTTACATAGTGTGCGCGACGTGGTGTGAGTAGGATAACTACCGATTTTCTATAATCACGTTTTGCTTCTCTGGAGAATAAGTATTGCAGGGCAGGTATATCGCCAAGAAATGGTACTTGATCTCGCGTTGCTTCAACGTCTTTTTCGCTGAGTCCACTTAGAACCAATGTTTCACCGAATTTCATGGCAACATTAGCATTGACGGTTGTCTTTGAAGTATCAAGTCGGAATTCAAATACAACAGAACTCGATGGCGTTGTTAGGAAGGTACGTTCGGCTTCGACTTCGAGTTGTACTCGATTACCTGGTAGAAATTCTGGTACTACGGATAGTTTCACACCTATCTGTTTATTAATTGATATTGATGACCCATCGCCACCTGAAACGGCTGCAGCAACAACATCTACACCAGAGAAAAACTCTGAACGTTCACCTGAAAGTGCAACTAATGATGGTCGTGCAAGTATCTCATTACTACCTGTCATCGTATTAAAGATATTTAAGGAGTAATTTACAGCAGGAATTGAAATCTCTTTAGAGATTGTATTTGTGACGCTATCGGTGGTGCCGGAGCCGTATAAACGAGTCTGTTGTTTGCTCCAGCCGGGAGTGAGGTTTAATGGATCACCGAATTGCAGCTCCAGACCGGATAATAAATTCATTCCTTTTGTTGTTGTAACATCTTCTTGTGTTCGAATGATTACGACATCGACGACGACCATTTTGTCATCTACAAAGTCTGTGGCGTTATTATCAGGCTGCTCAGACGTAGGGTTATTAGCTTTAGCAACGTTTGCTCCAGGAATGACAGCAGGCCCTGTAGGCAGTGCTGTACGCATCATTCCGCCAGAATTGTAGCTATCATGAAAACGGCTCCAGGCTCCTAAACGTTTATCTAGACGTGGTAAGTCGTGAGCTGATTGATTGTTTTCTCTGTACTCATCCAGCATTCGTCGTGCAGCTGTTTGATCGTCAAGAGCAGCCTTGGATATCATGCGTGCTCTTAGGATATCTGATGAGGTTGCAAGGGTAGGGTGCTGAGATGTGATCTTGGCAAGGGCAGCGTCTGCTGTTCTTGGATCGCCTGCGTAGTAGGAGGCATAGGCTAGATCGTATAATACTTCCGGATCATCATCATACATTAATGCAGCAGTTGCGAGTTCGGTTTGTGCATCACTGTATCTGCGCTGGTCTAAGTACAAAAGCCCTAGATAGTACTTAGCGATTGCACTTGAATTATCGAACTTAGAGGTAAGTTTGTAGCCTTGCTCTGCAAGTGTAAAGTTTGATGCATCACCGCTTACACCCATGAGGTGGTAAGTATATGCATTCAGAAACTGTAAGTGTGCATTACTTATATCAAATCGAAGTGCTGTATTTAGTAAGCTTGAGGCTTCCAGTAAATCCCCTGACTCGAGTGCTTCAAATGACTTTGCTACGAGTTGCTGTATTAAATTTTTGTTAGTGACTAAATCTGAAACGTCAGAAAGGCTTTGAGTGCCTAGTGGCTGATGAGAGTGTGACGGAGAAACCGCAAGACTCTGAGAACTGGACATTGTATTGCAACCGGAGAGTGCAGATACCATAACGGTTGCTGCTATTGCCTTTCTTAGTTTCATGAGTTCCCTCTTTTATTATACTTATCACGAGTGGGCAAGTGCTGCCTAAGAGGTGATGTGCGGTGGTCTAGCCTCCTGATCGCCTCAACTAAGGTATCGCTTTTTGTTAGATGAATGCTTGAAAAGGAAGCAGGACACCCACTGAGAGCATAAAGTTTTATATCAAATTTTTCTAGCATCTAAAAGTGGCTTTATGTCAAAGGGTAATTCTGATGTGCTTGATGTTTGGATAAGGCCGTTTTTTATTGACGTGTGGAATAGGGGCTTCGTTATATGAAACGCTAAATTGAAAAAAGGCCGTATTTTACGGCCTTTTACTTAAATTTTAGAGCCTTTATAAAGTTGACTCTTTAACCGTACTGTCTTTTTTGTTGAGCGCTATTTGTTGTGCTTGGCTTGCTTCAATTTGCGCTAAATAATCTTTTAGCTGTTTTTGAAACGACGATTTTTTCTTACCTGTGAGTGAGACTGCAATCGGAATTTTGGCAGTCATCGCATTCACTGGACGACCGTTCACGTGAAGTTCAAAATGCAGATGGGCCCCTGTCGAACGTCCTGAATTTCCCGATTGAGCAATGCGTTCGCCTCGTTTAACTCGTTGGCCTTTAACTACATAAGATTTGTTCAGATGTAGGTAGCGAGTTTTATAACTTTGGCCGTGTTGGATCTCAATATATAGGCCGGCATATTTGTGGCGTACCACACGGGTGACGATTCCGTCTCCGGTAGTGACAACAGGAGAACCCTTACGCATGGCGAAATCTGTACCGTTATGAGGTCGGATTAAGCGCGTAATCGGATGGCGACGTTTTGGATTGAAATGCGAAGATAAACGGTATTTTCCACTAAAAGGATATCGCTGGAACGCTTTCTCTAAATTACGGCCTTTTTCGTCGTAATAGTTATCTTCAAAGAGGAAGGCATTGATCTCATGGCGGCGATTTTTGATCCGAATAGCTTCTATCTTATTGTTGCCTGTCATTTCGTTATCTACGTATTGACGAGACAATAGGACTTCAAATGTGTCCCCACGCTGGATATCGCGGCGGAAATCTACACGCTGCTTAAGCAGTTCAGTGATGGTTTGAGCTTCCCACTGGCTTAGGCCCGCTTGTTTACCTGAACCGGTAAAGCTATATAAAATTTCACCACTAATAAGCTTCTGTTTCCAGTCGCCTTCAAGGCGCACCTCATTAAATTCGAAGCCGTTATCTTCCTTACGTTGATACACCACTTTGTGCGCAAGGTTAAATTGTAGTTCTAAGCGTAAGAGTTGTTGATCTTGTTTATCAAATACAAGCGTATGACCAGGCTTTAGGTTATCTAAAGCTAAGACGTTTAAGTCTGTTTCCAATAGCTGATACATGGTTTTTTGAGGTAGTTGTAAGCGCTCAAATATACTGCTGAGTGTATCGCCTTTGCGCACAATATATTGGTAACTATTGCTGCGTCCAATATTGGGTATGAGTAGTGTTTCATTCGCGGGTACTTTATCAAAAGCCCAAGGCGCTTTTTGCTGGCGAATGCTTAATGTGGGCGTTTCAAAAAAAGGAGCGTCTGTATCAATCAGGTGATCGAGTGATAGAGGGGAGCTGATTGAGTTGTCCGTGGACGGAATGAATACAGCCAATAAAAGAGCAGCGGCTAAACCTGCCAATGCCTTTTGGTGAATCTTTGGCAATGCTGTGACAAAACTTGCTGAGGATGACATCCAGCGCATTAATTAAAACCTGCTAACTTTATTTATTGTTCTTAGACGATAGTAAAAATAAGACGTATATCCCTTTTATAATATACGATTAATGCTTGAAAGGCCCGTAATGACCGGTGCTAACCCTGATTTGAATGGTGCTTTTGGTGATAAAATAGCGTTTATTCTGTAAAACTGTAAATCAGTTTGGACTTTTTAGATTAAAATGAGGTTTTGTGTAACCTCGTAAGTCGGTTTAAGCTGAGCAGATCTAGTTAAGCTGATTATTAGGCTTATAACTGAATCCTGATTGATTAAAATAGAGAATATCCATGGTTCCAGGCACTTTATATGTTGTTTCAGCTCCATCCGGCGCAGGCAAAACTAGCTTAGTAAAGGCTATGTTAAAACAAGACAATAAAATCGTTGTATCGGTTTCGCATACCACACGGGATATTCGTCCGGGTGAAGTGGATGGCACAGATTATAATTTTGTCTCTATGGATCAGTTTGATCAGATGATAGAAAGCGCCGACTTTCTTGAGTTTGCTGAAGTGTTTACCAATAAATATGGTACATCACAGAGCTGGGTTGAAACTCAGTTGGCTCAAGGGGCGGATGTTATTCTAGAGATCGATTGGCAAGGCGCGCAGCAGATTCGCCGTTTGATGCCTGATTGCTTGTCCATTTTTATATTGCCGCCATCACGAGAAGAGCTGGAGCAGCGTTTAACCAGTCGTGGTACTGATAGCGAAGAGGTTATCGGTTTGCGCATGTCCGAAGCGGTGAGTGAGATGAGCCATTATGCTGAATATGATTATTTAGTCATTAATGATGATTTTGATGAGGCTTTAGAAGAGTTACATGCTGTTTTCTTAGCTGAACGCATGAAAATTGGTCAACAACAAGATCGTTGCCACGATTTACTGGTTAGCCTCTTGTCATAAAGGCGTTCTGGCGGTACACTGCGCGGTCTTTCAAATACACACCCGAAATTTTGAGGTTTTAGCAATGGCACGAGTTACAGTTGAAGATTGCCTAGAAAATGTAGATAACCGTTTTCAGCTAGTAATGGTTGCAGCTAAACGTGCACGTCAGCTGGCTACCGGCGGTAAAGAAGCTAAAGTAGAGTGGGAAAATGACAAACCTACTGTAGTAGCACTACGTGAGATCGCTGAAGGTCACACGGGTCGTGAGATTTTGGATGAAATCGAGCGCGATTAATCGCCCTTATTTACATCTACTCTGCATTTTTATAAAAACGCTCTGATTTATCAGGGCGTTTTTTGTTTTAAGGGCTTTTCCTAAATGCGTTAATACGGCATGATCTCTGTATAAGCGCACGTAGTATGGAGAGCCAATGCCCACAATAGACGCACTATCAAAACGCCTAAACGATTACTTGGATCCGATTCAGATCCAGCAGGTGCGTCGTTCTTTCTTTTATGCTGAGGAGGCCCATGATGGCCAAAAGCGAAAGAGTGGGGAACCTTATGTTACGCACCCTTTTGCCGCTGCGAATGTCCTAGCAGAACTGCGTATGGACCATCAAAGTTTGATGGCAGCCATGCTACATGACGTTATCGAAGATACGGATATTTCCTATGAGGGAATAGAATCCCAGTTTGGCAAAACGGTCGCTGATATCGTTGATGGTGTCTCTAAGCTAACCCACCTCGAATTTGAAACTAAAGCAGAAGCGCAGGCGAGTAACTTCCAGAAAATGGTCTTGGCCATGGCGGAAGATATTCGTGTCATTTTGGTGAAATTGGCAGACCGCTTACACAATATGCGTACTTTAGGCGCGATGCCGCCACATAAGCAACGTCGTATTGCGCGTGAAACTTTAGATATTTATGCACCGATTGCAGCTCGTTTAGGTATGCGCGATGTTCAAGTTGAGCTTGAGGACTTAGCGTTTCAAGCTCATTTCCCGATGCGTTCTAAACATATTCGGCGTGCCGTTGTTCAGGCGCGCGGTCAGCGTAAAGATATTATCAGCACCATTCAAGACACGATCGAAAAGCGTCTAGAACAAGAGGGTTTAAGCGGTAAGGTTACAGGCCGTGAGAAACATCTCTATAGCATCTACTCGAAGATGAAGGCGCAACGTAAGTCGTTTTCTGAAATTATGGATGTGTTTGCTTTCCGAATTGTGACGGACAGTGTGGATGACTGTTATCGTGCGCTAGGGGCTGTTCATAATCTATATAAACCGGTACATGGGCGTTTTAAAGACTACATTGCTATTCCGAAAGCCAATGGCTATCAGTCTTTGCATACGGACTTGTTTGGTGCGCGTGATATTACGATTGAAGTACAGATCCGTACCCATGAGATGGATGCAGTGGCCAGCCAAGGTATAGCTGAGCACAGTCATTACAAGAATGATGATGGGACTGATGCATCGGAAAGTGCTCTAGGGTCCTATAAGCGAGCACGTAAATGGGTTAAAGGCCTATTAGAGATGCATCAAAGTGCCGGTAACTCTATGGAATTTATCGACAGCGTAAAAACAGATCTGTTTCCAGATGAAGTTTATGTCTTTACGCCTTTAGGTAAAATTTTGGAGCTGCCGAGCGGTGCGACTGCGGTGGATTTTGCTTACGCAGTGCATACAGATGTAGGTAATTCATGTGTGTCATGTCGTATTAACCGACGTTTAGCACCATTGTCACAGCCGTTAGAGAATGGCCAAACAGTAGAAGTGATTACTACACCGAGTGCGCAGCCAAATATGGCATGGTTGAATTTTGTTGTAACAGGTAAAGCGCGTACAGCTATTCGCCATTATCTGAAAAATCAGCAGCGTCATGAGTCTGTAGAATTGGGTCAACGTTTGTTAAATCAGTTCTTGGCAAATTATGGTGCGACACTGAGTGATATAGACCAATTCAAGCTGCGAGAGTTGCTTAATGAAGCTGAATTAGGTGATCTTGATGACCTGCTGGAAGATATTGGTTTAGGTAATCGAATGGCCTATGTTGTGGCCCGACGCTTACGTCCTGAAACGCCTCAGACGGGAAGTGAAGAGGGTAGCTCTCGTAACCATAAACCGATGTCTATTAAAGGCACTGAGGGTATGGTGCTGCAATATGCGAAATGCTGCTTACCCATTCCTGGCGATAAGATTATTGGTCATATCAGTACAGGCCGTGGTTTGGTGATTCATCAAACCGACTGTCGAAATATAGGCTACCTTCGTGATGACCCTGAAAAGTGTATCTATCTAGAGTGGTCGGAAAATCTTGATGAAGAGTTTAGTGTTAACTTGAAAGTTGAGGTTGAATCTCATCGTGGGATTATCGCTGAGCTTGCTACAACTGCCTCAAGTGCAGGAGCAGACGTTGTTGCGATTGATATGAGTGATCATGAGGGGCAGTTCGCTAATGTGCAGATGGAGGTCACTGTCACAGATCGAATCCATCTTGCACGTGTTCTGAAGAAGCTTCGTAACTTGAAGAGTGTGAACCGTATTACTAGGGAATAAAGCAACGCGGGTAAAGTTCTTTATTCTTCTCCTAACGCTAAACCTTCCCGTCGATTATCGACACCGCTTTCCCATTTCCCATTGGGTAAGCGTCTTATTGCATGCAGACCACTGTTTAAATCCCTAATCTTTACGCTATGCCCCATCATTTTTAAAGAGTTGGCTAATGTTTCTGCTTTTGTATTTGCCTCGAGCTCAGTCAGGCCGTTTCGATTGCTGACATGGGGAACGTTGACGGCTTCTTGTAGCGTCATGTCAGTATTGAGCATAAACAAAAGGCTTTCAGCAACATAGTTTATGATGCGGCTACCACCCGGCGAACCAATAGCTGCGTAAAACTGGCCATCAGCGTCAAATATCATAAAGGGTGACATCGAACTGCGTGGTCGTTTCCCCGGTTGTACTCTATTGGCAATTAATTTTCCTTTTTTCATCGGCGTAAAGGAAAAATCGGTTAGCTGGTTGTTGAGTAGAAAGCCACCCACCATAAGTGTTGATCCAAACGCCATCTCAATACTGGTTGTCATCGATACTGCATTTCCCCATTTATCGACCACGACAAAGTGGCTGGTGGATGGCAATTCAGGCGACTGATCATCAGCCAAAGAGGTGGTAAGGCCTACCGGTTGCCCCGGTTTTATTGTTCCAACATCTTGCGTCTTGTTTATGAGGTTAGCGCGGTTGCTTAAATAATGAGGTGCTAGAAGCGCATGAGTGGGTACATCAACAAAATCACTATCTGCTAGGTAGCGTCCTCGATCAGCATAGGCAAGGCGTGAGGCTTGAGTGAAAAGGTGCCGTCCTTGCAAACTATCGGGTTGGTGCTTCTCGAAGTTTGTTTCATCTAGTAATTTGAGGATCTGTAAGACGGTAATACCACCGGAGGTAGGCGGTGGGAAGCCACATACTTTATAGGTTTTATAGGGCAGACAGAGAGGTGGGCGTTCTTTTGCTGTGTATTGTGCAAAATCATCTGCAGACAGAAGGCCTGGGTTATCCTTATTGCTACGTACTTTATCGACGATCTGTTCGCGCAGCGGACCGTTATAAAAGGCTTGTGTTCCTTGTTTGGCAATTAGCGAAAGAGTGTCGGCTAATGACTGGTTTTTGCGTAAAAAGCCTATGGGCAGTGGACTGCCATCTTCTAAATAAAAGTACTCGCGTGCTTCTGCGTAACGGTTCAGACCGGGATTGATTCCGCTGGCAATGAGCTTGTGCAAGCGCGGACTGACTTTAAAGCCTTGTTCGGCTTGCTCAATTGTATCTTGGAAGAGGGAGCCCCATTCAAGCTGGCCATGGTTTTTTTGGGAAAGCTCAAGCATCTTGAGTACACCCGGTGTACCTACAGAACGTCCACCAATAAAGGCGTCGACCCAACCCATTGGGGCATTGTTTTTATAAAACAGTTTAGGGCCTGCTGAAAGAGGAGCCGTTTCTCGGCCATCATAGGCATGTAGTTTATTTCTCTTTTGATCCCAGTATAAAAGAAATGCGCCTCCGCCAATGCCTGAAGATTGCGGCTCAACGAGTGTCAGCATCGCTTGAATGGCGACAGCCGCGTCGGCGGCGCTTCCCCCTTGTTTTAGAATGTTGAGTCCCGCTTCAGTAGCAAGGGGATGAGCTGTTACGACGAGTGATTGATACTCGCTGGAGGTAATATTTTTTTGTAAGCCTGTTGAACTCTCTGGTGCAATATCCTCTTCAACGGCATAAGCGTTTACAAGAGGGAAGAGTAAAGAAAAGCAAAAAAAGGGCAGTAAAATGGTATATTTCATGAGTAAAGTTATAAAAAATGCATTTAAAAGTGAATAATTGTTTAAGAGTTTTGCTTTCAATGTGAGTTGCTAATAATCTACTCTTAACAATGAGTGAAGACTAGCGTTTGAGGAAAGGAAATTGTCAGTAGGCGTGCGGGTTCTGGAAAACAGTGGTGAACTACCTCAATTTCGTGTTGTGCTGTTGCATGATGCGGAGGGAAAGGCGTTAGCGATTTTACCTGCAACATCGTTGCTTAATTTGGTTGCGGTTTGGAAGCAGACCGATAGGAAATTACAGCCGGTTAAAGGGGAGGATGCTAAACGTTATTTTTGCCAAGATGCTTTACAGTATCCCGAAGGCCAAGCAAAACTTCTTTCTTTAGAGCTTTTTATCGCACCTGAATGTTTGCAGCATGATCAGTTGGCATTGATCGAACCTCACTCCGGTTTGAGCTTTAGTGTGATTTCTGAACAGATAAGCGCTGCGCGCTCCTGCGAATTAGGACTGACCACCGATCAGATCTCTGCAGTGCAGCCAGAAGGTGATGATGCCTTTGTTATCACAAAAGCGGTTGAGCGTTTTACGGCGCTTCGTGTACAGCAGCGTTTAGAAGATACTTTGGGGTTGCCTTCTCTTCCTCCTACGGTTAAAAAAATCATCATGTTACGCTCCGATCCTGAAGCAGGGGTTGATGAGTTGGTGCCGGTTGTGAAAGTTGATCCAAGCTTATCTGCGCAGGTGATGAGCTGGGCGGCTTCTCCTTACTATGCTGCGCCGGGAGATGTAAGCTCAATTGATGATGCGGTGATTCGTGTACTGGGGTTTGATCTTGTGATCAATATGGCGTTAGGTACTGCGATGGGGCAGATGCTTAAAATTCCAGATGATGGCCCTAGAGGCGCCACTCCTTATTGGGAACAGGCAGTTTATAATGCAAGTTTGGCTGAAAAGCTATGCCGTATTATGCCTGCAAATGATAGTCGCCCTCTGCCGGGTTTAGTCTACCTTGCATCCTTGCTGCATAACTTTGGGTATTTGGTGTTAGCTCACCTTTTCCCGCCGCATTTTGTATTGCTCTCTCGTTATATTGAGGCGAATCCTCATTTTCCATTGGATTCGGTTGAGCAGCAGATCTTGAATACAACCCGTGAACAGATTGGTAGTTGGCTTCTGTCGAGCTGGGATTTGCCTGACGCCGTAACCACGGCGATTCGCCACCAGAATTCGTATGATTATGAAGGTGAATATAGCGGTTATGTGAAGTTATTGTATCTGACTAACCGTTTATTACGTGAACAAGGGTTGAGTGATGGTCCGGTGGATAACATCCCCTCTGAGCTCTATAAAGAGCTGGGCCTTGATGAGAAAGAGGTAGCTAAAGCGCTTCGCCAATTAATGCGTAATGATGAAGATATTCAAGAGCTGACAGCTCTATTAGGTAGCTAATCGCTGTGGTTAAAGCTTAGCTATTTAGCGATAAATACAGATAAACCAGCCGCCTCAAGCGCAGAGCTCGAAGGGGCTGGTATTCTTTTATTCTAAGTCATTCAATTCTGCTTCAAGCGTTTCCAGTGCTTCCTGTTGTTCCATCCACTCCTCTTCGGTGCTTTCCGCTTGCTGAGTGAGTGTCGCTTGTTGCTGCAAAATCTCTTTCAGCTTTGCTTTATTCTCTGCATCATAGAGAGCGCTGTCGCTTAAGCTGGCCTCAATTTCGCTGAGCTGGGCATGTTGCGATTCCATATCAGAATCTAGTTTCTCTAAACGCTTTTTAATTGGACGTAGCTGATTCCTGCGTTCCGCTGCTAAGCGCTTCTGCTCTTTACGTTCCGCTGCTGACAGGGATTTCTTCTCTTCTGAGGCCGGTTTTGCGAAGGCTTCAGCTTCTGCTTTTTGTTCCTGTCTTTTCTGCTCTAAGAGCCAGGTTTGGTAATCATCTAAATCACCTTTGAATTCCGAAACTCCACCATTGGCAACCAATAAAAACTCATCCACAGTGTTGCGTAACAAGTGGCGGTCATGGGATACCAGAATCAAAACCCCCTCAAAAGATTGGAGGGCAAGTGTCAGTGCGTGACGCACTTCAAGATCTAGATGGTTGGTGGGCTCATCCATCAGCAGTAGATTGGGTTTCTGCCAAGCGATCATGGATAAAGCGACACGTGCTTTCTCGCCACCTGAGAAGTTCTTTACGGGCTCAAGGGCTCTATCACCAAAGAAACCAAAGGTGCCTAAGAAGTTCCGGATCTCTTGCTCTGAGGCTTTAGGGCTGATGCGATTGAGATGTAGTAGAGGTGAAGCTTCCATATCGAGCGCTTCTAACTGATGCTGAGCAAAATAACCTATTTGTAGGTTATCACTGGCATGACGTTCGCCGTTGCAAACGGCAAGATCACCCACAAGCGTTTTAACTAAAGTGGACTTACCTGCACCATTTGGACCGAGTAATCCAATACGTGTGCCTGGAGTCAGGGATAAAGATGTCTTAGCGAGAATCGTTTTGGTTTCATAGCCGCATTCAGCGTCAGCTAACGTCAAAAGAGGCGATGACATCTTGTCTGATGAAAGAAACTGGAAGCTAAAGGGACTATCGACGTGGGCTGGAGCGATCTTCTCCATACGCTCAAGCTCTTTAATACGGCTTTGTGCTTGTTTAGCTTTTGTCGCTTTTGCCCGGAAACGGCGCACAAAATCTTCGATCTCACCAATACGCTGTTGTTGCTTGGCAAATTCAGCTTGTTGCTGGGCTAAACGTTCAGCACGCTGTAATTCAAATGCGGAATAACCACCTTTGTATAGATGGAGCTTTTTATGTTCAACATGGGTGATGTGACTGACAACATTATCCAAGAAATCCCTATCATGGGAGATGAGGATAAGCATGCCAGGATACTGTCTCAGCCATTGCTCAAGCCAGATGGTTGCGTCTAGATCTAAATGGTTGGTGGGCTCATCAAGTAGAAGAAGGTCTGATGGGCACATCAAGGCCTGAGCTAGATTGAGACGGATTCTCCAGCCGCCTGAGAACTCTTTGACTGATCGGGTTATGTCGTTATGGCTAAACCCTAATCCAGCTAATAATTGTGCTGCACGTGATTCAGCGTTATAGCCATTATGGTTATCTAATTCAGCATGAAGTTCGCCAATGCGGTGTAGTTGGTGCTCTTGCTCAGCGGTTTGGAGTTGCTGCTGGATTTTACGGAGCCCGATATCACCATCTAATACGTAGTCGATCGCAGAACGCTCAGATGTGGGCACTTCTTGAGCCATATGGGATATACGTAATCCGCCGGGTAGGTCTAAATTCCCGCTATCGCAGTGAAGCTCTCCTAGGAATAGCTTGAATAGGGATGATTTTCCGGCGCCGTTTGCGCCCACGAGCCCTACTTTCCAGCCAGAATGCAGAGTTAGATCGGCCAGCTCTAGTAATATATTGTGGCCACGTTGTAAGCTTACTTGTTGTAATTGAATCATGGCGCGGATTTTAACATACAGATGCAATTGAAAAATGATCTATGGGACTTTGCTCTTAATTTTTATCAACAGCCTGGGGTTGAGACTGCGTGTCTGTTACTCCAAGAGCAGTTTGGATTAAGCATTAATCGTATTATTTATGCTGCATGGTGTGGGTGCCAAGGGCATGAACTATCTCTTGAGGAGTTAACGGGGTTAGCGGATCAATGGCAGGGCTCGGTAACGCACCCGTTAAGGGCTATACGTTACAAAGTAAGGGCTATAAAAGAAGATGAGCCTGATGTCGAAGCTTGTTATCAAAAGTTACGACAAGCTGAGCTCGCATGTGAGCAAGTAGAACTTGCGATGTTGTATTCGCAGGTGCAATTATTATCAGTTTCAGAAGGATCGGTGCATTTGGCATATCAAAATCTCATTTACTACTTTGAAACGCAGCAGATTGATTTTGATACAGAGCTTGAATTGGCTGTAGGACCGATTTTGTCAGCGCTAAATCATATATTAGGTTGTAAACAATCGTAATAAGTTGGTTTGAGAGTGAACTTTAGGGTTTAATCGAGCACTAAGACTATTGATAATTTGCAACGACGCCTATATATCTATGGGTATATTCCGTTGAATTGAAGACAAGGAAAATAAGAATGAAACAAACTTTGCTAGCGGTTGCTCTTAGTGCCGCGTTGGTATCTCCAATGGTTTCCGCAGTGGAACTTAAAACAGAAGAGCAGAAAACTAGCTATGCAATAGGTCTGCAGATTGGTTTGCAGCTTCAAGGTGTAAAGAACGTAGATTTTGATGTGTTATCTGAAGCAATTCAGACAACTTATAATGAGAAAAAGCCTCTCATGACCCCTGCTGAAGTTGGGCAGACATTGGAAAACCTTCAGAAATCCATACAAGAAGAGCAGCGAATGGCTGCTCAGAAACTAGCTGCTGATAACCTTGAAAAGGGTAAGAAGTATTTAGCTGAAAATGGTAAAAAAGAGGGTGTGACAACAACGGAATCAGGCTTGCAGTATCAAGTGCTAACAGCGGGCAGTGGTGAGAAGCCCGTTGCTACCGATACAGTGAAAGTGCATTATAAAGGCACACTGATTGATGGCACTGAGTTCGATAGCTCTTTTTCTCGTAATGAGCCGGTTTCTTTCCCTCTAAACGGTGTAATACCGGGTTGGACAGAAGGCGTTCAGCTAATGAAGGCGGGTGAAAAAGCACGTTTTGTGATCCCTTCTGACTTGGCTTATGGCGTGGGTGGCACTGGCCCGAATAGCCCAATTGGACCAAATGAAACCTTGGTATTTGAGATCGAATTACTAGAGATTAACCCAAGCGCTAAGCCTGAAGCTGAAGCGAAGTAATCTTCTGGTTATAAACTAAAAAAGGCCGATTAAATCGGCCTTTTTTATTGCAGCGAGATTGCTATCTCAGTATTCAAGATGGCATAAATGATGTTTCTACTTCAGTTCGTTCATTATTCCATTGGAACCCAGCGCGTAGTATTTCCCTTGGCCAAAACCGACGGCATACACACCCGCATGAACAGGGCCATATGGGTCTCTACGGTGAATTCTCCAGCTACGTAACTCTTCGCCGCTTGATACATTCCATAGCTGAACAAGGCCCGATGCCGTGCCGGTCAGTAATTGTTGATTATCAGCAGAGAACCTCGCACTCAGGTAACTAACACGTTTTTGAGAAAAGTCTTTGATATTACTTAATGTATGGACCTCTTGAGCTGTATTAACGTCCCAAATAACGGCTTTATCTAAGCTGCCCGCACTAAAAGCCCATTGAGCATTAGGCGATAGGGCAACTGTGTCTACCACGTTGCCAAAGGTCATCTCTTTTAGCAGTTCACCTGTTTCAACGCTCCAAAGTTTTGCCTTATATGCATCTGAACCGGTGAGGGCAAGGGTTGCATCTTGGCTTAAATCGACACTACGTACACGGGCATCGTGACGGAATGTTCTTTTAACACCGCCATTTTTCACATCGAAGTAAACTGCGTTGTGGTCGGCTAAGCCTAGAAGTGCATAATCGCCATTGGGAGAAAGGTCCATCTGCATAATTTCAGCAGGGGAGCTCCAAAAACCTTCAGACTTCCCAGTCGTTAGGTCCCAAAGCACGAGATCCTGTTGATTGGCTGTAGCAGCGTAGCGCTCTTCAGGAGAGAACGCCGTTGCAGCAAGAATGGAATATTCTTTAGCTCTATGATTCCAGTTATACAGACGCTCATGGTTGCTGGTGGTCCATAGGCTACCCCCATGATTAAAGGAGCCTACCGCGATGTAGGTGCCTTTAGATGATATGCTCCCAGAGTAAGCCCCGGTTAGGGCGTACTCTTTCCATAGTGAAGGCTCATCCCCACTATCACAGCCAAAAAGTGACAGCAGGCTGCCTGCTATTAGTAAAGATTTGACCACTGGCCGCATTGTTTAATCCTTATCCTGCGACAACTTCACGGTGAGATGTATGAAGTACCGCAATCATCTGATCTTCTAATTTGAAGCGTTCTTCTAGCGCTTCTCCTAGTTTAGACAAATGCTCAGAAAATTCGCGTATTTGCTGTACCGTTGGGTCTAATAGGTTAGAGAAATCATCATTAAAATCTAAAGCAATATCTGTGCTGACCTGAATTTTAGGAAGAAGCTCCTGCCCCTCTTCAAGGCTGCCATCCGCAAAATCACTGCCCTCTCTGAGTAACTGCTCATAGACTTCAAAGTGACCTGAAGACAGATAATCCATTAGAACTTCACAGAAGCCTTGGATTTTGCTGTTAAGCTCTTCATTAATGTGATGCTCCGGTAGATGTACAAATAAACTGATAAGCATCTGACGCTCTTCTAACCAGCCATCAATAATACCGCTGACACCACCCCAGCGTTCTTTAGCGCTTTTGCATTTTTCTAACATCCTTCGCACCTCATCTGCCTATATTGGCAGTTATATGAAACTTGGTTTTTTCTTATGGTTTTTATTTTTGTCGTACCTCATAGTATTCCTAAGCTGTTTCTAGGTGCAACACCCGTTTTATTAAAAATGACTTTTATTGTGTTTCTTTCGATCTAATCAGTTTTTTTTCTTTATTGTTTGTGTTTTTCCTATAGATTTTCTGTTGGCGATTAGAAGAGCGCGCTATACTCGAATAATTGAGACAATGTGTGATGAGGCGACGAATGCTTAAGCGACTGGTTTTATTAATAATTATGACGTTCTCTGTGCAGCTGGCTTGGGCTGAAGGAGAGGAAGAGAAAACAGTAGAAGACTATGTAAACTACATTGAATTGAAACCGTTTGTGACAAATTTTGGTGGAGTAGGTAAAACGCGTTTTCTGAAATGCGAAGTGACGATTCAGGTCGCAAGTGAATCTGCTCACCATGCGGTCAATTTCCATATGGCGCATATTCGAAATGACATGGTCTTCTTATTAAGTGCGCAAACCGATGAGACTGTAGCGACAGTGGCGGCTCAGCAGGAGCTAGCCAAGAAAGCGTTGAAAAAAGTACAAGATATTTTAGTAGAGGAGGAGGGCGAAGGCTTTGTGTCTGACCTTTTCTTTACGAGTTTTGTCGTGCAGTGATTTAGGCTGACTTTAGACAATAAAAAAGCAGACTTTGGTCCACTGCTGTCCCATAGTTTTTAA
>DJLT01000049.1:0-76643 GCA_002435145.1 Neptuniibacter sp. UBA6509
GAGCCAGAGCCAGAGCCGGAACCAAAACCAGAACTTATGACTGCTGAGCCTATTAAGGTGGCGGAAAAAACTTCGTTACCAACGGGGCCGAAAGTGACCGATGGGGTTTTGAATAAATTAGTTAAACACCCAAGCTATCGTAATACACCGATCGCACCAAAATATCCTCGAAAGGCATTGCGTAAAAAACAAGAAGGTGAAGTTATTATCCGTGTTCTTGTGAGCGCGAGTGGCCGTAATCTTGAGCTAAAGATCCATAAAAGTAGTGGTATTAAAAGCTTGGATGATGCTGCATTAAAGGCGGTTAAAGGCTGGGAGATAGAGCCTGCTACGTTCGAGGGTAGAGGGGTATCGGCGTGGGTAGAAATTCCAGTTAACTTCAAGTTATCTAGGTAAATATTTATCAGCCGGAATATGTGGAGAGTCTATTCATAGAGCTTCCTTGTATCTTATTTTGAATGCTTTTTTTCTCATGAGAATAACTTCTGACGTTTAATTGATCTAATTTATTTAATAACACACTATAAAGCATTGCGGCGTCGTTGAAAGGCGCCTTAGAGGTTACCTATCTACTTACCTACGTCTACAGCTAGCTCTCTCGTTTCAATGCGTGCCTGTTTATTTTTCTTTTTAGTTTCAGCTACCTCAATAGCACAAAGTGTCGGGTTGCTATTAATGACGACACACTCAAGGCATTGAATGCACTCTTTCATATCAATGATTCCCTGTTTATTAATGGCATCAATCTCGCAGTTGTTCTTACAGTTCTGGCAAGGTGATCCGCACTCTGCACGACGAGTTAACCAATTAAAAATAGGAAACGCGCCTAATAACGCTAAACTGGCGCCAAGTGGGCAGAGGTAACGGCAGTAGAATTTGTGTATTTTTAAGGCGAGGATAAGGAGAACTGCAGCGTAAATTACATAGTGCCATTCTCGAATGAAATATAAGGTAATACTTGTTTTAAATGGCTCTAGTTCTGCCAAAGTTTCGCCCAATGTTAAAGAGAAAAAAGATCCACCCAGCAAGGCAAATAGTAATAGGTACTTTAATTTTTGTAATCGCTTATGCCATAAAGGCTGGACTTTCCATTTTTTTATTTTCAGCTTAGTGCTGACCATACCGATAAGTTCTTGAAGTGCTCCAAATGGGCATAGCCAGCCACAGAAAAGGCCACGGCCAAAGAAGATCAGGCTTATCAATACGAAACACCAGAGAATGCTGATAATCGGATCTAGCAGGAAAGGCTCTAATGAGGCGCGCTCCATTATGAGATGCTGAAGGGTGAGTATATTAACTATGCTAAGTTGGCCTTGGGCATAGTAGCCAATGAAAATTACTGTAAACAGTAGATAAACAACACGTATTTTATGGAAATTTTCAGGAATATTTATAGCATGTCGTTGGTTAAGAAATAGAATGGATAGCAACGCAAGGCCCATCAGCAGTAATGCAATTTCATTTTGCCTTTGCAGCCATAGCTGTTTCCAGAGCGCAATTTCTTTCTCTAGATGGCTGTTGTCCGCCGTAAAATATTCAGAAGGTAGCTGATGAATATCGATGAGCTTAGCGCTTCTTTCGGCAGTAAATGTGAGTTTCGTTCTGTCTAAGGGATTAAAGTTAGCCACTACAGGTATACGTAATAGTGTTGTTTCATCCCAGTTTGCATCATCGCGGGTGATGTTTATGCCATCGCTCAATGTGAATGCTTTACGGATGACTTCGGTGTTGCGTTGTTTAAGGCTTAGATAGGAGGAAAGGTCACTTTGTTTCAATTGGCCTTTACTCAGAATAAGGAGGTACTGGTCACTGTCGTTATTAAGGCGCGTCCACTCATTATAGGCTTCGAGCGATAAGATATTTTTAGCGACGAGAGGATGACTTAAATAGGCTATGTACAATTCTGCAAGTGGCGTATCGCTGTCCATAGAAACCGGTTGGCTGGGGTAGCCTAGTTTCTTATCCATTTTTGCAGTGTCTATCTGTTGCTGATAGATAGGCCAGTGCTTTACGAGGCGTTTTTCAACGAGTTCTGACAAGGTTAATCGTTCAAATTCTACAGCCTTAGGTATGTTTCGTTCTAAGGAGGCATACCCTGCGAGTTGCTTGGCCCGAGCAACGGCCCGCGCTGATTTTGTAATCGTTTTATTGATCGCATTGGTGGTGACTGTGGCACTTGTTATGCCATCTATATAAGTGCTTTTTCCACTACCCTGCAGCTCTTTTTGATTATCACCCCTAATATAAATATTGTTGGAAGCGTCAACATTCATAAGTTGCGCCATGTAACGTTCTAGCTTTTGAGGCCCGTCACCTTTTACGAAAATGGGTTCATAGTGATCAATAACAACGAAACCGGTATAACGTCCTTTTGGGCTAAGACCAATCATTATATTGATGGGTCTGCCGCCGTAACCTCTAACTGGAAAAATCTCACCTGTTTGAAAGGCATAACCCGCTAAATTACCCAGCTGATAAACGGGAATAATACTTAATCCTTTATCCTCTTGTTCCATATGACTGGCTTCTGGGAACAGAAGTTGTAGTTCTGGGCTCAGAGGCATCTCTACGGCAAAAGTTTTTTGATTAACCAAAAAGGTGAAACAGAAAAATATAACAAAGATAATTTGATATAAATTTGTTCGATTTAACTGCATCCCTTCACCTTTTTGTTTTTATTCTTCTACTTTAGAGAGTAAGCGAGGAGCTTACCTTTGAGCATGTGAGGAATCAGTAGCAAGTCTTTACTGCGGAAATAGATAATATCTGCGATACCCTGTTCTAGTTCTAGAAGGGTTACGACGTTACCATTTGATGATGCTTTTATGAGCTTACCTTGGTACCAATCAGTCAACAGAAATGTGTCCTTGTTGAACTTGGCAATACCATCGAGGTTACCTATAGGCTGGCCGGTGCCAAAATCGCTTATGGATTTGTCTTCAGGGGAGATCAACATAAGGCGGCCTGGAATGTCAGTTTTCCAGCCATCGGTTGGTTTACCCCAACTCCCCACAATAATATTGTTATTATCGATATAGAGACCATTAGGGTGATCGAGCTTGCTGTCCTTAAGCCAAACTTCCAGTTGCCCTTTGTATAATCTATAAATACTGTCAGTAGCAGTATCTGTAATGTAGACAACACCACTTTCACTGATTGCTATATCATTTAGAAAGTGATTACCTTCTAGCGGGAATCGTTTAATTATTTCTGCTGTTTCTATATCAATAACGACCAGTTCATTGATATCGGCTACAAATAGCTTCTTACCAAAAACAGCCATGCCTTTGGGTGCATTAAGCCCGTCAACCCATTTTAATTTTTCGATTTTTCCATCGTTGGCTATTAATGATATAAAGCCATTTCCATCTGCTGCGTCAGGTTCACCATTGATATTTGATACATAAATTGAACGCCGCATGATGTCGTATACAACAGATTCCGGTTCCTTTAATTCAGCTTTAGATTCCCACTGCTTTTTAATATTTAATGTTTCTGCGCTAGCAACTGAACTGATGGGTAAAACTGATGCTAATACTAGGCTCGCGATGATTCGTTTAAACATGACTTTAACTCCGAAATGAACAAATTAGTGCGAAATGGTTTGTGCCGCTTTAAGTGCTAGAGCCTCTGCTTCGATACAGAATGTATTCTTTTTCTTTTTGGTGGCTAAGCTGACTGAAAGCCCTTTAGATATACCGTCTTGGTATCTTTTAATATCACTCGTGAGGGCGTGGTTGTAAAGCTTCCATTGATCATCTGTCATTTGGCGAGCAATTTCTGTTGCTTGTACATTTTGGGTTCCTGCAACAATGAAGGAGTCATATAGGGCACGTTTAAGCTCGTTGGTCGAAAGCTTTATTTCATCAGCTAGACCATTGAGTGAGCACCAATTAAGAACGGTTTCGCTCTCTAACTGTGTTCCATGGCTTCTGATCATCTCTTCAAATATTGATTTTTGAAATGTGATAAGTAATGGGGCTTGTTCTTTTTTTAATTCGCCAGTGTCTACTGCAGCGGATACGGTAGGTATAGAAAGCGTAAGACTGCAGCAAAGGATAGAAAGTATTTTTTTCATGACGGAACCTATATATTGAAGGCGGCTCGTTAGAGCCGCTTATCACGATGGGTGTTATTTATAGCTCGCTGATAATAGCGTTCATCTTTTGCAGGTAGACGCTTTCAGGGATGATCCCATCTTCATAAAGAGCTTTAACTTTTCTCAGACGTGCTTCAACAGAATCGACCGACTCGGTAGGAGTCTTTGAAGCGGTGGCTGCTGTAGTAGCCGTAGCAGCTTCTAAACGCTTGAGACGTTCTTCAATGTCGGATGGTTGTTGAACTTGCTGCGCTTTTTGTGATTCCGAAAGGTATTTATTCTGTATGACCTCAGTTTGAGCTTGGGACTCTTGGTAGTCGTATTGTTGAGCCAAATTAATGCTTAACCAATCTGATCGGTTATTAACAGAGTTGGCTCCAGAGAATACTTTGAGCTGCCAATCATGATCTTGTTCTTTGGATGTATTGCCTGTTGAAAGTTTAAAGTTTGATAGTTCAACATTAGAAGCAAATCGGCTATTACTAACTCCCTGGCCAGAACGGACATATTTTTTGTGAAAATCAACGTGAATTTCACCAAAGAGCAAGTTTAAGTTTTCATTCTTAATGAACGCAGTGCCGCTGATGGATAAGCGCTTATCACCAAAATAAACGTTGCGGAAGTCAGAAACAGAAAAAGTAACAACCTCATTTTTTTTACTTTGTTCCAATGCTTTACTTATACCTTGAGCAAGTACATCTATCTCTTTGGCAGTAAAAACACGAATAACTTTCTTTTCTGAATCAAAAGATATTAGAGACGTTAAACTCTTCTTATCTTTTGATTCAATTTTGATATGGCTAAGAATTCTTGCCAATTTCTTACTTTCAATCTCATACGGATGGTTGTTTTGGTTATCCATAGCATCAGAGTTGATCGCTATATAATTGATACCATCTTTCCATACATTTTGAGACGAAGCTTCCACCATCGCCGTCGGTATAGATAGCGCGGGAATTAACAGAAGTCTTATTAATGTGGCACGATTCACGGCATTTTTCCTTTATTATCTTTTTTGTTTAATGGCATAACGCAAAAGATATGCCACCGTTTTGTTTTCATATCTTCCTTTAATAGAAGATAGGCTGTAGTGCCAGTAATTATCAGGGTTGCAGAGCATGCAGTTTGAGTTGAGTTTTAATAAGTTATGACGATTTATTTATAACTGTTGTGAAAAAGACACATCTGAAGCGCAGGCTGCAACACTTGTTGCTGCTTTGTCTCGTTGAGCTGTTTTAGTCGTGCCTGATGCGGCTTGGCTTCCTTAAGTATTGGCATCTCCCTCTATTTAGTTCTTGTTTTTTCTCGCATTAATCTAGGTGCTACTAAATTCGTTGCGCGATGTCGCTATTGTGTAGCATTGCTGCGACGCCTGTTGTAGACAGTTGTTCTTTTTTAACAAATTGTGAAAGTGAAATTCTACCCTTCTTGTATCTCTTGAGATTTATTTTCTGATTTTTAATTCTTTAAAATCAATAAGTTATTTTTTTATTTTTGTTTTCTGTATTTTTTGGCTCACCCTTTGCACTTTTAGATTTCAAGTAGTGTCGCACTCGTTTTTAAGTGTTGCGATTGAACAGTTAAAGAAATCTAAACGGTGGGATAAATCGTGGAACGTAGATCATTTTTAAAATCGTGTGCATGTGTAGGTGTAGCAGCAGTAGGTGCAACTGAAGGCCTATCGTCTAGAGCAGAAGCTGCAACAACTAAACCAGAAAGAATGCGTCCTGTGCCAGGTGATCAGCTTGTGGTCGAAGATGGGCATGGTAATGCACGTGCAATATCTGCATCTGAATTGAAACTTGAAGCTCAGCAAGTATTGGCATTTCCACAGGATCCAACATCCGGTGTGATCAGAAGTGGCTCTCGTTTTAATAAGGTGATGGTTATTCGCCTTGATCCAGCATTGATGGATGAAGAAACCAAAGCCAATTCAGCTGATGGTGTTGTTGCTTATTCAGCTATTTGTACGCACCAAGGCTGTGATGTGAACTCATTTATTGAAGATAAAAAAGAGTTTTTCTGCTTTTGCCATTATTCAAGATTTGACCCATACACTGCGGGCAAAGTTACTAACGGCCCCGCGACCAAAAAGCTCGGTATGTTGCCGATTGAAATCAAAGATGACCTGATTTTCGTGAAAGAGCCTTTCACGCGTAAGCCAGGTTACAAAAAATAAGTTTAAACAGAGTCTCTATTCCCCGGGGTGGGGTTTTCCTAAGAAGACAAATAAAATCAGGAGTGAGCTATATGTCATTAGCTAAACAGGTTGGGGCACTTGCCGTAGCTTTGGCTGTAACACCTGCTGCTTTCGCAGTAGGCGGTGCAACCGCTGCTAAGTCAAACCCATTGACAAACTACAGTCCAGTTACTGAGGCTAGACTGCAAAACCCAGAGCCAGAAAACTGGCTGCAATGGCGTGGTAACTATGAAGGTTGGACGTACAGTCCGCTGGAGCAGATCAATGCCGATAACGTTGATGATTTGGTACCAGTATGGTCCTACTCAACAGGTGAGCTTGAAGGTCATCAGGCGCCACCAATCGTAAATGACGGTGTGATGTTCATTTCTACGCCAAACAACCAGGTAATTGCATTGAATGCAGAGACTGGTGATGAACTATGGCGTTATAAGAAAGAGATTCCTGAAGAGCTATTCCAACTTCACCCGACTAACCGTGGTGTAGGTCTGTATGGTGATAAGGTTTACCTGGCTGCGACAGACGCTTGTCTGGTAGCACTGGATGCTAAAACGGGTGAAGAATCTTGGGTGACTTGTGTTGCTGATTGGCAAGACGGTTACTACATGACTCTGTCTCCACTGATCGCTAAAGGTCAGGTAATGGTAGGTGTTTCTGGTGGTGAGTACGGTATCCGTGGTCACGTTACAGCAGTAGACGCTGAAACAGGTAAGATCTCTTGGAAAACGCATACTATTCCAGCTCCAGGTGAGCCAGGTAGTGAAACCTGGAAAGGTGATGCTTGGAAAACCGGTGGTGCATCTGTATGGATCGCAGGTACCTATGATGCTGATATGGGTGTAGCTTTCTACGGTACGGGTAACGGTGGTCCATGGATGCCTGATACTCGTCCAGGTGACAACCTATATGCGAACTCTGTAATCGCACTTGATGTTGAGACTGGTAAGCTGAAAGGTTATCACCAGTATCACCATAATGATGCATGGGACTGGGATGAAGTTTCTCCGCCTGTAATCATCGATTACAAGCACAAAGGTAAAAACATCAAAGGTCTTGTTCACGCGGGTCGTAATGGTTACCTATGGACGCTTGAGCGTAACAAAGATGGTTCTATCGATTTCGTAGATGCAGAAAAATACGTGAAACAGAACGTATTTAAGAGCATTGATATGAAGACTGGTCGCCCAACTTACGATCCTGCACATACTCCAGGTACAGGCAAGAAAGTAACTTTCTGTCCTTCTCTTTGGGGTGGTAAAGATTGGCCGCCTGAAGCTTACAGCCCTAAAACGGGTCTGTTCTATATCCCTGCTCATGAGAACCTATGTTCTGAAATGGGTGGTGTGAAGATGGGACCACGTAAGTCTGGTGAGCTTTATATCGGTGTACCGATTGCAGATATCCTGACAAACATCCGTTTAGCTGATGGCGCTGAAGATCACATTGGTGAGATTCAGGCTTGGGACATCAAATCTGGTAAGAAAGTATGGCAGTTCAACATGAAAGAGATGAACTGGGGCCCACTTCTAGCTACAGGTGGTGACCTGTTGTTCTCTGGTGGTGGTAACGACCGTATCTTCCGTGCACTTGATGCTCGTACAGGTAAGAAGCTATGGCAGTTCCGTGCTAACTCAGGCATCACAGCTGTACCTTCTAGCTGGAGCGTAAATGGTACTCAGTTCATTGGTGTTCAGGCTGGTTGGGGTGTAGACGCTCAACGTATGCAGGGTGCTTTTGATGCTGTAATGGATCATACAACTACAGTTCCACAGGGCGGCATGCTTCATGTATTCGCTCTTAAGAAAAATGCACAGAAACTAATGGAAGCTGCGTCTAAGTAAGCAGTAATTTCATCCAGAGCCAGGTGAGCGGTTACACCCCCTTCATGCTTTCCTGGCTCTACTTTCTCCTATAAGAATAAAGAGAGCATGTCATGTTAGAAGCCCCTGTTTATAGTAATTTTATTAATGGCGAATTTATGGCGGAGCCTGCATCAACTATTGATGTATTTAACCCTGCCAATGGCAAGTTGCTATCACGTGTACCTGATGCAGATGCATCAGAGGTTAATAAAGCTGTAGCTGCAGCAAAAAATTCTCAGAAAGAGTGGGCTAAAAAGCCGGCTAATGAAAGAGCAGGATACCTCCGCGTAATTGCGAATAAAATTCGTGAAAATGCAGATCGTCTAGCGACAATTATTACCCAAGAGCAAGGTAAAGTGCTGAGCCTTGCCCGAGTAGAAGTTGACTTCACTGCTGACTATATGGACTACATGGCCGAGTGGGCACGCCGTATAGAAGGCGAAGTTATTACGAGTGATCGTCAAGATGAAAATATATTTCTTTTTCACAAGCCTGTAGGTGTTGTTGCAGGTATTTTACCGTGGAACTTTCCGTTTTTTCTTATCGCTCGAAAGATGGCGCCAGCTCTAGTAACGGGTAATACCATTGTAATTAAACCAAGTGAAGAAACGCCTAATAACTGTTTTGAATTTGCTAAATTAGTTGCTGAAACAGACCTGCCAGCGGGTGTCTTTAACGTTGTCTGTGGTTCGGGTGCAGGTGTAGGTAGTGCATTAACTAATCATACTGATGTTGATCTTATTAGCTTTACCGGTAGTGTTGAAACCGGTTCCCGTATTATGGCTGCTGCGGCACCCAATATCACAAAATTAAATCTAGAGTTAGGTGGTAAGGCTCCTGCTATTGTGATGGCTAGTGCAGATATTGATTTAGCTGTAAATGCGATTAAAGGATCTCGAGTAATTAACTCTGGGCAGGTTTGTAACTGTGCTGAGCGAGTTTATGTTCACGCTGATGTTGCTGATGAGTTTGTTAGCAAGATCACAGCAGCGATGGCTGAGACTACTTACGGTGATCCGATCGAAAATCCAGATGTTGATATGGGACCACTGGTCAACAAAATTGGATTAGATAAAGTTGCAGCGATGGTTGAAACTGCAAAAGAGCAGGGCGCTACTGTAACGACAGGGGGCGCTATTGCTGATCAGGATACCGGTTTCCATTACCAGCCAACAGTTTTATCTAACTGTACTGCTGATATGGAAATTATGAATAAAGAGATCTTTGGTGCTGTTCTGCCTATACAGGTCGTTAAAGACCTTGATGAAGCAATTGCGCATGCAAATGCATCGGAATACGGTTTGACGTCATCCATCTTTACGCGTGATCTTAATGAGACGATGAAGGCGATCCGTGAACTCGATTATGGTGAAACCTATGTCAACAGAGAACACTTTGAAGCAATGCAAGGCTTCCATGCGGGTGTTCGTAAGTCTGGTATAGGTGGTGCTGATGGTAAGCATGGCCTATATGAATATACGCATACACACGTTGCTTATATCCAAAGTTAAATAGAACGTAATGACTTTGAAATTATAGAGCTTTAAGAGTATACCAGAAGCTGATATTCAGTTGCTTACCAGATTTCTCGGTTTGCTCTTAAACTCTTTATGTATATTTGTTTTTAGTTAGATTGTTTCACACGTCACTAATGCCAAATTGATAGGCATCACAACTTGTATTTAGGAATATTCCCTTTTTAAGGTTTGAGGGCGAAAATGGAAAAACTAAAACGGAAATTGTCACTCCTAAATATACCTGTTTATGAAGTCAATGATGATAGAGAGTTAATCAATATAATTGATTGTCATCTTGATTCTACAGGTGATTTTTTATACGAAAGAAATATAAGAATTTATTATGATTGCGATGATATGTCTAATGTTAACCATGATGATAATTTGAATTTCATGGTTTTTAATGCATTAATAGGCGTTTCTGAAAGTTCAATACTTTTTTTCAATAATGAGTTGTTGGAAAATATATCGAAGTTAGATAATGCTTTTTTTCCAGTGTTAACGGTGAAAGAAAAGAATGTAGTCGATTTTATTGAAGTCGCACTGCACCGTATCAGTAATGGTTCAATTTATAATAATGTAGAAATTATAACGCCTGAAGCTATACCTCATAATGCATTAGTCGTTTTTTTGAAAGAGTGATTTTAATATCATTAAAGTAATTGATTAAAGCGATGGCCTAACAGCTGTCGCTTTTTTGTTTGTGTCGCTAGTTATTGTTTATGTTTTGCAACAGATGACTCATTGTTTTCTTGTGTATTGTTCTGCTGAATGAGGGTTTTTAAATTTATTTAGCTGTTATTTATGGGTTTAAGTAGGGCTGCTTTTAAAAGTCTGTTTTTTAAATAGTTGGCACTGTATCTGCATTATATGTTTTGAGAATTTTAAATAAATTATTAATTTATTTATGGCTAAAATTTAAAAATAATTAAGGAAATGTCATATATGAACCCTTTAACAGCTACATCTTTAAGTATTGCGCTATTTGGTGCATTAGCAACTTGGATTGCATTAAGTCCATTATCAGGTTTAGTCCTAATCTGGGCCATCTTTATTGCTTGGGCCGCTTTTGCAGCACTGGGTGCTGATAATGCAGCGCTTAAAAGCACAATCGTTTGTGGCATTTTTGGTGTCGTAATTGGCTGGATTGGTGCATTTATTATCCTTAAATTTCCTCTTGGTGAGGTTTTGGGTGGCCCGCTATGGGCTGCGATCGTAGTAGCGATAACCGCCTTTTCTGTTGTCTTTGCTTCTAACCTATCTATCTTTGGTGCCGTTCCTGCTTCTGTTTTGGCTTATGCCGCGACCTTTGCCTACCTTTTACAGACAGAAGGCAGAATGTCTCTGGAGACGTTAATGTCTACATCTTTTGAAAACCCACTATTGATTATTTCACTGTCCGTTATTTTAGGCGGCGTATTTGGCAAGTTGTCTACAGTAGCAGCCGGTGCTGTTTCAGCTGAGGCCTAATCCAAACATTGTTTTATTAGTACAGCCCTGTGCTCTAGGTGTCGCCCCCTCTACGGCGGTACCGATACATCCGCTATTCACGGCGGTTCTTGCCCTAGACCTGTAAAGGTCTAGGGCTTTTTTTTATTAACTATGAATAGATACTGATTGAAAGAATTATAGGCATAAAAAAACCGAGTAGTTTGAGAACTACTCGGTTTGGTCTTTGTGCTTATCTATTATACAAGCGGGCGAGCTATAGTGAGGTCACGTAAGTAATCATAGAATGTCTCAGGGCAGTTTACGCCACCACCAACACCACTCATATTGATACCACCATAAGGCAGGCCGTAAGCGAATACGTTGTGTGCATTGATCCAGCTGTTACCAGCAACCATCTGTTCGGCAACTCGATTACAACGTTCGAGGTCTTCACTAAATACGCTGTTTGCCAGTCCGTATTCAAGGCTATTAACAAGCTCTAGCGCTTCTTCTTCGTCTTTGAATTTAACCAAAAACGCAGCCGGCCCAAAAATCTCTTCTTGGAAGCAGATGTTTTCTGGTGAGCCTGTTAGCAGGTAAGGCGCAACATAGTAACCGCCATCATGTCCTTCAACATCAACTTTACCGCCGTCTAGAACGGCAGTAGCGCCTTGCGTTAATCCCTTATCTAGATAGTCAAGTACAGTGTCTTGTTGAGCTTGGCTGACGACAGGGCCCATCTCGGTTTTTGGATCGATGCCAGGGCCAATAACAGTGCTTTTTAGTTTACTGGTAACCTTTTCAACAAATGCATCATAGAGGTTTTCTTGGATCAACCATCGTGTTGCCGTACAGCATACCTGTCCTGTATTTAGGGTAATTGCACCTGCTAGCTGTGTAACTGCATTGTCTAGATCAGCATCGTCAAATACAACCGCTGCGCCTTTTCCGCCTAGTTCTAACTTACATGGAATTGGGCGTTGGCCGCACATTGACGCTATTTGTTTACCTACACCTGAAGAGCCTGTGAACGAGATGCGACGAGTTTTTGGATGTTCAATCAGTGGTGTGCCAACCTTGCGTCCAGCGCCAACGACAACATTGATAACACCCGCTGGAATTCCAGCTTCTTCCGCTAGTTTGCAAACATATAAACTTGTCAGTGGTGTAAGTTCTGCTGGTTTAATAACAACTGTGTTACCCGCAGCTAAAGCAGGCATTACATTCCACATAAATAGGTCAAATGGGAAATTCCATGGGAAGATAAAACCACAAACACCGTAGGGCGCACGATGAATGCGAGCATCCATATCTTCTAAATCAAGAGACGCACCGTAATCTGCTTTAACAGCTAGATCTGCGTAGTAGCGTACACAATCAATACCAAAAGGGATGTCGAAACCATCGGCATTAACAAAAGCTTTACCTACATCTAAGGCTTCTAATTGGGCCAGTGTTTTAGCTTCGCTTTGAAGCTTGTCTGCTAGTTTATTAAGGTGCTCTGCACGCTCTTCTGGTGATAGCTTAGACCAGCTTCTGAATGCTTTATCAGCTGTTTCTACGGCTAAATTTACATCCTTCTCATCGCCTGATGATACTGTTGCAATTGTTTGACCAGATGACGGGTCGATAATATCAGTTGTATTGCCACACTCACTAGACAGCCATGTACCATTAATGAATAAAGGGATAGTCTGATTTAAAAAGTCTTTTGCCTGGGGTGTTAAAGAGTCGTTCATAGATTGCTCCACTGACTGCTGTTGTGTTTGTTATGAACAATATATTCAGCAGTTTATGTGCCAGTTTTAGCAGTTTTTCGAAATATAATTACTGTTTATCTTGTTGTTATTAAAGGCTTTATATGATTTTTTGTGGTGTGGATCATGAGCGCTAATTTTCATTCTAATTTGTACAGCGACAATCGTATATCTGTGTGCTAAAAAGCGACAGATGTGTCTTAGGCGGTTTTATAAGTATCTTTGGGGTGAGATAAAAAGGACCTATTTGATTGTGCGAACCAAATAGGCCAAAGCCACTGCTTTCGTGACAATAGAATTGAAGAAAAAATGATAGGAATTTTCTTCAATAGTAAAAAAGAGCATCAATACGGGTATTGATGCTCAAGTTCACCGGAGGTGATTTGATGAGGAAAATCTTTGTAAAGTAAATTCAGGGAGACTGAAGGGGGGGCTCCCTGATTTTTCCTTAGAAAGTTACAGATGCTTCCATGATGAAGCCATCCCATTCAGCGCCGCCAACAGCACCGAATGTAGTAGCGCCGCCACCAGAGAACTGATCTTCTTGCTGCTTAACGTATTCAGCTTTGAAGAGAGTTGCATCGTTTAACCAGTAACCTGCACCTAGCTGTAGACGATCCGCTTTATTCGGACCGCTTACGCCTTCGCTCTTGTTCTTGGTTTCAGCATAGCGAGCCGCTACGTACCAGTCACTGCTGATGTCGTATTTACCTTCAATAGACCAGAAGTCCATTTTAGATTTTTCTTTAATGTAAGAAGTCTGTAGGGAGCCTTCGC
The DNA here is from genome assembly GCA_002435145.1 of Neptuniibacter sp. UBA6509. Taxonomy (GTDB): domain Bacteria; phylum Pseudomonadota; class Gammaproteobacteria; order Pseudomonadales; family Balneatricaceae; genus Neptuniibacter. Next base: position 13,644 of record DJLT01000049.1, read on the forward strand.
CACCAGCCCAGCTGTAATCGTCTTCAGCTTGACCAAATAGACCGTGAATAAGGAAGTTGTCTACTTTATATTGAACATCTGCTTGCCATACGAATGCATCAACACCTGGTACGATCAGTGGGTGCGTTGCACGAGCGCTTGGAGCAGTGTTTGCGAACTGGTAGTTATCACCATCACCGATAGCGATCAAAGAACCAAAAGGCTTACCTGCTACAGCAGATGCATCGTGGTTTGTTTTAAATGTACCAGCACCGAAAGAAAGACCGCTTTCAAGGTTAACTGTACCGCGTAGACCAAGGTTGTAGCCTTGACCTGGCGTGAAGTCAGTGAAGAAATCAGGCGTAGCAAGTACGGCATCCCATGTCACATTAGTTCCACTTTCTAGATTGTGAGAACCGTATGCCCATAGGCCTTCTTCAGCTGTAATCATGTCAGTTAGGCCGTTACCAACAAACGGGTTGCTTTGAACTGCAGCGCCGTCAGAGTAACGAATGAAGTTCTGTGTCGTAGACACAACATTACCTAAACGAACACCGGTGTTGTTTGGTAGATCAAACTGGATCCATGCTAAGTCTTGGCTGATTGCTGCGCTACCATTATTCCAATCGTTAGGTTCTTCAGCTAATTCAGCGAATACAGAAACATTTTCAGCAACTTGTGCGTTGATGTTTAGGGCGAAGCGCATGCGCTGGAATGCAGAATCTGCATCTGAATCTAGAGGATTCGCTGATGCTCCATCTACAGAGATACCTGACTGCCATGCTTGCATTGCTGCACCGCTAATTTTAATTTTGCCGTCCATAAATTCAGCGGCATTAACAGTGCTAGCAGCAGCTGACATTGCAAGGATTGCAGCAGCTACATTCATGTTTATAAGTGTTCGTTTCATTAACGAATCCCCCAATATTTTTATAAGTAAGTTTTGTGTTCTTGTTAAAAATAATTAAATTTAATTAATCTAGCGTGGGGGATATCGCAAAGGGTGTGCCATAAAGAACAATATGTCGGTGCTTTTTTTTAAGTATTTGAAATTTAATGATTTTATTTTTGTTTTTATGGTTTTTGCTTTTGTTAAGAGAAAATTCTTTCATATTATTCTTAATAATTACTTAATCAGCTGTCGCACTGTTGTATTAATGTTGCGACAGGTGTCTAAAATGTATTATTTAATAATCTATAGCTTAATTTGTAGCGTCAATTGTCTCTATTTAAGACATGTGTTTTGCTTATGCATCAGTTGTCGCAATGACTAATAAAAAAATAGCACCTATATAAGTGCTATTTTTTAATAATATTTTAGTGAGCAATCGATGGCGCAGAAGCTGGATCATTAATCGCTATAGCTATCTGATAACCTTCTGTTTTCTTACCTACTAGATAGACAACTGAGCCAAATTCCGGTTCTTCATCACCTACAGTATCTTCAAAATAAATTCTCATTAAATGGGTTACTGGTAGGTTGCTCTGGTATTTCTTTTGTCCAACTTTGAAGCTTTTTAGGAATTCAGTATCTGCTTCCTCAAATTCAGTTTTAATAACCTTTCTACCGAAGTTGTTACGTGTATAAACACGTATCATTTTAGCTTTATATTTTCTTACACCATCCCAGTTTATTAAAGGTTTTACGTCTGAGTAGTTCTTAGCTTCATGAGCTTCAAGGAACTGTTCTAGTAACGCTTCTTTTGAATTAGGCAGTTCTGAAGCGGTTGCACTTAAACAAGAAACAGCAATAAGCAGTGGCAATAATTTTTTTAGCATTTTTATTTTCTCCGTTGATCAATAGCCTTGTAGATATAATTATTGATTGGTTTTGTTCAATGCCTAATAATGCAGGTGTTATGCCAATTCATATGGATTATTAAAATTAGGTATAACAGAAATGCCGAAATAATCGATGAGTTTAATGCTAAGGAATACAGATTAATTCTTTTCCAGTAGATGGTTTTCGGTCTACAAATAAAGAATATTTGAAAGGCCAAATTACTTTTGATAAGTAGGATGTTATAAGGTTGAAAGCGGCTTCTACGTATTACTACGTAGAGCTGTCTAAGTAATCATTGTTAACCTCTTGCGCACTATTCCCAATAGGTGTTTTTGTATCCTTGTGCCAAACTATCTCTGCTGACGAGTGTTAGTGGATATGACTTACGGTCGTAATGAGTTTGAGCAGGAGATCCTTTTATTCATTACGGCCTACCTTTTATGACGGTTATCCTGAAGCGGTAATACAGATAGAGGATTATAATAAAAATGTTCAAAATGAATTATACAAAAACATTGATGACTGCAGCGGCGTGTTCGGCTGTTCTAGCAATGCCTACAATGGCAGCAGATGATAAGGTCTATAGACTGAAGTTAGCAGAAACGTGGCCAAGTAATTTCCCAATTTTTGGTGATGCACCTAAAAATATGGCCAATCTAGCTGAGAAAATGTCGAATGGTCGTCTTAAAATCACTATCGATTCCAAGAACAAGCATAAAGCACCTTTAGGTGTTTTTGATATGGTGCGTTCAGGTCAATATGACATGGGGCATTCTGCGTCCTACTACTGGAAAGGTAAAGTACCTAACACCCTTTACTTCACAACAATGCCTTTTGGTATGACTGCTCCTGAGCAGTATGGTTGGTTCTATCACGGTGGTGGTCAGGAACTGATGGATGAGGTTTACGGCAAGTATAATCTAATGTCTTTCCCTGGTGGTAACACTGGTAATCAGATGGGGGGGTGGTTCCAGAAGGAGATTAATACATTGGATGACCTTAAAGGTCTGAAGATGCGTATTCCAGGTTTTGCCGGAGAAGTATTGGCTAAGCTTGGGGCGAAACCTACGAATATCCCCGCGGGTGAGCTTTATACAGCACTTGAGCGTCGTACTATTGATGCACTTGAGTGGGTAGGTCCATCATTAGATCTACGTATGGGTTTCCACAAAATTGCACCTTACTACTATACAGGTTGGCATGAGCCAGCGACTGAGCTTCAATTCTTAATCAATAAGAAGAAGTATGATAAGTTGCCAGCAGACCTTCAGCAGATCTTGAAAACAGCGATGCGGACTGCTGCGTATGATATGTACATTCAGTCTTACCATGCATCGGGTGAGAACTGGGCGAGCATGAAAACTGAGTTCCCAAATATTCAGGTTAAATCGTTCCCTGCTAATGTAATTAATGCGATGCGTACTGCTAATGATGAGCTACTAGCTGAAAAAGCGGCAGCAGATCCTTTAGCGAAGAAAATCCTAGATTCTCAATCTGCATACATGAGCAAATCACGTGCGTGGACTGATATATCTGATAAAGCTTACTTAAACAGTTTGTCTAAGTAGCACGACAGTGTATAAGGTCAGTTATTGTTGACTGACCTAGCTTTCATTCTTAAGAAAACGATGAAAACACTGTTTTTGTAAGTTAGTTGTAAAATCGAAAGAACCCCTCGTTGGCACCCTGGACAGAAGGAATAATGTTCGGGGTGCTAACATCTAATTCCTCGGAGCTAGCATGTTTCTATTGAGACTGGAGCAGGTGATCAACAGCTTTTCTGAGCTGATGGGTAAGATCTCTGCCGTCCTGTTTGTATTAATGCTATTCAATGTCTTTGCGGATGTTGTCATGCGCTATGTGTTTAATGATGTCTCGATAGGGATGCAAGAGATGGAGTGGCATCTGTATGCTGCTGTATTTCTCTTAGGTGTGCCTTATACACTTAAAGCAGGTGGGCATGTTCGTGTCGACCTTATTTATGAAGGTTTGAGCACCAAGAGTAAAGCGATGATCGATATGCTTGGTTGTGTATTTTTATTACTACCATTCTGCGGGCTGGTGGCTTGGTACGGTGTCGATTTTGCGCGTGAATCTTTTGAGTTGGGCGAAACCTCAGGTGACCCGGGTGGTTTACCTTATCGCTGGTTAATTAAGTCCGTTATTCCTTTTGCCTTTTTTGCCATGGTGATTAGTGGTATTGGGCTTTTCCTTAAATCTTTAAACATCTACCTAGGCTTGAGCCAAGGTGATGATTACCAACCGCCACAGCACTAAGGGGCCTTAATAATGATTGGTATTATCATGTTCGGTGTGGCGCTGTTGATGCTGCTTGTCGGCTTCCCAGTTGCTTTCACATTTGGTGGTGTTGCACTTATTTTTGGCGTCTTTGCTGAAGGTGCAGAGATGTTTGCTTTTATGCCGTTCCGTATTCAGAGCATTATGGAAAATACGGTATTGATGGCGGTTCCTCTCTTTATTTTTATGGGGATTGTTTTACAGAAAACCCAACTAGCTGAGCAGTTACTCGAATCGATGGGTAAATTGTTTGGTGGTGTGCGTGGTGGTTTAGCGATATCTACGGTGCTTGTGGGTGCGTTACTCGCGGCTTCTACAGGTGTGGTCGGTGCTTCCGTTGTTGCCATGGGGCTTATCTCTTTGCCAGTAATGCTGAAGTATAAATACGACAAATCCTTAGCCTGCGGAACGATCTGTGCCTCAGGTACCTTAGGCCAGATTATCCCTCCTTCTATCATTCTTATTATTCTGGGTGATGTATTAGGTATTCCAGTAGGTGACCTGTTTAAAGCCGCTGTAGGCCCGGGCCTATTACTGATTGGCGTTTATGTTATTTACATTCTTATCTACAGCTATGTTAAGCCAGAAGCTGCACCCGCACTTCCGCTTGACGATGATGTAGAGAATAAAAGTGAACAATATATTAAAGCCCTAAAAGCGATTGTACCGCCATTAGCACTTATTCTGATTGTGTTAGGTTCCATTTTTGCGGGTATCGCAACTCCAACGGAATCGTCTGCCCTAGGTGGTGTTGGCGCGATTGTCTTGGCTGCGTTGTATCGTCAGTTTAGTTGGAAGATGGTGCTCGATTCTGCGCAAGAAACAGTGAAAGTCACTGCGATGGTTTTCGCAATCCTGCTGGGTGCAACCGCCTTCTCTATGGCATTTACTTACACGGGCGGTGATTACATCGTTGAAGAGCTTCTATCTGATATGCCAGGTGGCGCTACAGGCTTCTTGATTCTTTCAATGGTCGCTATCTTGATTTTGGGCTTCTTCATCGACTTTGTTGAGATCAGCTTTATTATCGTACCTATTTTAGCGCCTGTGGCTGATGCATTTGGTATCGCACCTGTGTGGTTTGCTATCTTGATTGCGATGAATCTACAGACCAGTTTCTTAACCCCGCCCTTTGGCTTTAGTTTGTTCTATCTCAAAGGGGTTGCGCCTCCGCAGGTTAAAACAATGGATATATACCGTGGGGTGATGCCGTTTATCATCATGCAGGTTGCCGTGGTTATTTCCATTTTGTTATTCCCAGCCTTTTACGGTCTAGCTTAAAATCGCTGTGCTGGAGAAAAACTTATTCTGTTGTAAGCCGGGATCGGTTGAGTGACCGTTATCACTCACTTCTCATCGTGCTGGTAACAGCGCATTTTGGTTTATTCCCATTGTCCATAGACTGCGTTGAAGTAGTCTATTGGATGGCCCCGTTCATCGGGGCATTTTTTTGCCTGTCATAAATGCAGATAGAGCCGTATTTCTTGATGATTAATACGACGAAGCAGTGTCATAGCTAAATAAATCGTATTACTATTTAGTGATAATAAAAACTGTCATCGCCTGCTTAATAAGTAGGCTATTAAAGTATGCCAGCACTTTGTTTGTGTTGGCTACATGAAGGGAAAGTAACCGAATGTCCTCATTTACTTATCAGAAATTGACCTGTGGTTTGTTCTTAAGCTGTGCGTTAGTAGGAGCTCCTTTGGCGCAAGCAGAAGATAAAGTCTATCGCTTGAAGTTGGCTGAAACATGGGGAGCTAACACGCCCATTTTAGGTGATACCACTAAGCGTATGGCTTCATTGGCAGAGTCTATGTCTAATGGCAGACTGCAAATTACCATTGATTCCAGCAATAAACACAAAGCGCCTTTCGGGGTCTTCGATATGGTGAGAGCAGGGCAGTACGATATAGGCCATTCTGCCTCATATTATTGGAAAGGTAAGGTCCCTAATACGCTGTATTTCACAACGATGCCGTTTGGAATGACTACCGCTGAACAGTATGGTTGGTTCTACCATGGTGAAGGCCAAACGTTGATGAATGAGGTCTATGGAAAGTTTGGTATGTATTCCTTCCCGGGTGGTAACACGGGTGTACAGATGGGGGGGTGGTTTCAAAAGGAGATCAATTCCCTAGATGATGTGAAAGGGTTAAAAATTCGTATTCCAGGTTTTGCGGGTGAGCTATGGTCAAAAATTGGGGCGAAGCCAGTCAATATTGCACCGGGTGATCTTTTTACAGCACTTGAGCGACGTACAGTAGACGCGGTTGAATGGGTTGGTCCATCCCTTGATATCCGAATGGGCTTCCACAAAATAGCGCCTTTTTATTATACCGGTTGGCACGAGCCTGCAAGTGAACTGCAATTTATGGTTAATAGACGCAAGTTTGATCGATTACCGGAAGATCTACAGCAGATTTTAAAAACGGCTATGCGAACCTCTGCTTATGATATGTATATCCAAACTCATCATGAGTCAGGTGAGAGTTGGCATAAAATGAAGACTGAGTTTCCAAATATTCAGGTTAAGACTTTCCCCGCAGATGTCATTACTGCAATGCGTCAAGCTAATGAGAAGCTGCTAGCTGAATACGCGGAGAAAGATCCGCAAGCTAAACGGATTCAGGATTCGCAAGCAGAGTATATGCGTAAAGCACGCGCTTGGACTGATATTTCAGATAAGGCTTACTTGAATAGCCTCGATAAGTAAGGCTTGTAACGGCCGTTTGGGTCATTAGCTTAAATCTGAGTCTGCCAGAGAGCTACCTATATTGCTGAATGGGCTAGTGCATTAAATTAAAGCAATTAGGTGGCTCTCTTAGTATATGAATTCGGCCCGCTTAACATTGAGTGTATAAAGACAGTATCGGCGTGAAGGTGAGGCCCTTTTTAAGTGATTAAATGCCGGTTTGTATTTAACAATATTTAATCTCCGGGGCGAATACGAGCAATAGTGAAATAGTCACTTTTTTGGTTCTGTCTGATTGGGTTGGGTTGGGGTGGGGCGGTGATCAGGTTTTGGGGATATATAGTAAATAAGATCTATAGATACTAATGGGTGAAGTAAAAAAGAGCTTAAACATGACTATTGTAAGCTTGGGTACCTTAGGAATTTAAGTTAGGGGTTAATCTGAATTAGCATCGACTCAATTGGGCTGACTTACACGCCCTGATAATAGTGTGTAGTAGCTCTGACTTGAACCGCTGTATGTTACTCAATCATCTATTTAGTATCGGTGATCGTTAATTTTAAACATTGTAGAGCTTTTAGTGCTGCTTCGAATTCAAAATCGTTAATTAGGCTTTCAAGGCCCTTGAATTCTGCTTCCTTGCCTTTAGCAGTAACTTCTCTAAGCCTTGTTGCTGTAATAATTGCTTCAATATCTCCTGATTGTAATAACTGTTCAAGTTTTGTAAGAAGGTGAGTAAACTCACTAGAATTCATTGAGCCTGAATGATGCCCCTCAGAGGGGACTGAAGGTGAGCATTTCAACTGATCTAAAGTCATTCTCACTGTTTCTAACTCTATACTCAGCTTTTCTACTATCGCTTTGCCGTCGTTAGGAGACGTTTTGAAATGTTCCAAAGTTGCACAGGTTTGTTCTAGTTCAAAGGCTCCCAAATTTGCAAAAACACCTTTCACGCTGTGACTGAGAATATGCAGGTCTGATAAGCGATTTGATTTGATTAGGTCGGCAACCTGATCAGTGAGGTCGGGATATTTCAGAAAATATTGATCCCACAGTGAGAAATAAAGGTTTAGATCCCCGGAAACTCGTGGAAGAGAGCTTTTTAAGTTTAGACCAGGAGCATTGTCACAAAGAAGAGGAATGGCGCTTGATGTAGGTAAACTTGATTTTCTTTTTAATGATTGTTCTGGTGCCCATCTGAATAATGTTTTTTCAAGTTCATTAACGTCTATAGGCTTAGTAATATGGTCATTCATGCCTGCTGCGAGACTTTTTTCTTTGTCTCCTGTCATTGCATGGGCGGTCAGGGCAATCACAGGTAGTTTAGAATATTTTGGGTTGTTTCTAATATGCGTGATCGTTTCAAACCCATCCATGATGGGCATTTGGAGATCCATCAATACAACATCAAATGTTGATTTTTCTAATAGATTGAGTGCTTCCTGACCGTTTTCTGCACAGACTGTAATTAACCCCATACGCTCCAGCATGCCTTTTGCTACTTCTGTATTTAGAGGGTTATCTTCAACAAGCAGTACCCGTGTCCCTAAGATGTCTTCAATACCATGTAGTGAAGCTCTGTTTTTCTTAACCGGTTCGGGGTTGATATTTGGTTGAAGGATTTCACTTAATAAATCAAAGATACTTGATGGGGTAATCAATTCGCTTATCGCATGAATATTATAATGATCATTCTGCTCGGTAATGATGTTTGCCTCTCGCATTCCCGTTATTAATACGCAGGGGATAACAATAACCTCAGGTACTTGATTACGCAGAGTCAGTAAGTAATCGGTGATATCAATCTCTGAATTTTTAGAAGGACTGATTATGATGCAATCTACAATTTCGTGGAGCAAAAGTGATTCAACTTTTTGGATTGAGTCTTTGCAATAAGGCTCTATTTTGGTACATAAGCCAAAATGCTGCAGTAAATTTATTAATGAATTATCATTTTCCCCGATGGTTAGGCACGTTTTCCCCTTGAGGTAATTGCTGCACTTTAAATTATTATTATCCAATTGAAGTGGCAGAGTAACAGTCACTTTAGTGCCTTGTTCAAATACACTTTCAAGGTAGATAGTTCCACCTAATAACTCTGTTAACTTTCGTGTAATAGACAGGCCTAATCCGCTACCACCGAATTGGCGGGTAGTACTTGAGTCACCTTGAGTAAAGGGGCTGAATAGCTGTTTTTTTTGCTCAGGAGTGATACCTATCCCTGTATCTTCCACTACAATATTTAGACAGGCCTCTTTCTCATTACGAATTGCATCTATATCAATAGAGACAGAGCCCTGATCCGTGAACTTGATTGCATTGCTCACAAGGTTTGTCAGTATTTGATTTATACGGACGGGATCGCTGAAAACATGGCTTGAGAAGCTAAAATCACGGTTTAGTGTAAAACTAATGCCTTTTTCTTGTGCTTTAACCTGCTGTATTTCGAAGAGATCACTTAATACTTCATCCAAATCGAAGGAGATAAGTTCAATGTTCATTTTACCTGCTTCTATCTTCGAGAAGTCTAGGATGTCATTGATGATTCCGAGTAGGTTTTTTGCGGAAAGCTGGATTTTATGCAAGTAACTTTGCTGTTGTTGGTCAAGTTCGTTTTCTAATGCTAAATGGCTAAGCCCTATAATCGCGTTCATGGGAGTACGGATTTCATGGCTCATATTCGCTAGAAATAAGCTTTTGTGCTCATTAGCGTCTTTTGCTACCACTAGAGCAGCTTGAAGTTCACGGGTCTTCTCTTCGACTAATAGCGATTGAAAATCAAGAAGCCCTTTGAGGCGTTCATTTGCTTCGAATAGCTCACTCGCCTTTTTTTCTAGTAGATCTTCTGCAGCTTTGCGTGATTTCTTTTCACGTTGATATCTTTTTTCCCAGCGTGCAGCTTCACTATTCATGAACATCTACAACAACGAAGTCGGTAAGGTAAAACCCTTTTTCCTCCCGTGATGAATGACTCACTTCCAATGTATCTCCGAAGAACTCTCCACACCCCTTGATTAGTCCCAATGCTAGAACTGAAAATGGTCGCTTAGATCGGTAGTGTAAGTTTAACCTGTCGTTTGATATCCGTTCACAATCAAATTCGGGTAATTCCGCATTAGGGTATAGCTTTTTGACTTGTATATGAACTGTGGAATCAACAGTTTCCAGAAAGTCTAAAGCGGAGTCTATGTCGCCTCTTAAAGTAGGGTATTTAGATATAAGTACACCGAAAAGATGCTGGCCGAAAGTTTCTATTAGGTCATCTACTGGCAAGTTAACTTTTTTAGAGAGCGCGACGACCATTCTAATCATCTCTTGATGATCATAATATCCAACTGAGGTATAGGCGCCTTCAGAGTCAAGGTTAGAGCTATCCAGTACATCATCAAGTACATCGGCAGAAAATTGATCTTCTACCATCTCCATAAATTCTGTAAAAACGATCCCGAGCATGATTGCCTCTATTACCTTTAAAAATTACCTACATATAGAATATTTATTGTTTTTTAGGAATATTACAAATAAAAGATTACTGATGGGGATCATTATTAGACTAAATATTGTAAATAATTCTGTGGTTTTTGATTGTTACTAGAGGTTGGGTGCTTTTAAAGTCTTATAATAAACTCAATCAGATGATTAGAAGTTGGGATTGCCTTATATGAAAGAAACTCAGTGTAAAACTATTCTTGTAGTTGATGATGAACCTATCAATATAATGGTACTGTCGGATCTGCTGAAATCTAGATATAGGGTGATTGCTGCGAAAAATGGTGATCAAGCGCTGGCAAGGGTAACTGGTGAGGCGATACCGGATCTGATCTTGCTTGATGTTATGATGCCGGGTATGGATGGTTTTGATGTCTGCCGTCAACTTAAGTCAAAAACTGAAACTGCGTCTATTCCGGTAATTTTTGTTACGGCAATGAACGACGAAGTGGATGAAACGAAAGGTCTTGAAGTCGGGGCTGTTGATTACATAACAAAACCTATTTCTCCAGCGATAGTAATTGCTAGGGTTCAAACGCATCTTGCTTTAAAGGCTGCTCAGGATAAATTATTTTGTCAAAATGAAATTCTTGAGGAGAAAGTAAAAGCTCGTACCTCTGAGCTATCAACCACACAGGATGTCACCATTCTCGCATTGGCATCTTTGGCTGAAACACGTGATAACGAAACGGGGAACCATATTCGCCGTACTCAATTCTATGTGAAATCACTCGCAGAAGACTTAGTTCAACAAGGTATTTATACCGATGAACTTACTAAAGAGCATGTTGATTTAATTTATAAATCTGCTCCATTGCATGATGTTGGTAAAGTTGGTATTCCTGATAGTATCCTGTTGAAACCAGGCAAGCTTACAGAGGATGAGTTCATTGTTATGAAAAGTCATCCTAAAATTGGAGCCGATGCTATTTCTGAAGCAGAGTCGAGTATGTCAGATCAAGAAAGCTCTTTTTTGAGATATGCCAGAGAAATTTCACTGACTCACCATGAAAAATGGGATGGGTCTGGTTATCCCCGCGGATTGAGTGGGGCAGAAATACCTCTATCAGGAAGGTTGATGGCTGTTGCAGATGTATATGATGCTTTAATCTCAAAAAGAGTTTACAAACCCGCCTTTGATCATAAAAAGGCAAAATCCATTATTCTGGAAGGCAGAGGTAAGCACTTTGACCCAGAAATTGTTGATGCCTTCCTTCGTCAGGAGCATTCATTTGTTGAAATTGCGAAGAAATTTAAGGATTAATTTACTGATGAAACTGACAAAACGTTTACATATTTTGATTCTTTCATTTCTTCTGATCGTTCCACCTGTATCGATAGCAGACACTTTTACGGTTGGTGTTGTTCCTCAATTTGATATAAAAACGATTTTTTCTATCTGGCAACCAATTCTTGATGTTCTTGAGGAGAAAACAGGCCATAAGTTTGTTCTGAAAGGCTCTAAAGATATCCCCACATTTGAGAAAAGTTTTTCCAAGGGGGATTTTGATTTTGCCTATATGAACCCTTATCACTATACGATTTCTGATAACTACCAGCCTATTGCCCGAGATCATGGAAGAAAACTCTACGGTATTCTGGTGATCAATGCGGATGGTGATATTCAGGATGTTCAGCAACTAAATGAAAAAACAGTCGTTTTTCCTGCACCTAATGCGTTAGGTGCTTCATTAATGATCCGTTCAGAGCTTGAACAAAAATATGGTATTAGTTTTACGCCGAAATATGTCAATACGCATTCTTCAGTCTACCTTAATGTTGGATTGAATTTGGCTTCGGCCGGAGGAGGGGTTCAAAAAACCTTCAATCAGCAACATGCTGATGTAAAAGATAACGTCAGGATTTTACTTAAAACTGACAGTGTAGAGCCTCATCCATTTACTGCAAAATTGGATCTTAATCCAGAGATTGTTAAAAAAGTCACTGAAGCATTATTACAAATGGGACAGCATGAAGAGTATCAGAAGCTCTTAGCTAAAGTGCCATTTAAAAAAATTGGGGACGCTACTGATCATGATTATGATCAGGTACGTAGGCTAAACCTCGAACGTTATTATGTTTCTCCAAAATAATTAGGAATTTCAGTGAAAATTGCTACCAAAATAATCACTCCCGTAGTTGTAACTCTGGGTATGTTTCTTGGTTCAGTGGAATTTGCTTTAATTCCTTATTACAAAGAGAGACAACTTGAAGCTATCATTGATGGGGAGCGTTCAGAGCTTGAAGTCTTAGCTCCAATCATTGCAGAAGAGCTTGCAGCAGGAGACCTTGCCAAGGTCTTTAGTATTCTAAAGCATCAAGAAAAAACTCACTCCGAAGAGTCTGATGGGGGAATCGTACTTTTCTCAAATACAGGTCAGCAACTATATCCACTATCAGAACGTGTTCTTTTCCATGAAGGGAATGATGAATACCTCATTATTGAAGAAGAATTGAGTTGGGGAGGTGAAACGTTAGGACGCTTTAGGTACGAACTTGAAATTGAATATGAACTTGCACTGATAACTGATCAATTAAAAATTCTTCGTTTAGGAACTGTAGTTGTTTGTCTCTTTATTGTTATTTTCGGTGGCTGGTGGAACCGAAAATTGGTCATTATTCCTTTGGAGGAGTTAACAGAGGCTGCTCAAAATATTCGTGAGGGTGACTTTAATCAAACCCTTAAAATAAAAACGAATGATGAAATTGGTGTTGTTTACAATGCATTTAATAAAATGCAAAAGACAATAGGGGATAAAAATTACGATTTGCATCAAGCTGTACTTAAAGCTGAGCAAGCGGCAAAAGCAAAAAGTGAATTTCTGGCTAATATGAGCCATGAAATCAGAACACCAATGAATGCGATTATTGGTTTAACGCATTTGTCCCTTGAGAGTGAAGGGCTGACAGAAACGCAAAAAAATTACATGGAAAAGGTTCAACTTTCTTCCCAAAACCTTTTAGGCATTATTAACGATATTCTAGATTTCTCAAAAATTGAATCGGGTTATATGGAGGTTGAAGAAACACCATTTAGCCTTGATAGAGTATTGCAGAATGTGCATGTTGTTAATCATTTTAAAGCCGAAGAAAAAAAACTACGGTTTGTTGTTAAACGCGATTTTAAACTGCCTGATTTATATATAGGTGATCCTTTACGATTAACTCAAGTGCTTACAAATCTGGCGGGCAACGCAGTTAAATTTACGCAGAGCGGCTCGGTTACAGTCGAAGTAAATTCAGTAATCGATGAAAAGGGTGTTGAGTATTTAAGGTTTACCGTTTCAGATACAGGTATCGGTATATCTGCAGAGAATCAGGTGAATCTTTTTACTCCTTTTAGTCAGGGTGACAGCAGTACTACGCGTAAATATGGCGGAACGGGCCTTGGATTGGCTATTTCGGCGCAGCTGGTAGATCTAATGCAAGGAGCGATTAGTGTTCAAAGTGAAGAAGGTAACGGCTCTATATTTATAATTGAATTACCTTTCAAACGTGCTGAAATGAAAGAAAGTTCTGGCTCGGAGGGTTCAGGGCTTAATCGTGTAGGCGCATATCTGATTGGGAACAGTCGGCTAGATGTTACTTTACAGTCTTTTGGTATTGAAATACTGGGTAACGTTAATGATATTTCGGAAGTAGATTGGGAGCAAATCAATAAGCCATCGGTAACGAGGGATCGCGATTTTATTATTTTAATGGATCCAGATGGTCAGTTAGATTATTCGGTATTTTATCAAAGACTCAATGAGCTTTTAGTAAAAGAAAATCAACCTACATTAATAATTGTTACTGGCGCCACTCATTACACAGAAAGAGAAACTCTTTTACCTGTTATTGTAATCTCTGACTTGCTCACGCCTTCATCACTATATGATGAATTAGTCTCAATTCTAAATAGCGATGATCAATTAGAAAGGTCTCGATTTGATTCTGAAGTTACTCAAATCCGCTTGTTAGAGGGAGCCAAGGTTCTTCTTGCAGAAGATAATGCCATCAATACTGAAGTGGCTACAGGCTTACTTAAAAAACTTGGAGTTAATGTAACTTCATGTGAGAACGGTGAGGAGGTTCTTACGGCTCTCAAACAGAGCAATTATGATTTGGTTCTGATGGATATTCAAATGCCGGTTATGGATGGTTATACAGCAACGTTAGAAATTCGCAAAAATCATGAATTTAATCATATACCTATCATTGCGTTGACTGCGAATGCTATGGAAGGAGATAGAGAAAAAAGCCTAGCAGTTGGGATGAATGATCACTTATCCAAACCAATAAGTCCCCAACAACTTGAGCAGGTTTTGTCTCTGTGGGTAAAAAAAGAACATGTTGAACCAAGCTCAGCAGGGGTGTTGAAAACAGATCAACATGAGCAAATAATAAATTTTAAGGATGGGCTAAACCGGTTATGTGATAACAGGGTAATGTACCAAGAAATGCTCTATCAAATGGTAGAGTTTATTGAACCATTGCCTAGCCAGTTAATGAAGAGCTTTCATTCTGATGATTTAGTTGAATTCAAGCGTTTGGCTCATTCTGCATCTGGGGTAGCTGCTAATCTGGGAGCATACCCGTTACAAAACATTCTCAAAGAAATTGAGAGGTCTGATTTAAGTTCAGAAGAGTCTATTCAAATTCGTATTAATGACTTAACGGATCAAATTTTACAGATAAAGCATGAAATTGAAGTTTTTTGCGGTACAGGTGCTGTTGTAATAACAGCCAATGACTCATTACCAGATTTGTCTATTCTGTTAGAGAAGCTTGAAGAGAAAGTGAAACAAGGAGATGTGGACTGTATTGCCATTGCTAAAGAGCTTGAAAACGTAATTATTAGCCCTATTATTAAATCGCAGACAGTTAGGCTTTATAATGCTTTGGGCTGTTTTGAATTCGATGAAGCCCTAAATATATTGGAATCGATAAAAAATAATATTAGTAATTCGAATTGACAAACCTCAAGTTTGAAATCATGAGTCAGTATATGGACTTATATCGCTGTATCAGAACAAGCTTAAGCGACTTCAGTGCCAATCGAAAGGTTGTCCAAAGGGATATGAGGGCCGCCGAATATGTTTGTTAATCATCGATAGCAAGAATTTGGCACTATCGAAAGAGGTTAGATATATTTATCTTTTAGGGGAATATTATGGAGTTCCTGTACATGAGATAAGTCAGTCTAAAACCCTGATGAAGCCAATCAGGAATTTCAGATAGTCAATGAAATATTATGAGTGATAGCATCATATATTTGAGTATAAGGGGCCGTAACTGACTGTTAAGATGAAGACGATAGATACATGCAACGCGCTGAACTAACATAGCTCCAAGTCTTTAACAAATTTCAACCGAACACTGTCTTCTTTAAGGTAACCCTTTACCATTCAAATTACCTCAGATCTCCTTCCTTATGCGCCTAAATACAGTACAAGTTTTAAATAATTTAAAATTAATTCGTTATTCAAACTGAAATATATTCATTAAAAACTAGATAAAGTTTTACTAAAAACATTCTGTTTATAGACAGGCCCCGTAATTAAAGGGGGTTCAGGGAAGTTTCAAACATGCAGCTTTTTAATGATAAAAAGTAGTTAAAATTTTATTAAAAGCATACTTTAAATAAGGTTTTATCGCGCTAATCTTAAAGTATGGATTGCAGCAGATAGCTTGCCTTCCATGTTTGATTAATACAAGAAAGCGCGGGTAAAGGTCATGTGTAGTGCCGTAAATAGTTCTTCATACAGTTTTAAGGTGGCAATGTTAGATGATGAATGCCGTTTTACTAATTGGAGCCAAGAAGTAAGCTCATCAAAATTTTCGTGGGAGTTTGTACGTTTTGACTCCAAGGATAGTTTACTTCTGTTATTAGAAAGACAACTTTGCGATGCCGTTATCATACCTTGCACTATGCGTGCACAGGTAGATATTGAATTCATGACTCGGGTATCTGATATTCAGCCGAGCGCTGTTCGTATCTTTTTGGGCGCGGAATATTGGAATGCGACACATAAAGCAAAAGCAGCCGATATTGCTCATAGAATTTATCCCAGTGCAGTAAAAGTGGAAGAGATTGGTGATTCACTTGAGTACCAGATCAAACTATTAAAACTTCTCAACCGTACTTCATTACAAGCTTATGTGGGTAAGGTTGGTTGTTTACCATCTCCGCCCAAGTTATACACTCAATTAACTGATGCTGTTAATTCTGAAATGGCAGATTTAACTGAAATTAGTGAGATTGTAGAGCAAGATCCTGCGGTTGTTGCTCAGGTGATGAAGCAGGTTAATTCAGCTTTTTTTGGTTTCAATCGAACAATTACTGATTTGAAAGAAGCTATTTCGATGTTGGGAGTGCGAAATTTAAGGAGCCTTGCACTGAGTAGCCAACTCAATAATCAGTTTAAAAGTAGTAATGATTGGGATCGTTTCTCTTTTGAACAGTTAAACCAGCGTTCACTGTTGGTCGCTCGTTTAGCTCAGGCTCTATGTCGACGTGCTGGCGCTAATAAGATTACTCAAGATCAAGCCTTTTTGGCGGGCCTATTACATGACATAGGCGTTTTAATCATGGCGTCCCATGATGCTGATCAGTATAAAAAATTGCTGAACTATTCGGTTAAAAAACAGAAACCAATTTATTTAGTCGAAAAAGCTGCATTTGGTTTTTTCCATGGTGAGGTTGCCGGTGCGCTTTTGGCATTATGGAATTTACCACCTCAAGTCATTGAGGCGGTTATGCTTCATCATGTGCCACATCTATCAAAAGAAACTAGTTTTAGTCCGTTAACAGCAGTACATGTTGCTGATGCAATGCTGCCTTCTGTCGATGTTGAAGGTGATTGTGATCTAGCGAGCAGTTTATCGTTACGTTATCTAGACCAAGTGGGAGTCATGGAAGAGGTCCCGCAATGGCGCATAGTTGCCAATGAGTACCGTGTTCGCATGGTATCTAATCTATAAGTGAAAGGATCTCTTTAATTCGCTGGAAAAATTAGCCAGATCTTGCAGGGAGCATACGTTTGGGGTCTGTAACAGGCAAGATCTGGCCCTTTTTCTTTTTACACGCCACATTTACACTTTTTTCAATTACATTTGATTATCTTGCTACAATGACTTTCCTAATTGATTTTATATTGATTTATTGTGAGGCTCTGTGGCTAAACGTTCTAAACTTGTACTTACGAGTGATACGGTAAAGGTAAAGAAACCCGTAAAATCTAAGAAATCACTCCATCCTCGCAATCTACATCGTACTCCTTACGACTTTGATAAATTATGCAAAGTTTCGCCTGAACTGACCGAATATGTGTATCAGACTCCTCGCGGGCAAACCTCTATTGATTTCTCCAATTCCGTTGCCGTTAAGTTACTCAACCAAGCGTTACTAAAATTACATTACAATGTTGAGTTTTGGGATATTCCTGAAGGGTTTCTCTGTCCTCCCATTCCAGGGCGGGCTGACTATTTACACTATATCGCAGACCTATTAGCTGCAGAAAGCCATCAAAGAAAAGTGCCTATAGGTGCAAAGGTTTGTGGCTTAGACATAGGGACAGGGGCTAATTGTATTTATCCCATTTTAGGTAGTCAGAGTTATGGTTGGCATTTTGTAGCCAGTGATATTAATCCTCTATCAATTGCAACAGCTGAGGAGATCTGTAAAGCGAACCGAGCGTTAAAAGGCAAAGTTAAGTGTCGTTTACAGAAAGATGAAAAGCATATTTTTAAGGGACTAATAAAACCAGATGATCGGTTTTACTTCACCCTGTGCAATCCTCCTTTCCATGCCTCGATAGAGGATGCACAAAAAGGCAATCAGCGAAAGAACCGTAATTTAAATAGATCTTCTGGAAAGAATATAGATAAGCACCCGACGCTCAACTTTGGTGGTCAAGGTGCTGAATTATGGTGTAAGGGCGGAGAGATCGCTTTTGTTCAACAGATGATTAAAGAGAGCAAAAGGTTTTCAAATAATTGCCTTTGGTTTACCACTTTGGTATCTAAAAAAGAGAATCTACCTGCTGTTTATCAAGCCCTTAAGCAGGTGGGGGCGATAGATGTAAAAACAGTTGATATGGCACAGGGGCAGAAGATCAGTCGATTTGTTGCTTGGAGCTTTCAAGAGGTTAATACTCGGCATGGGTGGGGCCGCGATAAGGCGTAGATCATCCATCTATTACTGCTCATTAGTAAATGAGTCTCCTCCCTTGAATCTATATGGACTTACCTAGAAGTGTAAGTTCATCTCCCCTTATACTGACTCAAAATAATAAAAAGAGAGTATATCGATGAGTTTAGATCCACAGAACCGCTCAGCCTATGATTTTTTAATATGTCGTAATCAAGAGAATGATACCTATCAGCTGTATCGCTTCGATTGCAACGCTTCTAATCCATTTGCCGAAATCCCTTTAGCTAAAAACCTTTCGTTCGATCGCACCTACCAAATAGCCCAAGTAGGAGGTTTTTTATTACAGTGGGGTCCCCTTTGCGAACATAATGGCAAACCGAGCTACCATTTTAATTTGCTTAATTTTGATCCGACCGATGCAGATCCATTAAATGCAGAACCGCTTCAAACGGGTTACTGGGAAAAGAAAAAGTTTTGGGGATATAGGGATTACTACAGCTCCAATCCTAATGAGGATCAGCAGCTTGATCTGATTCCTATGGCGAGCTTTGTACTCAATATGATTCCTGCCCAAGGTCGAGGGACGTTTGAACTGTGGAATTTTGACCCCCAACCAAATAGTCCGGGTCAGGCTGATCCTCTACCTCATCCATATACAGGGCAAGGAGGGTTCCCGCTAATTAAAAAGGGACATACTCTGCTTCCAATCGGCAACTATGTATTGGATCGTTCCCCTGATCGTAAAACCTTTCGTTTATGGAGCTTTGATCCGCAACTGGGTACACCACTTTCTTTACCTGCCGTTCAAGAAGCATGTTGCAGTCAGGTTAGTGAGACAAGTGAACTTACCGTTATCGGTGAGCATATATTAGAGTGGAATGTTCAAAACAGTGATTTCAAACTGTGGCAGGTGGACCCTCATCATCCTGATGTTTTATTGGGGCCTGTAAGTGAGGGGAAATTACCAGAAGGAATTAGCACTGGGGCGGAATTGACGGGTTATCAACCACGGATACCCGTTCAGCAGCATAATGCCGAGTTACCGGGTAGCACTGATTTCATGCGGTCTAAAATTAAGCATGTTGTTTTTTACATGCTTGAAAGCCGCTCGTTCGACAATGTATGTGGTTGGCTATATGAACATGGAGATCAAAACTGCCATTTTGTTGGTTCTCAGGAGCCTTTCGAGGGAGCCAGTACAGACAACTATAATTTGGACGGCACACGCAAAGTTAATGTAAGTCAGTTTAAGGATGGAAAGCTAAGCGAAGATTGGGATCTGATCGCACTGGATCAAGACCCGTTTCACAATACCTCAGACAACTTACAGCAGATGTTTACCGATCCCTCCGGTTACTGGAAACGTTTGAAGCCCGATATGGGAGGCTTTATTTTAAATAATGCCAATGACCAAGTGATGGAAACGTTTAGTCCTGAGCAATTACCTATATTGAATGGCTTGGCACGTCAGTTTGGCGTTTCTGATCAATGGTTCTCCTCTATTCCTGGCGGTACGGATGTCAATCGCGCGTTTTCAGTGACAGGGTCTGCATTCAATAGGCTTGGAACTTGGGAGGGTGGAAATGCGTATAAGTATTGGCCTGAATCTCCGCACCGCCAATCTGTATGGAAGGTACTTTGGAGTCAGGGTGTCACCGATTGGAAGATCTACAATGCCATTGTTTGGGAGAACAGTGTCTTCACCTATCAGCTTTATTTAAAAGGTCAGATACCTACAGTTGATGCGAATCCGACTCAGTTTCTCTCAGATTTAGATCAGTTTAAATTAGATGCAAAAAATGGAGATCTACCTGCTTTTAGTTTTGTTGAACCTACATGGATAGCGCCATCAGGAGCGACCTCTTACCACCCCGGTGCTGACCTTGTACCGGCAGAGGAGGAATTGAATGAGATCTATGAAGCCGTAAGGAACGGTCCCGGTTGGGATGAAACCTTGTTGGTGATTACCTTTGATAAAAATAATGGTATTTATGATCATGTAGCCCCTCCGTATGGGGTTAAACCTTGGCCGAATGATATGTGTAATGGATTTGCTTATGATCTGATGGGAGCAAGAGTGCCCACAATCATGGTCTCTCCTTGGATTAAAGAGCAGACGGTATTTAGGGCTGAAGGGGAAATTCCGTTTGATTCAACCTCTTTCACCGCGACGCTTTTAGACTGGTTTGGTGTACCTAAACCTCGGTGGGGATTGGGTGATCGGATGGCGGTTGCGCCTACTTTTGAGTCGGTTTTTCAGGAAACCACAGCGCGAACTGATCTACCAGCGTTTATACCGCCTTACGATAAATCTTTTCCTAAAAAGTAAACCTGATAAATATCGTTTTTAATTGATCAAGCAGGGTTGTACGCAAATGGTATAACCCTGCTTTAATTATGTGGCAAAATTCGGGGTTTAGGAAGGAACAGGTTGTTCTATCTGATGTAGCGTCTCTTCCGCATTGTTCAAAGCGTTCCATAAAGGCTCTTCCTGAAAACAGAGACAACCCCCACCGCGTTTCTCTTGAGGTACCATACGATTCATATCAGCCACACAAATCCAAGGTAGCTGATTGGTGTCATTTTTTAGAGCTACTGCCCATTTTGCGTGATCTTTAGTGTAGGGCCATTCATACGTTTTCGAAGAGCTGAACTTGAAGCACAGTGAGAGAATCTCTTCATCAAAATAGGTAGAATGCTTATCTTGCAATGGGGTTACTTTTCCTCGTCTCCATGTTTCCACAACGAGATCGCACTTAAGTTCTGGGGAGACTAGATCTAGCCAAAAATCCTCGCCCCAGTGTTTACTTTTAGCGACCAGTAAAAATTCTTTTCCGCCTTTGGACTGGAGCTTGAGTGTGGAGGGTTGTTTCGATTCATTAATCTGAGCCCCTTGAAAAAGCAAAGCGAGGGCTTCATCTTCGCTTAAAGATTCAGGGATACGTGAGCTCTCGGTTAGAATTTGAGGGTTTTGCTGTTCTAGCATCTGCTGGGTGATTTGATTTGCGGTTTCATAGTTGGGCAATGTGATACAGATAAAGTCTGGCCATAGATACGCTCATCGTCAGGCCGCTCTATCTCATTGTTAGCGTGAAAACGGGGTGTTGAATGCAGAAGAAAAAGTGCGCTATCACTTTCTTTATCAAAGGCAATAATGCCTTTATAGTGCCCTTTAGCTGAATGATTACTTTGTTTATCTACATGTTCATCGTTATACACAATATAACCCGCACTTTTAGGTGCATCAAAGACGCTATGAAGAGTTTGAGCTAGGGCTTGGTTATCTTGATCTAGTTGGTTGATAGAGAGTTGCAGTGATTCTTTATTTGGATTGTAGCAAAAGAAATCAACCCCTTTATTCTCCTGTCTTCCCGTATGTTCAGGTGTTTTATATAAAAACCACCAATCTACGGATTTCCCTTCTGCGTTTTTGACATTCATCATCAAGTCCCTATCTCCTGAAATTAAGATTGAAAACAAAGTGTATCAACGTTGTATTTGCATAAGAGGGTTTTCACTTCATGAGAAAAAGGCTACAAATAGGAAAAAGTTACATGCTCAGTTAGGTGCTTTTATCATGCTTTTTATGCGCTATCACTTTAAGCGGATCCTCATATTTAGAAACTATCTAAGTTGTTGATTTAAGCGATGGTCCATGTATTGTATAAGGTTATTGTTATCTGAAAATCTATACTTTTTTGTATCATAATAGGCGTGAATAAATAGTCACGATAGGATGGTTGATAACGACATGTTTCGTTATTTTGGTTTTGGCTCAAACATGAATATGACTTCGCTTAAGGCTAAAGGTGTTGAACCTTTGAAAGCCCAAAAAGCGGTGTTGCATAGCTGGCGGCTACGTTTCAATGTTCAGCACTTTTTCCGTCAAGAGGGAGGGGTCGGTAATATTGAGCATACCCGTGATACAGAGGATTGTGTTCATGGCGTGTTGTACGAATGTGCGGATGAAGCGTTGGCACCGCTTGATGCCATGGAAGCCTATAAGCACGGTTATGACCGGATAACCGTTGATGTTGACGCTGAAGGTACAATCTTCACCGCGTATACCTATATTGGCATGCCGGAATTTATTGATAACCGTTGTTTACCCAGTCGTCGTTATCTGAATATCTTAATTGAAGGCGCGCGTAGTGCTGGCGTTGATTCTGATTATGTACTTAACCTAAGCCGTCAACGGATTCATCAGCCAAAAGAGTATCCCCCCTTTATACATCCAGAGGGTAACTATCCTATATTTGATGTGATCTCTTTAAGTCAGCAGCCACTTTATACCGCCTTAGATGGGGCTGTTTTTGATATGACTGATGCGCGGCCTCTACATGAATACCTAAAAGGTTTCTTCGGCGGTAAGGATATGACATTGTTTCATCTTAAGCGGCTAGATAGCAGTCAGAGTAATGAAACCATAGATGATATTCGCCACGGCCGTTTTACACAGGTTCAACGACAATACCTTGATGGCTTTTTGAATGAGTATGCCAAAGAATATCGTTATGTCGGTCGTTTTAATTACACCCAATAAGAATATGGAGTATCACTATGGAACAGTTTCCACCCGCACTTGCTCACGGCTCACTTGAGGAAGTATTCCCCGGAATTTATTTTGTCAGTGGAGCGATGGAGACAGTCCTGCAAGAGATGGAGTGGGAATTTAGCCGTAACATGACGGTGGTGAAAGAGGGTGAGCGTTTAACCATCATCAATAGTGTTCGCCTTAATGCTGAGGGCTTAGCTGAGTTAGACCGTCTGGGTAAAGTCACAGACGTCGTTCGTATTGGCTGCCTACACGGGCGAGATGATGCCTTTTATGTAGATCATTACGGAGCTAATTATTGGGCGATGCCGGGAATGGAAACGGAGGGTGAATTAAACGTTAAAACACTTTCCAGTGATAGCCTACCCATTGCAGACGCTACGCTTTTTGCATTTGAAACCACGACTATTCCTGAAGGTATTTTAAGAATTGATCGAGCGGGAGGCGTACTTATCGCATGTGATGCGCTACAAAACTGGTTAGCGCCCGATCAGTACTTCTCGGAAGCCTCTCAAGAGTTGATGCATACGATGAATTTCTTCACTCCCGCGAATGTTGGCCCCGTGTGGGCGCAAGTTGCCTCGCCTTTAGCGGAGGATTTTGTACGGTTATCTGAATGGTCGTTTAAACATGCACTTTGTGGTCACGGAGAACCTTTACGTGATACCGCCTTTCGAGATTACAGCGAGACCTTTAAACGTATGTTCTCACTCTAGTGCAGGTTTCGGAGGAACGTCAGGTGAGATCGGGCTTTAAATTACCCGGTTACAAAGTAAGTTCTGTGCTTTGGCAGGCAGAGGGGCGCATTGTTTATCGTGCACTTCGTTTATCTGATAATTTTCCGGTTGCAGTTGAAACTTTAGATACCGAATTTCCTGATCGTCATCAGGTGGCGAGTATTCGACGAGAAGGAGATATCGGCCAGCGCCTTTCTGCCATTAAAGGCGTGCGCAAAGTGTATGATTTACTCCCGCATGGGAGTGGCAATTTAGCGTTGATCTGCGAACTGTTTGATAATTCGCTGTCCTCATTGTTACAACGTACCGGTTCTGGTTGTTTCTCTTTATCTGAAACGGTTGATATTGCGATACTGATAGCACAATCACTAGGGGGGATTCACGCACACAATATTGTGCATAAGGCTTTAAGCTCAGGGCATGTGCTATTTGATACAGTGACGAACAGAGTTGCGGTATCTGGCTTTGGGATCGCTTCAGAATTAGATCAAGAACGCCAAGCTGTACAGATGTCGCGTTGTCTTGAAGGGCCTCTGCCTTATATCTCACCTGAGCAAACAGGCCGAATTAATCGTGATCTAGATTATCGATCTGATTATTACTCTTTTGGTGTATTACTCTATGAGCTATTCACTGGACAGTTGCCTTTTCAGGCCGATAATGTTTTAGAGTGGGTCCATAGCCATATAAGTCGATTACCTGTTGCTCCTCATGAAGTTTCGCCCTCTGTACCTCTCGTCATATCTGATATCGTACTTAAATTACTGTCTAAAGAACCTGAAGCGCGTTATCAAAGTGCAGAAGGTATCATTCAAGACTTGGAACAGTGTGCTGTTTTTTTAGCAGCAGATCGAGATATTCAGCCGTTTCAATTGGGTGAAAAAGATGTCATTCAAAAGTTTCTAATTCCACAAAACTTATATGGCCGTAAACGGGAACTCGCACAGCTTGTTGAGCTTTTTGAAGGTGCAGTGGCAGGACGTACAGAGTTTTGCCTTGTACATGGCTCTTCGGGTGTAGGTAAATCCGCGCTGGTTAATGAGATCGACAAACCGCTGGTGGGAGAGCGTGGTTTCCTTGTTCAGGGTAAGTTTGAACAGTATCAGCAAGGGGAGGCATATACGGCGTTTGTGTCAGCGTTTAAGGGCTTAGTGCAGCAGATATTAACTGAGCCTGAAGATAAATTGAGCCAATGGCGCAAAAAAATACTTGAGGCTTTGAACCCTAATGCACGGTTAATTGTTGATCTAGTTCCTGAACTCGAGATTATCATAGGAGAGCAGTCCGATGTGGCTAAGCTTCCTCCTGCTGAGGAGCGAAATCGATTACAGATTTTATTGGCCGCATTCCTTAGAGTCTTTGCGGGTGAAGGCCATCCGGTCGTGCTTTTTCTAGATGATTTGCACTGGAGTGACGCACCTACACTCAGTTTACTTAAACGAATTGTTACCTCTAGAGAGATAAGCCATCTATTACTAATCGGTTCCTATCGGAGCAATGAAGTGGGTGTTGGCCATCCATTACGTTTACTCTTTGAGGATTTAAATACCCACAAAAGAATTCGCCAGCTTCCCCTGGGTCCCTTAGATAAGGGCTCTGTCAGTCAGCTCGTCGCTAATGCTCTATGTTGCGAAGCCTCTGAGTCCAGGCTGCTAAGTGACATGCTTTACCATAAAGCTCAGGGTAACCCTTTTTTTATCAACGAATTGTTACGGCAGTTGCACAAAGAGGGGGTATTAACGCCCAATAAACAGAGCCGGAAATGGGACTGGGACCTTGATAATGCACGTTGGTCCAATGTCAGCAATGATATTGTTGAGTTTATGGTGGATAACCTAAGACAGCTGCCTATCTCCACGCAGAATGTCTTACAGCTCGCCGCATGTATTGGTAGCACCTTTGATATTAAAACCCTCGCGGCGATCTATGAACATAGTGTGGTAGATACTGCTGCCGCGCTTTTACCTGCTTTACAACAGCATACCTTGCTGCCTTTGAACAGCGACTACCGCCTAGTGGGGGATAGCTCTGAACTTTTTTTAGATGTTAATCCTACTTATCGTTTCCAGCATGACCGTGTACAACAAGCGGCTTACTCACTGATTGATGTTTTACGCTTACGTGAAGTTCACCTTTCCGTTGGTCGCCTGATGTTGCAGCATGCCGGTGCAGATGTGCCGGATGAACGCTTGATTGATATTGTTGAGCATCTGAATGAAGGGCGCTCATTAATTGATTCAAAAGATGAGCAACTTTGCTTAGCTGAACTCAATTTACGAGCGGGCGTGCGAGCAAGACACGCTTCTGCCTATGAAACAGCGCTTAGTTATCTAGAAACGGCTGTTGAATTAGTGCCTTTAGACCCTTGGAATAGTGTATCGGAGGTGATGTTTCCTTTAGCGGAGGAGATGCAGTACTGTGCTTACCTTACGTCTCGCACGGAGCAAGCGGAAGAGTGGATAGGCATCATGTTAAGCCATGCCCATTCTGATCTCGCGCGTGGTGATATCCTAGCGACCCGGACTCGACAGTATGCGACCTTAGGGAAAATGGAAGCGTCGATTCAATCAGCCATCCAAGGGCTCGGATTACTGGGTATAGAGTTTACAGATGATCCCACCGATGATGAGGTGGCCGAAGAACGAAAGCGAGTAAAAATTAATTTAGGGGAACGCAGTATCGCCGATCTGGTCGATGCGCCCTTTGTAAAAGATGAGTCAGTACTGACCGCGATTCGTCTTATGATGGAGATATTCCCAGCCACCTTTCTTTCAGGGTCGGGTAACTTATTCCCTTACCTTGTCTTAAAGGCGGTTAATCTTTCCCTACGTCATGGCAATTGCCCTGAATCGGCTTTTGCTTATGCCGCCTATGGCATGCTGCTTTGTGGTGATCTTGATGAGCCAGCAGAAGGTTATCAATATGGAAAAGTAGGGTTGGCCATTAATGAAAATCTTGATGACCTCACATTACGTTCACGTGTTGTCTATGTTTACGCCATGTTCGTCCACCATTGGAGTGAGCATTGGTCAACACTTACACCGTTGTTTCATAAAGGTATTGAAGCAGGTTATCAGTCGGGGGATCTTCTTTATCTCGCATACAGCGCGCAAGATTGTGTTATTTGGGATCCGTCACTTGATTTAGAAACGGCTCACCGTTTACATGCGGACAATTTAGAAATTGTGCGTGAATGTGCTTATCAGGATTCTCTTGATTCAGGCACCTTATTTCTTCAGTTACAGCGTAATTTACTGGGGCTGACACATTCTGCTTTTACCTTAAGTGATGATAACTTTGATGTGCAGAGCTGCCTTGATGGCATGCATGAACGTCAATTTATGACAGGGATTGCCAACTATCAGATCTACAACGCAGAGATCTGTTTGCTTTATGGTGATTATGAAAAGGCCCTTAGCTTTATAAAAGCTCAGGATCAGATGATTAAATCGTCCATGTCGCTTCCGCAGTTAGTGCGTTTTTATATTGTATCGTTCTTAACGTTAACGTCGATTTTTCACCGGATGGATGCAGAAGAACAGGCTGTTACCTGTCAGCGTTTAGAGCGTAGCCTTGAACGGATGAAATGCTTAGCGGATAACTGCGAGGAAAATTTCCGCCACCTACAATATTTGATGGAAGCCGAGCTAGCAAAAATTAATCTCAGTCAGGAAAATGCACTTGAGCGTTATGACGCATCCATTGATGCAGCAAGAGAGAGTGGTTTTTTACGTGATGAAGCGACCGCATGTGAACGCGCTGCGCGTTACCTAATTGACTTGGGGCAGCGACGCTCGGCGGAAGGTTACATCAGAGCGGCACATCGCATCTTTGACCGTTGGGGAGCTCATAGAAAGGTTACCCAATTAAAAGAGGAGTTCTCTTTCCTACGAGAACTATCTTCAGGGGCTTATCTCACAACAGGTGGACGTGGAATTTCAGACTTAGATCTGACTTCCGTCATGAAAGCATCGAGGGATATCTCAGGTGAAATATTATTAGATCGCTTACTTAAAACAACCATGAACATCCTGCTTGAGAATGCGGGGGCTCAATGGGGTTGTTTAGTCGCCCGGCGTGATGGAAAAATGGTGATTGAAGCGGCAACGCTTCCAGCCGGTTTTATTCTGCAAGATCTACCTAATCACTGGTTAATACCCACCCATCAAGGTGAATATATACCGTTGCCTATTTCACTCTTAAGCCATGTTCGTCATAGCAGTGGCGCGGTCGTACTGCATGATGCCGCTCAAGAAGGGCCATTCACTCAAGACCCCTACATGCTTAAATATAACCCTCTGTCCGTGCTGTGTGTGCCTATACAGCGGGAGCGTTTTGAGGGCGTGCTTTATATGGAAAACAATCTGGCCACAGGGGTTTTCAAAACTGAACGGGTTGAAATTATTCGTTTATTGGCGGCCCAAGCATCAGTGGCCATAGAAAATGCGCGTTTGTATGAACAGGTTCAAGACTATTCTCGTACTTTGGAAGATAAAGTCGCCGAGCGAACAGCACGTTTAGAGCAAGTTAATCAGGAGCTACAAGGGTTAGCAGACCGTGATGGTCTGACGGGTGTAGCAAATAGACGTCGAGGGGATGCTTATC
Source organism: Neptuniibacter sp. UBA6509 (assembly GCA_002435145.1). GTDB lineage: Bacteria > Pseudomonadota > Gammaproteobacteria > Pseudomonadales > Balneatricaceae > Neptuniibacter. The sequence continues at coordinate 41,920 of DJLT01000049.1, forward strand.
TGGCGGAGGCGTGGGGGCGTTTACGCCGTGAGGCTCAGCCACTTTCAGTCATTATGCTCGATGTGGACCACTTTAAAGCTTTCAATGATAACTATGGCCATCAAAATGGTGATGACTGCTTAATTACTGTGGCCAAGTTACTTGCAAAAACACTATTTAGGCCGGGTGACATGATCGCACGCTATGGAGGAGAGGAGTTTATTCTGATCCTACCGGATACGGACAGCAAAGGTGCCGGAATTATTGGTGAGAAAGTTCGCCAAGCAGTCGAAAATGAAGCCATAGAGCATACCCATTCAACGGCGAATGCGGTCGTGACCGTGAGTGTCGGTGCCGCGACCATCGTGCCTAAGTCAGGGGGCGTTGCGGATGATTTAGTGCGTGAAGCGGATATCGCATTATATCGAGCGAAGAAGATGGGACGTAACCAAGTTCAACAAGCCACTATGGCATTAAACTCATAGGGTGTGGATAACTGTATGACAACACAATAAAAATAAAACTCAGCCCAGTGTAGCTTAACGATTTAATCGCCACTTAATTGTATTGAGGACCGTTGATGGGTTAAGCCGCAACCTAAGTTGAAATACATGACAAACAAGGAAGCGTAGATGACCCAATCAAATTGGAATAGCAAACCGACTAACAGTGAATGGAACTCAGCGGAAAACTGGTCACCGTCGGGCGTACCAACCGACACTGCAACATTTGCCTCATCCACCGAGACCGCGATCACTTTTGCTCAAACAAGTGAAGCTTCAATCGAAATTATTCAATTTACAGACAATGCCTCCTCATACACATTTAGCTTAGGTACCTCAGACACCCCCGCGCTGATAATTTCAGGTGAGGGTGTATTTAACGCCTCTCGCAATCGGCAAAGTTTTATTGTCGCTGCGACCAGTAGTGGCTATAAAAATCCGCAACTTAAATTTATTAACTCAGCATCAGCGGGAGAAGCGGACGTATATTACTGCTCCGGCCCAGAATCAGAAAAAGGTTATGGCGGGGGCATTATTAGTTTCTGTGACAACACTTCCGCAGGCGCAGCCATCTTTAAAGTATGGACCGGGGCGGGTGTGCCTCCACAGCACAGTACCGTTGGGGGCGAGGTGAGTTTTAGTGACTCATCTTCCGCAAGCGCAGCCCAGTTTACGATTTATGGCACATTAGGTGCCGATGGCGATACCTTTGGTAATGTAGTGTTTCATAACACCGCTACAGCAGCGAACGCTGTATTCACGAATGTTGGCGGCACCGTATCAGGGGGGGATGGGGGAAATACTCAGTTCTATGGCGATTCCACCGCCGCCAACGGCATTTATAATAATTGGGGCGGAACCTGCCCTAAAGCGAACGGTGGGGATGTTGCCTTTGATGCCAATGCGACAGGCGCAAACGGTTATTTTCATAACTATGCAGCTAAAGCCGAAGGAGCATACGGCGGCGTAACCAGCTTTAACAACAATCCACCGCATATGCCTTCAAAGGGCGCTTCGGCAGGAAACGGGTCCTATTTCAATTACGGTGCAAGGGAAGGGGAGAAAGGAGGCGGTGGCCATGTAGAGTTTAGTGCCAAATATGGCTCCGCTACAGCTGAAACGGCGACGATCGTAAACTACGGCAGTACGGTGCAAAGTAAATCCAGTGCCGGTCACACGATATTCTCAATTAACCAACCAACGGATTATTACCCAAGTGCTGGTAAAGCGACTTTTTGGAATCATTCAGGTGTTGTTGAAGGTACGGCAGCGGGGTTCACCGAATTCTCGGTATATGGAACGCAAGTAAAAGCGGGTAGCGAGAGCGAGACCTCTCAAGTCCCTACAGCGGATCAAGCCACCTTTATCAATCTAGGAGCGGATTCACCTAAAGCAAAAGGTGGCTATACGTTATTTTCCGGGAATACCACCGCTGCTAATGCTACCTTAATTGGATACGGTGGTTCACAAGGTGGTTATGGTGGACGCGTAGTCTTTTATGACCAAGCGACAGGTGATAAAGCCAAAGTACAGCTTTTTGGTAACGCTGAATTAGATATTAGCTACCACACCTCCGGCGTGACTATAGGTTCACTTGAACTGTCGGAAGGCATTATCGTTGTTCAATTAGGCACGCTCGTTACTAAACTAAGTTTATCGGGCGAACTCACCCTAAAATCACCCTATACCACTTTTTCATTCTACTATAACGCCAAGGGCGGCTTTGAGCTAAATACCCCCTACACGGTGCTGACTTGCGCTAATATGTCGTCGTTTACCTCTGAACAATTTAGTGCCAATACAATAGAAGGTATTGAACCGACCTTTAGCATTGTCGGTAGCGACCTTCAGGTTATTTATAAGCAAAAGTAAAAAGACAGGTTTATCGTCAGGTCTGAGGTAGATCAATTTTAACTTACTAAGGTAAAAGCTCGCTTCTGATAGATGCGGGCTTTTTTAATTGCTGTTTTTAGTTCATAACTGTTTTTTTGTTAGCTATATAGATATAGGTGCGCTGTGTTATTTCGTAAAGTGGATGAGCGTAGGTAGCATTATTATTGAGAAAAAAGGCGACAGCTTTTCTATCTCAATGATACTCTTAGCTAGAGTAATCGAATCAGTAGGGACGCAAATTTGGATGATTATAATCAGTGGCTAGAAGCGATTGGACAGATGGTGCCGAATACTCAATCAGCCATTATTGCATTTACATCTGATCATGAAAGCAAGGCAGAAAAGAAGGCTTGCTGGCCGAATAATGATTTTGTTTCAGATGAGCTTAATTCGCTTGTCGCTTTTTCGATATCTCAGCAATCTAGTTCTACATCGGCTGTATCAGGAAGTAATTATCGGACGGTGCTGCCTATCATGTCGTCAGATAATGAAGTTGTTTGCTATCTAGGAATTGAAGTTAATCTAGGGAATGGGTCTCAGGAATCGGTAAAACGCATTGTTGAGTGGTCAGGCGTGTGGTTAGGTTTATTGTTGCAGCAAGATAGTGAAAAAAAACGGTTGCATAATTCCACCCCAGCAACTGTTAACGATCTAGATAACTCGCTTGCCGTATCTTCTTTACAAGCTAATGCCCCCTTAATTGATTCAGCCGAATCGTCAGTGAGTTCCTTTAAGAATCATCTGTTGTACCGTTATAAATACCTGTTTGTTTTTTTTGTTATAACGCTATTTTTATTTATTCCTGTTGAATATCGCATCTCTGTTGATGCTGTTATTGAGGGGGAAATTGAATCCCCTATTATTGCTCCTTTTGATGGTTATATAAAATCCTCAAAATTTAAAGCGGGTGATCAGGTGGATATATCTACAGTCATTGCTGAATTAGATGAGAGAGATATTTCTCTTAAATTAAATAAGCTAAAAGGTCAGTTCCAAGAGAAAGAGAACTCATACCGCCAGGTGCTGGCAAGCGGGGAACGTGGAAAAGCAGAAGTTCTGAAAGCTAAGATGGCACAGTTAAGTGCTCAAATAGAGACAGTTACACTCGCGTTAAGTCAGACGGAGCTGCGCTCTCGAATCTCAGGTGTGCTCATTAGCGGAGATTTAAGCCGCTCCATAGGAGCACCGGTTAACAAAGGGGATGTTCTATTTAAGATAGCTCCTCTTGACCAATATCGAACGATGTTACGTATAAAAGAAGCTGATATTAGATTTATGCAGCAGGGCTTGAGCGCTCAGCTTAAGTTGACCTCATTACCTTCAGATACTTACACCGTTGAGTTACAAAAACCTTCTCCTGTTTTTACTGATGAGAATAACGAAGTGATTTATCTTGCTGAGGCTGTGATGGAGGAGGGTAATTATTCAGCTTTACGTCCCGGAATGGAGGGGATCGCTAAAGTAAATGTAGGTTCTTATAGTTTAGGGTGGAGCTTATTTCATCATTTTAGTGATTGGGTTCGGATGCAGTATTGGGCACTGAAACCATGAAAGAGGGAGGGGTAGAAGTTCAAGGTGGTTATGACCTTATTCATACACTTGGTGATCGAAACCTTCGCTTGAAGCCAAATGTAAAATTACATTCTCAGGCTGAGACGAAAGATCAGTATGTTGTAGAAAGTTATAACGGTGAGCAATTTTTCTATTGTGATGCAGATACTGTTAGGTTAATGCGTGCCTTAGATGGGCACAGATCTTTAAAACAAGTGATAGATGAATTACAGATTGATCATCATTGCTACCCAGAATTAGAGAAGGCTATATCTAAATTTATTAAGTATGGGCTTCTGTCAGGTTTTGAAATTTCACAAAATAAACGAAAATGGTGGCAATCTTTTAAACAACCTATAGCGATGAAGTTCCCGTTATTTAACCCTGATGCATTTTTAAATCATATTTATAGATTTACAGGCTCTATTTTTAATCGTTTTTTTATTGTTCTTTTTATCTCTTTATTAAGCCTTTCTATTTATCAACTTCCCCTGCAATGGGAGTCTATTCAGGTCCATTGGCAGAGCCGTTTTTTTGATCCTGTAAACGGTATTTTGTTGGTTTGTGCTTATGTGTTTTTAAAGGCTCTACATGAAATAGCCCATGGGCTCGTCGTAAAAAGGTATGGCGGGGTTGTGAATGAGTGTGGGATTTTTATGTTGGTTTTTCTTCCCCTTCCATATGTTGATACGTCATCAAGTTATGCCTTTCCTGAGCGCAGACATCGGCTTCTTGTCGGGGCTGCGGGCATGTGGGTCGAATTGATCATAGCGATGAGTGCATTCCTTGCGTGGCAAAATTCCACACCAGGTTATTGGGCGGACTTTCTATTTAATGTCGTGTTTGTTGGTAGTTTTAGTACCTTAATCTTTAACCTCAATCCTTTAATGAGATTTGATGGGTACTACATATTGTCTGATTATTTAGGCGTGTTTAATTTAAATGCGCGATCTAGGGAGGCTTTAGGTGCAGTTGTTAAGAAGTTTTTTTTCAAATTAGATACCTCTATAGACTGGAATATTTCAAATACAATAAAGGGGTGGTTGATCGCTTATGCGCTATGTGCTGCTCCTTATAGATTGTTTATTGGCCTCGTTATCGCTTTGTATCTGTCAGGAAAGTTTTTTATTTTTGGTATTTTATTAGCCTTATGGCTCTTATTGCAGATTTTAGTGTTCCCCATTATTAGGCATACGATTTCTGTTTATCAGAATGCTCGTAAGGAGCATCAGACTATACGTTTCTTTATGGTTGTGTCTGTGTTTATAGCAGCAGTATTTTCTACAGTATTTCTCTTAAATTTTCGTTTTACTGATAGTCAAATTGCTATGGTTATCACGCCCGAGAATCAGAGCGTTATGACGTTAGAAAGTGGTGTTGTAGTGTCGCTGAACTTTCAGTCAGGACAACAGGTTGAGAAAGGGCAACTTTTAGTTCAGTTAGAGAATCAGGAGCTTCTACTTCAGTTAAAAAATGCACAAGGCTTATTGGATGAGTATAAATCACAATATCGTTTAGTCGGTTTAAATAGCATCTCTATAGCCCAAAGCTGGCAAGAAAAAATCTCTATACAGCAGAAGGAGGTTGAGCTAATACAACAGCGCTTAGATGGGTTAAGTTTAGTTGCGCCAGCAAATGGTGAATTTGTCCTCTCCCGAGAGCAAGATCTGCTGGGTCGGTATCTTCCTAGGGGTGAGGTTATAGCGCATGTTTATAAGCCTGAAGACGTTAAAGTATTAGCGGTTGTATCGGAAGAGCAAGTTCGAAAACTAAATTCGGGGGTTGACTCAATTGAGGTGAAGTTTAATACAAACCCATATCAAGCTTATAAAGGCTCAATGTTAAGAATTGAGCCAGCAGCTCAAAATGAACTTCCTTCGCGATTTTTAGGTAGTAGTGCGGGAGGTGAAGTACCTGTCGATAGTCGAGATCAAACCGGTTTGAAATCTATATCCCCGTTTTTTGTGGTAGAAATAGTGGTGGAACGAGATGTTGAAGCATATATGCCTGCTATGGGTACGGTACGTTTTTCGTATAAAGAAATGACTTTATCTAATTATGTTTTAGCCGATATATATCATAATCTTATCCAAAGTTTGCACTAGTATATTAACTAGCGTAAATATATATGAGCTATTGTTTTTTATTGTTTCTGAAGGGGTATTAATGAGGCAGTCTTTTAAACGTTTGAGCATTATTTTTGCTGTTCTGTATAGCGTTAATATCCATGCTGAAGATCTGACTTTCCCTACTGTCGATTGTGTTATTACACCGAGTAAAGTTATTGAGATAAGTGCTGCGGTGCCCGGTGTTGTAGAAGCGTTATATGTCGATCGAACTCAACCTGTATCTAAAGGGCAGCTTTTAGGCGAGTTAAAAGCGGATGTTGAGAAGGCCAATGTTCGATTAGCACAAGCTCGTACGGAGATGAGATCGGAATTATCCGCTGAACAAGTAAATCTTAAATACGATCGTCTTCAGTCCAGCCGTGTGAATCAATTAGCTGAAAGGCAATTGGCGTCCTCTCAGAATCTTGATGAAGCGGCAAGGATAAAGCAAGTTACGTACTGGCGTCTTAAGCAAGCGGAAGAAACACTAAAGTTACGGGAACTCGAGTTGACTCGAAGTCAGGCGCAGCTTGAAGAAAAAAAGGTTTATTCAACGATTAATGGGCTTGTTGCGGAACGATATAAGAATGAAGGTGAATATGTAGAAGAGGAACCTATTTTTAGGTTGGTACAACTAAACCCTCTATACATTGAAACAGTATTCCCTATGGGGTATTACGGTAAAATACATAAGGGAATGACGGCAACAATTTACCCGGAAATAGACCAAGAGAAAGGGTATTCCGTTAGTGTTGATCTTATTGATTCACTCGGCGATGCAGCGAGCGGTACCTTTGGTGTTAGGTTGATACTCGATAATGCGGACCACCAAATTCCTGCGGGTTTAAAGTGTTTTTTGCAGTTAGATGAAACGCAAGCTCAGCCGGCGGAACCGAATATAAAGCAGGAAGCACCTTCATCGAAGAAAGAGGTCGCTGTGGGTAAAGTATCTACAGGCCAACTAAAAAAACGATGAATACCCAAGAAAACGATCGTACTCAAGTTAGCAGCCATAAAGCCTCCTTGGCTATTACAGAATCGCAAGATGGAGGGGCTTTAAAAGTAGAACAAGCTGAGAATAGAGATGCTAGCAGGGGTGAGGCTCAAAAGGCGGAACTTGATGAACTAGAATCTGTTGAAAACGAGTCTATTGTCATCAAGACCCAACAACGAAAATTGGGTCCATACACAAGTCAAACTCAACTTTTGAAGGCGACTCAGATCTTAGAAAAGAATGATGTTCACTATACTGTTGATGTGGTCGATCGCACTGAAAAGATTGGTTACATGGTGGTTTCATCTAATGACTATACTCAGAATACAGCAATACTGTTGACGCAGTTTACTAAGGCTGGCGTTAAAGATATGGGGCCATTACCTAAATCAAGCTATGGTGGTCGTATCTCATTTGGCGTTTATAAAGGGCCGGTTCAAGCAGAAACGAGGAAGGTGAAACTTTTCGAGTTAGGTATCAACGCAGAGGTGATTCCGCGTTCTAAGCAGGTTAAAACCTATTGGCTCTCTGTGGATAAGATAACCCCATCGGTATTAGATAGACTTATATAGAACACTCTCAAGGTTATATTGAAAAGTGTAGAGGGAGACGTTTTTTGGCTACGAGCTCTAAATCCGAAGAGTCTACTTTGGAGTCTCAATTGAGGCGTAAATCAAGTCGCTTCGTTTTTGAATTGCTTGAACCTCGTGTCATGTTGTCAGCAGATCCTCTACCGCAATCTGAAGATGTGATCTCAGAGGATAACTCTGGATCTAATGATTTTTTAGATGAGGCAGACACCCTTTTAATTTCCTCTAGCCTGACTCCATCATCAAGCTTTCCATCCCCGTTGGTATCTGAAGAGTTTCAAACGCTCAAGGATGCTGATCTATTCTTGCCGACCATTGAAGTGCCGCAAAATAATGTGGCTACGGAATTGATTTTTATTGATGGAGGGGTTGAGGATATTGATGGGCTTCTAGAGCTCATAGATACGTCAGCTGAGGGTACCGAATATTTTATTTATGAATTAAATGAAACTGAATCTGGGTTAAAACAGATCTCGGAGCGGTTAGCGAATCATTCTCAAATTGATGCCGTTCATATTTTAAGCCATGGTTCTGGAGAAGGATTACAGTTAGGTAGCGATTGGGTGACGCAGAATACCCTTAAAGAAAATTCGAATCTGTTAGAAAGTTGGGGCGAAAGTTTAGATGAGCACGCTGATCTTTTGCTTTATGGCTGTGACTTGGCAGCATCTCCGAGTGGCCTTAGCTTTATTCATACTCTTCAGTCTCTGACTCAAGCTGATATTGCAGCCAGTAATGATCTTACTGGTAATGCAATTTCACAAGGCGATTGGGAGCTTGAGTATCAGCTTGGTGAAATTAATCATGCACTGATGTTAGATACGTCACTTGATACTCAATGGTTGGGTACCTTGGCAGTTTATGATGTTACCACCACTGATGACGTTATCGACGCTGGGGATGGTTTATTGTCTCTACGTGAAGCGGTCATTGCCGCGAATGCTAATGCTGGGACCGATACGATCAATTTGTCAGCTGGAACCTATACGCTTTCAATAGCATCAGGTGGGACGGCTGAAGTTAAAGAGCATCTAAATATCACGGACTCACTTTCAATTGTTGGGGCTGGTACGGGGTTAACGTTTATTGATGGCGGCAATAATTTCAAAATAGCGGAGTACGAAGCCTCAGCAATTACTAATAGTCTCTCTGATCTTACGCTTCAAAATGGTTCTGAAACCGGTAATGCTGGCGCAATAGAAATTAGTGATGCTGCTACTAGTTTAACCATAACCGATGTGGAAATAGTCGATTCAACTTCGAGTAGCCGCGGTGGGGCAATTCACAATAACGGGACATTGGTTTTAGAAAGGGTCACGCTTGCGGGTAATACCGGGCAATTTGGAGGCGCGATTTATAATGAAGCTAGTGGTAATTTAACTGCTATTAATTCTACTTTGAGTGGTAATAGTGCTCAATTTGGTGGCGGTATATACAGTGAGGGAACTGTCACTCTAACGAATGTCACAGTAACAAACAATGCTGCAACGAACTCAGGAGGCGGTATTGATATATTTGCAGGTACTGTAACTCTGAGTAACAGCATTGTTGCTGGAAATACGGCAGTGACGAGCTCTCCGGATGTACTCGGTGATTTTACCAGCGATGGTAATAACATTATTGGCGATGCAAGTGGCGCGACGGGTTTTGGCAGTGATTTAATTGGTGATCCTAATCTAGATGTTCTAGCCGATAATGGCGGTGAAACTCGAACCCATGCTTTATTAACCGGTAGTATCGCAATTGATGCAGGTACAGATACCGGTGCCCCCGCAGATGATCAACGTGGTGTGGCGCGCATAAACACAGATATAGGTTCATATGAAGTTGTCACTAATCAAGAGCCTACGCTGAGTATCACTTCTCTGAACCCCTCGTTTACTGAGGGAGGGAGTGCAGAGGCTCTGTTTAATAGCGCTTCTGCAGATACGGTTGACGTAGGCCAGACTTTTGAAGAATTAGGATTAACTGTTACGAATGTGACTGATGGCTCAGATGAAATAATCAGTATAAATGGCGTGTTAATCGCTCTAACTCATTTGAATACAGGGACCGTTTCCGGTTTTACTTATAACGTTACACTATCGGGGACAACGGCAACGCTGGTACTCAGTAGCGGTAATGTAAATAATGCAGCCATGAATACACTTCTGAATAGCCTGAGTTATCAAAATACCAGCCAAGATCCTACAGCCGCGACACGACGAATTACACTGGATTACATTCAGGATGATGGCGGGAGTGGTGGTGATTCAGATAATCGTTTAGATCTGGGCAATTTTTCAGATATATCTGTAAATGCAGAAAATGATTTGGCTGTTATTGGCAATAAAACACTTACGCTGTCTCAGGGCGATACTGTTGTCATTGATGCTTCACATTTATCTGCAATGGATGTTGATAACAGTGACTTAAGCCTACGTTTTGATATCACCAATGTGAGCAATGGGTATTTTGCGCTGACGTCTGATACAAGTACGGCTATATCGAGTTTCACACAAGCACAAATAAGTTCATCAAGTGTTGTTTTTATTCATGATGGTGGAGAGTTAGCCCCTGTCTTTGATATCTCTGTTTACGATGGAACTGGCTCTAGTGCGGTTGAAAGTGCCAGTGTTAATTTTACGGATACATCTGATGGGGTACTGTGGGTATCGATTGATGGCGACGAAGGTTCTGGTAATGGTATTCCTGGACTGGATGGATCCAATGTTGATAAGGGGGATGTGTTACAGCAAGCGGGTCCTGATTTCGCATTAGGAGAGGCCGGTACCGATGGAACCTTTAGTGTTGCTTTTGATATATCGCAGTTCTCTTCTCAAGATGATACTAACGGCCTTCATTATCTAACCAGTAGTGTATCTATCGGTTTAATCAACCCCATCGTACTTCAAGCCGGAGATTTAATTCTTTCTAGCTCACAGGATATGACCCTTACCAGTAACGGTGTAGCTTCCCCCGCAGATTTAGACATAACGAAAGAGGATATTTTTTATTTTCGACCTGATACGGCAGGAGATTATAGCTCGGGTAATTTTTATCTTTTACTGAGTGACCCTTTCCAAGATGGTGCTGAAATTACTGGCTTAAGTTTGGTTGAGCAAGATGTATGGATCGGTGATTATCAGCTGAAAGAGGGGGATCTGTTATTAAGCCGTGATGGAGGTAGTGAGGAGAGTGATATCTGGTTATTAAAAACAGATACATTAGATACGGCGCTTCCATCGAGTTACCCCGCAGCACTGCAATTGATAAATGGCGAAGATAGTAACGTTGATATAGATGGAAAAATTTATGGTATAGATCTGTTAGAAAGTGACCAAGTTATCGGTGGTCAAAGTTATGATGCAGGGACCATATTTCTCTCGTTTGATAACGATGATAATGATGGAGTAGGCGTTACTAATCAGTTAGTTGAACGTAATGATATTGTTGCATTATCTGTGACTAAAACAACGCTCGGTGCGGGCCTAGGTAATGCGAGTGCTACGGCAGCTTTGTTATTCGATGGTAATGACCCTAGTGATAATGATGTTAACTTTGATACCGGTAATGAAACGATTGATGGCTTCAGTTTCACTCATGATTCTTCTGGCGTAAATAATCCTCCTACATTAAATACTAATAGCTTTAGCCTTATCGAAGGGGCTTCTGTGACGGTTACCAGTGCAATGTTATCGGCTACCGATTCTGATAATGCTGATGCCGGTTTAAGTTATGACTTTTCTTCTATCCTTGGTGGCGAGTTTCAGTTAACCACTAATCTTGGTGTTACAGTAACAACGGTCACGCAAAACCAAATAGATAATAATGAAGTTATTTTCATCGATAATGGAGATGAAACCGCACCTAGCTTTAGTTTTACAGTGAGTGACGGTACCAATACTACTTCGATTACGTCAGCGGTTATCACTTTTACTTCATTGAATGACGAACCTACCCTCAGTTTAACTGCAAGTAACCCTACCTTTACCGAAGGCGGTAGCGCGGCCTCACTTTATAGCGGCTCGAATGCTAGCACGATTGAATCTGGTGAAACTTTTATCGGCTTAACGTTCACCGTCACCAATGTCACCGATGGCGCGAGTGAAGTATTGAACATTGATGGTAAAGCCATTGGCTTAACCAATGGCAACAGCGGCAGCAGCACCGGCTTTAGCTACAGCGTGAGTGTGAGCGGCACCACGGCGACGGTTACATTAAGCGCAGGCACAGCCACCGAAGCCCAGATGAATGCACTGTTGGATAGCATGAGCTACCAGAACAATGATGCAGATCCGACAACCGCTAACCGAGTGATCACACTTGCTGCTCTTCAAGACAGTGGTGGAATTGCTAACAGTGGTGATGACAGTTTAGCGCCAAATATCGCCTCTACAGTGACCGTGTTAAGTGTTAATGATCTACCAGCAGTTGCTGCTAATAATTTAGTTGTAAATCAAGGGCAGACTCTGATCGTAACCAATTCCCATTTGTCTGCAACGGATGCTGACGACTTAAATGCTTCGGTAGTGTTTGTTATTAATTCAATTTCGGGGGGCTCCTTTGAAAATATAGCTTTTCCAGGTGTAGAAGTTGTTAGCTTTACCCAAGCTCAAGTGACTGCGGGGCAGATACAATTTGTGGATGACAACGACAGCGTTGCACCTATTTTTAATTTTTCGCTAGATGATGGGAAAGGGGTAAGCGGCCCCTTCAATGGGCTGGTATCTTTTACTGAAACTGTTGTAAGCGAAGAGCCTGTTCTAGATGAACCGGTAGTAGATGAACTGATACCTGAAGAAGTGGTGCTTGAAGAAGCGCTATCTCCCGAAATTGTCATTGAAAGTGATGATGAAGTAGAGCAGGTGGATGAAGAACCAGAGGCTGAAACTGAAACAGTGATCCAGCCAGAAGTGGTTGATAACAATACAACCTCATCGCTTATTGTAGAAAGCTCAACCGCTAAACCTTTAACTCCAGCTGATGTGGTATTTGATCAATCATTGCCTGATACAGAGCCTAAGAAGATAAGTATTGTCGTGGCTGAAAGCGTTGCTTCGGTTTCACAATTAAAGGTTAGTTGGGCTGCATTAGCTGATCCTCTACTGCTTATTAAATCAGATCGGTTTATGGATAGTTTGTCTAATCTAGATGACGATATGCAAAAAACGATTTCTTTAGATGCGATGGTGCTTGGATCTGGAGCTGCAATATCTACAGGTCTGTCTGTGGGCTATGTGGCTTGGCTGCTGCGTAGTGGCATTATTTTAACGAGTGTACTTTCTTCCTTGCCTGCTTGGCGTTTTATTGATCCTTTACCTGTTTTGTCACGAATGGGAGATCAGGTTGAAGAGGGTGAATCACTTGAAGATATGGTGTCATCAGAAGATACATCTAATGAAACAGGTCATCGCACAGACAATGATCCAGATATAAACAAATAATGTTAGCTATGAATCTAACCCTTTAATTAATAAGGCATAACTTTGCTCGATAGTATTTTTGGAAAGCACAGTGCAAAAGTTCGTATGGCGATAGGCCAAGTGAGCATTCTTGTCAGCTTAGTTCTGATCTCAGTTTTGCTAGGAATTTTTCCAGATGAAGCGAATGTTGAGCGCAAGGCTAGGCAAGCTATTGCGGAAACTGTTGCTGCAAAAGGCTCATTGTTTATTACACAGTCTGATAGTCAGCGTATGGAAGCTACACTGCAGGTTATAGTGGAGCGAAATCCTAGCTTATTATCAGCAGCGGTAAAGCGTGGAAATCGATTGTTATCTGAGATCGGTGATCATGTTCAGCATTGGGAGGTAATCGAGGATTCTCTGTCTAATAATTCACAGGTACTTATTCCTTTGTGGTCAGGAGAGCAAAAATGGGGGCAAGTGGAGCTTCGTTTTACTCCAATTTTAGACACAGGTGTGAGGGGATTTATTACCAGCCCTGTTTTCCTATTTATTACATTTCTATCACTCACGAGTTTTATCGCCTTTTTCTTCTATCTTGGAAAAATGTTGAAACATTTAGACCCGTCCCAGGCCGTGCCTGATCGTGTACGTTCGGCTTTAGATACCATGGCTGAAGGGTTGTTGGTTTTGGACCGGAATCAAAACATTGTTTTAGCCAACCAAGCCTTTTCCACGATGGTAGAAAAGCCAGCTGAAAAACTCGTTGGGATTAAAGCATCTACTTTTCCATGGAAGAACGACCAGAATGAAGCACTGGGAAAAGAAGCGCCCTGGAAACTATCGATAGAAACGGGACAAGTCATAATGAATGAGGTTGTTCGTCTCCGTTTACCTAATGATGAAAAGTTAACCTTTATGGTGAACTGTTCTCCCGTGTTAATACCCGGCGGAAAAGTTGGCGGGGTCATGGTGAGTTTAGATGATGTAACCTTATTGGAAGAAAAAGAGATAGAACTGCGTCGATCTAAGGAGGAGGCCGAGGCGGCTAACCGAGCAAAAAGTGACTTTTTGGCAAATATGAGCCATGAAATTCGTACACCGATGAATGCCATATTAGGCTTTACTGAACTTTTGCGTCGAGATCAGAAGAAGTTACAACCGAATCAGCTGGACCATCTCAATACGATATCTAATAGCGGCCAACATCTGCTGGATCTTATTAATGATATTTTGGACTTGTCTAAAGTTGAAGCTGGGCGGCTTGAGGTCGAACGTATCGATTGCAAACCTGTACAGCTGATTCAACATGTTTTACAGATTATGAAAGTTAAAGCCGATGAAAAAGGCTTAGGGCTTACATTTATTGCTGACAGCTCAATTCCAGAACAGATATGTACAGACCCCGGACGTATTAGGCAGATTTTGACTAACTTGATTGGTAATGCGATTAAGTTCACGGAAGAGGGTAATGTTACGGTTCGCTTGCGTATGCGTCAAAAGCAGATGGAGATAGATGTTGTCGATACGGGGATTGGAATGACTCAGCAGCAAGCCGACTCCGTTTTTGAGGCATTTGTTCAAGCTGATAGTTCTATTACTCGGCGTTTTGGAGGTACGGGGTTAGGGTTATCTATTAGCTATAAATTTGCACATGCCTTAGGTGGAGATATTCGAGTAAAGAGTCAGCCTAATAAAGGAACAACATTTACTCTGGTTCTAGAGGTGGAGGAGGTACTTAATAGCGCATGGTTACAGCCTGAAGAGCTTGAGTTCCACATCGAGGCTGAAGAGCCCGAAATGCAAACAGAGTGGGTGTTTCCTGCTGCTCATATTTTGGTTGTTGATGATGGTCATGAAAACCGGGAACTTATTAAGTTAGTCCTATCGGATCTAGGATTAAGCTGTGAAACAGCGGTACATGGTCAAGACGGTTTAGAAAAAGCGACGGCGGGTCATTTTGATCTGATCTTGATGGATGTACAAATGCCCGTTATGGACGGCTATACGGCTGTATCAGAAATGCGTAAAGCGGGACTTGAGCAATCAGTAGTTGCTTTAACCGCACATGCTATGAAAGGTATTGAGAGCCGTTGTATGGATGCTGGGTATAGTCACTATATGACTAAGCCAATAGATATTAATAAGCTAATCAATTTATTGGCAGATCTTCTTGGCGGCCAGCAAAAAGAGAATGTTCAAGCCGAGCCTACGCTAAGCGAGGAAGGGATACGGACAGTAGATGCGAATACAAGATCTGAATTAGTTGAGCAGGATGCTGAGCTTACACCGATAATATCTGCTTTACTAAAACAGAGTCCTAAATATAGAACGCTAGTGATTCGTTTTGTCGAGCGCTTAGGGACAAAGCTATCTGAGATGGAAACTGCGATGCAGGACGAACAGTATGCTGATTTGGCAGATCTTGCACATTGGCTGAAGGGTTCGGCGGGCAGTGTTGGGTTAGGCGATTTTACTGAGCCAGCAGCTGATTTAGAGGAGGCGGCTAAGGAGTTTAATAGTCAGCTTGTTAAGACTAAGTTCATTGATATTTGTAGATTATCTGAAAGAGCAAAGGCGGGTTTAGTTTTAAATGAAGATGAATCTACTATCTCAGGTTCACCTGATGCGGGTGTGGTCGATCGAGAAAATACGGCTGCTAGTCAGATGAAAATTGATCAGGATGAGAATGTTAGTTTAGGTTATTCTAATATAAATAATGTAGTAAACGATGACAATTGTGATAATGTGATTACATCAAGTTTACTTAGATCGAATGAGAAGTTTAGGCCCATAGTTGTGCAGTTTCTGGCGCGATTAGATGAGAAGCTATTATTAGCTGAGCAAGCGTCCCAAGAGCAAGACTTAATGCAGGTGGCTGAAGTTGCTCATTGGTTAAAAGGATCAGCAGGAAGTGTTGGTTTCCACGACTTTACTGATCCTGCTGTTCAACTGGAGCAGTACGCAAAAGAAAAAAATAATAGGGGTGTAATAACTTCGCTAAACTTAATACAGCAGATGAAGAAACGTATTGAAGTGTAATGATGGATTATTAAGGACTGAGGCGTCGCAATGACAGAAGTAACAACATTGCATAATTCAGTAATCATGATGGTTGATGATGAATCCATTATGGTCGAACTGATTCAGATGTTCCTTGAAGAAACGGGATACAAACGGTTCTATGGCATTTCTGATTCTTTAGAAGCGATTAGTGAAATACACCTTAGGAAGCCTGATATTCTGTTGCTAGATTTAGTGATGCCCGGTATTAATGGTTTTGAAATACTGAAACAACTCAGAGCACACCCTCAAACGGCCCACTTACCGGTCGTTGTTTTAACCTCATCAAGTGATTGTGAAACTAAACTCAAGGCTTTAGAACTCGGTGCGACTGACTTTTTGGCGAAGCCTGTAGATCAAAGTGAGTTGGCTCTTCGCATCAGAAATACCCTTACATTTAAGGCCTACCAAGACCAGCTCGCTTATTATGATTCTTTAACAGGGCTTCCTAACCGTAGACTTTGTTTGGAGCGTCTCAATAATGCTATTTCTCGTTTTCAAAAAGTAAATGGCTTTCTATCTGTACTTAATATTAGGTTAGGCCATTTCAGGAAAGTGGCTGATACTTATGGCCCTGAAATTAGTGATGCGCTCTTGAAAGAAGTATCAGAGCGTTTACTCGATTGTGTTCGTTCTTCTGATATTGTTTCCCATGGTGGGGATTATGATCCTAGCCGTATTACAGCGCATTTAGGTGGTGATGAGTTTTCGATTTTATTAACCCGTATTCAAAATGAAAATGATGCGTCGTATGTTGGCGAACGCTTAGTCCAATCTTTTGATAAACCTCTGTGTGTTGAAGGTAGAGAGATATATATGCCTCTGAGTGTTGGTATAGCGGTGTATCCTAGTGATGGTGATAATGCTGAAATATTACTGAGTCGGGCGAGTAGTACCGCTGACTTGGTTGTTGATGAAGGGGAAAATGGCTTTCAATTTTACTCGGATGAAGCAAATACTCATCTGAAAGAAAAAATGGAGTTAGGTCAAGATCTGCGAAAGGGGCTATCGAATAAAGAGTTTTACTTAGTGTATCAACCGCAGGTTGATGCCGTTTCTCAAAAGGTTAAAGGTGCTGAGGCTTTATTACGTTGGAACCATCCTTCAAAAGGCGTTGTCGCACCGAATGTGTTCATTCCTTTAGCAGAAGAAAATGGACTTATGATTGAGTTAGGCACGCGAGTCTTAAGGGAGGCTTGTCAGCAGTCGGTATTATGGGAAAAAGAGGGAATTGAAGATTTAACGGTTGCTGTAAATGTATCAGGGCGTCAGTTTAAAGCGGATAATTTCTTTGATACAGTAAAACGAGTGATCGCTGAAACGGGTGCTGCCCCGTCTAATATTATGATCGAAATTACGGAAAGTTTGGCGATGTCTGATGTTCATCAGGCGATTGCTGTTCTTCTTCAGTTAAGGGGTTTTGGGATATCGGTATCGGTTGATGATTTTGGCACAGGTTATTCGTCATTGAGTTACTTAAAAGATTTTCCTATTGCTGAATTAAAAATAGATAAAGCATTTGTGGATGGTCTACCAGATAATCTAGGTGATCAGGCTATATCCTCTGCTATCATCTCGATGGCAAAAAAATTAGGTTATAAAATAGTGGCAGAGGGTGTTGAAAATAAACAGCAGGCTGATTACTTGAGTTTTGTTGGTTGTGATTTAATTCAAGGGTATTTTTATTCTAAACCTCTTTCAGTTAAGGAATTTAGTGAGTTCTATTTTCGTGAAGATACAGTGCTCATTCAGGGAGCTCAACTCTAATGCTATTGACGGATAGTCCGCATAAGTCAGCGGACTTAAGCCAAGCTAAAATTTTGATGGTCGATGATGAGCCGAGTACGTGTGAGCTTATCGAGATTTTTTTAACCGACGCTGGATACCATAATTTTACAGCTATCCAAAAGCCGACTGAGTTTTTTACTCAGCTGGAAAGGATTCAACCTGATCTTATTTTGTTAGATCTGCTGATGCCTGAAATGGATGGCTTTCAAATTCTTCAACAACTACGACAGGGTGATTCTACCCGTTACTTACCGGTTATTGTATTAACAGCAGCATCAGATCCTGAAACAAAGCTGCGATGTTTAGAGCTTGAAGCTACAGAATTTTTGGCAAAACCGGTTGATCAAGGGGAATTGGTATTAAGGGTTCGAAATACTTTAATGGTCAAGGCCTATCAAGATCAGCTGGCATATTACGATGATCTAACAGGCTTACCCAATCGGCACTTATTTGCTGATCGTCTTAATTGGTCTCTAGAACAGAGCCAGTTCAATAAGAGTAAGGCTGCGGTCTTGCACCTGAGTTTAGATAAATTTCGATCAATAAATGAATCTTATGGACCCAGAATGGGTGATAGGTTACTTAAAGTTGTATCTGATCGTATTCTTGGTTTTTTGAAACAAACGGATGTGGTGAAGCGTGCAGGTGATGAAGATCTTTGGAAGTCGGTCGCACGCACCAATGGAGATGAGTTCTCCATCCTACTCGCATCGGCAAGTCGTATAGAAGACGCATCTTTTATAGCAGCAGGCATAGTCGATGTGGTTGGCCAGCCTTTCTTATTAGATGGTATTGAATGTTATGTGAGCTGTAGTATCGGCATTGCGATGTGCCCAGAAGATGGAATTGCAGCTAATGATATTCTCATGAATGCAAGTAATGCATCTCAATATGCAAAGCAACAGGGTGGTAACTGTTTCCAGTTTTTTGCATCGGATGTAAACCGTCGTTTGAAAGAAAGTCTCCATATTCAAGGGCAGATGCGTAAAGCTATAGTGCAAAACCAGTTTGAACTTCATTATCAACCTCAAATATCTAGCTTTAATCATGATGTCATTGGTGTCGAAGCACTACTTCGCTGGGAACATCCTGAATTAGGCGCTATTTCGCCCTCTTATTTTATTCCTTTAGCTGAAGATGCAGGATTGATTGTCGAGATTGGGGAGTGGATTTTTAGGCATGTTTGCTGGCAAGCAGCTAAGTGGCAGAATGAGTTAACTAAAGATTTTAAAGTTTCCACAAATGTGTCCAGCATTCAACTGAGTTCAGCTAATTTTGTGCCTTTTATTAAACAGTGCATTGAAGAATCAGGTGTTGATCCTAAAAAGGTAGTGATTGAAATTACCGAAAGCATCGCAATGGCTGATTTTGATAATAATTTATCGATTCTGAAACAGATTACTGATTTAGGGCTAACGATTTCAATTGATGATTTTGGTACTGGTTATTCCTCTTTAAGCTACATAAAGAACTTCCCTGCAAAAGAGATCAAAATTGACAAGCACTTTATTGATGGTATTCCTAGTGATAAAGGGGATGTCGCGATTGTCGATGCAATTATTACAATGGCGCATAAGCTTGATTTTACTGTAGTTGCTGAAGGTGTTGAAACCGATCTGCAAGCAGGTTTTCTAGCAGGGAGAAATTGTGATGTGTTACAGGGGTATCATTTTCATAAGCCTCTCACATTAGTAGAGCTGAATAAATTGATTGTGTAAGCTTTTTAGTAGCTGATTAAGTTTCTAGAGCTTTTCATTGTGCGTCATTTTCTAAATATATTCTTAGTTTTACTTTATGAATGCCTGTCTCTCAGGCTAGAAAATGCGGCTTACATTTCTTAGTGTGGGGTTAAACGTTGTTGTAGGCCATCAAAGCACGGGCAAATTGATCCTATCCCTTAATAAACCATTCATCTTTTTGATCTCGCACAGCTTTTTATCGAAATTCAATCTTATGGCTACTATCTACTGAAAGGGTGTGTCCAGTAATGTACTAGTATTGTTTATAGTCAGAGAGCTGGAGATCTCATGGGAGACCTTAAGGTAAACCGATTAATTATTTTATTGGTTTGGGGTGTTCTATCTCTCCTTGTTATCGCGTTGGTGAGTGTTTACGGATATACCTATTATTCGGAACACGTGAAGTTCCAGTCCTATCTGCAACAACTAGAATCTCAAGTTCTTGATCAAGAAAAACTGCATACGAAAGAAGAAACGGATAAAGCCGCAAATAAAGTGGAAGCGGCGTTTATAAATACAAAAGATTTTCTTAAAGACAGTGCTCGCTTAGAAGTGAAAAGGGGCATTGATGTTATAAATCATCTACATACCAGCTATTCGAGCACGCTTCCTCAAAGTGAATTAAAAAACCTAATCAAAGAAGCTATAAGACCTGCGCGCTTTTTTATGGGAAGAGGGGCTTGTTACTTTGTCCTGTGATGTAATACCTTAGTGAGTATAAGTTTCCATATAAGAAGAATTATTTAGGAAGGATGGAATGAAAGACGGTATTAAAAGAGCGATTACTATCTCTACGTTAGGTTTAGCCTTAACAGCACCTTCTGTGATGGCTCAAGAGCAGGTTTCACTGTTTGCAGCAAACAGTTTGCAAGTGGCATTAATGGAAGTAACCGCTGATTTTAACAAAGCTAATCCGCTAGATATTAAGACTAAATATGCCTCAAGTGACCTGTTGGGGAAAGCGATAGCCGGTGGGGAGCAGGCTGATGTTTTTGTATCGGCTAATATGGGGGCTCCTCAGAAGCTAGAAGCACAAGGTTGGGGTGGGCCAGCTGTTATGTTTGCCCGCAATAAGCTGTGTGCGCTTGCTCAGCCAGAAGTGAAAGCCAGTACGGAGACTCTGATAGAAGCCATGTTGGATGATAATGTTCGAATTGGAGCATTTACACCTAAGGCCGATTCAAGTGCTGAATACGTTTGGGAAATGTTAGCCAAAGCTGAGATTGTAAAGTCCGGGAGCTTTAATGTTTTATCTAGAAAAGTACTGACTTTAAACACAGACGAAGAGAGCCATAAAACCCCCAAGGCGCTAAATCAATATGCGATGGCTATGGATGAGAAAAAAACGGATCTACTTTTGACTTACTGCACAAATGCTTTCTTAGCGAAGAAAGATCTACCCTCATTACAGGTTATTCAGATTCAGCCTGAGATGCTTGTTGGTGGCGATTACGGTTTACTGGTAAGAAAAGAGGCACCTGAGAGCGCATGGAAATTGGCGAAGTATATTTTGTCGCCAGAAGGCCAGAAAACGCTGAACTCATACGGTTTTGTGACGATTCCGTCTGATAAAAAATAAGTCGTTATCTCTAAATAATAGATTGTGTCAGCAGGGTTATGGACGAATACCTTAACCCCGCTGGCAGGTCATACTCTCTTCTATTTTTGACCTTATTTCTCGCCTAAGAAACCACCGGTTTGGTGTGCCCAAAGTTGTGCATAAATCCCTTTTGACTGGATTAATGCTTGATGATTACCTTCCTCAGCAATATCTCCTTGATCTAGTACGACCAAACGATCCAAAGCGGCAATGGTGGATAGACGATGGGCAATGGCGATAACCGTTTTCCCTTGCATCAACTTGTACAGGCTGGCTTGAATCGCCGCTTCGACTTCTGAATCCAGTGCGGACGTCGCTTCATCCAATATGAGAATAGGGGCGTCTTTCAATAAGACACGTGCAATAGCGATACGTTGGCGTTGACCACCGGAGAGCTTAACACCACGCTCACCCACATGGGCATCGTAGCCACAGCGTCCTTGAGGGTCGGTTAGGCCAAGAATAAAATCATGTGCTTCAGCTTGTTTAGCTGCTGTAATCATCTCATCCTCATTGGCATCAGGACGTCCATAGAGAAGGTTCTCACGAACAGATCGATGAAGCAGAGCCGTATCTTGCGTCACCATACCGATGTTGGCACGTAATGAGTCCTGAGTGACTTGGCTTAAGTTTTGCCCATCAATCTTAATACTGCCGGATTCCACCTCAAAGAAGCGCATCAGCAGATTTACAATAGTCGATTTACCCGCGCCAGAGCGCCCGACTAAACCAATTTTTTCGCCAGGTTTAATCTTAAGGTTTAACTGCTCAATAACCTTTTTGTCTTCGCCGTAATGAAAGCCAACTTGATCAAAATGGATCTCGCCTTTTGATACCTTAATCTCTTTGGCATCGCTTTTATCTTGAATCTGAAGAGGCTGCGATAAAGTGGCCATACCATCCGCTACGGTGCCTATATTTTCAAACAGTGCACTGATCTCCCACATGATCCAATGGGCCATGCCGTTCAGGCGAAGTGCTAACGCGACAGAGATTGCAATGGCACCAACAGAGACGGAATCTTCCATCCAAAGCCAGATTGATAACGCCGCCACAGAAAAAGAGAGTAGGTGGTTTATACATTGAACGCTTAAGTTGAGTCCTGTCGCTAGGCGCATCTGAATGTGGACAGTACGCATAAACTCATCCATACCTTCTTTAGCGTATTCCGCTTCTCGGTTGGTATGCGAGAATAGTTTGACCGTTACGATATTGGCGTAAGAATCGACAATACGGCCGGTCATCATAGAGCGTGCATCGGCTTGCTCTGTGGATATCTTTTTTAGCTTGGGTACAAAATAAGATTGGATTGCAATGTAGCACACGAGCCAGATCAGCATAGGCAGCGTTAGCAGCCAATCGGATTGGCCAACTAACACCAGCATGGAAAAGAAATAGACAATCACAAACATCATGACGTCTAGTAGTTTCATCACCGATTCACGAACGGATAAAGCTGTTTGCATCACTTTGGTTGATATGCGCCCAGCAAAGTCATTCGCATAAAATGACACACTCTGCTTGAGTAAGTAGCGATGCGCCAACCAGCGAATCGACATAGGGTAGTTACCTAGAAGCGTCTGGTGGGTAATTAATGAATGTAAAAGTCCCGCAAGAGGAAGTGCAACCAGCGGCACTAAGCTCATTAATAGAAGCGTATCGGCTTGTTGGTTTAAAAAGCTCTCTCGGTCCTGAGTCGATAGCCAGTCTACAAGCTGCCCCATAAACCCAAATAGCGTGACCTCTAAAATCGCAATGGTTGCCGTTAATAAAGACATCAGAATAAGAGGGCCTTCAGCGCCTTTCGTGTAGTGGCGACAAAACGCGTAAATACCTTTAGGTGGTTGGCCGGGTTCTGCTGGGGGAAAGGCGGGGATCAGCCTTTCAAAAAATGAAAACATAAAATATCTCAGTTGAACGATTAAATTGAGCTATATAAGTAGAGCTATCTAGTAAGTAGAGCTATTAAGTAGAGCTATGTCACAGGGCTAAAGGTTGAATCGTTGGGTATCAGTGTCATGTTTGAACAAAAAATCATTTTAAAGAGGGTGAACAGTGATAACAAAGGCGTTAGTCATTTATAAAAAGCTTAGTCGGATATCACTTTTAACGCGTCACCTAACTTAATTTCACCGGTCTTGAGTATTTTGCAGCACAGACCACCGTGGCCAAGCATCGCGCTAACACCTCCAGCGCCTAAAGCGGTTTCCATTCTACTGCAAGGGTGGCAGAGTGCTGTCGCTTCAAAAATAGCTTCCCCAATGCTGAACTGTTGATATCTTAACGCATTGAGGTTAATTCCTGATACCACTAAGTTTCTACGTAACAGCTCAGGGACGATATTTTCTTTCTGGCTGTAGATGGCAATTTGTTGAATGAACTCTTCTGAAATTAGAGTCACTTGCCGCGCTGAACCTAAGGTTTTCGTACAGCGGTGATCACCTTCCAAACCACTATCCTTAATCGCAATGACGCTCTCCAATGAGTGCATATCTTCCTTACGTGTATGTCTCACGCCTATCCACTTCAGATGACCTTCAGGTAATGACTTTGCATAGCGTAGAAAAAGCGTTTGCAGACTCATACTGACCTCGCATTAGAGTTTTTCATAAACAGGAAAGTTTACTCCCCATCTTGCTTAGCGATGACATTGAAATCCTCTTCGGTTATGGAGGATTCATCATCGAGCACAGACCGTTGAATCAAAAGTTCTATAGGCTGACAGCAAATCTCACAGTCTTGAATCATCTGCTGGTCAACATCTTGGCTTGGATCCATCTCTACAGAGTTTTGTTCCATGCAATAGGGGCATTCAAATTGCAGAATCATGCGTATCTCACATTAGAATCAAGCTTATCTGACATTAAAAGCAGCCTTTTTAACAAGTAAAAAGCGCTTGGGGATAACCTTTTCTAGACAGCGAAATACAGTGAAGGTTCCGTAATAGGATTATTAGTGACTGTGTACTTAGGGATTAAAATGATCATTCTTTTGAATAATATTGTTACTTTTAAAGGAATGGCCTTATCGATGAGTAAATCGCAGGTTATTTTGCTGAAATCAGGAAAAATACAAAAATTACTACTGCTTTTCTTTACCTAAAATAGGCCTTTCAAATAAGTATAACTTAGGTTTGTTACATTACTATGTTCAATAAAAAACTAAGCATTGCAGCACTGGCATTAAGCACAGTAGCGAGCGGTTCTGCCTTCGCAACTGAAAATGATGGTTATAAAGTAGATTTGGATCTACGCACTTTTTATATGGATCGTGACTGGGAAGTGGGTGAAGATACTTTAGCCGCAGGTCAGGCATTTAAACTGAGCGTTGCTTCGCCTTATTACGGTGGTGTGATCGGCTTTGATGCAACAGTGACACACGTTGTTGAATTGATGGATGATAAAACAATCCGTTCTTCAGATGTATTAACGCCTGAAGGTAATGGTTATACAACAGTAGAAAACCTATACGTTAAATTGAAACCTGCGGAGAATGTAAATCTTCGCGCGGGTCGTATGGTTATGATGACTCCTTTGTTAAATGATCTACAGTCACGTTTGTCAGCACCGAGCACGCAGGCTGTGTTTGGTGAAGCTAGTTTTGATAATGCGGGTGTATACGCGTTTTATTCTGATGAAGCGTCTAAAAACAACAGTGAAAGTTTTACTGAATACCGTGCAAACGGCGAAGACTATTCCATTGCTTCTCTAGGGGGTACATACAAGTTTGCGAATGGTGTTAGCTCACATATTCAATACGCTGTAGCAGATGATTACCTAAAACAGTCTTTCTTTAATGTTACGTACTCGACAAAACTGTCTGACTATGATGTCACGCTAGATGCGATCCACATGCGTGGCTCTGATGATGGTGCGCTTTATGGCAGTGATTACGACAGTAACCTGACGAGCTTAACCGCTAAGTTTGCTAAAGGAAATTGGGCATACACTGTGAACTACCAAACGGTAGGCGGTGATGACGGCTATAACATTAAATGGGGCGGCCAAGATGATACGCAGTTCTTCACTTATGGTGCCGTACAGCTATTAGACTTTAACGCGAACGATATTCAAGCGCTTCAGTTCCGCGTTGATTACGATGTACCTTCTCTACCGGGCCTTCACTTAATGGCTCGTCATACAGAGGGTTGGGATATTGATACAGGTAGTGTGACTGACGGCGAACGTAGAGAAACCAACTTTGATGCTAAATACACAGTACAAAGTGGTAAAGCTAAAGATCTAAGTGTGCAGCTACGTGTTGCGCATGTTGATGGTAACTCCATTCCGCGTATCAACGATGTGCGTTTGATTATGGATTATCCTATAAACTTGCTTTAAGACGTCCCCCTACATCTTAAAACTTGTTTAGCAAATAAGGGCCGAAAGGCCCTTTTTTGTGTCTGTTTTTAGGCTTAAACACTCCCTTCCGATTCGATGACAAGCACCCTAGCTTCCCCCTGAGGGTGGGCAACATGTTCAGTCCCAACGGATGCATAAAAAATATCCCCCACTTCTAACAAAGTGGACTGTTCCGATCCATCTTCCTTGAAACGCATCTCTACTACGCCATCAAGCACTACAAAAACCTCTTCACCCTCGTTTACATGCCAGATGTAAGGCTGATCCGTCCAATGTAAACGTGTTGTTATGCCGTTCATATTAGCTATATCTTGTGCCCCCCAAGCTTTATCAGCCTTGAATTGCTTACTGCGGATTATTTTCATCGTTATTCCAGCTATTAGTTATTCCGGCTATGGTTATTCCGGCTATGGTTATACCAACTACAGTCAGGTTTAAGCGGAGTGCTTTCTATCTATGGGTTACGTGGCACACGTTATAGGCAAGCTATAAGAAAAGTACTCGGTATCTTTGATGAATCCCATTTTTTCATACAGCGCTTGTGCTGATAAATTGTCATGAGCGGTCGCTAAATCAACGCGGATCGAGCCGGTGCTTTTAGCTAACTCGATTGAGCAGTTAATCAAACTGTTCGCAATGCCCTGTTGCCTATGCGATGGCACTACAAACAGGTCATTCAATACGATGACCTTACCGAGGGAGACAGAAGAGAACGTATGATAATTTAAGACAAAACCAGCGGGCTCTTCATCCACGTTATAAGCGATGAAAACACTGGCTTCGTCATTAGCTAACCGCTCATTTAAGTAGTCACGGTGCTTTTGTAACGCTGATGGTTGTTTATAGAAAACCATGTATTGATCGAACAGGGTGACTAAATCATCTAATTCGGCTATCGATACTCTTTTTATATTCATGGTTACCTTGGTGTTGTTTGCTCTTTTTGGTCATTAGCAGCCGTAAAAGGGGAAGGCTGTGCCAAGTAGTGTTACTTAAATTTGAGCTTACCTTAAGGGCTTTTTCTAATCGAGTTTAGTCTTTCTGTTCTTGTTGCAGTTGTGGATTTAAGTCAGGCGTTCAGTCCTTAAGGTGAAACAGCAGCTCTTCCCCTTAAAAATACACTCTTGTAAAAATAGCTTTTGCTCCTGTTGTAGGAAGCCACCCTTTATGCCCGAAGGGTGCCAGTGCGAGTTTTTTTAATTAAGCAGGTTGTTGAATCCAATGGGGTCGCATGTTTGAATAGTTTGGCTACTTATTTGAAAAGATTAGTTACTTATTAGTCAAAGGATTTGATTACATGTCGATAATGAAAGGGATTTTTCTAACTGCTTTACTCACCTTTACTATTTCTGGTTGCTCACCAAGTAATAAACAATCGCAAACTTCAATCCAATTACCCTTAGGTAGGTCGGCCCTTCAACTTGATATAGCAAGTAATGATCAACTCCTGGTAGGTGACTTTTTTCTCTTAAAAAGCGAAGAAGGGTATGTCAGTTTACAAAAAGCGAATACAAGAGATGAATTCAAACTTTGGGGTATAAGTACCAAGGATTACTTAGATCAATTGTATGGTACTGCAACGCCAGAAATTGAGGATATCGCTGCCGCTAAATCTGCATTAGCTGGCGATGTTATTCAATCCAAGCTAATTGCTCATGACCGGTATTTTGCTGTTTATCAAAAAGAAGTAGATAAACGAGAGCGTATTTTTTTTACAGATAAACAAAAGCCATCACTGATCTACTATATTTTGGAAACTGAGGGTAAGGATGCCCTTGAAATATTCTATGGAGAGAAATAAATGACTATACCTAGAGAAGACCAAAAGTACGTACGAGCCATTTTAAAAGCATTCTATGGGCAAGACGTTTCGGAAGGTATTCAAATTAATGACCGGACAGTGGATTTAATCGGTCAGATGTTAGAGAAAGCTTATAGTTGCACTGAATTAATCGAGCTCGTACCTAGACCTATTGCACCTATAGGAGCAAGGCCGGGGGTGAAGTGGGCGCTTAAGCAGATCAGAAAAACAGGCAAAAAACTATTAAGCAATCCGAGTGCGCAAGTATCACTAACTTGTAAAAAGGCCATTGCTTTCAGTTTTAGGGGAAGGCTAGAGATGGCAGGCTCATAAAGTTAGACGGCAGGGTTCGTGTTTGTAGTGGTTATTTATTTACGCTGTAGAACGCCAGACTGTATGCCCGTAGAGCGCATGAGCAAGTTTTTCGATGTCGTCCTTTTTTTCTTTCGCAGAAATCACACGAATCGCACGATTTAAACGTTTTGTGCGATAAGCTATAATCTTACTGTACTTTTAATTATGGAGCTTGGAGATGCAGACGTTAACTGCAAATGATGCGAAACGAAACTTCGGTGAGTTGCTTCTAAGCGCACAGCGTGAGCCTGTTAAGATCAGTAAAAACAGTAAAGATGCAGTAGTTGTCATGTCGATTAAAGACTACGAAGAATTGGAACTGATGAAAGCGGATTACCTTAAACATTGTTTCGAGTCTGCTAAGAAAGATTTAGCTAATGGTGACGCCGTTGATGGCGAAAACTATTTGAATTCCCTGTAGTTCCGAATATACGTTACAAACTGAGTACGTTAGCTCAAGCCCATCTTCTAAAGATTAAAAGATACACCATTAATAATTTCTCTGAATCCCAGTGGCTGAGCTACAAAGAGACCTTGCTGTCAGGATTCAAAATGCTCGCCGATAATCCGGGGCTTGGAAGAGGCTGCGATGATATTTATCCACAGGGCTTCTATTTCCCTGTTGGCAAACATACCGCTTATTTCCTTAAAGAAGACGACTTTATCTTGATCGTCGCCGTTCTAGGGCAATCACAACTGCCAGAGCAGCATCTGAATAGCTTTGGATCAGGTTTGTAGTTTTTATATAAGCAGCCGCTTGTTCTTTGTCTCGCTTCGCTCAATTCGCTCAATTCCCTGTAGGAGCTCAGCCTTTTATACCCGAAGGGTGCTAGAGCGAATGATCACCAGTCTGCTGAAGAGTTTCAGAACCTCCCACGCTGGTGCTGCTTCCAATATATTATTCTTTCATTGTTAGGCTTTCAGCCCTTAAGGGGAAACAACAGCTCTTCCCCTTAAGAATACACTCTTGTAAAAACAGCCGCCTGTCCTTGTCTCACTTCGTTCGATCCCCTGTGTTTCTCTAACTCAGTGGGACGGATATAAACTCGCCTTTTATACCTTAAGAAGGCTCAAACAAATATCCATCTATTCCAATGAGTTATGTGATACTCGGCTGCGTCAAAGGGGAGGGTTTGTGCCATTCGGGTGGTTTGAATTAATTGTTGAGGCTTTAACCCCTTTTCCTGTCTTAGCTTGATGGATGGGACTATTGGAGTGGTTGTCATGCTCCCTTATCTAGGTTAAAAATATTACTAAATCAGACAGATGGATGTCTGGCGTGGGTAGAGATAACTCATGCATAGTTTGTCACGGAAGAGATCACACAAGTTCACTAGTTTTTCCTTCCTTTTCAATCTATTACATCCTCTTTTAATGAATAACGGTTTGGGTCGATACATGAACCCCCCGTATATACAATTGTTAGATTTTTTGAGTTTCGGATTAAAAATGAAGATTAAAACTTTTGCATTAATGCTCTTATGTATGATCTTAGCTGCGTGCGGGCCGACAAAACCAGAATACCTTCGCAATGGTTCAGCACCTAGTTATAGTTTTATCGCAAATAATGATATTGAATCGGTAATGAATATTCTAGAAGACCGTTTTTATCAATGCTACACGTCTAAAATTACGGGTGACGGAGGATTGTTATCAACAACCTCATCAACGGATGAATTAAGTAAGGCAATCACATACTACGTCAAAGAACTTTCGTACGAACTTTATTTAATAGGTGTAACTGCAAAAAAATTATCTGATAACACAACAGAGATTAATGTTGCATACCATTCACCATGGAAATCATCTGCGTATGCGGTCGATCGTTGGATAAATGAGAACTATCTAGAATGTAGTTCTCATAGCCGCACGGATAATGGCGAAAAAGAAATTAAAACTTTACAAGAATTTAGCTTCACATCTCCTCTTCCTTTAGATCAAACGTTCTATGCTATCGCTGGAAATATGCGTCAGTGCCATGATGCAAAAGTAAGTGGTGGCTACGGTCATGTTAATTCAATAATCGAGCCTAATAAAAATAAAGGAACGATCACGATGAGACAAGGTGGCGGAATGCTTGGCCCTACCTATATTATGCGAATCAACCTGAGTTCTTCACCATCAGGTAAAACCGCCGTCCAAGTTAAACACCAAGATAATTACTCTGAAGAGGCAACCGCCATTAAAAAGTGGATGCTAGAAAATTATCAAACGTGTAGTTAATGATCTAACAAACAGAAAATGGGGTACGTCCCCATTTGCTTTTGTTAACCCTACAAGGATAGAGAATGAAGTGGACATCACAACGAGAACTGGCAAATAGTAAGATTATTAAGTCTTCCTATATATGGCTACTAGTAGTCCCTCTTTCAGCAAGGATGTTGGGCTCGATAGATGATGTTATTGACCTAACTTTTTTCGGTGCATCAGTGAAAGTTTCAACATCGCTTCCATTCTCGTGGCAACTCTTTTTCATAGCTGCATGCCTATTTTCAGTTGCCAATATTATCTACAGCATATTTTGCCCACTGATTGTAAAATCCTACTCACACTTTTCTGAGTTCGAATCTCAAGGAAAAACAAGACTGCAAATAAACCAAGCGATCAAAAATATCGTGTGGGACAACAAAAAACCTGGTGTAAAGCCTGAATATGTAAAGCAACTTTCCTCATATTTTAAACATTACAAAGATGGCTGCGAACGAAATGAAGAGGCCCTAGATTATGAAACTTTAGGCCTGCTAGATGATGTGACGGAGATAAAAGGAAAAAATAGTAACGCCTTTTACTTTGCTCACACAATATCAGACGTACACCATCCAAAGGCGATTAAACTGACTTTTGCGTGCTATATTTTGGGGCTAATTCTATTCGGAATAATAGCAATACAAAATCTGTGTTATGTCGTCGGTACAATGGGTTAACAATGCGCTCAAGCAAGGACGCGCTAACGCGCGCGGCTTAGCTTAGCGTTAGAATTTTTAAATAGTCCAAGGAAGTGCGATGAGAAGAGGACGATACTATCTAGGTCGAGTTGTTAAGGTTAATTTGGACCAGCAAAGCTTGATGGATGCAATAGCGAACTCACCTATAGTAAATATCGGTAAGTTTGATTGGGCTATAACCGATATTGAAGACAATCGGAACGAAGATATTCCCTATATTTTTGGGAAAGTTTCAAAATACGCTAAAAATGGGCACGCAAAAGTAATTGATGAGGTGAAGAGGTCGCAAGTAGAGGCTGATGTACCTAATTTACTTGAGGCAAGTTCCCCTTTTGTTTATTTGCCTGACTGCTCAGGTATAGCTTTTCTGCATGTTTGGAATGGAATTCAGGAGGACGTTTTTCCTCGGAGATTTAAGTCCATAATTGAGGCTGCCTTCGATAATTTCTTTGTAGCTTGCGATGTTGAGCCGATCACCGACTATCGTGCATTCACCAGTCGCTTGAAGAAGCTTAGTCAGTTCACTGAATTTTCTGCAACAGTATATCCACCTAATCCTCTATTTGGTCGTTTGTGGGGTAACTTAAACGAATACATCGGTAACAGGAACGCCACAGAAGTTACTGTTAAGGAACAAACATCCAAACCGGATGGTTTGAAATCAAAGCTTATTGAATTAATGGATAGAATAATGGAGTCACCAAGCTTTGAGTTAGAGGAGGTCCCCGCAGTGGGAGATGCTGCGATTTTGATGGCGGCAGACGGATATGGCAGGGGTAAAGTTATAGGAATTGAGCAGGGAGAGGAGGTAATCATTAAAACCAGTGACACTCAAAAAAGCTTCCTGCATTCTAAGGAGCCGATACCTAGTGAGTTAACCTTGAAGGCGAAATCCCAATTTGACAAGGTAACTAAAGAACGGGACATGCAGCACTGATGAAGGCTCTTTATTACCTGCGGGTGTTCTTTATTAGCTATGAATTTATTGTTCTATTGACGGCGTTTGGATTATATGTAGTTTGGAGTGACGAGGTTTCGTCTGTGTTTCAAGGGGTTAGAACGAGTGATGATGCGCTGAAGTGGCTAGTTGCATATCCTATCGGCTTGGCCTGTTGGATGCTCAAAGATGGTGTAGGTGTACTATTTCCTGATGAAAAAACAAATCGTATCCTACATGAGTGGCCAGAGTATTGGAGACTGAAAGCACACTTTGATGTCGGATTGTTCTATAGCATTTCTTTAACTGCGCCATGTGTATTGTTCTGGGTTTTTGATAAATTGAAAACCATAGAAGGCGCTTGGGTATTTGGTGCATGTGCGGTAGCTCTCTCGGTGTCAGCGTATAGTTTTTACGAAGCAAAAATTAAGTTAAAGAGCATCCTGATTCATTTAAATGAAGAACAAGATTCTAACAAAGATGTTAATTAGGTCGCTCGCAAACTCACGCTTTTTATGCGAGTGTTAACCAATCAAAAGCACTGATTCAATTGAAAAGCCTCTCGGTGGCACAAACCCTTAACCTTTGACGCAGCCGAGTATCTCGCTCAGGGGCTGAGCTCCAACGGGGAATTTCGCAAAGCGAAACAAGGAACAGGCGGCTATTTTTACAAGAATGTATTCTTAAGGGGAAGAGCTGTTGTTTCCCCTTGAGGGCGAAAGCCTAAAGAATAAAGCCAAACAACTCGCACACGGGGTGGCTTCCTACAACAAAAGCTCACTCAGCGGCATCAGGGAGAATGGGATACGTACCCGTTTTAAGCCCTTGATTTCTCGATTACCAAATCCAAATAACCCTCATCCAAACCTTTCCTCGAAAGGTAGTTGGTACCGCCTTTATGGATGACTATAAAGCCTTTCTCAGTGGCCTTTAGTTCATTGATATCGTTCCAGAGGATGCTTTGCTGGTGGTGAGAGCTGTCGCTATAGATACCTTGATCATCAATCCGAATATTGACTCGGCTACCGGCCCTACGACTGACCATTTGACGGGCTACCCACCAGCTTCGTTTAAAGCGAATGGATAGCAATTCGACAGCGCCTAGGGCGAGTAGAAACCATGCGACATAGGCTTCAAACTCTGCGGCAAAAAATACACTGGCCAAGATGATCAGTATTATCGCCTTACTGTATTTTTTGAGGCTGTTCGTAGTATCGGCCGATTCGTCAAAGCACTCAGTGAAGTATTCACGATTGAGGATATAGTGGCTGCTCTGATCGGTGCTGCTGT
Organism: Neptuniibacter sp. UBA6509; assembly: GCA_002435145.1. Lineage (GTDB taxonomy): Bacteria > Pseudomonadota > Gammaproteobacteria > Pseudomonadales > Balneatricaceae > Neptuniibacter. The sequence goes on from DJLT01000049.1 coordinate 74,800, forward strand.
TATGGTCGGCGGTGTCTGTCATACTGTGGCCTAGCGATGGGCAATGTTGTAAGAGCGCTAGTTTAGCAAATTTGGCTAACGAAACTTAATCAGCGGCAAAATAAATGTGTTGGTGATAGAACAGTAAGGGTTAAAAACCTTTACTTATGATGATTAGTTAAGTGGAATTAGTAGCTTCTGATTCCATTCAAACTAAATTAGTGGCACAAGCCCTCTCACCTTTGACGCAGCCGAGTATCGCATAACTCCTTGGAATAGATGGATATTTGTTTGAGCCTTCTTAAGGTATAAAAGGCGAGTTTATATCCGTCCCATTGAGTTAGAGAAACACAGGGTATCGAACGAAGTGAGACAAGGAATAGGCGGTTAGGGGATTCTTAAGGGGAAGAGCTGTTGTTTCCCCTTAAGGGCGAAAGCCTTTGGCTTTAAATGTTTAAAATAAGAAGGTGTATCTTTCAAATAATAAGTTCATAAAATCACACAGCTCCATTCAAACATAAAGATCGCCCTTATAATGAAAGAGAAGATCAGTAATTTTGAAAACATCAAAAAGACCCACAACTCTATGATGGCACGATCATTCTCTCCCCCTTGGTGGGCCAAAAACCCACACATACAAACAATCCTACCCGTTCTAACAATGGTCGATCCCCCGCAGCTATCACGCCAACGCTTGGAACTATCCGATGGTGATTTTATCGATCTCGATTGGGTGAATGATCCTCATAGCATTGATAAGAGCACTGGTAAGAGCCCCGATAGCATTATTGTTATTTTGCATGGTCTGGAAGGTAGCTCCGGTTCTCACTATGTTCGCCGCTTATTAAACGATTGTCATCGGTTGGGTTTATGTGCGGTTGTGCATCATCATCGAGGCTGTTCTGGTGAACCGAACCGTTTAGCGCGTAGCTATCATAGTGGCGATACTCAAGATATGAGTGAGACCTTTGCGTACCTCCAGCAGCAGTTTCCTCAAGCAAAACTGTGCGCGGTGGGTTATAGCTTAGGGGGTAATGCGTTGACTAAGTACCTTGGCGAGTTGCAAGCGGATAGTGCGATAGATCGCGCGGTAGTTGTCTCAGCTCCGCTGCAATTATCAGCTTGTGCTAAACGCTTAGAGAAAGGCTTTTCGACGCTTTACCAATGGCATCTGATTAAGGCGCTTCGCGAGAAACTTACCGCTAAATTCAATCAAGGAACGGTTGTTGATCAAGCATCCGTCACGTTGCAGCAAGTTGATACGCTGAAAACGTTTTATCAATTTGACCATAAAGTGACAGCGCCACTGCACGGTTTTGCGGGTGTTGATGATTACTATGCAAAAGCCAGCGGGCTGGGTTCTCTGCTAAAAATTAAACGACCCACTTTAGTGATACACGCCGCTGATGATCCGTTTATGAATGAAGAAGTGATTCCTTCCGCTGATCAATGCTCGGCAGATGTCACTTATGAACTGCATCAACATGGTGGGCATATGGGTTTTATCGATGGCGGTTCTCTATTCAAACCCCGCTACTACCTAGAACAACGGGTTATCAGTTTTTTGATGGAGAGTGATGAGGGTTGTGGGTGAATGGAGTAAGGGCTGGAAGCTCATCAATAAAGAATAATATGTTGGAAGCCACCCTTTATACTCGCAGGGTGCCCGTACGAGGTTCTGAAACTCTTCAGCAGGCTGGTGATCATTCGCTCAGAGGCTGAGCTCCTACAGGGAATAGATGGATATTTGTTTGAGCCTTCTTAGGTATATAAGGCGAGTTTATATCCATGCCTTAGCCATCGAGAAACACAGGGTATCGAACGGAGTGAGACAAGGAACAGGCGGCTACGGGATTTTTAAGGGG
>DJLT01000049.1:77012-84332 GCA_002435145.1 Neptuniibacter sp. UBA6509
CCCGCGTGCGAGGTTCTGAATCTCTTCAGCAAACGGGTGATCATTCGCTCAGGGGCTGAGCTCCTACAATAAAATCTCACTGGTGATCATTCGCGCTAGCACCCTTCGGGCATAAAGGGCTGAGCTCCTACAGGGAATAGATGCAATAAACTTTCAGGTTGGCACAAACCTCTCACCTTTGACGCAGCCGAGTATCGCATAACTCATTGGAATAGATGGATATTTGTCTGAGCGCAGCGAGTTTATATCCGTCCCATTGAGTTAGAGAAACACAGGGTATCGAACGAAGTGAGACAAGGAATAGGCGGCTAGGGGATCCTTAAGGGGAAGAGCTGTTGTTTCCCCTTGAGGGCGAAAGCCTTTGGCTTTAAAGTGTATTTCTAAAGGGAGAACTGCCGTTCCCCCTTAGGGGCGAAAGCCTAAAGAACAAAATCAAAAACCTCGCACACGGGGTGGCTTCCTACAAGTCTGAAGCCTAAACAACTGTCTCCCGTTCTTCCACCACTTCATTTTCAACTTTACGCAAAAACACTTCAGCTGGAATAAACGCAAAAGGAACCAGTGACGCGAGGATAACAAGTCCTAGTTTCCATGATGGCCACTTTTTGTCGTTGGAGACACTCATGGCAAGCATGAGGTAGATCATGAACAGAATGCCGTGTGTCATACCTAATGTAGATACATGATCTCTACTGATAAAGCCAAGCGTGACGCTTAAAATAGCGATGTAAGATAAGCCTTCTAACAGGCTGATGAGGCGAAACGCTTTTATCATTGATTGCTCTCTATGTAATCTGTAGGCGGTGTCTATGTAGTGTAAAAATAATGTCTTATCGTGTTAAATCGTGTTTTATGAAGTGCTGCTTAAAGAAAGACTAACCACCGAATGGGTGTAGCTTCTCTTCTTCCTCATCGTCTTCACCCTCATCATTGATCCAGCGAAGGGCTTCTAACAGCTGAGTGAGTTTGTAGTGGCGAATTTCGCCTTGCATAAATAGCTCAGATACTTTGCTGATCCATTCTACCCATTCTGGGCCGCCGACAATGGCGATGCGATGGAAATCGTTAGCGTGGGTTGCGCCAAACTTTAGGTCTTCCCATACCGCGCCGGCTTCAAAACCTTGGAAGCCTGGGGCGAAAGTGATCAATAGTCGTACTTCTGGATGTGTGTTTTTAACGTGATCAAATAAAGGTAGAAATATTTCTGTGTAGTCTTCTTGCGAGAGTGATTCGTTGGCTTGAAGAACGATAATATCGCCGGTTGTTTCTGGAAGTACGTAAAGCATTAATCTGTTCTTTGCTGAGTTATTTAGCCCTATTATAAAGATAAAAAGGGGTAGGGGTTAGGGCTTAGATCATATCTATGGTGATTGTTGTTTAGGTGTTTGTTTTAAAAGATGAATGAAAGTGGATTTAGCCTGTAAAAAATTCATAGCAAAACGAAAACTACTCAATTGCAAAGCGTTGATTGCATAGGTATTGTTGACGCCTTATCTTGCCGCACATAGTGCAGATTGGGTTTGTTACTAAACTTGATCCGGGAAGTCGGTGCGATCTAGAGCTAAGTTGTTAATTTGGCAACGCTTTAGGCAATCCCGACACTGCCCCCGCAACGGTAAATTGGTTTGGTTATTTCAGGTACCACTGCATCGAACTTTTTATGCTTTATGTAAAAGGTAAAGTGTGAGGTGTGGGAAGGTGAAATAACGGAGTGCTGATTTTGAAATACGAATATTCGTTACCACGTTATTTGTTTTTATTATTAGCCTCGCCAATGAGTCCGGATACCAGCTCGATAAAATGTTTACCATGGTGTTGCGGAGGGCTTCACCGAGTAATAGTTCAGCTGGGCTGAATATACTTATCCTCCCAACTCCGACACTTAATTTGTTGGAGCGTTTGTTGTGTTTAAAAAGTTGTCTCATTCTTTGGCGTTAGCCATTGTTCTTCTGTCATCTAGTCTTTTTACGGCGAGTGCTTTTGCGCACTTCCAGATGGTGTACACCCCCGATCTTTTGCGTGATCGTGGTGGCCTTATTAATTTAAAAATGCCTTTTACCCACCCTGCGGACAATGGTCATGTTATGACGGTTGATACGCCGGAACAGTTTTACATGATCAAAAAAGGCAAAAAAACAGACCTGCTAGATGATGTTAAGTCTTCCACTTGGACCAGTGCGATGAACAAAGGTGATTCTTACGAGGCCGATGTTAAGCTGCGTGGCCTTGGAGATTACGTTTTTGTTATGCAGATGGCGCCTTACCTTGAAGCCTCTGAAGATCTTTATATTCAGCAGATTACTAAGACGATTATTAATGTGGGTGGTTTACCTACTGATTGGAATACAGATTTTGGTTTGACGGCGGAAATAGTCCCGTTGACTAAGCCTTATGCAATTTACGCGGGTGGTACATTTACCGGCGTTGTAAAAAGTCATGGTAAAGCCGTTCCTTTTGCAGAGATCGAAGTTGAATACGTTAATCATCAGCCAGACATGAAGAACAACCGTTTTTCTGACCAGTCTAATATTGATCTGCCCTCCGATGTGTTTGTCACGATGACTATGTATGCGGATGCAAACGGTACCTTTACCTTTGGTATCCCTAAGGCTGGCCATTGGGGTTTTGCTGCGTTGGGTGTGGGTAGTGAAACAGAGCATCAAGGTAAAGAGCTGTCACAAGATGCGGTTATCTGGGTGCAAGCTCACGAAGCTATTTCTTCAAAAAAAGTTATACCTTCAAAACAATGATGCCTTCTAAAGCACTTAATTCATCAAAGTAGCTAAATTCTGTAAAACAGCTAAGGAACAATTATGCATATTGTTGATGGAGCACTCGCGGTACCTGTTTTAGCTGTAGGCGCAGCGCTTACGGTGGCGGGTGTCGCTTTGGGGCTTAAAAAAATGGATTACGATCACCTGCCGCAAGTGGGTGTTCTATCAGCAGCATTTTTTATCGCTTCGTATATTCACTTACCTATTGGTTTTTCCAGCGTCCATCTAATTCTGAATGGGTTAATCGGTTTAGCTTTAGGATGGGCCGCTTTTCCAGCGTTATTGGTGGCGTTGTTTCTACAAGCGGTGTTCTTTGGTTTTGGTGGCTTCGTCGTGCTAGGGGTGAATGTAGTTAATATCGCGCTGCCTGCGGTATTGGTGTATTACCTTTGCCGTCAGGGGATTAGTTCCCCATCACCCAAAGTCGCGGCGACTTGGGGGGCGATTGGCGGAGCCGGGTCGATTGTGTTGACCACAGTGATGGTGGCTTTCTCTTTGATGCTTTCGGGCGAGGCTTTTCTCCTTGCGGCAAAAGCCACTTTTGTTGCGCATATTCCTGTGATGATCGTTGAGGGCGGGGTGACCGCCGCAGCGGTGTTGTTACTTAGGAAAGTGAAACCTGAGTTTTTGCATATTAAGGATGAAACTGATTATGCCTAGCCGGATACTGAAACAAAGCCTTCTGGCTCTTATGACTTTGCTGAGCTTAAGTCTCATGCCTGTTCATGCGCATAATGTAGTGGGTGGTGTGTACGCTATTGGTAACCAGATAGAGGGTGAAATAGGCTTCTCTAATGGGGATATGGCGGCGCAAGGTACTGAGATTAAAGTCAGTGATGCACAGGGTAATCTGCTGGGCATGATAGAGACGGATAGCGAAGGCCTGTTTGTGTTTACGGCTCAGCAGCGGATCGATCATCAGTTTTTTGCTAATTTAAGTTCAGGCCATGTGCTGGAACTGCTGCTACCGGCGGATGAACTTCCAGAAAGCCTACCGGGTGGTAATGCCGTGTCAAACGCGGATATGTCTCAGACATCTACGCCTGTTAACTTTACTGGCGATCAAATAGCATTTCAGCAAATGATTGAGAAAGCTGTCGCTAAGCAAGTTAAACCTTTGCGTAAAGAGCTGGCCGAGTATAAAGAGAAAGCATCCTTGCAAGATGTTATCGGTGGTATCGGTTACATCTTTGGGCTGTGTGGTATTGGTATCTGGTGGCGTCAACGTCAGTTAGATCAGCTTAAAAAGCAGAGCTCTTCAGAAAAACAAGGTCAGGTTTAGGCTTATGCCTCAGTTTTTAGAGCATAGTGGCACCTCCTGGAAGGGACAAAAGGTTAAGCATGATCTGTCTATGATCGATAAGCTTGATCCACGCCTGCGCGTTATTTTAGTCACCGCTTTTGCGTTTGTGACGGTGCTTTCTGAAAACTTTTGGGTATTGAGTATTGCCGCTGCTACGGGTCTTGTTCTAGCGTTTTTAGCGCAATTGAATGTTAAACGTACCCTTCGCCGAGTGATTGCGATGGATATGTTTATGATCTTTTTGATCATTTTGCTTCCATTCACGACACCAGGTGAAGCTTTGTTTACCGTTGCGGGTTTATCTGCCAGTAAAGCGGGCTTTCTACACGCGATGATGATTTTGCTTAAGGCTCATGCGGTGGTGCTCTCACTGTTGGCTTTAGTGGGTACACTAAGTGCAACCTCTTTAGGGCATGCACTAGCACATCTACACGTACCGGATAAATTGGTGCACCTTTTACTTTTTACGGTGCGTTATTTGGATGTTATCGGTCAGGAATATAAAAGAATGCGACGTGCGATGCAGGCGCGTGCATTTGTATTACGTACGGATATGCATACATGGCGCTCTATTGGCTACCTTATTGGTATGTTACTTGTGCATTCATTGGAACGTTCTGAACGTATTATGGATGCGATGAAATGCCGAGGTTATAAAGGTCAGTTCTATCTATTTGATGAGCTGGCACTGGGCAGAGATGATTATCGTTTTATGGCGCTGTTTGTTCCTTTTCTTTGCGCATTAGTGGGGCTTAACTTTTTATGATGATGCAATCACTGATTAAAGTAAGTGGTTTAAGCTATCGCTATCCGCGCCGTGGTTTAGTCTTGGATAAGGTAGATTTCCATCTTGATGTTGGCGAGCGTGTAGCGCTTACCGGTGCGAATGGCGCGGGTAAAACCACGTTACTGCATCTTCTGGTTGGCCTTAAAAAAGCTAAATCGGGCGAGATCTTTGCGTTTGGCTCCATACGTAAAGAGGAGAAGTCGTTTGTTGAGGTTAGGGCGCAAGCGGGTTTTCTCTTTCAAGACCCTGATGATCAACTTTTTTGCCCAACGGTGATTGAAGACGTTGCATTTGGCCCGTTAAACCTGGGTAAAAGCCGTGCTGAAGCCTTACAAATCGCGAGTGAAACTTTAGCCTCTTTAGGTATGGCTGGTTTTGAAGAACGCATAACTCATCAGCTTTCCGGTGGTGAGAAACGCATGATTACCCTCGCAGCAGTACTGGCGATGGAACCTGAAGTGTTACTTCTAGATGAACCGAGTAATGCGCTTGATGCTAAAGCCCGACAACATCTGATTGATACTTTAAAAACTTTGCCGCAAGCGATGATTATTATCTCTCATGATGCGGATTTTTTAGCGCAGTTAGCGACACGTGAGGTTCGCTTAGAAGAGGCGAAGCTTGTGGCGGTATCGAACAAGATAAAAGAAGTTAATGAGAGTGAGTCTACTGATATATCAGCTGAAGCCTTTAAAACTGAGACCGTGCACGCATGATCGCAATTCTTAAACCTCTATCTATAGCGGATTTTCGCTGGCTCTTTTTAGGCCAGTTGGTCTCGCTTATAGGCACAGGTTTAACGACGGTTGCGTTGGCGCTTTTGGCTTTCGATCTGAATCCGAGCGATGCCGGTTTAGTCTTAGGTTTTGCTCTAGCGATTAAGATGGTGGCTTATCTGACGGTTGCGCCGGTGGTGGGTGGCTATGCCCATCGTTTACCTAGAAAGGCCTGGTTGGCTGGACTGAATATAGGGCGTGCTATGTTGGTGGGCGTGCTGCCATTTTGCGATGAGGTTTGGCAGCTGTTTGTGGTTATCTTTCTTTTAAATGCCTTAGCCGCAGGCTATACCCCTGTATATCAGGCGTTACTGCCGGACATCTTGCCGAAAGAGAAAGAGTATACCCAAGCGCTTTCGCTCTCGCGTTTAGCGATGGAGATGGAAAGCTTGTTAAGTCCTGCACTCGCGGCGTTTTTATTGCTGTTTGTCTCCTATGATCTGCTGTTCCAGTTGAATAGTGTGGCTTTCCTTTTGGCCTCTATTTTTCTTTTACTTGTGTCTATCCCTGTGAGTAAGGGAAGTGATCGAAGTGGTGGTGTTTGGCAGCATGTGAGCTTTGGTATAAAAAGTTATCTACGCACGCCTCGTTTACGAGGGGTGTTGTTATTGAATCTTGCTTTGTCTGCCGCTGGAGCGATGATCATCGTGAATACTGTGGTTTACGTGCGTGCGGTATTGGGCTTAGCTGAAGAGATGGTGCCGCTATTGATGGTGTCGGCGGGTGTTGGTTCTATGATAGTGGCGTTTATGTTGCCCGCTTTGTTAGAGCGGTTTCATGATCGCTCAGTAATGCTGGCTGGGGGAGGTGTTCTTTCAGTTAGTCTGTTTTTAGGTCTGCTTTTAGGCCTATTAGGACCTAGCTATCTAGGGCTTTTTCCGCTTTGGTTTATGATCGGGGTGGGTAGCACTATGATTTTAATCCCTACAGGGAGAGTCGTGCGTAACTCTTGTCAGGAGAGTGATCGTAATGATTATTTCTCTGCTAACTTCGCATTAACTCATGGCATGTGGCTGGTGGGATATCTACTGGCAGGTAGCTTAGGGAGTACACTGGGAATGGAATTTACATTTGTAGTGCTCGCGGCGGTTGCTTTATTGGCTACCGTGTTAGCTGCGGTTGTTTGGAAGCAACAAGATCATCATGAGTTGTGGCATGAACATCCGGAGATGGACCACTTGCATCCTCATTACCATGATGAGCATCATCAGCATGAACATGAGGGCTGGGAAGGCCCTGAACCCCATGTTCATCCGCACTACCATGCTAAGCAGAAACACCGGCATAAGTTTGTGATTGATGAGCATCATGCTCATTGGCCAAAGCAGCACTGAGATAGAGAACTTAAATAGAGAGCTGAGATAGATAGCTGAGATAGAGAACTAAGAGAAAGAGCAGGGGCAAAAGATGAATAAAGCACATTTTCCATTTAGCGCTGTTTGTGGTCAGGATACTTTTAAACTGGCGCTTGTTTTGGCTGCAATTAATCCAGCAATCGGTGGTGTTGTGATTAGTGGCCCGCGTGGAAGTGCTAAATCGACATTGGCGCGCGGCCTTGCTGATCTGCTGCCTGCGCATCTCTCATCGGATACGGCTACTGATAGCAATAGTAATAGAAAAAGTGAGTTATTAGACGCAGAATTTGTCACTTTGCCATTAGGTGCCAGCGAAGAGATGTTG
>DJLT01000047.1 GCA_002435145.1 Neptuniibacter sp. UBA6509
GCAGAGTTAGAAGCCATAAAGCCTAATTGGTTTGAAGGCAGTATCACGATTAAGGGGCTGAAGGCCGAAGCTGATACTAAGCCCGCTTTAGCTGTGAATCATTTTAATGTTGATATTGATTACTCATTGCTGAGCGAACAGCGGATTTTATTAACCAATATTGCATTACAAGAAGCCAATGTCGGTATTAAAGAGGAGGGCGAACACTTATGGTTAGGCCCTCTCGATTTGAATGGTTTTAAGGGTAAAGAGCAGCAGGAAGATAAGACTGAGTCACCGGAAGAACCTTCTCAATGGAGTGTTGGCATACAGCAGTTACAGCTTAGCGATATTGATTGGCGTACTGATATCGCAGGCCAGAAGCACCATCTTAGATTAGAAACAGGGCATTTGGCGGACTTTTATCTTTGGGATCAAGAACAGCCGGTTTCTATTGATTTAAAGGGCGCGTTAAATGGAGCGCCTCTAGTTTTGGAATCAAGCTCTAAGCCCTTGCCTGATGAGAAAAGCTCGGAGTTGAAAGTTAACCTTAAAAACTTTCCCCTACATAGTGTGACGGCAGTTTTTCTACCAAAACTTCGTGCTCATATTGATCTAGATTTAATGATTAAAGCCCGAAGTAATATTGGTAGTCACGTTAGCAGCGTTTCTCAGTCAGGATCATTACGCGTTCGTGATTTTAGTTTTGAGCAGGATGGCTTCCAAGTTAAACACAAACGTTTTGCATGGGATGGATCAGTCGATTTGGGGCTGACTGGCAATGAATTAACTTCCTTAGTTACTGCCGGTGAGTTAAAGCTGAATAATTTAAACTTGCGACAAGCAACGAACCAAGTTGAATTAGCAGACCTAGCAGTAAAATCTAATGTATCGATGAAAGGCCTTAAGCAGATAAAGGTTTCAGGTCTGGTGGTTGATGCTAAGGGGTTAGCGTTACAACAGGGCAAACAACGTGTTCAGGTTGATTCAATAGCACTTCAGGGGGCAGCTGAGAGTCAAGATTTAAGCGTATGGGATGCTAATTTAGCTAATGCTGCATTTGGGGGAGTTGATCTGTCTGTCGCGGGTGAGAGCCTCATCTCTTTAGCAAACTTAAAGCTAGCGGGCCTAGCGCTGCAGCATACAGAGCAGATCAAATTATCCTCTATTGAGGCACGCCAGCTCAAAGTGCAAGGCAAAGGCGGTGTCTTTACACAATGGAATAATATAAATGCGCAAGATATAGCGTTCAAGCAACTCAGTGATTTGAGTATTAGTCAGCTTAACTTGCGCGATAGTAATACCCGTGTATTGCTATCCTCTGAAAGGGGATTAACAGATCTTGATTGGTTGTTGGCACGTTTAACATCGGCACCAAACAATGCGTCCAAGGGAAGCGCCGATGATAAGCAGGCTAAACCTGTTCGTGTGAAGCTAAACCAGATGAATCTAAAGGGTAAAAACTTAATTCAGATTGTTGATGGTGGCGTTACACCTGCTTTCAAAACACAGCTTGATGTCAGTCGTTTAAATTTACGAAGTATAGATACCGGATCTAAAGGCAAAACATCTTTTGATTTAAAAGCGAAGAGTAAGTTTTCTACGATCTCTGCTCAGGGGGCTATTGAGCTCTTTAGTGGTAACTATGCTGGAAACTGGGATGCTGAAATTAAGGGATTGGAACTTCCGCAAGTAAGTGCTTACTCTCTCCATTACACTGGATATTATTTACAAAATGGTCAGCTAAGTTTAACAACGAAAGGAACCATTAAAGGGCGCAAGCTAGACGGTACGTCGGATATTCGCCTGAATAAATTGGAAGTTGAAGCGCGTGATGGGGAGCTTAGTGGAGAGTTCGATCAGAAAGTGTCGATGCCTTTAGGCACTGCAATTATGATTTTGCAGGATAATGATGACAATATAGATCTGCAAATTCCGTTAGATGGCTCGTTAGATGACCCTCAGTTTGGGTATCAAGCGGTGATTAATAAACTAGCGGGTAAAGGTCTGAAAAATGCGGCAATGGGTTACTTAACCAAAGCATTACAGCCTTTTGGCGCTTTGATTTCGATTAGTCAGATGGTCATGGATGCTCAAGAGAAAGGCTCGTTTATTACTTTGCAGCCGGTCTTATTTAAACCTGCCCAGGCCAACCTATCAGCAGAGTCAACACAGTATATGGCGAAGCTTGCGGAGATGATGCGTGAGCGTAAGGGTATGCGTTTAAATATATGCGGCAAGGTTGTTGAAGCGGATCAGCCTCTTATCTGGGAAGCATTGGTTGATGAGAATAAAAAGAGAAAGAACCCACTTGATGAAGATAGTTTGCGTTTGGAACTGCCGGGTAAATTAACTCAGCTTGCAGAGCAGCGTAATGATGTCGTTAAAGGTGAACTTTCACAAAAGCTAGGTGTTGATATTGAAAGACTGTTTAGCTGTTACCCTAAGCTTGAACTGAGTTCTAAAGATAAACCGCAGGCGACATTAGGTTTGTAATATAACGTTCCGTAATGGTTAGTTGTATATCTTATGCAATTAATGATCATTCGATCAAAAAAGATTGAACTGAACTGGGAGAGTAGAGTCAGACAAAGTACAGATAGATATTTAAATTATAGAAAGGTACTTTGTTATGAATAATCAATATAAAGCATTCGCGTTTACTTTACTGCTTTTTCCATTTGTTAACGCTTCTGCAGATACAGGCCCAATTGAACTTTTATATGGCTACAATAGCTCCGAAAGCATGACGAGCCAGATGGTAAAAAGTGAAGAGAAGGCAAGCGGTAAAATGGATCAAATGGAAATGGTTAACCGAAAAATGGAGGAACAGCCTACCGCTGCTGGCCCTATGACTAAAAGTACTCATAAGACGGTTAAAGACGCCTACGGTCACTCTATACATTCTAATTGGTAGATATTACCGCCTTTGCTATCTTCGTATGATATTTGTATAAAGGTAGCAGGGGCCATGCTGTATAACTCTGTGCTTGTCTGGCTGAACTGATACTCATTGAGGTTGATGCAGATGTTGAGCAAGGTCACAGGTTTTTATCATAAGAAATTATTACACATTTCAGTAGTCGCTCTTCTTTATCTTCACAATCCTGCCCACGCAGGGCATTTCCAAAAAATTCTACCGCCTGCTTTTATGAAAAAGATCCAGCGTGAACAGGGCCAAGAAACCATTCAGCGTTTTAGTCGTTGGCAACAACTTCTTGTTACTTCTATTGCACTTACTGATAGAGAAAAGCTGGAGTTGGTGAACAACTTCTTTAATGAAATGAAGTGGGTGGATGATCAAGAACTCTGGGGCCGTAAGGATTATTGGGCGACGCCCATAGAAAGTTTAATTAAAAATGCTGGAGACTGTGAAGACTTTTCAATAGCTAAATATTTCACATTGCTAGAAATGGGGGTCGAGGCTGAAAAGTTAAGTATCTCTTATGTTGTGTACCAAAAGGATAATGGAGCACATATGGTACTGACATATTTTGAAGCAAAAGATTCCGTTCCGCTCATTTTAGATAATGTTGAGAATCAGATATTACAAGAAACGCAGAGGAGCGATATAACTCCGATTTATCATCTTAATAGTGGTGGTGTTTGGAATGCTAATTCTCCTAGTGAGCGCTTAGGTAGTACTGTAGAAATAAAACCATGGAAAGCAATGCTGGATCGTATGAGAAATCACTCCCTTTCTTAATGTATGCTGTTTTATATTCTAAAGAACTTTGTTGGTTTATGAATGCAAAAAACTGTTTTTCTTATGTTTATCGGTTAGCTCTTATATAAGGTTATGGCTAACGTTTTCATTTACGTATTGTGCACTTTACTCTCCCTGAATTAAGAGTGGCTACTAAGTGTATGGTAGCTTTTTTCTATACTTTGCTGTCGATGACTTACCCAACTGATCAGCATGAATAGCGCCCCGCTTATCATAGGCAAACTTATCCACAGGTAGGGATGTAGTACAGGGTCAAGTTTCAATAATTGCTGATGAATGGGCCATAAACATAGTTCGGTAATGATAACGGCTAATAGTCCACTGATACTGCCAATCAAGCCCATCTCTAAGCGGTCTAGTTGTTTGCACTGCTGTGAGCTCGCACCTAAGGTTTGAAGTAGGGCGTTTTCATAGCGCCTTTGTTCTAGCTCTTGAGTCAACGTGACATAAAGTAAGACAAGCCCCGCGCTTGTTGTCAGCAGCATAAGCAGGCTTGAAAGCAGGGATAAACGGCTCAGCAGCTGTTGTAGCTGATCGAGTACCTGCCGAACATCAATAAGCGTGAGTGTTGGAAATTGGCTAATTAGTTCTCGGCTAACATTGGGGCTATGTTCCCCTAAATGAAAACTAGTGAGATAGCTCGCAGAGAAACTTTCGAGCTGGCCTGGCGAGAATATAAAGTAGAAATTGGGCTGGAATGAATCCCACTTAACCGTACGAAAACTGTTAATAGGCGCGCTAATTTCGCGACCTGCAATATTAAAGCTGACTTCATCCCCTAATTTCAGCCCAAGCTCCTTGGCTAATTTTTCCTCTATTGAAACGCTGTTAGCTTTGTTCCAGTTCCCTGATGTTAGCGTGTTGTGCTGAGGCAAATCGGCGGTCGCAGTTAAATTAAGCTCGCGATTAAGTGAAGGGTGCTGTTGTTGTTTCTGAGTTAACGCTTCAGATAAATCGAGCCCGTTAACTTTGCTTAGGCGACCTCGGTAAATTGGCCATAGCGGGTTGTTTAGCTTATGGCTATTTAAGAGGCTTTCGACCTCTGTTTTTTCCCACTCTTGAATATT
>DJLT01000066.1:0-5406 GCA_002435145.1 Neptuniibacter sp. UBA6509
GCCAGAGCCAGAGCCAGAGCCAGTACCGGCGCCAGCAGCAGTGGCGAAGCCTGTAGCTGATTCTGGTCCAGCAGGCAGAGAAATAAATTGCGTGCTAATTAAGATGCACGGACTGAATTTGGCAATACCCTTTGATTATATTGAAGGTGCGGTACACCTTAGTTCAGTGTCTTTAGCGCTAGATGCGACGCATGATTGGAGTTTGGGGCGCTTTGGTAGTGGCGGTATGTCCGTTGAGACCAACGTTATTGATACTGCTTTGTGGTTGATCCCGGAGCGTTATAAGCCTGAAATGGCAAAATATGACGAGTTAATTATTTTACGCGGGCGTCATTGGGCTTTAGCGTGCGATGAATTGGTTAAGTCAGTGCGAATCCCAGCGGATAAGGTTTCTTGGGCGAGTAATGATAATCCACGTGCTTGGTTGTGGGGAACTTATATGGAGGAGCGTTGTGCGATTCTCGATATTCCCAAGCTGATGGAACAGTTCGATCAGGCGTTTTGAATTGATAGATAAAGTGATTCTAGGATAAAAATGGAACTGTCTTGGTTAAGTGTTATAGCGTTAGCGATTGCCCTAGGAGCAAGTGCATCGTCTTTTATTTTGTTTCGACGACTTCAACAGCATGAGCGTAAGCATCAAGCGTTGATAAATGTATTAAGAAATGAAATACAGGCGATGACCAATAGCTCTATAGGCATGGGCCGACGTTTAATTGGGGTGGAGCAAAAGCTCAATTTAACCGCTGATAAACAGTTAGAACTTGAAAATCGTGATCCTAGTGCATTGGCATACAATCAAGCTACGCGTTTGATGGAGATGGGCGCCGATGTTGATGAATTGGTGCAGAACTGTGGTATCGGTAGACCTGAAGCAGAACTGATGGCATTGCTGCATAAAGAGTTGGAACCGTCTCAGCAGAGCATAGGGCGCGATAATTAATTTTTCTCGGTGATACTTTTCTCGATGAAATCTTTAGTGTCGTGCTTTAGGCTGTATGCAAAGGCAATGACTTCCGCAATCGCGCGATAGAGGGATTCGGGTATCTCATCACCCAGCTCTAAACGGATTAATACTTCGACTAGTTCTGGGCTTTCATGGATGTGGATATCGTGTTCTTCTGCGAGTGTAATGATTTGTTCTGCAATTTCACCCATGCCCTTCGCCACAATTAAAGGGGCTTTGCCTGCTTCATGATCGTATTTTAATGCGATCGCTTTTTGTCTTTCATTCGGCTCTGATTTAGAAAATTTCATGTATGAAGATCAACAAGTTGTTTATGGATAGCTTGCTTTTGTTCAGGTGCAACGCCTTCATGCCAGTTTACTTCGGTATTATCAAAACCGCACTGGCGTAGACGTTCAGAGAATTCTTCTGAGCGCTCTTTGAGCTTTTCAGCTGTTTCTTTTAGTTCGCACCAGAATAGCGTACTGATTTCATGTCCGTCACTTAATCTTATTTCAGCATCAACTCCGCCTTGTTCTTCTAAGTCAAAATGTAACCTGACTCGCCAAACTGAGATCATCTCTCCTTCAGCATTGGTGCCGCCTTCTCGACTTAAGCGTAACTCAAGGTTATCCCATCGCTCTCCATTTTTGATAGGCAGGTCAAGCTGCAAAACACGTTCAAAGCCACCATCAGGTAGTTCTTTCCATTGCTGTAAAGAGTGTAGTTGTTGGCTTGTGACGCGTGAGTGGATCCCCTGAAGTAATTGTTCAAGTCGCTCTTTTTGCTCAGCGGGTAAAGAATCAGCAAGTTTTTGCAGTTGCTGTAGTTGGCTCTTCATCTCTTGAGGGTGTGGAGCCGAGCCTTTACTTAAGTTGTTTTCAGCAGATAAACCGCCAAGTTCAATATTTTGTTTAATCTGCGATGGCGCTTCGGGACTACCAGGGCGGACGCCAAATAATTGCAGCATCGATTTTACGACACTACTTATTTGTGACGCTTGTGGCCCTTCGGCTTTTGCAGCGATCTGAGACAGTTGACTTAGTGCATCGGCTGTTGGAATTTGATTTGGTAGCGCATTGCGGAGGGTTTCCTGAACCGCTGGGCGTTCTAATGCAGAGCTAGGTGTGTTCGAAGGCTGTCTAAGCTGCAAAACTTGAAATTGATTATCCGTCGATTTAACGATTTGTAGCTGAGTGCCTTGAGGGAGCGCTTGAGGGGAAGAAACCTCAACTTTTGAACCATTGTTCAGAGCAAGTGTAACCACGTGGTGTATCGGCGCTGATATGGGGCGTGGGGTTACATTGCTTGTGCCTTGTGAGTTTGTTGTCGTGTTGGAGGTGGTATTCGTTACAGGCTGCTTATCAGTGTTCGCGCTGGTTTGTATCTCTGGTTTACTGTTGTTTTGTGAACCTGTTACTAAGGGGGTCGTCGCTTTATTTTCTACCGCTTTATTGTTTATTAAAGGGGTTGATGAGGAGCCCGCTTCGGTCTGGCGATTAATATTTACGCCTGTGCTTGTTGTCTGAGTCTGTGAGGTTGAAATAGGGGGTGGCGTTTGTGGCGTTAATGTTTGAACAGTAGATGAACTTGAAGTAGTGCTTCTGCTCTGAGTGTTTCCGTTGATCACCTGCTGAGTCGTAGTGTTCTCTTTTGTAGGGGGGGCAGTAGTGTTAATCAATACGGGATTCTGGTTAGCTGGAACACGTATGGCGTCAGGGCTTGCGGTGGGTATGGTGCCTAGTGATGCAGAGGTTGATGATGTAGAAGTGCTTGATACAGGAGCTTGATCCCTACTTGCTGATGTTTGTATGTTTTGCGGGTAAATCGGACGGCTGCTAATGACCGCTGCCGTTGTTTTGTTTCCTATAGGTAGCTTTAGGTTATTGTCAGCGGATTGGATGGTGAAGCTTATATTCGGTTTTGTGGAAATGTTCGATTGAGGTTGTGCTTTATGTTGTGATGGCGCAACTTCGGTTGACGGTTTACTGTTTGTGGGGCTTTGAGGAGTGATCTGTATCTGACCATCACTCTGGCGATTTACATTGATTTTTTGTCCGATTGGCAGGGCCTGAAACACCCCCATTTGGATTAAACGGTTATTTATTTCTAACTTTAAACGGAAAATTTCGGGCTGTATTTGGTCTCTGCTAACAGCGACAACGGTTGCGCTAACATTCTGGCCAATCGGAAGTGTTCGGTTCAAATTTCGCGAAGAATCTGAACTCGTATCCGTTGTTGGTAATGGAATGCCTGATAATTGAGGAAGCAAACGGTCACCTCTTTAAAAGTGAAGAATTGTTGAGCTAAATCAGCAGTGTTGTCAGAGTACATCTAAATGAGGAGGTGATTCCAACTTTTAGAAAGCAATACAAGTGCAGAGCTGTCTGATAATCGTATATAATCTCACGCTTATTAATCGGCCGATATCCATAAAAGTATAGTTTAAGGTCAAATTACCGGGTTTGTAATGGCGCTGATTAGGTGTTTTTACCTTTGTTATAAAATTTTTAGCCTTTGGAGCACAGTTTGAGTACGGCGCTATTACAAGTTGAAAATCTTTTTTGTGAGCGTGATGACCGTATCTTATTTGAAGATCTGTGTTTCTCTATTAATGCTGGAGAAGTGATTCAGGTTGAGGGCAGGAATGGCAGTGGTAAGACGACTTTACTCAGGATTTTAAGCGGACTCTCGAATCATTATGAGGGTGAGATTTTTTGGAAAGGCCAAGATATTTCTGGTGTTCGTGATGATTTTAGGCGCGAGCTGCTTTATTTTGGTCACCATCCGGGCGTTAAGGCTATTTTGACACCTGAAGAAAATTTACATTGGTACGCGGCGATGCATCCCGGCATAAAGGGTAACGAGATATCTGAAGCCCTAGATAAAGTAGGGCTAGCTGGCTTTGAGGATTCGCCATGCCATACATTATCAGCGGGTCAGAATCGGCGTGTAAGTTTAGCAAGATTGCATCTGACGCAAGCAAAACTATGGATTTTAGATGAGCCTTTTACCGCAATAGATAAAAAGGGTGTTGCTGAAAAAGAGCAGATGATGATTGATCATGCTAAGCGTGGCGGTACTGTTATTTTAACCACTCACCATGAATTAGCGATCAGTGATCAGATTCGTCGATTTAATCTTGATGAATTAGCAGGAACTTAATGGAACATAAGCTGACAAATGAACAGTCGACTACTGCTGAAGGTTCTGTGCTGTCTCTTTTTTGGGCGGTATTAAAGCGGGATTTAATGTTGGCTTATCGCAAAAAAAGCGATTTGTTTAATCCATTAATATTCTTTTTAATGGTGGCCACTTTGTTCCCGCTGGGCGTGAGCCCAGAGCCGGATTTCTTAGCGAAAGTGGCACCCGGTGTTGTTTGGGTGGCGGCGCTGCTGGCGACGTTGCTATCCATGGATAGTTTGTTTAGATCAGATTTTGAAGATGGCACCTTAGAACAGACATTATTAAGTCCACAGCCTCTATTTATAGTGGTGTTGGCAAAGGTTTTAGCTCA
Organism: Neptuniibacter sp. UBA6509; assembly: GCA_002435145.1. GTDB lineage: Bacteria > Pseudomonadota > Gammaproteobacteria > Pseudomonadales > Balneatricaceae > Neptuniibacter. Next base: position 4,464 of record DJLT01000066.1, read on the forward strand.
TTGGATGATGAGTGGTTTACCGTTGACGTTTTTAGCGCCTTTATTAGGGGTTATGTTGTTTTTACCTGCAGAAGGTATGTCTGGTTTGATGTTAAGTTTATTGATTGGGACGCCAACACTAAGCTTAATTGGTGCGATAGGTGCCGCGCTAACGGTAGGTTTACGTAAAGGAGGGGTGCTGATTTCATTATTGGTATTGCCTCTGTATATACCGGTATTGATTTTTGGAACCAGTGCCGTGCAGGCTGCCGTAACGGGACTGCCTTTGGCTGGTTTTTTTGCATTACTAGGTGCGATTTTAGCTTTGGGGTTAGTGATGGCTCCTTTGGCCATTGCTGCGGCATTACGAATTTCCGTAAGTGGATAAGTTTAGGTTGTTATGAGTGATAAAAAGAAGTGGATGCCTCGTTGGTTCTATCAATTAGCATCACCGCGTTGGTCCTACGATATTATGGGGAAGTTGCTTCCCGGCTTCGCTATTGCGGCGTTTATTTTTTTGGTTGTAGGGATTGTTTGGGCGTTAGGTTTTGCGCCAGCCGACTATCAGCAGGGTCATAGCTTCAGAATTATCTATATTCATGTTCCTTCTGCGATTTTGGCGCAATCATGTTATATGATGATGGCAGTGGCAGGTGCTATTGGTTTGATTTGGAAAATGAAAGTTGCAGATATGGTCGCAAAATCCTGCGCACCTATCGGTGCAACAATGGCTATTTTAGCGTTGGCTACAGGGGCTATTTGGGGTAAGCCTACATGGGGCTCTTGGTGGGTATGGGATGCGCGTCTTACCTCTATGCTAATTCTTCTTTTTCTTTATCTTGGGGTTATAGCCCTTCATTCAGCCATTGAAAATGAGGCAACAGCTGCTCAATCATCTGCTGTGTTGGCGCTTGTTGGTCTAGTGAATATTCCGATTATTAAATATTCAGTTGATTGGTGGAAT
>DJLT01000066.1:5703-6493 GCA_002435145.1 Neptuniibacter sp. UBA6509
ATATTCAGTTGATTGGTGGAATACGCTACATCAACCTGCAACCTTCACGTTAACAGAGAAACCCGCAATGGCGACGGAGATGTGGTTGCCCTTGTTGGTCATGGTGATCGGTTTCTATTGCTTTTTTGCTGTTTCGTTAATGATGCGAACTCGGAATGAAATATTGGTGCGTGAGCGTCGTTCGAGTTGGGTTAAAGAGTTAGTTGGAAAGCAGTGAGGTTAAAAAAATGAGTTTTGAAAGCTTTTCAGATTTTATCGCGATGGGTGGGCATGGTTTTTATGTCTGGCTAAGTTATGCCATCGCACTGGTCGTAATTGTAATTAATATTGTTAATCCAGCTCTGCAAAAGAAGAAAGTGATGTCTGATCTTGCACGTCGGCTGCGTAGGGAGAAAAAATCTTCATGAACCCTAAACGTAAACAACGTTTAATCATTGTGCTTTTCATTGTCATTGGTGTTGGGGCCGCAGTGGGTTTAACCATGTTTGCACTGAGCCAGAATATCAATCTCTTTTATTCACCAACTCAAATCGCAGGTGGTGAGGCGCCGAAACATACGCGTATTAGAGCCGGTGGAATGGTTGTTGATGGAAGTGTCATACGTGATCCAAACAGTCTGAATGTGACGTTCGATGTAACTGATTATGAGAAAAACGTCACTATTCAATACGATGGGATTTTGCCCGATCTGTTTCGTGAGGGGCAAGGCATCGTGGCTCAAGGCGAGCTTGATGAGAATAATGTATTACAAGCATCTGAAGTGTTAGCTAAACATGATGAAAATTATATG
>DJLT01000066.1:6788-11967 GCA_002435145.1 Neptuniibacter sp. UBA6509
ACATGATGAAAATTATATGCCTCCGGAAGTTGCTGAAGCATTGGAAAAAAGCGGTAATATGCCGAAGCCTGAAGGTGAGGTTTATAACAAATGATTCCTGAGTTAGGTCAATATGCGCTTATTCTAGCTTTGTGCATGTCAGCGCTCTTAGCTGTTGTCCCCATTGCTGGTACATATAGTAATAATCCTATATGGATGGGATATGCCCGTCCTTTAGCAACAGGGATGTTCGCATTCCTAGTGGTTAGTATTATCTGTTTAGGGTATGCCTTTGTTGTAGACGATTTTTCCGTTGTTTATGTTGCCAGTAACTCAAATACGGCGCTCCCTGTTTATTACAAAATAAGCGCAATATGGGGTGGTCATGAAGGCTCACTGCTTTTATGGGTAGTGATTCTGGGTGGCTGGACTTGGGCTGTTGCGATTAAAAGCGATAATTTGCCTCAGGATATCGTTGCGCGCGTTTTAGGTGTAATGGGTATCATTGGGGTTGGATTTATACTCTTCACATTGCTGACTTCGAGCCCTTTTGAACGACATTTGCCTCGTTTCCCCGCAGAAGGGGGGGATCTTAACCCGCTGCTTCAAGATATTGGCTTGATTATTCATCCGCCAATGCTTTACATGGGATATGTTGGTTTTTCTGTTGCTTTCGCATTTGCAATTGCCGCGTTGTTAAGTGGCCGTTTAGATGCCGCGTGGGCTCGTTGGTCGCGTCCTTGGACTGTGGTTGCTTGGGCGTTTCTGACCTTAGGTATTGCATTAGGCAGCTGGTGGGCTTATTACGAGCTTGGTTGGGGTGGCTGGTGGTTCTGGGATCCAGTTGAGAATGCTTCTTTTATGCCTTGGCTTGTCGGTACTGCGCTTGTTCATAGTTTGGCTGTGACAGAAAAGCGTGGTGTGTTTAAAAGCTGGACCGTTTTACTAGCTATTTTTGCGTTTTCTTTAAGTTTGCTGGGAACATTTCTTGTTCGTTCTGGCGTATTAACTTCTGTCCATGCTTTTGCGACAGATCCTGAACGTGGTTATTTCATTCTAGCGTTGTTAGTCATTACCATTGGTGGCTCTCTACTACTTTATGCAATTAAAGCTGCGCATGTTAAAAGCGAATCGCGTTTTGAACTTATCTCTCGTGAAACTCTTTTGCTAGGAAATAATATTTTACTTGTCGTCGTTGCTTTGATGGTTTTATTGGGCACTTTATACCCACTACTTATCGACGCGTTGGGTATAGGTAAAATTTCAGTAGGGCCTCCTTACTTTAATGCACTATTTATTCCTTTAATGTCAGTTCTTGTTGCTCTTATGGGCATAGGCATGGTGTCGAGATGGAGACACACGAAAGGAAGTTATATTGCTAAACAGTTATTAATTCCTCTTGTTGCAAGTGTTGTTTTTGGTGCCGGTTTCTCTGTCGTTTATGGTGGTGAGTTCGATTGGTACGTGACTTTGGGAATGGTTTTGACATTTTGGATTTTATTAGTTTCGATTAAGGATATTTGGAATAAAGTATCGAATAAGTCCAGTGTTTTTAAAGGATTGCGTGGGCTATCTCGTAGTTACTATGCAATGGTTCTAGCGCATGTAGGTGTGGCTGTTACTATTGTGGGTATGACGCTTGTCTCTGTTTATAACGAAGAGCGTGATTTAAGAATGGCACCGGGCGATTCTTTATCGTTTAAACAATATGAATTCATTTTTGATGGTGTTCATCTTGTGGAAGGGCCAAATTATAAAGCTGATCAAGCACAAATTAGAGTGCTTAAAGATGGTGAGCCTTACGGTACATTACACCCTGAAAAACGTCATTATACGGCGCGTGGCAATGTGATGACCGAAGCTGATTTGGATCCAGGCCTAACGCGAGATCTATATGTTGCATTAGGTGAACCATTAGATAATGGTGCATGGGCTGTGCGTATTCAGCATAAACCTTTCGTGCGTTGGTTATGGTTAGGTGGTCTATTAATGACATTCGGTGGTTTATTAGCTGCAATGGATCCTCGCTACCGAAAGCAAGCTAAACGTGAAACGAAAACGATCAAAACTGCTGAGTCCAGTGTGTAGGAGAATTGTTGTGCGTCGATTTATTTTATTTCTCCCTCTAGTTATTGCGATTGGCATAGGGGGCTTTTTGTGGAAAGGGTTGCAATTAGACCCAACTGAATTGCCTTCAGCGTTACTGAATAAACCGTTCCCTGCGTTTGAGTTACCAGCGTTAGCTGATTCAGAACTGACGTTAACTGAAAATGATCTAAAAGGTGAAGTGGCTTTAGTCAATGTATGGGCTACCTGGTGCCCATCGTGTAAGCAAGAGCATGCTCAGCTTAATCGTATTAAGGCCGAGGGTTATAAGGTCATTGGCATCAACTATAAAGATGAGCGTCAAAAAGCGAATATCTGGCTGAAAAAATATCTAGACCCTTATGCGGTAAATGTTTATGACGATAAAGGCACTTTAGGTCTCGATTTAGGCGTTTATGGTGCCCCTGAAACTTATGTCATCGATAAGGACGGCGTGATTCAATATAAGCATGTGGGTGTAGTTGATGAGGCTGTATGGCAGAAGTTAAAAGCAATTATTGATCAGCTAAAGAATGGACCTAAGGTAGCAACTCAATGAGATTTATATTGACCCTTATTTTATTTGTTTTGCCTATCAGTGCTTTTGCGGCGATTGATACTTATGAATTTAAGGATGAAGCAACTCGAGAGCGTTTTAAAGAGTTAACGTTTGAACTGCGTTGTCCAAAATGTCAGAACCAAAACCTGCAAGATTCAAATTCGCCTATTGCAGAAGATCTGCGAAATGAAGTCTATAAAATGCTTCAAGATGAGAGCAGTAATGATGAAATCATGGATTTTATGGTGGCGCGCTATGGGGAGTTTGTTCTTTATAAACCTCCAGTGAATGAGACAACTTACATATTATGGTACGGACCATTTGGTTTGGCGTTTATTGGTCTGATTGTTCTACTTGTAGTCTCGAGAAAGCGTAAACGTAATGATGTTTCAGAGGTCGATTTGGAAACACACTTAAGTAATGATGAAACTGCTCGCTTGGATGATATTTTGAAAAAGGGTGAGCGAAATGATTGAGTTATGGGTTGGTATAGCTGCATTAACAATACTCGCTATAGCATTTGTAGTCTTGCCGTTCGTTAGAGCTAAACGTTTAGTTGAAGCGTCTACTGATGAAGATCGTAGTCAGCAAAATATTGAAATTTTCCGCGAGCGTTTAGCTGAATTGGAGAATGAAAAAGCTGCAGGGAATTTGGAAGAAAGTGATTTCTTGACGCTAAAGACTGAGCTTGAAAGAAATTTGCTGTCAGATGTTCAAGGGCCAGAGTCTTCATCAGGTAAATTACAGCTGACCAGTCAAGTGCTGACAACCGTAATGCTTTTAGCGTCCATGATACCGGTTGCTGGTATTGGGCTGTATTCGTCTTTGGGGCGGTCGGCCGATTTAGAAATTGCGTTACAGCAGCCGAAAGATCCCTTTAATGGTCAAGTTCCAACGTTAGAACAAGCGATAGCACAGCTGGAAAAAGAGCTTGAAATGAACCCAGATAATGCGGAAGGCTGGTTTCTACTATCGACTACCTACATGAATCAAGGACGTTATAAGGAAGGAGCAGCAGGCTTCAAGAAAATTTTAACGATTTTGCCTGCAGATGCTCCTCAGTATGCAAGTGTGAATGGCCAGTATGCGCAGGCTCTGTTTTTTGCTGAAGGCAGTAAGATAACAGATGGCGTTCGTGCACAAATTGATAAAACACTTGAGATTGAACCACTTGAAATAACAGTGTTAGGTCTTCTGGGTATTGACGCCTATGAGAAACAAGATTACGAAGCGGCTTTAGAATTTTGGCTAACTGCTTTACGCAATGCTGACGGGCAAACTGCTGACTCATTAAGATCAGGCGCAATAAAAGCTAGAGACCGCCTGATTGAACAAGGCACAGAAGTCGCTCCTATTCCGGAACTGGAGATCGCATCGATCTCTCTTAAGGTGGATATTGATCCCTCACTAAAAGGCCAAGTGAGCCCAGAGCAAACTATTTTTGTATTTGCGCGAGAAGTGGGACAGAGAATGCCATTAGCGGCGGTTAAGTTGTCAGTTTCCGACCTGCCAGCTAATGTTGTACTTGATGACACAATGGCGATGAGCCCAGAGGCTACGCTGTCTTCGGCTGCAGCGGTTGAAGTTTCCGCTAGAATTTCTTTATCAGGTCAGCCTCAAGCAAAAGCGGGTGATTTATACGGTATCATTACGCCTGTAGATGTCAGGGGTGGTGATTTACCTTTGCAGCTTATTGTCGACAAGGTTGTCGAATAATACAGGCTCTTTTATAGTTGTATGAAAATAGATAATAACAAGAGAAAGGGGCGCGACTAGGCACATGGATATTGGTCTGCGTGAATGGCTGATAGTTGGCGGTGTTATTTTAATTCTGCTGATAATTTTTGATGGATGGCGCCGCATGCAAAGCGGTCGTAATCGTCTGAAATTGAATATCGATAAGAACTTTGTTGATGTTCCTGTCGAAGATGAATCATTTAATCCCGAGTTGCCCGGCGGTGGTGCCCGGCGTGTGGGTTTAGATGATGATCCTCTTTTTTCCAATCATCGCCCTGAACTTTCTCCGCTTAAGGACGAAAGTGGAGCTATAGATGATGATCTTGCAGTATCTGATGAGGCTGAAACGCAGAAAGTGACGCCTTCTGGTGCTCCAGTCCCTTCCCAAACAGCTAATAAACCCTTGGATTCACAGGATTGGAGTGGCGATCTTTCATTAGATGAGGGAATTGTGAGTTCGGCCAGAAAAGTGGTATCTGAGGATGTTGAGACAGAAACACTGACAAGTACTGATGTTCAGGCTGATTTGGAACCTCCTCTAGAAGAACTTGATGCTTATGCCACTTCACTAAGCGGTGAAGGCGTTTTGGGCCCTGCGCGGACAGTTACAGTGTCTGATGAGCCAGAACCGCCAGTATTGCTCCCAGAAGAGCCTGACGAAAGCTATCCAATAGATCGTGAGTCTGTAGTTGTATCTGATGAGATTACACTTGAAGTTTCTGAAGCTACGCTACACATTGCAGAGCCAGAGCCAGAGCTGCTTGATGTCATCGATCGTATGGTCGAAGGTATTGCCGAGCAAGAGCAAGAGCAAGAGCA
>DJLT01000050.1 GCA_002435145.1 Neptuniibacter sp. UBA6509
GCCATCATGGCTGTTCGGAACAGGGAGTAGCAGAACACGAAGCTCCTAAGCAAAAAACTCAGAAACAAGAAGCTCCTAAATAAAAAACGGAAGAACAGCGCTCCAGCAAAGAGCAGACAGATCAGGTCGATTTTGAAAAGAAGCGCTGAAACGTTTGCATGAGCTGCTGCGCTTCTTTCAGACTTACCTCTTTAAAGGTTACTTCACTACCCGCCCTACACTGACTTAACTTATAACTGTCTAAAGGCAGAACAGATCCAATTTTAGGGTAGCCCCCTAAGGTTTGCCTATCCTTGAGTAAAACAATAGGTTGTCCATCCGCAGGAATCTGAATCGCACCGTAAGCGATGCCTTCAGATAACAGCCCTGAAACCCCGGTTTCAATCGCTTCACCTTGCAAACGAAACCCCATCCGATCACTTTCAGAGCTGACTTTATAGCTCGAGGCGAAGAACTTTTGCACACTGATTTCTGGAAACTGTTCAACTTGGTAACCCTTAACGACTCTCAGTATTACAGAATCACTGTAATCGGGAATATACCTAGAAGGTACCGCTCGGCTACAGGTGAAATAAGATTTCGGGACAGAGCTAAAATGAAGCTCGTCCCCGGCTTCTAATGCATTGCCGGTTAAGCCACCCAACTGTTCACGCTTAACCGTTGAACAGCTACCGAAGTCACTTTTCAGTTGAAAACCGCCTACTACCGCAAGGTAACTAGAAACACCCATGACAGCCCAGCCCATGCTCACCAAGTCCCCTTGCTGTACAAAGTGAGATTGCCAATTACTCTTTTTTTCACCGTTAATTCGCAGCCCCAGATCTGCACCGGTGAGTGCAATCCAAGTATCGGCAGTGGCTTCCAGCTGAACATTACCTAAGGTTATTTCCAATAAAACCGCATTAGATGAGTTACCCAATAAGCGATTCGCCCATCGCGCGGCGGTTTCATCCATAGCGCCACCAGTTGTGATGCCAAAATGCTGGTACCCAAAACGCCCTTCATCTTCCAATAAAGAACAAGCACCCGGCTTAATCACTTTAAAAGAATCACTGATCATTGCTGCAACCGTTTATATTCAACAGTGGATATTGGCTCAAATATAACTTCGTCCCCTGCTGAAAACAGGCAAGGCTGTTCGCGGGTTTTATCAAACATTGGAATAGGGCAACGACCAATAAGCCACCAGCCGCCGGGAGTCTCTTGTGGATATACCGCGGTATTTAACTCTGCAATCGCCACCGAGCCTGCGGGGACTTGTGTTCTAGGTGTTGCTAGACGAGAAACACGTAATCGAGCATCCAACTCACCTAAATAACCAAAGCCTGGACTAAAACCAACAGCATAAACTTGATAGCGTTGAGCTGAATGCAACTGAATAATCTCATCTATATCGAGCTGTAGCTGCTTAGAAAGCTCCACTATATCCGGGGCATAAATCCTGTCATAACAAACAGGCAAAGTAATACAGCGAGCTGACACTTGGGAAAGCGCGCCCTCTTTCTGTTCTTTTTCTAAATCGATTAAAAGAGATGTTAATTGATCTCGGACCTGTGCATCACTGGTTTTTAAAAGATCATAGGTAACTAAAACCGTTGTATAAGATGGAATAAGATCCACTAAATGGTCAGCAAAATCCTGTTTAAGCTTTTCACAAAAACGACCAATATAGGTGATTAGAGAGCGATCGACTTGATCGGAAAAACGAACCAACAAGCTATTAACACCCGCAACCTCTATTTTAGGCTGCATCTAAAACACCACGAATTTTTACGACAAGTTTAATCGCTTCCGCATTATCACCATGTACACACAGTGTATCGGGGGATAGCTTTAACAACTTCCCGCTGGCTGAACGCAATACGCCCTCTTTAGAGAGCAATTCAACCCGGTCAATAATCTCTTGTGTCTGATGAAATACAGCCCCTGCAACGGCCCTAGGCAGAAGTAGGCCCTCATCGTCATAACCGCGATCAGCAAATGCCTCAAATAGCAGTTCAACCCCTAATTTAGCAGCTAACTCACGATAACGATCATTTTTCGCCGTCGCCTGAATGACTAAAGGTACTTTTAAAGAAAACTGTGTTTTCTGAAGAAGCGCTATTGTTTTCATGATAGTTTGCATCAGGTCATCATCACGCATCATATCGTTATACAAAGCGCCATGAGGTTTTACGAAACCAACCGGTGTCTGCAAAACTTGCGCCATGCCTGATAAAGCTGAAACTTGATATAGCAGCATGGTTCGTACTTCATTCGCGGTGCACTTCATACTCCGCCGGCCAAAACCAACTAAGTCTGGGTATCCTGGGTGCGCGCCAATCAGCACACCATGCTCACTAGCTAAGGCAATCGTTCTTTCAATGGTCAGTGGATCAGATGCATGAAATCCACAGGCGATATTTGCCATATCGATATAGGGCATAACCGCTTCATCTTGCCCCATATTCCAAGCACCAAAACTTTCACCTAAATCGCAATTCAATTTCATTTATAAAGACCCAAAACAATAATTTAGATGCTATCTAACCTTTAAAGGCTCAGTTAAAACCAGACTAAAGCCTTATGGAAGCATACAACCTTTCTAATCACGGCTGATGTAATTTCAGCGTTTTACTTAAAAATCATACTATTATATTAATTAGACACCCTTTAGCCTACAAGCTATAGGGTTTAAGATAGCCAGATAATTCATCGTATGTACGATTAAGCTGGGTAATATGTTCACACCGCTGTCAGTCATTCTTTACGTTTCGCTCTATATGAGCTTGCTATTTGCACTTGCTCAACTCGTTGAAAAGCGAATTAAAAATAAAAGCGAATCTAACAATAGCCCTTGGATATACGCATTATCACTGGCGGTTTACCATACTTCATGGACTTTTTATGGCAGTGTAGGCTTTGCGGCCTCCTCTGGTATGCTTTTTTTAGGGGTATACGCGGGAGCCATGATAGGTATCGCTCTGTGGTGGTTTACTCTTAAACGCATGGTTCAAGCCAAAGAGACCTTCCGCATCACCAGCATTGCGGATTTCATATCAACACGTTACAACCGTTCACAAAAGATCGCTGCCCTTGTTACCATTATCGCCTTGATAGGAGTAGTTCCCTATATTTCACTACAATTAACAGCGATCATAAGCTCTTTCGAGTTAATAACAAACAGCCCCTCTAGTGGCTCTGAACACGGTTTAGCAGGCTGGTTAGTCACTCTGTTTATGATCGGATTTACTATTATATTTGGTGTACGCAAACTGGATCCTACCGAGCGTCATCAGGGTATGATTGCCGCATTAGTCGCTGAATGTATTGTCAAACTGATCGCATTTATTGCTGTAGGTGTATTTGCAACCTACATCCTTTTTGATGGTTTTGGCGATATTTATAATAGATTGCAGCAAGCAGATCTTGGTCATGTCGCTAGCTTTTCCGCCACTCAAGATAGCGGAATCATGTGGCTCACATTATGTATTTTAAGTTTTTCTGCAATATACAACCTACCTCGACAGTTTCATGTATCCGTTGTAGAGAACTCGAATAAACAATATATAAAAACAGCCATGTGGGTATTCCCTCTCTATATGGTTCTGATCAACCTATTTGTAGTACCTATTGCGGCGGCAGGTCTTCTGCAAGGAATGCCGGCGGAGAGCGCTGATTTCTTTGTACTACTGTTACCACAACAGGCAGGATTGAGCAGCCTAACGTTATTAGCATTTATCGGGGGGTTTTCCGCCGCAACCGGTATGACAATTATTACCTCGATGACACTCTCAACAATGGCATCAAACCACCTGATTTTGCCTGCATTAGAAAGAGTTCCAAGCCTACAGTTTTTAAGAAGCTATCTGTTACAGCTTCGCTGGATTGTAGTCTCTGTAATAATGGTAGGAAGTTTATGGTTTTCTAAACAGTTCGCTGATTCGTATATCTTAGTTGCAATTGGCCTGCTTTCATTTGTCGCCGTCTTACAGTTTTCACCAGCCCTTTTTGGTGGGTTATTTTGGAAAAAAGGTAACAGTTTAGGGGCATTCTTAGGCCTGTTATCTGGCTTTACCGTATGGTGCTATAGCCTATTAATCCCAACCTTTATAAAGCATGGCTGGTTCTCAGAGTCTCTACTTATTGAGGGACCGTGGCAAATTGCACTTTTACGACCCGAAGCACTCTTTGGCTTAGAAGGGCTCAGTCCTGTTCCGCATGCTGTTTTTTGGTCTCTCTTAATTAATATTGGCTGCTATATTTTCGGCTCGCTCATCTTTAGCCCAAATAAAAGTGAGAGAAACCTTACCTCCGAATTCATAAGCTCTATGAACTCAGCTCAATCGAGAAAAGCTAGACCTACCGGTCTAGATGCTTATATTCTTCTTGAGCCTAAGCTGGAGGAAGCTAAAAGCCTCTTATCTAATTATTTACCTACTGAGAAGGCAGAGCAGGAAGTACTTACGATCGCGGAAGACCTGCAAGTACACAATAAACCACAAATAACCATTATTGAGCTGGTTGAATTTCACAGAATGGTCGAGCACGTACTCGCAGGTTCTATTGGTGCGGCAAGTGCTCACCAGGCCATTGAAAATACAATCCGCTATAACAACCGTGAAGAAGCAGACCTAAAAGCACTCTACAGCCATATCGTCACAGAGCTTCAAACCACGGAGAAAGAAAGCCCCGGACAGAGTTCAAGCGGCGCCACAGGCTACGGCATCATCGAAGAGCTACAAAGCCAGATCGATGACCTTGAAGATACCGTAGCGAGCCAACAAAAGCAGATCGTCCACTTGGAAGAAAGAATCGAGATCCACCATGTGCAAGCGTTTAAATATCGTTTAGAAACACAAAAGACAAAGCAAGATAACTCAAAACTTAGAAAAGAGTTAAAACTAAAACTGGGTGATGAAGAGAGCGATAGTGAGTAATATACTTATTCTTTCTAATGCTACTTAATTTCTATGTTTCTCCTTAACTTTCATTATATTTTAACTTCTCGAGCAGATAAAAAAAGAGCCTCAATTGAGGCTCTTTTTCAATACCATTATTAGGTACTTTTACGCTTCTTCTTGCTTATGCAAATGAACATCCATCTGAGGGAAAGGAATGCTGATACCTTCCTCATCAAAACGTAGCTTAACAGCTTCAGTCGTTTCCCAAAGTACTGCCCAATAATCAGCAGAATTAACCCAAGGGCGCACAACAAAATTTACGCTGCTATCAGCTAGTTCAGAAACGGCAATCACCGGTACAGGGTCTTTCAAAATACGATCATCTGCTTCGATGATTTCGTTCAGTATCTCTTTCGCTTTGCGTAGGTCATCGTCATAGCCAATACCAAATACCATATCAACACGACGGGTATCACGTGCGGAGAAGTTGGTAATAACACCGCTATAGATAGCACCATTAGGTACGATCACTTCACGATTGTCACCAGTACGCATAATTGTGTTGAAAATTTGGATATGTTCAACAACCGCTGATACGCCAGCAGCTTCAACAAAATCACCTTCACGGAAAGGCTTGAAAATTACCAGCATCACACCCGCTGCAAAGTTCTTCAGAGAATCTTGTAAAGATAGACCGATTGCTAAGCCTGCGGCACCCACTAATGCGATTAAGGACGTTGTATCAACACCCAATTGATTCAGCGAGGCAACAATAACAAACAGCAGCAACACAACGTTTGCGATAGAGCTGATAAAGTTGATCAACATATCATCAACTTTTGATTTACGCAGTACACGTGCCAACACTTTCATTAACTGCTTAATAACCCAACGACCGACAAAGAAGATCGCCAGCGCAATCACAATATCTACAAACCATGGAAAGATGTAGACATCAAAGAAATTTTCCATTTAATTCTCCCCTAAAGAATTCAGAAATATTTTTATTTAAAAAAAGTGAACGAATTTAAGCAAAACCAATCTTAACAATAGCCAAACAGGCACTCTGAGGCTGTCTCGCTTCTTGGTAATTGCCGATTTTACTCGCAACGAAGCCCGTTGCGCAGTTCTTTTATGCGTTTACTGTCAAAACAACCTGTTAAGCAACCAGTTTAATCCGTACAATATGACAAATTCTAGCTTTCAAACACATGTATCAATGAAAAAGTTACTTTTAATCGCTTCTCTACTGTTTTCTGCCTCTGTCCATGCTGAAAAAGGTCATATTGCTGATGATGCAATGATCTATGTTCATAATGGCCCCAGTAATGAATATCGCATTATTACCCGTATACGCAGTGGTACGGCTGTCGATATTCTAAAACGTGACTCTAAAACGAAATACGTGCAAGTACGTATGCCTAAAGGTCGTATTGGTTGGGTCGAACCTACCGCTGTAGACCCTGGCGACAGTATTTCAGTTCGTTTACCTAAACTTCAAAGCAGCCTTGATAAAAGCCAAACGACAGTCTCTGAACAGTCAGTTCAAATTGAAAAACTGCAAAGTGAATCTAAAACGATGCGGGAGAAAAGCCAGCTACTCACCAGCGAAGTGGCGGAATTAAACGCAACGATTAAAGAGCTGAATTTTAAAATTGAGTCCAGTGATGAAAGCAACCTCATGCGTTGGTTCACTCACGGCGGGCTTGTTGCTTTAGGGGGAGTGATTTTAGGCTTAATTTTGCCCTACTTCCCTAAACGTAGAAAACAGAAAGATGAATGGTTTTAAGCCTTTAGTTTAGAAGTTATATAAAACGGCTTTTTAGGCCGTTTTTTTATATTTAGACTTAAAAAAACATTGACATAGGTTAAGGTTTGATTACAAAAGCATGAATGCCTGAACAAGCACTCAAAAAGCCAATATCTTTAGCAAAAAAAACAGAAAAAACCTTTATATTCAAATAGATAAATTACTGGTTATTTTTTAATCAATCTGTACCTTATGGCCATATCATAGGCTCTGAAGTTGCTTTCCCCAAGGTTGTTTACAGAGTTATCCACAGAGTATGGGGACAAAAGCTTTTAGCCCAGTCATAGCCTTCTCTAGATAAGAATTCCGCACCGCAACATAGTATTCACACTTCCTTAAATTGGTTCGATTTAAAAAACTAATCGTCCAAATAAAGAGATGCAATTAGTGCCTATCTGAGAAACCTGTTCAAATGAACTCATCCTAAATTTATAGAAGAGATGAACAATGAAACGAATTACTATTTTTGGTCGCGAGGGTTGTGGGTTTTGCGTAAGAGCAAAAGAACTATGTGAATTAAAAGAGCTAGATTACCGTTACATCGATATTCACAAAGAAAACATTAGCAAAGAAGACCTAGAGAAAACTGTAGGCAAACCTGTCTCAACGGTTCCACAGGTATTCTGTGGGCAAGAACATATTGGTGGCTTTACTGAGCTTTCTGATTTTATTCAGCAGTCCAACGTTTAAAAACTAAATTGAGTCTCCATATATTCTATAGCTGATCGCATAACCTTCCAATAACTTGGAAGCTGGTTTACTGTTTGGAATAAGGTTTCTTCTATATGCCGATTGATTTATTGAAGCATCAGCCGATAACACTTAATGATATACGCTGAAATTAAGTTATACTGAAAAAACGTTGTAACTGGCCGAATGCCAGTCTAGGAGTAGGTTATGATGACATTTACCATTCTTCTCGCGATTGCTGCGGGTGTAGTAATGCTTCGATTATGGGAAGACAACAGCAAACAAGTAAAACCAATCCGAATCAAAGCAGAAGAGCAAACGATCAAGCGTTATCGTGGTCGTCGTTAATTTTAATTAGATAGTGTACAAATCAGCTTTAGCTAGAAAGCTATTTTTGTAAGTAATGGCAAAAAGCACCATTTCAAAAGCACGCTATAGAAAATCGCACACTAACAAGCCCAGCTATTAAGTCTGGGCTTTTTAATATCTTTTTTCAGCTCTAGTTCACTATACCTAAGCACAGCTCTTATCAGCAGCTACCGCCATAACCTTGATGCTAATCCACCCGCACGCTCTGTACGCCTTAAGGTCGCTTGTAGTAAAATCTTCTCTGTCGCAACAATATCTAGTTCATTCTTAGCTCGGGTAATCCCGGTATATAACAGCTCTTTACTTAGCAATGGGCTGTCTGTTGGCGGCAGAATCAACATGACTCGATTAAATTCTGAGCCCTGACTCTTGTGAACCGTCATCGCAAAAACCGTGTCATGCTGTGGTAATCGGCTTGGCAAAACTGAGCGCATCTCCCCATTTTGCTCAAACCACACCTTTAAACGCCCACTGCCATCAAAGGCAACGAGGCCTATATCACCATTAAACAAAGATAAAGACGCATCATTACGGGTGATCATCACGGGACGACCGGGGTACCATGTGCCTTGCTCTTTGATTAAACCTCTAGATTTTAGTCGCTCATAAATTCTTTCATTCAGACCGGCAACCCCATAATCGCCCTCCCTTCTCGCACAGAGCAATTGAAAATGCGTTAGCTGTGCGAGCAAAACTTTTGGTTTTTCACCCGCGAGAAGACGTTTAAATAGCTCTGCGTACTGATCGACTACCGTGTTAACCAGTACTTCATAACTTTCTATACTTAAAAGTTGGTAGTTTAGATCTCTGTAGCCTGCTTTTAGTACTGATCTAACTTGATCACATTCGCCAGCATTCACCGCTTTAGCTAAAAATCCGATGCCACTTTGGTCGTTAAAACGGTAACTTTTATATAACAACGCTAAACCATCAGAGAAATCACTGGTCGTCCCCTGGGGTAAAGCAGAGTCTAACTGACAAAGTTGATGTAGCTGGTTGTTCTGTCCATCAGAATAGGTCAATCCTTGAGGCCAACTGCAGATATCCCCTAAAACACTCCCGGCTTCCACTGAAGCTAACTGGTCGCGATCACCAAGCAAAATAAGCCTAGCGGTGGAAGGCAACGCCTTCAGTAACCGTGACATCATCGGTAGATCAACCATTGAAGCTTCATCTAATACGAGAAGATCAAGGTGCAAGGGGTTGTCAGCATCATGTCTAAAACGAATGCTATTAGGTATAACACCCAACAAACGGTGCAAAGTACTCGCTTTTGTAGGTATCTCTGCCATCAAAGCAGCATCTATATCCAGTTTTTCTTTTGCACTAGAGATCGATTCAGCCAGCCGCGCAGCGGCTTTGCCTGTCGGCGCAGCTAACTGAATATTATAGCTCTGCCCTTTTGCCTTACACTGCTCAATATAGAGTGCTAATAGCTTGATTACAGTAGTTGTCTTCCCGGTTCCTGGTCCACCACTAATAACCGAAAATCGCTTCTGAACAGCCACCGCTGCAGCCACTTGCTGCCAGTCTATTTCGGAGATTTCCTGAGACGAAAAATAACGCGCTAAACCGCTTTTAAGTAGACTCTCATCAGTGTCAACAGACCCCGTCCTTTGAAGAAGCTCTTGCGCTACTTGGCATTCATATTGCCAATAACGGTAGAGATAGAAACGCTGTTTATCCATCACAAGTGGCGTTACGTTATCTCCGGCCCCCAACACTAACTGATCCATCTCAATCTGGGACCAATCCACCAGCGCTAAGTGCTCTGCTATCTCTTCTGGCCAATAATCGCTAGGCGACTGAAGCTTACTTAAAGGTAAGCAGACATTACCTGTCGATAACTCATAACTAACCAACGCTGAAAGTAACCATAATTCGGGTGCATCAGGCGATTTACCCGCCATCAGTTGCGCTAGCTGGTAATCAACTGAACGAATCAACCCTTGGGTAGCCCACTGTTTAATTTGGGATAGATCACACATATTGGAGTCCATTAGGTCTCCTCCCCTGAAAACATCTGATCAAGCGCATCAATCAAAACCCAATCAGGTCTACAACTGAATACACCTAAGTCACTTTCTCTATTCATTCCCCTTAAGAAGAGATAATAAACACCCCCAAAGTGGGTGTTGTAATCATAATTAGGGATTCTCTGCTTCAATAAGCGATGTACAGCCAACGAGTAGAGTAGATATTGCAGGTCATAGCGATGCTCCACCATCGCTTGCTCCAAGGCTGCTTGGTTATAACAGTTGGCTTCGTAACCTAAGTGATTAGATTTGTAATCTAAGATGTAATAACGCTCACCCTCACGAAATAGAAGATCGATATACCCTTTTAACATCCCGCGCAGGGGCTCAAAAGATAATGGGGCTGCCTGAGCCGATAGAGGGTCATGCTTTCTAATCAATGCTTCTAATGCAGAGACGGTGACATGATCTGCACGCAGCATAAATTCCATCTCAACCAAACGATGAGTGTCTTCAATATTGCCTAAAGCAAGGCCTTTTCCATTCAGGTCTGTTTTTAAAACATTCGTAATTAACTGTTCAATAACAGGTAACCACTCAGCATCGTATCCGGCCAATACTAACTGGTCTGAAATTTGGGCTTGGTACGCTGTTAATCCGTTTTCATCTTTTTCTTGATCTGCATCATTAACAGATTCTATATATTGAGGAAAACTAATCTCTTCAAATACCGTGTGTAAAAAAGTGCCTGCGTTTGCGCCCTTAGGGAAAGTGAAGATACTTTGCCCTTCAGGAATCTCGATTTCCGCACTCAAAGCATGCTCATCCGCGACCTCTAGGTCTAAACCGGGAAGTTCAGGAATATAGGCACTGTTGCTATGACGACTCAGAGCGGAATAACTACTCACTCGCCAATCCCGATCTATCCGGCCTATAAAGCGACGTGCGCTCAGCTCTTTCTCTTCAACCTCTTCAATGGCAAACAGATCCTTTTGTGCGCCATGATCGATAGGCGTCATCACCTTAATTGAGGCTGATAGCTGTTGTAAGCGCGCTAGAGATTCTTCTAAGGATAGGCCTGATTGCAACAGTAGATAACCCAATGCACTATCGCCCAAACGGGAGGCTTTACTGTTACCTATTCGAATATCACTCACGCCCACATAACAGCAATATACCGAACGCGTTAAAGCAACATATAACAAGCGCAGCTCTTCCGCTAAGCGCTCCTTTTCAGCCATTTCTAATGACTCATCTTCAGCGCTCATGTCCAGAACAGTACGACCCTGTTCATCATGATAAAGGGCAGTTTTTGCTTCTCTAAAGTTAGATGCAAAAGGTAAAAATACAATAGGATATTCCAATCCTTTTGACTTATGCACAGTCACAATAGTGACGAGGTTTCTTTCGCTTTCTAAACGTAGAACTTGTTCATCAATCGCCCCGCCTGGGCTCACAATCTGTTCATTAAACCAGCGCAGAAGCCCGGTGCTACCCTCTAACTGGCTACTGGCCTGTTGCAGTAGTTCAGCGATGTGCAGCAAATTAGTTAAACGTCGTTCACCGGAGACCTGCTCCAAAGTTTCTGCCGCAAGATTACGCTGATGCAGTAGCTGATTTAACATAGGTAAAACCCCACGTTTCAACCATGTCTCTTTATAAAGTGTAAATTCTGAAACGACCCCTTCCCACGCATTTTCATCTGAATTAAAACGATCTAGTTCGCTCATCTCCAGCTGAAATAGCTCTGTAGCTAACGCTGCTTTTAAACTGCGCTCATTCTGAGGGTTTTCAATCGCTGCTAAAATTAAGGAAAGCTCTATAGCCTCAATAGAGTTAAAAACTGAGTCTTGGCTACTCAGATACACACAGGGGTGTTCATAGACCGCAAGCGCTCTCCTAACCTCCTCTGCTTCATAACGGTCGCGCACGAGCACCGCTATATCAGCCCCTTGAGCTGTCCGGCCTTTAATTTTAGCCTCGCCACTTAATAAGCGATCGATCTCAGCGGCAGTACTTTGTGCAAACAGAGATAGGTACTCCCCCTTATTCAGAGGAACATCTACCTGCTCGCTCCAAAATGTTAAAGCAGGCGGAGCCTCCTCTTGTATTTTGAGCCCCTCGTTATCTTTATCTGCTGCCTTTACTGGATGAAACGGTATATCTGCATCATAAATAAAAGCGGAATCAGCAGACTGGAACAACGTGTTCACAGCTTCGACCATCGCAGAGGTAGAACGCCAATTTGTCTCTAAGGTGAACGTCTCTTTAACCGAGCGACGCGCTTTAATATAAGTGAAGATATCAGCGCCACGAAAGGCGTATATCGCTTGTTTTGGATCGCCAATCATGACTAAAGCGGTATTAAACTGGTCGGCATATAACGTGGTGAAGATACCGTACTGCAATGGATCGGTATCCTGAAACTCATCAATCATCGCTACCGGATACTGCTTCTGAATCGCATCAGATAAAGCCGCTCCTTGAGTGGAGTTTAAAGCATCGCTCAACCCGGTTAACAGATCATCAAATGTTTGTAGCTGATACTGTTTTTTGGCTAGATTTAAACGCTGACTGACTTCGTTAAGCGCCTTGCCTAATAAAATCTCTTTTATTGGCATCGTATTAACTAAAAAAGCTTCTAATTCACTAAACAGAGGATGTGAAGGCTGCTCACCTTTATCTGTTTTTTCACTAAGGCGAGTATCGGTAAAACGTTCCATAACCGAAAATAGAGTTTTACTCGGTTCTAACTGTTCTGATGCGGCATAATAATCAATTTGCGCAAGCCATTTAGGCACACTGGCTTTGGTATAACTGCGCTTATTGACATCGGAAGCTTGTATCAAAGCAACGAGATCATCGCCATTGGCTAACCAAGATTGTTTAAACTGATTAATACGTTCCAAACGTTCATCGTAAGCACTATGCAGATCAACACCGGATAGATCAGGTTCAATCGTTATATCAGTTTGGTTTAGCAATCCTCTTAACTCGGCCATCAACTTTTCAGGACTATTCCAGCACTGCTGAAGAACCAGCTCTGTAAGTGAGGACTTTAGCGGATAGATTGTGTTGCGCCAGAAATCCAAAACAGCACTACGAATCAGACGTTGATCATCTTTAGTCAGTTCGCTTTCAAACAAGGACCCGCTTTCAAAAGCGTGTTGTTTTAACATTCTCTGGCAGAAGCCATGAATAGTAAAAATAGCGGCTTCATCCATCTGACGGATCGCTTGTTCTAATAACTTAATTGCTTGGGCATGATCTTGAGATTGCTGCTTTAATTGCAGTAAAAAAGGATCTGAGATCTCACTGTTTTTTTGTAAAAACGCGCTACGCGCATCAACCATGCGGCAGCGAATACGGTCACGTAACTCTTCAGTCGCAGCTTCCGTGAACGTAACAACTAAGATTTGATCCGGCCCTAAGGGCTTATCATTGATATTACCTAAACCGAGTAACAATCTAAGATAGAGCGCGGTAATGGTATAGGTTTTACCCGTGCCAGCACTGGCTTCAATTAGCTGCTGTCCCACCAGCGGGAACGTTAGTGGGTCCAGAATTTTAATATCAGTCATCTTTCCCCTCCTCGATGTAAGCTAACATCGGGGCATAGATCGCCTCAGCTAAAGGAATGAACTGCTCCGTAAACTTGCTGCAGTCGGGATAGGCTCGTCGAATATAGGGGTTATCTTGTAAACCGGAACTATAGGCATTACCGATAAAACGTGTCTCAACAGCCTTGATCGCTTTATCAGGGTCTTTTTTCTGCTGCTTTAAATACTCATGAGCACAAGCCGCATCAAAAGCTTGCGGCGCATTCATACCTTGCTGATAAAATTCAACTAAGGTCTGTAAGTATGCCTGTGCTTTATCTTTCTCAACGGCACGATAGTGCACCTTGCCTGATAACCCACGATAGACTGTATTCGCACTATCATCAGATGTTAGGCACAGCGCTAAATGCTCTACCCAACTACTTAGACGGTCTCTCGCGTTAACTTGCGCGGGTCTATAACGTAATAAGTGCGCAGAATAGCAATCATCTAACCAACCTTGTAACTGCACTGTAGGAAACTGTAACTGTATCTCTAGTCTTTCAGGCTCGCCCTCACACATAGGTAAGATTTTATGCGCGAGCTCTTCACAATCATGACGTATTTTTGCCAGCAGTAACTGACCTGGAGTCGCCACTGGCAATGCCCCTTCCGCCAAAATGGTTTGATCTAACTGATCTAAATCCTGCAAGGTCAATGCAGCCTCTAAATAACGCTGCTTAATCAGGTACGCCTGTAATCCATCAAGAGAGAAAGGCTCTTCATCTTGAGCTTCTATCTCATGGTTCGCGAAATACACTTTTAGGCGCTGATTAAAGAAGCTTCGGCATGGATTCTTTAAGAAACTGATTAGCGCCTCTATCTCAAGGGTGGCGTGATCTTCCATTTGCCCCTCTAATAACGACTGAGCCAGTAACGGTTTCTGACAAAACTCAACCGTCTCCTTACTTTCTGCATTTGCAGCTGGCAGCCATTCAGATGCAAAACTAAAGAGTTTATTCGTATTCGAAAAATATTCCGGACTAAACGCAACTAGCGGATGCTGAGTAATTAAACTAGATCGTAACTTAGCCCCACTTTCGCTGTTAGAAAGATGTAGATCCTCCTTTAAAACATAGCCTTGCTCGATGTAATCAAGCAATTCGCTGACTAATACAGAAGGTATTTTTTCATTATTATCTTTAATTGAGCGTCCAACATAACTGATATAAAGACACTCTTGAGCGGATAGAAATGCCTCTAAAAACAGGTAACGGTCATCATCTCTTCTTGAACGATCCCCTTTGCGTGGATAGTCGGTCATCAAATCAAAACCCACTGGAGGAATACTGCGCGGATAATCCGCATCGTTCATCCCCAATAAACAGACCACAGAGAAAGGGATTGAACGCATAGGCATGAGCGTACAGAAGTTAACCGCACCGACTAAAAAACGTTGCGAAGAGCGCTGCTGATTAATGCCACTAATCAGATAATCAGCCATAATGGCAGACGATATAGGTTGAGCGTAATGCGCATCTGTTAACTGTTCTTGCAACCCTTGTAACGTTTGGCGGATAGCATTCATTGGCACTTCATCTTGTTCATCGGCCAAGTACATCGATGCTAATAAATCATTAATGATCTCTATCCATTCAGGTAGTTCATGGGCGCTACTAAAACGTGTCTTAATCTCATCCAATATATCGATAAAGTCCGCAAGTCGTCCTAAAAGATCGGCTTCCAAACCCTCTATCTCTATATACGGCGCATAACCCTGCCAAAAGTCAGCCTCTTCTCCAAGGGCATAACCGGCTAACATACGCTTTAAGCCAAAGCGCCAACTGTTCTGTTCAAATAGCGGTAATTCCCATAGGCTGCGCTGCTCGGAATCCATCCCCCAACGTATATTTGATTGATCAACCCAGTAACGTAAACGCTGAAATCCAGCATCATCAATTCCCATCTGACGCATAGTCGCAGGGACTTCGAGAAGCTCTAGCACATCAGAAACAGTAAAACGGCTACTATTGAGCTTTACTATTTTTTCAAAGCTAAGTAACAACGGGTTTTCCTGACGATTACTTCTGTCGGAGATTGAGTAAGGGATGTAGCGATCAGTAGGAACATTAGAGAAGACCGCATCAATATAGGGAGCATACTGAGCAACATCGGGCATCATAACAATGACATCACGCGGCTTTAACTCAGGCTTAGCCTCAAACAAAGCCAGTAACTGGTCATGAAGTACCTCCACTTCACGTAGCGCACTATGACAGCTATGGATAACAAACGAGTGTTCATTCTCCTCCAAAGGGCGCTTATGAGTACTGACAGCCGGATTATCCGGGAAACGTGCGGGGTTCTCTAAATCTAGAATATCTTGCTGAATACTACATAATAAACTGTGTCGTTCAAGATCAGCAAAAGCATCTATCTCCTCATTGCCACGATCACCTATTGTATCTTGTAACTGATATAGATAATCACGACCCAATTTGCCCATAGACGCCAGTAGTGGATTGCCTTCAGCATAATCACTGTAATCTAGCTCAGGCTTACTAAACCAACGCCTGTTCATTCTGGCTATTTGGGCTTGGTCAACAATATCACCCCAATAATAACGACATGGGTTGGTCACCATTAGATGAACATCAATACGTTCACCTAGCACTTGTAGCGCTTGTACATAATTCTGCGGTAGCGCAGAAATGCCAAAAACAAACAGTCGCTTAGGCAGATGATCAACCGATTTTGAATCTCTTACAGCGGTCACAAATGAACTAAACATATTGGCACGATGCCAGTGCGGCTGCTCTAGCGCTTCGGTGTAACGCTTTAGTTCTCGCCATAAGATTGGCTGCCAACGATGGCGTTCAGACGCTAAACTACCG